>JAJXZJ010000062.1 GCA_021780105.1 bacterium
GGCGGACACGCTGGTGTTCGTCGAGGTGAACCCGGACAGCATCTGCCGGCCGTGTTTTGGGGTGTTCATGAACGCGCCGCTGCGGTTCCAGTTTCTGCCCGCCAGCTACCACGGCCGCGCCGGCGTGAACGCCTTTGCGGACGGGCACCAGGAAATGCACGTCTGGCGCGACAGCCGGACCGTTGATCCGCACATCGTGAACTACCACCTTCACTTCGCGCCGTCGCCGAACAACCAGGATCTTCTCTGGCTGCAGGCGCACGCGACGCGCCCGTTGAACTGACCGCGCCTCACCAGAACGCCAGCGCGCCGGTGACCGCCGCCAGCAGCCAGATCACCAGCACCGCGCGGGTGCGGCTCAGCCCGCGCCGCACGAGCCGGTGCGAGAGGTGGTTGTTGTCGCCCACGTAAACCGGCTTGCCCAGCCGCCAGCGCAACACCACCACCCACGCCATGTCGCCCAGCACCACCGCGAGGATCAGCAGCGGATTCAGCACCGCGAGCGCCACCGGATGCTCCTTCGAGTAGAAGTGCGGCAAAATGGCCAGCACGCTCAGCAGGAAGCCAACGAGATGGCTGCCGGCGTCGCCGAGAAACGCGCTGGCCCGCGGGAAGTTGTAAGGCAAAAAGCCGGCCAGCGCGCCGAAGGTGAGAAACCCGATCGCCGCCACCAGATATTGCCCGGCCAGCGCCGCCTTCGCCGCCAGATAAAACGCGCCGATCGCGCCCAATCCGGCGCACAGGCCGTTCATGTTGTCCATGAAGTTGAAGGCGTTGGTGACGGTGACAATCCACAGCACCGTGGCCACGATGCTGAAGAGTTCGCTCGGCACAAACAACGTGACGCGCACGCCGCTCAGCGCCACCGCCAGCGCCACCAGCACCTGCCCGCCGAACTTCACCGCCGGGCGCAGCTCGAATTTGTCATCCAGCCAGCCGAGCAGCACCATCCCGGCCGCGCCGCCGAACAACATCGCAAGCTGCCCACCGCGCCGCTCCAGCCCGTGCGTCAGCGCCGGCGCGGCCGCCGTGTCCGTGCCGTGCAGCGCCAGCGCCAGCGCGCCCAGCAGGATGGGAATCAACATGCCGGTGAACACCGCCAACCCGCCCGCCAGCGGCACCGGCTCGTGGTGGATTTTGCGGTGCCCCGGATCGTCCACCAGCCCGGTGCGCACGCACCAGGCGCGCCACAACGGCAACGCCACCGCCGCCACCGCCGCGCCGCCCAGCATCGCGCCGCCATAGAGATCCAATGGAAAACTCACGCGCCGCCACTTTGCCGCCGCCCGCCGCCGATTGCCAGCCCGCACACTCCGCGCTTGCGTCAGGCCGCGGCTTGTCCTCCAATCGGCGTATTGCCGAATGCCCATGCGTCCGCTCCACCGGCCAAAGGTTCCGGCGTCGGCGACGCAACGCGTCCTCGTCGCACCGGACAAGTTCAAAGGCACGCTGACGGCGACACAAGCCGCCGCGGCGATCGCTGAAGGCTGGCACGCGGCCCGGCCCGGCGATCTGATCGAATCGCTGCCGATGAGCGACGGCGGCGACGGCTTCGGCGAATTGCTGGGCCGCCAGATTGGCGCCGAGGAGCAGCGTGTACGCACCGTGGACGCCGCGCACCGGCCGATCACCGCAAGTTGGTGGTGGAAACCGGGCCGCCGGCTCGCCATCATTGAAACCGCCCGCGTCATCGGCCTCGCCATGTTGCCGGCGGGGAAATTTCATCCGTTTGAACTCGACACGTTCGGCTTGGGTGTCGTCTTGCGCGACGCCGCGAAACGCCGGCCGCGGCGGTGCCTGATCGGCATCGGCGGCAGCGCGACGAACGACGCCGGCTTCGGGCTGGCGCGGGCGCTGGCTTGGCGGTTTCTCGACGCCGCTGGCGCGGAAATCACGAACTGGCCAGCGTTGCTGCGGCTGGCGCACGTTGTCGAATCGCCGGAAACCCCGTGGCGCGGCCGGCTGATCGTCGCCGTGGACGTGCGCAACCGCCTGCTCGGCGCGCGCGGGGCGACGCACATTTACGGCCCGCAAAAAGGCATCCGCCCCGAAGATGTCGCGCCGGCCGAGCGCGCGTTGCGACGGTTGGCGCAGGTCGTGCGGAGGCAGCGTCGCTTCCGCGAGGACCCGGCGTTGGAAGCCGGCGCCGGCGCGGCCGGCGGATTGGGTTTTGGGCTGCGGGTTTTCGCCGGCGCGCAACTCGAATCCGGCTTCGGCATTTTCGCCCGCGAGACACGGCTCGCCCGACGGGTGCGCGCGGCGAACCTCGTCATTACCGGCGAGGGTGCGATTGACCGCACGACGGTCGCGATGGGCAAGGGTGTCGGCGAACTGGCGCGGTTGTGTCGGCAACTGCGCGTGCCGTGTCTCGGCCTCGGCGGCGTGGTGAATGACGCGGAGCGCGTGCGCCGGGCGTTCACCAAGGTGGCGGGTATTGCGCCGGAATTGGCCAACGCCGAAACCGCCAAGGCCGACGCCGTGCGCTGGCTGCGCGAACTGGCACACCGCACCGCGCTGGCGTGGGAATGAGCGCGCCCGCCGTGACACACGGCCCCCCCTCGATGTCCGCTCCGCCGGCGGCGGGCTATCGCGGGCGGCTGGCGCCATCGCCCACGGGCTACCTGCATCTCGGCCACGCCCGGACGTTTTGGACGGCGCAACAGCGCGCCGTGGGCCATCGCGGCGCGCTCATTTTACGCAACGAGGACCTTGACCGTGCCCGCTGTAGCGCGGCATTCGTCACGGCGATGATCGAGGACTTGCGCTGGTTCGGCTTCGAGTGGCAGGAAGGTCCGGACGTGGGCGGTTCGTCCGGGCCCTACGCGCAGAGCGAGCGGCGGCCGTTTTACCGGGCTGCGTTGGCGAGGTTGCAGGCAGACGGTTTTGTCTATCCCTGCACCTGCTCGCGGCAGGACGTGCGGCGCGCGGCGCAAGCGCCGCATCCGGGCGAGGACGAGCCGGTTTATCCCGGCACCTGCCGCCCGAAAGCGGGTCAAGGACGCAAACTCGAATTCGGGAACTGCGGGTTGCACGACGCAACTACGGCGGGTGATTTGACGCCTCACCAAGGCCCGGCCCGGCTGGTCAACTGGCGTTTCCGTGTGCCGGACGGTGAGACGATCAGCTTCGTTGACGACCGGTGCGGGGCGCAGCAATTCGTCGCCGGCCGCGATTTCGGTGACTTCGTAGTCTGGCGCCACGACGGTGTGCCGGCCTACCAACTGGCGTGCGTGGTGGATGATGCGGCGATGCGCGTGACCGAGGTGGTGCGCGGCGAGGATTTGTTGCGGTCCACCGCGCGACAGCTCTTGCTCTACCGCGCGCTCGATCTGACGCCGCCGGCGTTTTACCATTGTGCGCTGGTGACGGACGACGGCGGCGTTCGGCTGGCCAAGCGGCATGACGCATTAAGCCTGAGGGCGCTGCGGCAACGCGGCGCGTCGCCGGCGGATTTGCGGTGGAACTGGTGACAACGCCGGCGGCGAAAAACTTACCTTGCCAGACGCGGACGATTCCCGTAGTTTCCGTCCCGCTTCGACGGTAGCGAGCGTAGCTCAGTCTGGTAGAGCGTCACCTTGCCAAGGTGAATGTCGAGGGTTCGAATCCCTTCGCTCGCTCCATTTTCAATCAAGTAATTTCTGCAAACCAGATTCGCTTTGCCGCCGAATGTGACTGCAAATTCCCTTTCGTATTGGCTGGCTTGCGATGTGGTGGGTTGATCGGAACGTGCCGTTCGCAACCTGGTCCGAAGCCGGCTGGAAGCCGGCACTCCGGCGGGAGTGTCGAGCAGCACCCTTGCGCCCGGTTTCCCGGTGAACCGGCGGTAGTGCTTGCCGGTTTCGCGCGAATCCGCGACGCTCGCCGGACGCATGTCCCTGATCAAAAATTTGGAGAAGCCAACACCATGAGAACATTCCGGACAACTGCCCGTGGCTTAACGCGGTTGGTTTTGGCGGCCAACCTGGCTTTCCTGGCCAGTGCCTGCGCGGACGATTTGTGGATCGGCAATTTCAGCGTCACCAACTACGGCGCATGGACGGCGACCGGAACGGCATTCAACCTGGGACCCGCGAGCGACGGCCTGCTGCCCAAGTTGGAAATCGAAAACGCGGCCGGCGATCAGGTCATCAGCAGTGAGATCGAGGGCGACGGGCCGATGGGAACGCTCACCTCGCCGGAGTTCAAGATTGTGCGGCCCTACATTGCCTTTCGCATCGGCGGAGGCGATTACGAGCATGAAACCTGTCTGAACCTGCTCATTCGCGGCCACGTCGTCCGCAGCGCGACGGGCTGGCGGAGTGATCGTCTGGCGCCCGCCAGTTGGGATGTGCGCCGGTTTCTCGGCCAGATGGCGCAGGTGCAAATTGTGGACGAGGCCAGCGGTGACTGGGGACACATCAACGTGGATCACCTAATTCAAACCGACAGCCCGGAGCGCTTGCCGGTGGATGCGGGACCGCTCTACCGGGAGGCGTTGCGCCCGCAGTTTCACTTCACCGCGCGGCAATGGACCATGAACCGCCTCAATCCGGGGCCGAAGGAGGAAGGCTGGTTGAATGATCTGAACGGGCTGATCTACTACGACGGCGAGTATCATCTCTTCGCACAACGCTGGTGGAAATGCTGGCTGCATGCGGTCAGCCGTGATCTCATCCACTGGACCGAACTCGAACCGGCCTTCTGGGAGGAAGCCAACGAAACCGGCGACCAGTCGGGCACCTGCGTCGTGGATGATCACAACACGTCCGGGCTGTCCCCGGACCCGGCGAAGCCGCCGATGGTGGCATTCTGGTCGCGCAACGACAATCGCACCCAGTGCATCTGCTACAGCCTGGATCACGGGCGCACCTGGAAGCACTATGAAAAGAATCCCATCATGGAGTTCCCGGAACGCGATCCGAAGGTCTTCTGGTATGCGCCCGGCAACCACTGGGTCATGCTGTTGTATGGGAACGGCCAATATCACATCTTGACCTCCACGAACCTGCTTCATTGGCAGGACGCGCACCATCCCATCCGCGACTGCTTTGAGTGTCCGGACTTTTTTGAACTGCCGGTGGACGGCAACCGCAGCGAGATGAAATGGGTGCTGATTCAGGGCAGCGGCAAATACTCGATCGGCAGCTTTGACGGCACCGAATTCAAAGAGGAAACCCCGCGGTTTGCGTGTGACACCGGTCCCAACTTCTACGCCACGCAAACGTGGGGCAACACCGAAACTGGCGACGGCCGGCGGATTCAAGCCGCATGGATGCGGCTTTCGTCGTTTCCAGACATGCCGTTCAGCCAGCAGGTGAGCTTCCCCTGTGAACTGACGCTGCGCAGCACGCCCAACGGTCCCCGGTTGTTTCGCGAACCCATCCGTGAAATTGCCCTGCTCCACCGGGGCCAGGACGCGTGGACGAATCGCACGGTGCAGGCCGGTGCGACGTTGCCGCTGGAGCCGGAGGGACGCTTGTTCCACATCCGGGCGGAAGTCAGCATTCCGCAAGGCGCCAAACTGACGTTCAATATCCGCGGCATCCCGGTGATGCTGACGGGCAGAACCCTGGAATCGGGCACCCCGCCGGCGCCGGTGGCAGACCAAATCAAATCGGTGGAAATCCTGGTGGACCGCACTTCCATTGAAACGTTCATCAACCGGGGCGAACTTTCATCCACACGATTTATTCTGCCCCAGGACAACGGCCTGTCCGTGAAAGCGGAAGGCGGCCCGGTCAACATCCAGTCCCTGACGGTATGGCCGCTGAATTCGGCCTGGACGGCGGGCGTGGCAGATTAGAAGCTATTCCCCAAGAAATCCAGAGGGCCGCGAGCGCGCCCCTCGGTGCAAACAAGAAATCGCAGTTCAATCCGTGATCCCCGTGCTTCGCCCATGTCACCCAACCCTGCCGGCCTGAACGCCGCTCATCAATTTTCACGCCGCCGAAAAACCCGGCACTGCCTCTGGCTTCTGTTGGTGGCGGCCGCGGTGACGTCGCTTTCCGCGGCGGAACCGGCCGGCCGGCCCGCTGCCTTGCCACAATTGAAAGTCAGCGCAAACCACCGTTTTCTCGTAAAGGCGGACGGCTCGCCGTTCTTCTACCTCGGCGACACCGCCTGGGAGTTGTTTCACCGGCTCAACCGCGAGGACGCCGCCCGTTACCTGGAGAATCGCGCCCGGAAGGGTTTCACGGTGATCCAGGCCGTGGTGCTGGCAGAGCTTGACGGCTTGAACGATCCCAATCCCTACGGCCAGCGTCCGCTCCTCGGCAACGACCCCACCCGGCCGAACGAGGCGTATTTCCAGCACGTGGACTGGATCGTCGCGAAAGCCAACGCACTCGGCCTCTACCTTGGCATGTTGCCGACGTGGGGCGACAAGTGGAACAAAAAGTGGGGCGTCGGCCCGGAGATTTTTACGCCGCAAAACGCCGCGGTTTACGGCGCGTGGCTGGGCCGTCGCTACAAGGACGCCAGCATCATCTGGATTTTGGGCGGTGACCGGCCGGTCGAAAACGACACGCAGCGGGCCATCCTGGAGGCCATGGCCCGCGGCCTGCGCGAAGGCGACGGCGGCGCGCACCTCATCACGCTGCATCCCACCGGCGCCAACGGTTCGGCACAGTATTTTCCTGACACCGGCTGGCTGGATTTCAACATGCGCCAGAACGGGCACGCCGCCGAATTCACCGGCCACTACGACCAGACGCGGGCGGACTATGACCGCACGCCCGTCAAACCGGTGCTCGATGGCGAGCCGCTTTACGAGGATCACCCGATTTCTTTCGACGCCCAAAAGCTCGGCCACTCCATCGCAGCGGACGTTCGCCGTCCGCTGTATTGGGATTTGTTCAGCGGCGCGTGCGGCCATACCTACGGCAACCACGCGGTCTGGCAAATGTGGGCGCCGGGCAGAAGCCCGGTCAACAACCCGCTGATGCCCTGGTTTCAAGCCATTGATCAGCCGGGCGCCGGCCAAATGCAATTTGCCCGCCGGCTCCTCGAATCGCGTCCGTTTCTGACTCGCATTCCAGACGACTCGGTCATCGTCACCGACCGCGTGCCGACGGCTGTGCCCGGTGCGGGCCGGTATCGGTTTGTCGCCACGCGGGACTCGGCCGGCAGCTACGCGATGGTTTATGCGCCAGTTGGGCGGAAATTCAGCGTCCACATGAACAAGGTCACGGGGCCGAAGGTCAAGGCGTGGTGGTTCAATCCGCGCAACGGCGAAGCCACAGTCATCGGCGAATTCCCCAACACCGGCGCGCGGGAGTTCGTTCCACCCGACCTTGGCGAAATGCTCGACTGGGTGCTGGTGCTCGACGATGCCGCCAAAAACTTCGGGCCGCCCGGCGGCGCGCCCATGGATTCCCGGGACCGCCCATGATTTTGGAAGCTCCACGCGCGTCATGACGTGGCAGGCCACGAAACAAACCTCGCTGAAGCGAATTGAGGCCGGTGATTTCCGCAACCGCGCCTTGATTCATAAAACCCTTCCGCCGGGGGTGGACGGCCATGCCGGTTTGCGTCAACATGCACCAATGCGACCGGTGGACATGCAGCCGATTGGCGACGAACTGGCGATCAAGTGGGACGACGGCAGCGAGAGTTACCTACCTTTGGAAGCGTTGCGCCGGGCGTGTCCCTGCGCCGGTTGCCAGGGCGAGATGGACGTGATGGGGCACCTGCACAAAGGCCCGGAGCAGACACTGACGCCGGCATCCTTCCAGCTCGCCGGCCTGCAAACCGTGGGCAGTTACGCGGTCCAGCCGATGTGGGCAGACGGCCACAACACCGGCATTTTCACGTTCGACTTCCTGCGCCGGCTGGCGGAACGCCACGCCGGTTGAACCACCCGCCTTGGCACGTTTTAGCCGGCAAACGACTGCCCGCAGCTACGGCGTGCCGCCGAACGAGGCGAAATCGTCGAGATCCAGCAGGTCAAACCAGGTGGCAATGTCGTCGCGTTCCGGTGCCACGCGTCGGTGCTCGCCGTTGAAGTAATCCCGGCTGTCGGGCAGGGTTGGCCCGCGACTCTCCTGAAGCGCCGACCACGCGGCGATTTCCACGTCCGTGCGCGGGGTCGCGGCGTGCGCACTGATCCAGGCGAGCAATTCGCCGTCACCTTTGCCCCTGGCCACCTCAGCCTTCAAATCCTCAGCCGCGATGCCTGCAAATGTGAAAAACCGCTGGTCCTGCGGACAGGCATAATGGTATTCGCCATTTTTACCGGCCAGCGTGGCCCGGCACTTGTCGAGCAAACGCGGCAAAATCACGTAACCGCCGAGACGAACGCGCGGACTGCGCGGCGGGCGCGCAGTCAAATCAACGAATTGTAAACTCATCGTGCCTGACGATGCCGCAGAAACGCGGCCCGTCAAGCGGCCGGCGGCGTTGGCTCGCTGGCGGCCGGCGCCGGCGGAACTGCGTTCTCAGTCGTGGGTGCGTTCTCCGGCGGTGGCGTCGGCTGGCTGGCCGCCGGAGGCGCGGCGGGAGCCGGCGCTTCTGCCGGCGCAACCGTGCCGGTGGCTTCGACCGCCGGAGCTGTGGTTTCCGTCGTGGTCGCCATGGGCGTCGCCGGGGCTGGCGCGGCTGTTTCTGCCGGTTTGGGCGGCGTCGGCGGCTTGGGCGGCTTCGGCGCCGGTTGTTTGGCGGTTTCCATCCGGCCGTTCGTGAACTCAATCACATGACCTTGGTGGATCAGCCAGTGAAGGTCGGTGATGATGGAGGTCTGCTCCGGCGTGGGCACCGGCGCAGGCGGCGCGGTTGGCGCCGGCGCGACCGCATCTGGAATGGCGGTCGCGGAATCAGCAGGCGCCGGCTCGGCCGGTTTTGGTTCGGCCGGTGGTGTCGGCGGCTTTGGCGGCGTGGGCGCGAGCGTTTCCAGCAATTTTTTGCGGGTGCAGCCCGGATGGCTGTTGATGTAGTCCACGATCCGCCGCACGCCGTCGGAGACAATGGTCGTCGTCAGGTCGAGATAATGCGGCCGGGCGACACAGACGTGGGTGACGGTCTTGTTGACCTTGAAGAATTGCAGGCCGTGCCGGGCGAATTGCTGGCTGAGCACGGTGGCCACGCGCAGCGGAAACCGCCGCTGCTCGTCGAGCGCGCGACGCAGCAGGCCTTGCAGTGCCGGCGCCAGGATGTGCTTCGGCACGCCGGCCGGCAGTTTGAACGTCTCGACCGGCTTGATGAGGTTGGGGAGAAACGTTTCGCGGAAATGTTGTTCCACCTCGTCACGGCTGGTGAACTTGATCGCCTCCGGCACGTTCAGGGCGACAAACTCGGTCTTCCAGCTCTGTTGCTCGACCCACTGTTTCACGACGGCCTCGTCCTTCACCATCTTCACGCGGGACTTGAAGACCTCAAACGGCATGCGGCCGAAGCGCTCGGTGTGCAGTTTGCGAAGCTTGTCCTGGTAATCATGCAGGTTGGGCGGGCCGAGGATGACCCCGCTTATGCCGCACTGGGCGACGAGGGTGTAGGTGCCTTTCGGCGGCTCGGCGGCCACCTTCTCGGTCTGATAGAACGTGGCGAAATGGTTCCGCAGGACGTGGGCCACCACTTCCGCCTCGCTCAACCACAGGGAATCGTCGAGCGAGCAGGCAAACAACGGCTGGAGCGGCGCGCCCTCAGGGCCTTTGCGGATGGAAAGCGTGACGTGAAACCGCTCCGGTTTCTGGAGCACGAGCTGCGCGATATCGAACAACGGATACGCGCGGCCGGTGAGCCGGATCTGCCTGGCCAGCGACTCGACGCCGATCTCCTCCGGCGTGATCGCCACGTCCACCTCCAGAAGCGGAATCTCGGGTTCCCGGGGTGGCGGCGGGCGCTGGGATCGGTCATCCCGGCGGGGCGGTCGAAACCTCGCATCGCGGTCTCCGCGCGGGCCTCCCGGCCCCCCCGGTCCACCGCCGGCGTCACGGCGTCGCGGCGGACGGTCGCGCCGCTCAAAGCGGTCGCGGCGGCCGGGGCGATCCGATTCGGAATCGCCTTCAAATTTGGCATAACGGTTGTCCGTGGACGGTTGTCGCGCCCATGCCGGCAGCAATTGCAGGTCGAGATCAAGCTCGAACTCTGATGGTGTGCTCATTTATCTTCAAAGGCCCAACTCACGACGGGCCGCGTCAGGTTGTTTCCTCGGCGAGATTCGTTTGGATAAAGGCGAATTGCAAGCCCGGCGTGAGCCGATCGCCGGCCACGGGCGCAGAACCGGAATTGAGACGTGTCCCGTGTGTTTGATCCCGGCTCCGTAAACCAACGTGAAGGCCGGCGGCTGACAGTGTTCGTCTTCCTGGAGGCTTCACGCCAGATCCACCGGATCAATGTCAATCGTCAGCGTGAGGTCGTCTGGCAGCGCGAGCGTCTCCTCGAACTTTGCCAGCGCGCGGCTCAGCGGTCGCATCTGGCGCGTCCGCAGCATGAGCTGGTAGCGGTAGAACGTCTCCGCCCGCAGCAACGGCGCGGGGCCGGGGCCGGCGAGGATGAGGTCCCCGCCGCCGGCGAGCGTTTTCTCCAACTCCCTGCGCAGATGGTCGGCGGCGAACTTCACCTTGTCCTCGTTGCGCCCCCGGAGCGTCAGCAACGCGATGCGCGTGACCGGCGGGTACTTGAGTTGCTCGCGAAACTCGATTTCCTGCTCGTAAAAGCCGGCGAAGTCGTGCCGGCGCGCGTATTGGATCGCCGGATGAAACGGCGTGAACGACTGGACGAACACCTCGCCCTCGACGTCGCCACGGCCGGCGCGGCCGGCGACCTGCGTGAGCAGTTGGAACGTGCGTTCGCCGGCGCGGAAATCCGGCACGTGCAGGCTGAGGTCCGCGTGAATGATGCCGACGAGGGTCACGTTCGGGAAATGCAGCCCTTTGGCGATCATTTGCGTCCCGATGAGGATGTCAATTTTGCCGGTGCGGAAATCGCCCAGGATGCGCCGGTAATCCTCCTTGCGCTGGAGAATGTCCGAGTCCATGCGCTGGACGCGGGCATGGGGGAAAAGGCGGGCGAGCGTTTCCTCGACGCGCTGCGTGCCCAGGCCCGCGTAGCGGATGCCGGGGTGGCGGCACTTCGGATTCGGACACGCGGCCGGCGCGGCGGCCTCGTAACCGCAAATGTGGCAAAGCAGCGTCTGCCGCGGCCGGTGATAGGTCAGCGTGACGCTGCAATGCGGGCAGCCGGCCACGTAACCGCATTGTGGACATTGCAGCGAAGTCGAGTAACCGCGGCGGTTCAAAAAAAGAATCACCTGCTCGCCGCGTTCCAGCCGGCTCAGGATGGCGCTGTGCAGTTGCGGCGAAAAAATCGCCGGCCCCTTCTCCTTCCGGTTCGCCTGGCGCAAATCCACCACGCGCACCACCGGCATCTTCTGGTCGTCCACGCGCACCGGCAGTTCGAGCAGCGCGTATTTGCCGCGTCTGGCGTTGTAATAACTCTCCAGCGACGGCGTGGCCGAGCCGAGCACCACCACCGCGCCCTCGCGCTGGCCGCGCAGCACGGCCACGTCACGGGCGTGGTAGCGCGGCGCCTCCTCCTGCTTGTAGGAATGCTCGTGCTCCTCGTCCACGACGATCAGGCCGAGCGGCTCGACCGGCGCGAAAATCGCCGACCGCGCGCCGATGACGATCCGCGCGCGGCCCTGGCGGATTTTGTGCCATTCGTCGTGGCGCTCGCCCACCGACAGATGGCTGTGCAGCACGGCGACGAGCGTTTGCAGCGGCCCGGAGCAAAAGCGCGCCTTGAACCGCTCGACCGTCTGCGGCGTGAGCGAAATCTCCGGCACCAGCACGATCGCGCCACGGCCGTGCGCCAGCGCATGGGCAATGGCCTGCAAATACACCTCCGTCTTGCCGCTGCCGGTGACGCCGTGCAGGAGGAAAACCGAGGCTGGAGGATGGAAGCTGGAGGATGGCCCGCGTTTTCCGCCTTCCATCCTCGGTGTTTCATCCTCGCTGCGCTTCGCAGCGCCGTCCATCGCCGCCATGATTTTCGCCAGCGCGGCGGATTGGTCTGCGTTCAGCGTCAGTGGTTGCGTCGGCAGGATACGTTCATGGGCGTAGGGATCGCGTTCGGAAATCTGCGGGGCGACGCTCACAAGGCCCTTGTCCTCCAGGCGGCGGATCGTTTCCGCCGTGGTGCCGGTGAGCCGCTGCAATTCCTGCAACGACACCTCGCGCCATTCCTCGATCACGTTCCACACCTCCGCCTGGCGTTTGGTCAATTTCGGCGGCTCGCCCGCCGGCGGCAGCACGCGGACGAACAGCCGTTCGCGCCAGCCGGCCTCTTCGCGGCGGACGGCCTCGGGCAGGACGCTCCTCAACGCGGTTTCGAGCGGACAGCAGTAATAATCCGCCATCCACCGCGCCAGTTCGAGCACGCGCGGCGTAACCAGGCTCGGCCGGCCGACAACCCGCGCGAGGGGCCGCAGATTCGTGTGCGGCGACTCGGCCACCAGCGCGGTGACGCAGCCCAGCACCTGCCGCGGTCCAAACGGCACCTTCACCCGGCTGCCCACCGTCACCTCGCCCGCGAGGTCCGGCGGAATGAGGTAATCGAACTCCTTGCGGAGGGCGATTTCCAGGGTGACGCGTGCGATCATGCCGGCGCGAGAGTCGAAGTTCGACGGCGGGTCGTCAAGCGGTCAACGGTTTCCGGCCGGCGGCGGTTCCGTGCTCGACGCCGGGCCGTTTGACCATTAGAAACCGCGCATGATGCGTCGCTGGTTGCTGCTTTTGGTGGGTTTGCTCCTCGCCAGCGCGCTGTTTTCCTGGTGGCGCCTCTGGCGGCAGGAGCACAGCCAGGACCGGCCGATCCTCGCCGCCGCGCGGCGTTACGGTGTGGACCCGGCGCTGGTGAAGGCCGTCGTCTGGCGCGAAAGCCGGTTCAACCCGGACGCGCGCGGCAAGGCCGGCGAAGTGGGCCTCATGCAATTGATGGACGAGGCCGCGCAGGAATGGGCCGAGGCCGAGCGCGTGTATCCGATCTCGGAGGAACGGCTGTTTCAACCCGCGACCAACACGCTCGCCGGCACCTGGTATCTGCGTAAAATGCTGCGGCGATACACGCGCTGCGACAATCCGGTGCCCTTCGCCCTGGCGGACTACAACGCCGGCCGCGGCAACGTGCTGAAATGGGCGCAAGGCGCGGCCGCCACCAACAGCGCGGCGTTCCTGGCGCACATCGGTTTTCCCGGCACGCGCGCCTACGTGCTCGCCATCATGGAACGGCGGGAACGGTATCGCGGTGATTTTCCACCGATAATCACGACGAACAACGGGCCTTAGCCGCGCCGGGATTCGCGACCGCCGCGCGCCTGGCTTTCCAGCCAGTCGCAGGCAACCAGCAGCACCCGGCTCCAGTGAAAGGTCTTGGCCCGCTGCCACGCGGCGACGCGGAATTGCTGGTATCGTTCCGGCTCCGCCACGCACCGCTGCACACCGCTCGCCAGCGCCTCCGGCGTTTCGGCGTCGGCCACGATGCCGGTCTCGCCGTGCAGCGTGGATTCGATCAGCCCCGCCACCGGATACACCACGGCCGGCGTGCCCATCGCGTTTGCCTCGATCACATTCAACCCCCAGCCTTCGCGCAACGACGTGTGCAGCAGCAGGTGCGCGCCGCGCAGGCGTTCGTCTTTTTTTGCTTCCGGCAAACCGCCGGTGAACGTCACCTGGCCGTTCAGGCCGAGTTCCGCGGTCAACGCGTGCAAAATGGCTTCCGAGTCGCCGGTGCCGACGACGGTCAGCTCCGCCGCGACGCCGCGATCCCGCAGGACACGCAGGGTGCGGATGGCGTGCTCGATCCGCTTGTTCGGCGCGAGCCGCGAAACGACGATCAACCGGACGGGCGGGCTGATCGGTTTCGGTTCGAGTGCGGGCAGCGCCACCGTGTGGACGCCGTAAGGAACCAGGTGAACGCGTTTCACGCCGTGCCGGTGCAGGCCGGCCTTGGTGGACTCGCACGCGGTCCAGAACTGGACGTTGCGGTAAAGCCAGTGCGTGGCGCGTTCCTGCCACTTGCCGAACTTCGAGGTGGGCCAACGGTAAAACACATCCCAAATCGGGCCGAGCACTTCGTGGACGTAGGCCACGCAATGCGTCCCGCACCACCACGGCGCATACCACGGCAGACCGTGGTGCTGGTCCATGACCAGATCGAACCACGGCTGGCGGCGATACCACTTGCGCGCGGCGAGAATGGACGTTCCCTTGCCGCCGCCGCGTAAAATGCGGATGCCGGAAATCTCCTCCTCCGGCGCGGCGCCGGGAAACGCGTTGGCAAACCAGAAAACCTCGTGCCCGCGCTCGCGCAGGGCTGCGAGATAGCCTTCAGTGACCCGTTCGGCCCCGCCGGAAAGCGGGTTCTTCGGGTCACGCCAGTTGAGCATCAGGAATCGCATGGCCTCGGGCTGTTGGGCAGCCGGGTGCCCGCGCTTATGGCGCGGCGGCGGCGGAAAAACAACGCGAAAATGCCGGCGCATCCATTCGGTATTCCCCGCCGCCGGCCCGGGTCTGGCGGGCGGGCGCGTGGTCCGGAGCGGCCCGCCCTCGCTGGACAAGCTTGTGCCGCCGCAAAGAATGACTCCGCGTGGACGGCGCGGTGAATAAGGCCGGCCGGGGACGGGTCAAACCTTCGATGACCGCGGCTGGCAGATCGGGCCACAAGGCGGTCGGATCGGAGCGGGCCGCCAAACAAAACTGAACCATTATTCAGTATGTGCGTTGGACGAACAATCTCCTCGGCCACGAAGGCTGCCCCGGCCCGTCCGGAGCCGCGGCGGCAGACGGCGATTGAATCCGCTCCTGCGCGTGCTAACTTGAACCCAGAGGCAAGTCCTATGAAAACCAAAGCCGTTCCCGTCTTTCTCGGTGCTTTGCTATGCATCGTCGCCGGCGGCCTTGCTGGCTGCGCGAGTGAACCCGCCGCGCCGCCGGTTGCCAACACTGCGCAGCCGGTCACGCCCACCGTGGATCCGCCGCTGCCGGTTACGCCCGGCCCCAACGCGGTTGCCAGCGCTGCCGTCGCCAGCACGAACGCGCCCATCGCCATCGTGGCGCCGCAGCGGCCCGCGCTGCCGCCCGGCGTGGATCCCGTGGTGGACATGGCGCAGGCGCACGTCGGCGACGCGGTGCTGCTCGAATACATCAACAGCTCTCCCAACGCGTATCAGCTCAACGCCGACGAAATCCTTTATCTCCGTGACCTGGGTTTGTCGGAAACGGTGATCTCGGCCATGCTCCGCCACGGCAACGAGCTGCGAACCAGCGGTGTTCCTGCCGGCCCGCCACCGGCGGCGGAGTCGGCGGCCTCCACGAATTCAGCGGCGGTCGAGGCCGCGCCGCCCGTTTATGCGGCGCCGGTGACCGCGCCTGCGGCGGTTGACACGATGTCCGCGCCGCCGCCGACCATGGTTGAACCACCAGCCGTCACCTACAGCAGTTACTATGACGCGCTGGCGCCTTACGGCAGTTGGGTCAGCCTGCCCGCCTACGGCTGGTGCTGGCAGCCGACGTGCGCGGTGGTGGACCCCGGTTGGCAACCTTACTGCCAGGATGGCCAATGGCTGTGGACCTCCAGCGGCTGGTATTGGCAGTCAGATTATTCCTGGGGCTGGGCGCCGTTCCACTACGGCCGGTGGTATTGCAATCCGGCCTGCGGCTGGGTGTGGGTGCCCGGCTCCGTATGGGGACCGGCGTGGGTCACCTGGCGGACTTATGGCGACTACTGCGGCTGGGCGCCGCTGCCGCCGGAAGCGTGCTGGACGGCCGGGGTCGGCCTCACGTGGTATGGCTCGCCGGTCAGCGTCGGCTTCGGCTTCGGACTCGGCTGGAATTGTTATTCGTTCGTGAACTACCACGACTTTTGCGGACCGCGACCTTACCACCATCTGGTTCCGCGGCATGAAGTGCCCGGCCTTTACGGCCACTCCACCGTGATCAACGACTACGCTATGAACAACCACACCGTGGTGAACCGCGGCCTGGCGCCCAGCCGCATCTCGGCCGTCACGCGGCAGGAAATCCGCACGGTGCAATTGCGTGACCTGCCGCCGCGGGCGGGCGGTCCGCAACCCACCGCGTTCCCGCGTCGCAGTGGCAACGATCTGGCGGTTTACCGGCCGACCATCCCGCCCGATGCCAGACCCATGCCGCCCGCGCAGGCATTGCGTCACAGCGCGGAGAGGGCGCCCACGAGCGGCATCGTGGCCCATCAGCCGATGCCCAGCCGGCGCGTGACCGGGCCGGCCGGCACGAGCTGGTCCTACCCGAATTCGCCGGCGCGGTATTCGACGCCAACGTTCTCCAGCCGCGGCGAAGTGTCGCGGGGCAGCAACTTCACCGCGCCAACGACCTCGCCCCGTTCGTCCGCCTACACCGCGCCCGTCCGGTCGGATCCCACGCCGCGCTATTACTCCAACAACCAGACCAGCCGGGGTGAACTGCGCAAGTTCGAGCTACCGTCGTCCGGATACACGTCGCCGAAGTTTGCGAACACCCAGCCGACGACGCGGAATTATTACCAGCAGCCGGTGACGACGCCGCGAGCGCCGGCTTATCAACAACCCGCGCGCCCGGTGTATTCCGCGCCCGTCCGGTCGGCCGAGCCGTCTTACTCGGCTCCCCAGCGGTCGAGCGCGCCGATGGCACCCGCTTACACGGCGCCGTCGCTGCCAAGCGCGACGGCGCCACGGGCAAATGCCGGTCCGGCACCCAGCCGCGGTGGCGATTCGAGCCGGCTCCGTTAACTGGCCGCCCCGGATCACCGCCGTGAACAGCAGTGTTCTGACCAAGTGGAGCCGCCTTGCGTTGGCGCTCGTGCTGGCGGGCGGCTTCGTCGGTGCGGCCTTTGCGCAGGTGACGACCAACGCACCCGGTGCGCAGGCGATTTATTACACCGGCTTCGAGGTGGCGGAGGGCTATGCGCCGGCCGACCAGAACGTTGACCTTCGCGGCCAGTTGGGGTGGGTGGGCGACGGTTCCGGCGGCAACGGGATTGTGACGAATTTCTTTGAAGGCTACGGCCAGCAGGCTTACATCGGCTACAACCCGCCCGCTCCCAAGGATGTGTTCCTGAATTTGTGGCAGCCGTTCGATGTCGCCGTGCCCGCGCCCGGCGATGCCATCGTCCGTTTCGCCGTGCTGATGCAAATTGTGGACTCGACCAACGGGCAATACGACGATTTCCGGTGGAGCGCCTACAACACCGACAACCAGCGGCTTTTCACACTCGATTTCGACAACGCGACGGCGGAAATCGCCTACGCCTTGGACAATACCAATGGGTTTTATTCGACTGGCTTCACCTTCAGCAACGACGCGCTTTACGAACTGGAAATCTACATGAATTTCGTCCGTAATGACTGGACCGCCATGCTCAACGGCGCTGTCGTCGTGGATTCGCAGCCGATCACCACGACCGCGGCGCGGCGCGATCTGAGCGACATGGACGCCGTGTGGGCGTTGCATGTGCAGGCCCAGCCCGGCGACAACTACATGCTTTTCGACGACTACGAAATTGACGCCTGGCCGGGCGCGACCATCCCGCCTGCCCTGGAGACGGCGGGACTGGATGGCACCGGCCAGTTCAACCTGATCCTGCACGGCGAACGCGGCTTGAAGTACGCCGTGGACGTGACGGACAATTTCAACGCCGGCTGGTTCAGCCTGGCCACCAACCTCCTTGCCGACGGCGTGTGGAACTTCACCGATCCCACGGCGACCAACTACGCGCAGAGCTTTTACCGGGCGCGGGAAGTCAGTCCGTAGGCAACGCGCACACGACGCCCCGGATCAGCGTTCGGAGCCGCCCTTCAGCGGTCAAAAATGGACATCCGCAGGTCAAGAACGCCCATGCAAATCGGCATTCCTTTCTGCCGGACGTGTGGCATTCTCCTTCCGACCCATGATGGGATTGATTGGATGCCAGGCAAGTTTATGAATACGATTCGACACGTCCGCCACTTCGCCGCTGCGCTGTTGCTCGCGCTGACCGGTTCCTTCGCGCTAACCGCGCAGGCCCAGGATGCCAAGACCGGTCCGTTGCCCGTCGCCCCGGGGCCGTTCCAAGGCACTCTTGACTCGCTCCAGCAATACCGGTGCCCGGAGTGGTTCCGGGACGCCAAGTTCGGCATCTGGGCGCACTGGGGGCCACAGTCCGTGCCAATGGAAGGCGACTGGTACGCGCGGCGGATGTATATCCAAGGCGACGCGGACTACAAGGACCACCTTGAGCGGTTCGGCCATCCGTCCGAGTTCGGCTACAAGGACATCATTCCCTTGTGGAAGGCGGAGAAATGGGACCCCGACCGTCTGATGGCACTCTACAAAAAGGCCGGCGCGAAATATTTCGTCAGCATGGGCTGCCACCACGACAACTTCGACCTGTGGAACTCGAAGTTTCACCGCTGGAACGCCGTGAACATGGGGCCGAAACGCGACGTCGTCGGCGAGTGGCAGAAAGCGGCGAAGAAATACGGCCTGCGCTTTGGCGTGTCCGAGCACATGGGCGCGAGTTTTACTTGGTTCCAGGTGGCCCACGGATCGGACAAAACCGGGCCGAAGGCCGGCGTGCCTTACGACGGCGCCGACCCGAAATACTGGGACCTTTACCACCAACCGGCGGCGCCGGGTGACACCGCCTGGTATAGCACCAACCCCGATTGGCAGAAGGAATGGTATAGCCGCGTCACCGACTTGATTGCGAACTACCACCTTGACCTTCTCTACACCGACGGTGGCGTGCCGTTCGGCAACGATGTCGGACGCGACATGATTGCCGACCTCTACAACACGAGCCTGAAAGACCACCCCGGCAACCTCCAGGTCGTCTATTGCTGCAAACAGACCTCCGGCGGCCGCTGGATCGAGGATCTCGAGCGCGGCGTCATGGCGAAAATCAACCCCGACCCGTGGCAGACCGACACCTCCATCGCCGACTGGTTCTACAACCGCCACTGGAAATACCGCAAGGCCGACTGGGTCGTCCGCTCGCTGGTGGACATCGTGAGCAAAAACGGCAACCTCCTGCTCAACGTCGTCCAGCGCCCGGACGGCTCGATCGATCCGGAAGTCGAAGCCATGCTCGGCCAGGTGGGCGACTGGATGAAGGTCAACGGCCAGGCCATTTACGGCACCCGGCCGTGGCTGGTTTATGGCGAAGGACCGGCGAAGGTCAAAGGCGGCGCCTTCAAGGAGGACTTCGGTTTTTCGGCCAAGGACATCCGGTTCACGACCAAAGGCAAGACGCTTTACGCGTTTGCGTTGGGCTGGCCGGAGGACGGCAAGATGACCATCCGCTCGCTTGCCCCGCCGGCCGGCCGCATCACCGGGGTGAAGCTGTTGGGCTACCGCGGCACAGTTCGTTGGGAGCAGACCCCCGACGCACTGGTCGTCACGCTGCCGGAGAAGCCGGTTTCCGACCTCGCCTGCACGCTCAAGATCAGCGGCCGCGACCTGAAACCCGCGCCGCTGCCGGCGGCCACCGCGGAAGTCATCCAGCCCGACGCCAAGGGTAACGTGACGTTGCTCGCTGATGCCGCCGACCTGCACGGCAGCCAGATCAACACCGAGACGCGCGACGGCCAGTCGAACATCGGATTTTGGGACAACAGCGGCGAATGGGCCGCATGGAAGGTGCGCTTCACCCAGCCGGGCACGTTCAAGGTCAGCGCCACGGTCGCAACCGTGAATTCCGAGTCGCATTTTGTGCTGGCGGCGGATGGCCGGCAATTTCCGGGCAAGGTGGAGCAAACCGGCGATTGGGGAAAGTTTCGGGACTTTGATCTCGGTCAGATCGAGATCAAACAGGCCGGCGAACAAACTATCACCATGAAACCGGAAGACGCTGCCACCTGGAAAGCCATCAACCTGCGCAAGCTCACACTCATGCGGGCCGAATGAAGCCGCGGCGGAGCGAGTCAGCCGTTGTCGGTCAGATCGCACAACGGTTGCGAAAGCCTTTTCTCGTTCCTGACCTTGACGTAGGCTGGCACCCATGAGTTACGAGGTTCAGGATTTTGACTCGCAGGTGCTCCAACGCAGCCGGGAGATGCCGGTGCTGGTGGATTTCTGGGCACCGTGGTGCGGGCCTTGCCGCATGCTCGGCCCGGTGCTCGAACGCCTTGCCCAGCAAGCCACCGGCCGTTGGGAGCTGGTCAAGGTCAACACGGAGGAACGGCAGGACCTGGCGACGGCCTACAACATCGCCAGCATTCCGGCCGTCAAATTGTTCATCAACGGCGCGGTCGCGGACGAATTTGTCGGTGCCTTGCCGGAACGGGAAATCCGGCGCTTCATCGAGAAATCGCTGCCTTCGCCCAACGCCGGCAAGCTTGCCGAAGCACAACGCCTGCTGGCCGAGGGCGCGAACGTGCCGGCCGCGGGTCTCCTGGAACCCATTCTCGCCAGCGAACCGGGTAACCTCGAAGTGCGCCTCCTGCTCGCCCAGGCGCTGCTGGCCACCGCCCCGGAACGCGTCGCGGCGCTGCTGGAGCCGGTGGAACCTGACGCCGAACTGGCGGACAAGGCTGCCGCGCTGCGCACGCTGGCCCGTCTCGCGCAGCTTCCCAACCAGCCCGCGGCGCTCCCGGTGTCGAAGGTGCGCGACCGCTATCTCGCGGGGGCGAACGCGGTGCGTGCGGGCGATTACGCTGCGGCGCTGCCCGCGCTCATCGAGGTTTTGGAGCGCGACAAGGCGTATGACCAGGCCGGGGCCAAGGAGGCCTGCAAGGCCATCTTCCAACTGCTCGGTCTGCGGCATCCGATCGTAGAACGCTTCTTCCGCGCGTTCAGCAGCGCGCTGCATTCTTGAGCGGAAAACGCGGTTTCAACCTAGCCCGTCCGGCGCCGGTCGCTTTTGTGCGGACGCTTCTGCCGGCTTTCCTTCGCGGCACGCCGGTGGCACGCTCCGCGTCAACGACGATGATCACGGGAATTTTGCGTGCGTTGGCTGGGCGGCTGGCGCTGGGCTTGGTTTTGATACTGCAAGCGCCGCTGCTCATGGCGGAAGACGCCGCCACCAGCGATGTGGTGGTGCGACCGGCGGACAACGGGGCCGCGCTGGTCAATCCCGGCATGGGCTGGACCTTCGCCTTCTACTCGAACATGCTGGAGAACTACGGCTCGCGCCTCGCGCCGGCCGACACGCTCGACGACTGGCCGGGTTTGTCCGTGGTGTATTTGCGCGTGCCGTGGGCCTATGTCGAACCGAAGGAAGGGGAGTTCAACTGGGCGTTGCTCGACACGCCGGCGCAGCGGTGGATTGCCAAGGGTAAAAAGATCGCGCTGCGGGTGACCTGTTCGGAAAGCTGGCTGCGCTACGCCACGCCCAAGTGGGTGCAGGACGCCGGCGCGAAAGGCGTGGATTTCGAGTTTGGCCACGGTCCCAAGCCCGGCGGGCCGTTGTGGGACCCGGATTTCCTTGATCCCGTGTTTCTCCAGAAGCTGGAGCATTTCCTCGCGGCGATGGCGCGACGATACGATGGTGATCCGAACGTGGCGTTCGTTGACATCGGCTCGTTCGGCATGTGGGGCGAAGGCCACACGGGCTTCAGCAGCCAGTTGAACGAGACGCAGACGCTGACCGCGTGCAAGCGACACGTTGACCTTTACCTGAAATATTTCAAAAACACGCTGCTCTGCATCAACGACGACATGGCCGGTCCCACCCGGCCCGGCCGGCATTTCCCCATCACGGATTATGCGCTGGCGCGGGGCGTGTCGCTGCGGGACGACAGCATCCTGGTGCAACCGCCGCCGCATTCGTGGTATCACGCCGACATGGCGCAGGAGTTCTGGCCGCGCCGGCCGGTCATCCTGGAGCACGAGCACTACGGCGGCTCCAAGGCGCGCGGCGCGTGGAGCGGCGACCTGCTGCTCAAGGCGGTGGAAGACTACCACGCGAGCTACCTCTCAATCCACTGGTGGCCGCGCGAGGAGCTGAACGAGAACCGTGACACCATCGCGCGCATCAACCGCCGGCTCGGCTACCGGCTGCAACTGGTGGAAGCCGCGTGGCCCGCGACGGTGAAAACCAGCGCCGGCTGGCGGGTGCGGTGGCAATGGCGCAACACCGGCGTGGCGTCGTGTCTGCCGGGCGGATTCCCGGCGGTTACGCTGAAGGATGAGCAAGGCGGCATCGCGGGGGTGTTTGCCGACGAGGTGTTCGACGCGCGCGACCTGCCGGTGGCCGCGCCGGGTCAGGCGGAAGCGCGGCCGGAGGTGGCGGCGTTTGCGCTCCCGGTCAATTTGAAGCCCGGTGCTTATTCCGTGTGGATTTCCGTGGGCACACGCATCGGCACCCCGAAGATTGCCTTGCCACTGGATGGCGACGACGGGCAGCGACGCTACCGTCTGGGAAACCTCACCGTCGCGCCGCCGTGACGCCGGCGATTTAGAAATACCGCACGAAGGACTTGGCGCGCAGGCGGTCCACCCACTGTTTCTGAAGCCGGTTGCGTTCCTGGACTTTCAAGGTGCTCTCGATGTCGCTGCGCACCTCGCTCAACGTCTTGTAGTGGCTGGGTTTGACCTGCTCGACCTGCACGATCCAGAAGGTGTCGCCGGCCTCGATCACACCGCTGCGCTGGCCGGATTGCAGACTGCGAATCGCGTCCTCCAGCGGTTTTTGGTAATGCTCCTTTTCCAATTCGATCCAGCCGCGGTCGCCGCCCTTGCCGCGGAACGTGTCCTCGGAATAAATCTCGGCCATCTCGGCAAAGCCGGCGCCATCCTTGAGCTTGGTGAGAATTTCGTCCGTCAGTTTGCGGGCGGCCGCCGGTGATTCCTTGCCGGAGCGGTTGATCATGATCGTCCGGAGCTTGTATTCGTTGCCGACCTTGAAGTCCTCCAGATGCTCGGCGTAATACTTCTCAATCCGGTGCGGCGAAATGATGATTTTGGAATCGGACACCTTGAACTGCCGCATGAGCATTATGATCAGATCCTCGCGCACCTGCTGCTTGAACTGCTCCAACGTCAGGCCGCGTTGCCCCAGCGTGCGGACGGCCGACACGCGGTCGCCAAACTGCTCGTTGATGCGCCGCTTGATCTCGTCCTGAAACACGCTCTCCGGCAGGCCGTAGCCGGCGGTTTTGTATTCCTGAAGAATCAGTTTCCGCTCGATGAGTTGCTCGAGACCGTCGCTGGTCACCTTGGCCACCTCCCGCCGCAGCACGTCCGGCTGGTAGCGGTAACGGTCCATGAGGAGATTGACCGTGTTGTCCAGATATTCGAACAAGTCCTTCCGGGTGATCACCTCGTCGCCCACGATGGCGACGACGCCGTTGACAATGCTGTCGTTCGCCGCGGCGGCGCTGGCGGCGGGCGCGCTTTGGGCGCGGCCCTGCCCGGCCCAAAGGGCGGCGCCGATCCACAGGCTGAACCAGAGTTTCATTCTCGCTCGGCCGACAATAAGAAGGCACGCCACACTGTCAAGGCCGCCTCACGGGAATCACGCCGCCGGCGCGCGGCGAAATCGCGCCACAAAAGCACCATCCGCACCGTCCGCAAACGGCGTGACCGTCCGCCGGTTTTCGACGGTGAACTCCGCGTGCCGGCCAAGGAAACCGGCCACCACGCCGCCGTTTTCCTCCGGTTCGAGGCTGCATGTGCTGTAAACCAGGACGCCGCCGGGCCGCACACTCGCGGCGGCGCGATCCAGCAAAGCCGCCTGCGCCGCGGCCAGCCGCCCGATTTCCTCCGGCCGAAGCCGCCAGCGCAGGTCCACCCGGCGCCTCAGCGCGCCGGTGTTCGAGCACGGCGCGTCCACCAGCACGCGGTCAAAGAGCGCCGCCGGCCCGGCCGCCAGCCCGGTCGCGGCCACGGCCGTCACGCAGGTCACGCCGAGGCGGGCACAATTCTCGCGAAGCAGCGTCAGACGGTCGGGCGAGTTGTCCGCGGCCACGATGCGCCCCTGGTTTTGCATCTGCTGCGCGAGGAAGGTGGTTTTGCCGCCGGGCGCGGCGCACAGATCCAGCACTGTTTCGCCCGGCTGCGGATCCAGCACACGCGCCGCCAGCAACGTGCTTGGATCCTGCACGTAGAACCCACCGGCGCGGAAACTGGGCAGCGTCGCCAGCGGCGGATGTGACTTCAGCTCGAAAACCAGGCCTTCCGGCACCCAGTCCCAGCGGCCGAAATCGTAGTCCACGTTCTCGTCGCGCCACTGTTCGAGCAACTTGCCCGCCTCCGAGCGCAGGGTGTTGACGCGCGCCAACGTCCGCGGCGGCGTGTTGTTCCACTCCAGCAGGCGGGCCAGCGACGCGGCGTCGGTCAGTTGGCGCCAGCGTTCCACCAGCCACCCCGGGTGCGACCACCCGGCGGCCGGGTCGCTGGATTTCAAATCCGCAAGCTGCCGGCGGGTGGCTTCTTTTTCCCGGGCGTAGCCGCGCAACAACGCGTTGACAAATCCAGCCTGCGGGCCAAATCCAGCCTGACGGGCGAGGTCCACCGTCTCGTTTACGGCCGCATGGTCCGGCACGCGGTCGAGCCAGAAGATCTGGTAAAGACCGAGGCGGAGCAGCGTGCGGAGCGCGGGCTTCTGGTCGCGATCGCCGGTGCGGCGGGCGATGAGCCAGTCCAGCGCGGCCTGCCAGCGGACAACACCGTAGGCCAGTTCCTGGACGAGCGCGCGATCCGGCCCGGTCAGCCGGGCCGTTGACAGTTCGACGTCCAGCAGGTTCTCGACGAAGTCCACCCCGGCGTCGCGCCGGCGCAGGACGCGGAAGGCAATTTCTCTTGGTTTTTGAAGCCGCACTGCGTAATAATGGCGAACGCGTCTGCACATGCGAGTGGAAACCGATATGAGAGAAGAATTTGAGAAATTGGCCGCCGCCGGAAAAATCAGCCACAAACACCTTGCCCCGTTGTTGACGCTGGTGGAGTGCGGTTTCTGCCAGCATCGGAGCTGGGGCTTCGGCCAGATCAAGCAGGTGGACACGGTTTTCGGCCGTTTCCATATTGATTTCCAGGGCAAGCCCGATCATTCGATGGACCTGACGTTTGCGGCTGAATCGCTGCGGCCGATCCCGCGCGAACACATCCTCGCCCGCAAGGCGCTGGACCTCGAAGGCATCCGGCAAATGGCCGCTCTCCATCACCTCGACCTCATTCGGCTGGTCCTTCAGAGTTACGGCGGCCAGGCCACGGCGGAGCAGATACAAAAAAACCTCGTGCCCGATGTGATCAGCTCCGACTGGAAGAAATGGTGGGACGCCGCCAAGCATGAGATGAAGAAGGACGGGCACTTCCAACTGCCGGCGAAAAAGAGCGAGCCGGTCGTGTTCCAGACCACCGAGGTGTCGCTCAAAGACCGTTTGATGGGCGACTTCAACGCCGCGAAAGGTCTCAAGGCGCGCTTGGTGGCCGCCAGCGAGCTGTTGAAAAACCTGGCTGACGTTCCGGACAAAGCCGCCGCGGTCGGGAACGCCATGACCCTGCTCAACACGGAAATTCAATCCCACCAGCGCACCATGCCCGCGCTGGCGCTGGAGGCGGTCTGGATGCGCGACGATTTGCGCGCCGCCGGGGGCCTGCCGCCTGCGACGGAAGGCGAACTGGACGAGGCGGCCGTGTGGGCGCAGGTGGACAACCTGGGCAAGATGCTGGAAGCCGTGCCCGCCGCCAAATATCGCCGCGCCTTGCAGTCGTTCAAGGTCCACCGGCCGGCGATCTGGCATGAGGCGCTGCTGGCCATTCTCAATTTCGCCAGCACGAAACTCTGCGGCGAGTGCGTTCACCTGCTGGTGGAAGGCGGCAAACTCGACGCCCTCAAGAGCACCCTCGTTCGCATGATCAGCCAGCACACCGCTGGCAGCGAACTTCTCCTCTGGCTGGCGCGGGACCGTTCCGACAGCTTTGCCGACATCCTCGGTCCGGAAGTGTTCCGCGCCATGCTCACCGCGATGGAGCGCGACCAGTTCAACGAGAAGAAGTCGAACCACCTCCGTGATTACATTCTGGACGACCAGGAATTGCTGGTTCAGTTGATCGAGTCGGCGGACATCGAAGTCATCCGCGACCTCACCCGCGCGCTGCAACTTTCGCCGAGCTTCGACGACATGGACAAGCGGTCGCTGCTGGCCCGGATCGTCAAGAATTTCCCGGTCATCCAGAGCATGATCACCGGCGAACACACGCGGCAGGACAATTCGCTCATGGTGTCATGGCCCAGCCTCGAACGCCGCAAGCTGGAATACGACGAACTGGTGCAGAAAAAAGTGCCGGCCAACTCGCGCGACATCGCCATCGCCCGCAGCTACGGCGACCTCAGCGAGAATCACGAATACAAGGCCGCCAAGGAGGCGCACCGGTTGCTCATGCTGCGGAAGAGTGAACTGGAGGATGAGCTGGCCCGGGCGCGCGGCACCGATTTTGCCAATCCGCGCACCGACGTGGTCACCATCGGCACGCATGTGGTCCTCACGGATTTGGGCCGGAACCGAAGCGAGCAGTTCAACATCCTTGGCGCTTGGGACTTCGACGAAACCCAACACATCATCAGCTACCTCAGTCCCATTGCGCAGGCGTTGCTGAGCAAATCGGTCGGCGAGGAGGTCCAGTTCGAATTGAACGGTGAAACCAACCGGTACCGCATCGAGGCGATCACCGCCTGCGATCCCGCAGTGCTGCCGCTGGCCAGGCATCCCGTCTCCGCGCCAGCGCCCGCCGCTCCACTGGCGGCGGGAACCGACTCCGGTCCAGCCGCGCTCTAGCCGGCTGCCGGCACGCTCAGTTCGGCAGCTTCAACAGGCCCAGCCCGCGCATCCAGCGGGCGGCGCGACGCGGCCATGTGGTGACGGCGTCCTTCGACGGGCGCAGGCCATAGCCGTGGCCGCCGGTCGGGTAGAGATGCAACTCCGCGGGCACCTTCGCCTGTTTCAGCGCCAGATAATAAAACAGGCTGTTCTCGCAGCGTATCGGATCATCCTCCGTTTGCACCAGGAAGGTCGGCGGCGTGTTCGCGGTCACCGTCAATTCGGGTGAAACCTTGTCGCCCTCCTTTTCCATGGTGAGGTACGCGGGATAAATCAACATGGCGAAATCCGGCCGGCAGCTTGTCTGGTCGGCTGCATCCACCGGTTCGTAGGTCCGCCGCCCAAAGTTGCAGCTTGCCGCGGCGGAAAGGTGGCCGCCGGCGGAGAAGCCCATGATGCCGACGCGCTGCGGGTTGACGCCCCATTCCGCGGCGTGTTGACGCACCAGGCCGATGGCCCGTTGCGCGTCCTGTAGTGGCGCGGCATAGCGCTCGCGGTCCTTGCGCGCCGGCACGCGGTATTTCAGCAGCACCGCGTTCACGCCGATGGAATTCAGCCACTCGGCAACTTCCGTGCCCTCGAGATCCATCGCCAGGATGTAATACCCGCCGCCGGGACAGACGACGACCGCGGCGCCGGTGTTATGGTCGCGCGGCGCGGGATACAACGTGATCGTCGGTTGCGACACGTTGCCCAGCCGGATGACCGGTTTGCCGGCGACGAGCCCGTCGCTGGGCTTGGTGGTGTCTTTCTCAGGCCCGATATCGCCCTTGTCGCCGGGTGCGGTGCCGGGCCAGAGCGAAATTGGCGGCTGCGGCTCGGCGCGCAGCGATGGCATGAGCGGCATGACGGCCGGGAGGATGACGGCGGACAGAACCAGGGGCAATAACTTCATGCCCGTGATGAAAGCGCGCCCTGGGCGGTCAGGCAAAAGAAAACCATCGCGGTGATTCCGGGTGATCGGCGCTGGAACGCAACGACTAAGGCCCGTTTTGGTAAGGTCCCACCCCTTTGATCTTTTCGGCGGTGCGCGCCATCAGCCACGCGTAATCTATCTTTCCCTGCGGATCGAGGGCCGGCCAGCCGCCGTAACCGAGGGTGGTCACTTTGACCTTGGTTTTGCTGCTGAGCCACTTATGCGGTTCGGAGTGGCCATCGGCAAACGCCACGGCACAGCCGCCATTGTGCATGGAACCAGGCAGATCGCCCCAGGTGGATGCGCCGTCGGGGTTGTTGGCGAAATACCCGTCGTTGATGCTGTCGGGATGCTCGTCAATGAAGACAAAGGTTTTGGACGGCTGGCTGACGTCGGTCGTGTAAAGGTATTGCTTGTAGCTGCTGTTGACCCAGTTGATGCCTTGAGCCGTGCTGTCCCCGCCCTCGCCGATGGAGAAAATACCAAAGGCAGCATTCATCGAGTAACTCCGGACCCGGTAGCTCCAGCTCTTGGCCTTTTGCACTGCACTGAGGTAATGGTCCGCCGGGCAGCGGTAGATGTCCGGCCCCGTCATGGCGTAGGGAGCCAGCTTGCTGATGCGGATGAGGTTGATGTTCGTGTTGTCGGTGTCCGGCGCCGAGGCGGAGGCACCCCAGGTCATCACGTTGTTGACCCAGTTCTGACCCAGGAGATCCGGGTTGCGGGAGGCGTTGGAGTTTTCCGTCTCAGTGACGCCGAAGTTGTTGACCACGTGCTCGCGGTTGTCGCCGGCATACATGATCCAGGCAAGCTGGAGCTGCTTGGTGTTGCTGAGGCATTTGATCTGCTGCGCCTTGGCCTTGGCCTTGCTCAGAGCCGGCAGGAGCATCCCGGCGAGAATCGCAATGATCGCAATGACCACCAGCAACTCGATGAGCGTAAACCCGTGCGCACGTCGGTTCATTTTGCTTTTCATACGCGCTTATTGGTTGGTCATCCTAGACTTGCCGCCCGTTCCGTCAACTGTGCGTTTCCCCTCACAGTAGTGGCTGGCGCGTGGATGTGGAAAGAGCTTAAGGCGGGGTTGGCGCCGGCAGCGGCGTCGGCCGGCACTTCGCGTGGCTGGCTTCGTTGACCCACGCCGCATCGCCGTAAAGGCCGACACGCCGGAGGTCCAACGGATGGAAGCCGAGCGAACGTGCCGGCGAGCCAGGTTTCAGGCGGAAATCGGCGGCAGTGGGATTGACGAATTGCGGGTCGGCGATGAGCGAGTGCTGATCGAGGCCGAGCGCCTGCCATGCGGCGAAAGTGCGATGGTAGAAACGCAGTTGTCCGGCGCCGGCCGTGTCCCAGTAAACGTTGTCGTCCCAATCGCCGGGCGTTTCTTTGGCGGCGAGGCGCTCGTTGAGTGAGCGCTCGCCGTAGGGAACGAGCAGAGCGCCCTCCGTCAGGTACACGATGTTCCGGCGGAACGCGCAGGGCCGGCGTTCGTGGAACGGCCACAGCGCGTCGTTCACCGAGAGGGCGAAGATGTTGTTGCGGATGACGTGTTCGTACCCGCCGTTGTTGAACATCAGCCCGCCGCTGAGCGTGTTGTAAACGAGGTTGCTTTCGACCAGATAATTTCCGCACTGCGCGTCCAGATAAATGCCCCAGCCGAACGCCGGATGCGCATAGGGCCAGATGTCGTGGAAAACGTTGTTGCGGATGACGCAGCCGGGCGACACACCCAGGCAGTAGATCAAACCCGCGTCGCTCAACACGCCATGCACCAGATCGTGAACGTGGTTGAATTCGATCACCACGTCGTGGGTGCGGTTCGTCTCCAAACCCCAGTTCCAGCCGATGCTCAACCCGGAGTAAAGCAGGTCGTGAATGTCGTTGTGCGAAATCCGGTCGTGGCTGCTTTGCGCCACCCAGATGCCCACGCCGGCGGGATAGACATGGCCGCCGTCGTAAATGTGGTTGTTGTCCACAAGCACGCGCTGTGATTCGGCCGCGTCGGTTTTCGCCATCGTCGCTTCGCCGACGCGGATGCCGCCGGCGCCGAGATCAAACAGCCGGTTGTGCTGGATGCGGCAATCCTTGCAGCCGCGGCGGAACCAGATGCCGTAGGTGCCCACGTGCGACACCTCGCAGTTCGTAAGCGCGCAGTCCCGCGCGCCGTCTGCCATCACGGCCGCCGGCACTTCCACCGCCGCCTGGGTGCTGCTGTTGCCGCGCGGATCGAGCACCCAGTCGTTGTGCCGGAATGTGAGTCCGCGCAGCGTGACGTGGTCCACCCAGCGGCCCGCGTCGGCGTCGCCGGCAAAATGCACCAACTCTGTCAACCGCGGCGCGATCACCTCCACCGTCTCAATCCGTTCGCCCGGCAGCGGCCAGTAGCTCAACACGCCCGTGTCGCGGTTCAGATACCATTCACCCGGCTGGTCGAGCAGTTCGCGCGCGTTTTCCACGTAATACCGCTGGTTCGTCTCCCAATAACCGATGCTCCACCATTCCTTCAGCGGCGCCGCAAAGTGGACGATGTTCGACGCGGCGTCCACCGATTGAACCGGATGAGTCGAAGTCTCCCACGAGTGCATGAGGATGACGTTCACGTCGCCCAGCCGCGCCCAAGGCCTCAGGTCGCCCGGCGCAAACTGGAACTGGTCCCGCGCCACGGCATGGCCGCTGCTCGGATCCTTTGGCCCCGGCACCAATGCGGCGATGCGGAAATAGCCGGTGTTCGGACTGCGCGCCCGCTGCCGCCGCTGGCCGTTCACGAACAACTGGTGGAAATACCACTGGCCGGCTTTCACGTCGGGAACCTCCGTCTCCCAAAGCGGCCCGCGCTGGTGGAAGCCGCTGAGACGCCGGCCGCCGCTGAAGACCGGCCGTTCGTGGCGATACGCCGCGAACGTCACCGGCGCTTCCGCCGTGCCGGAATCTTCCGGCCCCAACGTAAACGGCTCCGCCAGCCAATACGTCCCTCCGCGGACCTGGACTGTCACGGAACCCCAATTGCCGGCTGCGGCCGCGCGGGCACGCCGAACCGCGTCGCGGGCGCCGGCCAGCGAGGCCAGCGGGCCGTCCGTGTGGGCGGCATCAGGCTTGATTCGTTGGCCGGACCAGGCGTCGTTGCCATCAGGCGCGACGTAGAGCTTCAACGGTTTTGCCGCCGCTGCCTCCGCCACCAGTCCTCCCATCGTGATGAACCAACCGGCAACGCCGAAAAGGATGAAACGTTTCATGCGCATGGACACTTTCACTGCCGATGGTGGCAGTCTGGCACGCCATCACGGTTTTGGCGAGCCGTGAATGGAACCACCGGCGACGCGAAGGCTGTTGACACGCTCGCTTACCCGGAGGAGAGCCGACAACGTCAACGGCTTCGCACACGGAAGCACAGATGCTACCGCTTCTGCCGCCTTCACAAGGCGGCACGCCGGGAAACCGGACAGCTACGGCATCGGCGTGTGGCGCAGTGTCAGTGTGGTTTGCTCCTCCACGGAGCCGCCGTTGAATTGCGTTGAACGCTCGTAGCTCTTGGTGGCGATGACCGCGCCGCCGACGGGCGTCCAGCCGGTGATTTGGAATACGGCTTCCGGCAGTGAGCCAGGGGGGGTGACGGCGGTTAATTCATCAGTATGGGCCGCGCCAAACTCCGGGTACCAGAAGTCCGGCATATCAACCCACACGCCGTCACAGATAACGTAAAAACCCTCATGAACCACGGGTAGAATGAAATCAACGCGGGCATCCTCGAACCGCCAGTGGTTGGTCGGCGCCCAGTTGCCGGGCACCATTTGCAGGTGTAGCCGGCAGTAGGGAATGCTGAAGGGCGCAGATGAGGGAGTTGTGGTGACCGGAGCGCACGGCGCAGGAATCAGAAACGGGACGGCCTCGGTGAATGCCAGCGTTCCCTGGCCGGTGAGGAACGAAATCGGGCTGCCCAATTGAAGGGTGACGTCAGCGTGGGTCCTGGATCGCTCGACTCCGGCGGTGGAGGTGTTGATCATCAGACTGTCAAAATCCATCTGGAACGTTCCACACCGCCGAATCGTGTCTTCCAAGTCCTGCCTGACGGCGGCGGTGAACGCGGGCGCCCACGGTTGCCAGCCCATGATCCGGCCCGCGTTGACCATTCGCAAAATCTGACCCAGATCGTGTTGCTGGCAGCGTTGGCCCTTGCGATTGATCGAGTTTTCAAAGGCGGCGACGACATAGTGGTTGGCCTGGGCGATGCCGTCGGCGAACCGGTCGGCAATGCCCTCGTCCTGCACACGGGCATACCAGTCCGCGTAGGTATGCGTTGCCAGTTCGAACAGCCCCTCGTCGGTCTCGGCCATGATCAACTCGGCGTCCACCGCCAGGTCCAGGAATTGCGACTCGGCGGCATACGTGTCGTCTTGGACGCTGCTCGCTCCCCGGCTTTGCCAGGACCGGCCCGAAACACCGCCGGCAGCGAATGCAATCAAGGCCACCTTTTGCTCGATCCGATCCTCCAAGCTGGTGGGCGGACGCTGTTGAAAGGCAGCGGCGTCGGCCGGCGCGGTCAACAACACCCCGAAGCCGCCGATGTCGTGGAGGTGAAAAACAAGCTGGTTGCCGGATATCCGGGTGGGGCAAGGGTGGAATTCGTCCCCCGTCACCTGGCAGGCGAAACCGAGCGAACCGCTCGGAAAGCCGCCGGGTCGGGTAACGGTCAAGGTAAGCTCGCCGATCAGTTCCGGATCCTCAGCCGTTAGATTGATGCCCGCCAGCAATGGGCAGCTTACGGGCAGGCCGTTCACCTGGGTCGCCACGGTCAGCGTGACGCTTTCAAGGTCTTCGGGATTGTCCTTGGGAAACTGCAATTGATAGATGACGCCATCGGAATTAGTCAAGGCGAGCGAACCACCCTCAAGGTCCACCTCGGCGGTGACGGTCACCCCGGCGTCCAAGCGCATCGTGGCATGGATGGGACTAGGAACTTCGTCGTCGGTTCCCGTCCGCACCCGATAGAACCGTTCCGGCGAAAATTCCGTTGTGAGGCCGACCTGAGCGAACGGATCAATAAGGTCAACCGCGTTGTCGGCCGCCTTCGCCGCCGCGAGATCCAGCCAGTGAGTGAAATCCGCCGATCCTTCCAGCACATAATTGGTGCCCGGCTGGGCTGAAACCCGAATCTGCGCCGCCCCGTCCGCCAAGGCGGAAACGGCATCGAGAACCGGCAGGGAACCAGCCAGGGCTGTTGGCAAACCGCCCCTTGCTTCGATCAGCAGCAAGAGCAAAACTCCCTGAATCACGACACTTAACCTACGTCTTATCAGTGGCTTCATGCGAACCATCCCGTCGGGCAGCATAAGAGCCATCAGAGTCTGCTGTCAACCGGCTTCATAATCGCCTTCCTAATTCGAATTGCGCTTGAAAAAGAGGCGCATCTCAATCTCACCGTCGTGCAAGCCGTATTGGCCTGACAGGATGAGCATGGTCGCCTTGAACTGGTCGCCGATCATTCGGCCGCGGTGGCCACCCGGCCACCCGCGCATATCCAGACACTACCGACAAACGCTTGCACACATTGATCAAGGCATGGGCCGGGGCAGTTGCAAAGCCCAGGGTGCCGCGGATTGCAACGCCATGCCGCGTTCCTCGGTGTAACCGTCCAGACACTCCAGAATCGCTGTGCCGCGAACCGTGGTGTTCGGGCTGCGCAACAGCGATGCGATTTCGGTCCAGTCAAGTCGTTGACGAAGCAATGCCCGCGTGGCCTCCGCGAAATGCGGTTGGCCAAACGCTTGTGCCCGCACATCGCTAAGGCCGACATAAGTTTGTAGAAAACGCTTGGCCCCACGGCAGCGCAAATCGCCGAGCGATTCAAAAACTGCCGTTCGCACCCGTTCGCCGATGGAGATTTCGTCCGGGCCTTCACTCTTCCGCCTCTCATCTGCAGCATACCGGCGCAACGCGGCGACCAGCGTCGGCGTTGATCGGACGGCACCTAACCGTCCAAGCGCGCGCGCCGCCGCCGCCGCGTCCACTCCATGATAAAGAGGGTCATCAGAGTGAAGCGGTTCCTGCATCACTTCCTCCAATGCTCTGACGACGCGCATGGATGCCTGCCTTCCATTACCAAGCCGTTGCGCAATCCAGGCACGCTCGACAACCCGCATTTCGGTTGACCACGTTTGCATGGATCGAGTAGCCGGCGCCGGACGATTGGTGAGGTGCGACAGCAACGCATCCGTTGAGAGCAGACTCAGCCGGTTGGTCGAGGTCCGGAGATAAGCCAGTGGATTGAACTCGTTGGTGGCGGGAGTGCCAAACACCATCGGTCGGCTCGTCAAGAGATAGGTTTTCATAAATGGGATGGGCTGGATTAAGGGTCGTGCCAGCGCCTGCGCGGCAACCCGGGGATCGTTCACCACCAGAATCTGCCCCGGTTGCAGCAAGGCACGCTTCACGGCTGCAGGGTCCATGTCGCGACCGTCAAGGATCAAGCCCGGTGGCTTTGTCGTCAGCGGCCGATAGTCCGGGCAGTGCTCAAACTCTTGCGCGTCAGCGCCGCTAACCGCCACGACCATGTCCCACCCGTCGGCCAAGTCGAGCAATCGCCTTACCTGGGGAACCAGTCCCGGTGTTTGCAGGTTCACCCACAGCAGCATGCTGCGTTCGCGAGCAAGATTCAGCAGAGCGGCAAAAGTCAACGGCCGCAAAAAAAGTGGGCGTCCAAAGGCACGCCGCCCGTGCAACGTAAGCAACTCGCGGTATCTGAACTGCTCCGGCGTGCCAAATCCTTCGGTCAATCGTTCCAGAGATGCGTCACTGAAGACCACCGGCACACCATCACGCGTGGCACGCAGATCCACGATCACCCCGTCGGCACCGTAATCCATCAGTGTCGCACAGACATCCAGCGAATTCGCCGGCACGATTCCGCCGGCCCCGCACCGAACGATAATCACCGTGCCAGCACGGTGCTTCCCAACACGGCGATGTCGAAGTTCCCGAGCTTCAATACTTTCCTTTGCAGGCTCCAGAGGATCCTCGGGCAAAACGAGGCTGTTGGGCAACTCACGCGACAGTCGAATTACGGGGCCGGTCTGTGGATTCGCCACCGGCATTCCCTCCGGCTCCATTCCCTGCATTTCTGCCTGCGATACCAACAGGCAAAACAAACAAAGCCAGCGATACATTGTTTCCATTACAACGATGGACACTTATCCATTGAAACCGACGTCGTCAAACCCATCTTACATTGACAACGTTAGCGTGTATTCAACAAGCACGACCTCTGCGAAGCAGAGGCCCATTTGATCACACTTCTGACTGGGATCAACATGTCCGCCACCACACGACCAAAGTCGCCGATGAGGAGTGACCCGTAGAAACAAATCGAGCCGAAATGTGAATTTCGGCTCGATGAAAAAGATTTGGCGACAACCTACTCTCGCGCAGGCTTTACAAGCACTACCATCGGCAAGGCGGCGTTTGACGGCCGAGTTCGGGACGGGATCGGGTCGGGCCACCGCTTTATGGTCACCAAAAAATAGCTAAAAGAACAGATGTTCTCTGAAAACTACACACAGGCTCAAGAGCCACAGATTCGCGAGCAAAATCGCCCTTCTCCAGAGGAGAAAAAGCGATCAAGCCGCACGACCGATTAGTATCAGTCCGCTAAACGCGTTGCCACGCTTGCACGCCTGACCTATCAACCCGGTAGTCTGCCGGGGGTCTTTAGGGACTTGCGTCCGGGAAACATTATCTTGGGATGAGCTTGGCGCTTAGATGCTTTCAGCGCTTATCTCTTCCGCATATGGCTACGCAGCGATGCCCCTGACGGAACAACTGCCACACCAGAAATGCGTCATTCCCGGTCCTCTCGTACTAAGGAATGAACCCCTCAAGTTTCCTTCGCCCACAGTGGATAAGGACCGAACTGTCTCACGACGTTCTGAACCCAGCTCGCGTACCGCTTTAACCGGCGAACAGCCGGACCCTTGGGACCTTCTCCAGCCCCAGGATGCGATGAGCCGACATCG
>JAJXZJ010000014.1 GCA_021780105.1 bacterium
TGAAAGTGCCGCGCAAACAGTGCAAGAAGCGGCGTTTGGGCACGAGCGGGAACGGCAGCCAGCGGCGGGTGGCGACGCGGCCCAACGAGGTGTGGAGCTGCGATTTTGTGAGCGACCAGACCACGGACGGACGGCGGTTGAAGTTGCTGTGCGTGGTGGATGAATTCACGCGGGAATGTCTGGCGCTGGCCGTGCGCCGGAGTTTTCGGGCCAGGGACGTGATCGCGGTGTTGGCGGCCCTGATCGCACAGCGGGGCACGCCCGCGCATCTGCGGAGCGACAACGGGCCGGAGTTTGTGGCCCAGGCGGTGCAGGCGTGGCTGAAAGCCAACGCCATTGGCGCGCTGTATATTGCGCCGGGGAGTCCGTGGGAGAACGCGTCTGTGGAGTCGTTCAACAGCCGGTTGCGGGACGAACATTTGAACCGCGAAGCATTTGCCTCCCTGTTGGAGGCGGAAGTCCTGGCCGCCGGGTGGCGGCGGGATTACAACGAAGCGAGGCCGCATTCGTCGCTGGACTATCTGGCGCCGGCAGTATTCGCCGCGCGCTGGCGCGCTCCGGTCGGGGCTACGCCCCTCCCTGCGCACGCCAGCGCGGAACAACCAAAACCATGAACCAAAACTCTCATAGCAAGTGGATCAACAAACGGGGGCTTGCCACCCGTCCCTCAAGACGACGGCGCTTGTGTTCATCTCCCCGGCAAGAGTCTTCCTGATATTGATCTTCTTGCCACTTCTGGGCGCCTCATCAACCTGCATTGTCAGGCTGGCTTGACGGTGATTTATGTATATCCAATGATGGGCCGTCCTGGCGTGGCTTTGCCACCCGGCTGGGATGAGATTCCCGGCGCTCGCGGTTGCACGCCTGAATCTTGCGGGTTTCGCGACCATCATGCCGAGCTTCGTTCTCTTGGCGCGGAGGTTTTTGGCCTGAGTTCGCAGTCCACGGATTATCAGCGAGAAGTTCACGACAGGCTTCACCTGCCATTCGATCTTCTGAGCGACGAGGCTTTCAGTTTGGCCGGCGCGATTTCACTGCCAACTTTTTCTGTGGCCGGGTTGCGTTTACTGCGCCGTGTCACTCTTGTTGCGCGTTCAGGGATGATCGAGCATGTATTTTATCCGATTTTTCCACCTGACCGCCACGCATCCGATGTCGTCACTTATCTCAAAACCCGTAATGCCTAACAAAATCGCTGCAACGAAGCATGCACCGTTAAGGGCCGCGGCATTTACGCTCACGGAATTGTTGGTCACCATCGCTGTGGTGGCGATTCTTGCGGCCTTGCTTCTCGTCGCCATCGGTCGGTCGAGCCAGCGCGCCAAAAGGGTCAGTTGTCAATCGGTGCTGCGACAGGTCTATCTGGCCACGGTGATGTATGCCGATGACCATGATGGCTTCATGCCGGACGGGAAGTGGTTCTTCTATGGGCCAGGGCGGGTGAACCCTCGCTGTCCCGGGGTTCCAGGGGCGAAGTGCATGGAGGCTTGTGACGATCATGGAGCCTATGGAGGTTATCTTTGGAATTGGGGCGGCGTTTTTGAGAAAGGCGTCAGGCTTTCTGGAATCGTCCCGACGTGGCAATTACTTTCTGACTGCCAACCCTGGCATAATCCAGCCCGCCATGTCGTGGTTTTCGCCGATGGAGATTATTGGGAAGGCCGCCTGAACGAGCTACCAGCCGATGGGCAAGTCGCGTGGACGCCGCCGTTAACCATGAGGAAGGATCTGCTACAGCGGTGACGGCCGTCAACGACGCCGGCGAAAGCACGCCCGGCGATATCCGGAGCGTCAAGTTGATATGAATCCGCGTGCGACAAATAGGGTGACAAGGACCGGCACGCCGATTCCATGACCGGAGCAACCAGCAGCCAGCACATTTTCCTGTTTCGCAACCTGCTGCTGCCTTACGGTCCTTCGCAACATGTCCGTCGCGATGGTTCAACGCGAAAACCGGAGTTGGAGGATCATCCGTCCCCGGTGTGGCCAAGCGCGCCACGGTCGGGCGGCGGAGCACCGCCGCCCTACCAATCCAGTGTCATTTCCAGCGAGGGCGCCGGAAACCGGACGCAGGCCGCGTGCGCTCCCCGGTTGAGTCTGGTCTCCGTTTCATGAAAACCTGACAATCTCACGATTTTATGCGTATCCCTGTTCATTCCCGGCTGATTTCCGGATTCCTTGGACTTTGTCTGTTGCCGACGGCGGTTTCTCCCCTCGCCCGCGCGGGGGCCGAGAATGCCGGCGCGGCCATCGTTGCCGGCCAACCGGCGGACGCCCGCGCGCCGCGCATCGTCACGATCTATAATTTCATCCGCAATTGCGATTTCCGGCTCCCCGATTCCGAGGCGGTGCTTTTAGAAGCGACGCGGGAGGAGGTCCGGCTGGTCCGCCAGGCCAACCTGCCGGTGACATTTGCCCTGCAATACGACGCCTTGATCAACCCCAAGTATCAGGAACTGCTCAAGACGCAGTTGGGGACGAACGACGAGATCGCCGCGTGGTGGGAGATTCCCCAGGCGCTCGTGCAAAAAGCCGGGCTGAAATGGCGCGGGCAGCACGAGTGGGACCCGGCGGCGAACGTCGGTTTTGCCCCCGGCTACACGCCGGAGGAACGCTGCAAGCTGGTGGACGTTTACATGGCCGACTTCAAGGCAATCTTCGGCCATTACCCGAAAACGGTGGGTTCGTGGTTCATTGACGAGGTCACGCTCGCCTACCTGACCGAGCGTTACGGCATCGTGGCCTCCTGCAATTGCAAGGACCAGATCGGGACGGATGGCTACACGGTGTGGGGCGGCTATTGGAACCAGGCTTACTATCCCAGCCGGCTCAACGCCTACATGCCGGCCCAGACGCGGGCGGGACAAATCAACGTGCCGGTGTTCCGGATGCTGGGCAGCGATCCCATTTACCAATACGGCCGCGTGCGCGGCATGTTCACGCTCGAACCGGTGTATTCGGCGGCGGGCGGCTCGGCGGCGTGGGCGGCGTGGTTCCTGAACAATCTGGTCCACGAACCGTGTTTGGCGTTTGGCTTCACGCAGGTCGGGCAGGAGAATTCCTTCGGCTGGCCGGCGATGAAAACGGGGCTGACGCAGCAGGTGGCGCTCGTGGCGAAGCTGGCCAAGGCCGGCGAAATCCGGGTGGAGACGCTGGCGCAGGCGGGCGAATGGTTCCACCGTCACTTTGCCCTCACGCCCGCAACGTCCGTGGTGGCATTGGACGATTGGCGACACGAAGGCCGGAAAAGCGTCTGGTTCGACAGCCGGTTTTATCGCCTGAACGTGCTTTGGGAGAACGACGCCTTTTTCATCCGCGATCTCCATAGCTTCGACGAACAGGTGGTTTCGCCCACGCACATCACGCCGCTGACAGGAACTTCCCTGACTTACGGAACCCTGCCCGTGATGGACGCGGCAGTCTGGTCGGGAACGGAAAAAGCCGGTATCCGGCCGGTCCTGCTGTCGCCTGATGGCAAAGTCTCGCCCCTGGCGCCGGAAGGCACACCGGAGGTCAAGGAACTGGATCCAACGGAGCTGAGCATCCGGCAGCCCCTGCGCGGCGGCGGGAGTTTTTCCATGGTGTGCGATGAAGCGAGCGTCGCCTTCGTTGGCGTGGACGGACAAGGGCAGCCCCTGCGCTGGGCGCTGGATTTCGTCGGCGGCGCCGGACAGAAATCGGCCGTGCAGACGGTCGCATCAAATCGCGTCGTCTATCATTACAACGGAACAACGTATGAAGTCCGCCTGTCGCCCGACACCGGCTCCTGCCAGCAATTGAGTGACGGCGTCATCCGAATCAGTCCGAACGGTGCGGGAAAACTCGTGCTGATCATAGGTCAAAAGTGATGTGCGAGGTGTGGCAATTTGCGCACGCGAAGGGTGGCCAAGGAGCTGGACGCGCGACGCGTCCAGCCACACCCAAGACGGGTGTGCTCCCCAACTTCGGAATTCGGGTTGAAAATGTAGATGCCTGAGCTTCGGACGGCGGCTACGCTGCGGCATGGGTTTGGTGCGCATTTTGGTGGACGGTTTCAGCCTGTTGCACGCGTGGCCGGATTTGGCGCCGGGCAAGGCGCGTCATTCGGCCGCAGCACGGGACGAACTGGTTTACGTCCTCACGCAATACAGCGACGCCTGCGGCACGCCGATCTCCGTGGTTTTCGACGGCGCCGGCGCGCCACCGGGAGTGCCCAAAACAGAGTTCGACCGACAGACGGTGGAAGTGATTTATTCGCGCGCCGGGCAGACGGCGGACGACATCATCGAGCGCGTGACGCACCGGATGCGACCGTTCGGGGAGGTGCTGGTGGTGACGGACGATTTTGCCGAGCGCGACACCGTGATTTCCCTGGGCGGGCTGGCGAGCAGTTGCGACAACTTTATCCGCACCATCGAGGCGGAGTTCGGCGAGATGAACCGCGCGCTGCAATACCACAATCTGCGCGAGCGGACGCGCTTCCGGCGGCCCAAGTAGGTCACATCAGCCGGCGGCAAAACCGGTTTCAGCGCGGCGGCGGCTAAGGTTTCGCCGGCTCGTTGGTGGTGCTTTCGGCCGGTTCGAGCGGGTTGATCGGTGTCGTTGAAGACACAGCGGCCGGCACCGCGTTGGTGGCGCCGGCGGGCTTGGGCGGCTCGGCAAACAGCGAGTGGCGGTCCTTCAGCAGCGTGTCCAGCGTCCACTTGGGCACGAGGTAAACCCACTTGCTGAGCGCCTCCTCGGCTTTGAGCTTGTCGAGCAGCTTGTCGTTTGCGTCCTTGAAAGCCTTGTCGAGCTTTTCCTTGTCGGCGGGCTTTTCATCCTTCGCCGGCGTGCGTTCTTTGGGCAGGTCGGCGCTGACCGCAAAGGAGAGATAATACGCCTCGTCGCCGCTCTTCTTGCCGATCTTCACGGTGTAGGTGAAGTGGTCGAAGGTTTCCAGTTTCACCACGGTGGAACTGTCGAGGCCGGTCTGGTCTGGCTTGGGGTCCACCACCACATCGTTGAAGCTGGGGAATGCGAGTGCATTGGGAATGCCGGAAACCTTGGCGGTGTCGAGCTTCTCGTCGGGCTTTGCGTCGGCCAGCTTAAGGTCGCCGTTTTCGGTGTCGCGGTAGATTTTCCAGGAATTGCTGGTGACCGGATACGTGACCTCCACGGACTTGACGTGTTCGACCTTGAAGAAGTCCTTGTTCAGCCATTGGTCGGGCTTGGGCTCGGCGCTGCTGAAGGGTTCGGACACGAGGCTGACGACGTTCGGCTTGCCCTCGACCATGACGTAGCGGCCGTCGGGCCAGCCTTCGTCGCCACCCAGCGGGGTGGGACCGCCGGATTGCCGCAGGTGTTTCTTGCCGAGGACGACCGCGCGGATGGTTTTGCCCGTTTTGTCCTTCAGCTCGACGAGCGTGCCGGTTTCGTTGGTGGCGCCGGTGCCGGGCGTCTTCAATTCCAGGCGCGCGAGCTGCGACGGCCCGATGGCCTGCGACTGGACCACTTTCAGCTCCCAGAGTTTGCGCAGAAAATCGCTGACCTCGGAGAAATTGGCCGGATAGCCGCCGCGCTGGCTGACGGTCCAGCCGGCGTCCTTCTGGATCAGGTCAAGCGTGTTGGTGCCGTTCTTGATCGTGACCTGGGTGACGGCGTTCACGTCAAAGTCGCCGAGCACCTTCTGTCCCATCCGGCCCTCGCTGGAGCGGAAGGAGGCGACGTTGCGTTGGCGCAGCCAGAGGCCCAGCCCGCCGAGCACGACGACGAGCGCGAGAATGAGCGTGAGTTGTTTCCGGTTCATTGGGCGGCGGTCTTTTTGCGTTTCAAGAGGGCGAGCGAGATGCCGGCGGCGGTCACCAGGAACGGCATGCCGGCGATATTGATCCACTTCAGGCGGTTCTCCAGGGAGTCAATGTCCTTGCGGAGCTGCTTGCGCACTTCCTTCAAATCCCGTTTGGTCTGCGCCTCCTTGGCCTGGAACTGCTTGATCTCGTTCTGCTGCTCCGGCGAGAGGATGAACCGCTGGTTCTTGTCCTTGTTCTGCTCCAGTTCGCCGAGCTTCTGCTGGGCGTCGCTCAGGTCCTTCTCCAACTGCGAAATCTTGGACCGATACTGGTCCTCGGCCTGCGCCTTGATCTCGTTCACCCGCGTGAAGGGCCGGGATTGCACGGCGCGGCTGCGCACCCCGATGAGGTTGCTGTCGCCCGCCATCTGCTCGACGACGTTCTGGAGGAAATTCAAGTTGCCGTTGAACGGACTGGCGAGACGCTGGCCGAAGAAGTTCTGCACGTGCACGGCGAACTGGTCGTAGAGCATGTCCGTGTCCCCCACCAGCACCACCACGCCGTCCTTCACGGATTCCTTGAGCGAGCCGTCGTTCTTGGCGGCTTTCGCCGCGTCCTTGGTCTTGTCGTCCGTGTCCTTGCTGTCGGCCGCGCCGGCGGGCTTGCCGTCGGGGAAGGCGGTCTTGAACTTGCCGGTAAGGCGCAGGGCCAGCGCATATTCCTTGCCCGATGGGACGAAGTCCTTGATGGAGGTGCCGCCGCCAAACTGCGCCATCATTTTGTCCACGAGCATCGAGTTGGTGGACGTTTTGAGCAACACGGTTTCGTTCAAGCCCGAAATTGGCGTGCCGGTGAAAACGCCGGCAAACGGCAGCAACAGGCTGTCAATCTCCGCGGTGACCACGTCGTTGCGGTCGATCGCCTTGGGCGTCAGCGAGAGCCACGTAGGCTCCGGCGTGGGGTCGCCGTCGCCGCGGCGCACGGGCGTGACGTAGTTCTGGTCGGCCACGACCTTGGCCGTGTCGAATTCCAGTCCCCAGGCCTTGAGCAGCTTGGGCAGACTCGATCCGCCGGACGCGGCGCGCTGGAGCATGTTCTGCATGTTTCCGGAATTGCGGTTGTCCACCGCCGACAGCGGGTCGAGGAAGGCGATGAGCTTGCCGCCGCGCAGGACAAACTGGTCGAGCGCATACTGGGCGCGATCCGAAATGTTCGCCGGGTGGATGACGAGCAGGACGTTGATGTTGGTGTCAATCGTCTCGGCATTCATGTCAATCTGCTTCACGTCGAAGTCCCGCTGCAGCTCGCTGATGGCAACCCACGGCTCCTGCGACTGCGAACCCATCTGCGCCATCATCGGATTGTATTGGCCGAACACCGGCAGACCGCTCATCACGCCGAGCACGGGTTTCTGCGGGTTGATCACCTGGCCGATCGCGCGGGTCAGGTCGTATTCCAGCAACTTTTCACGCGAGGGGTCGAGAAACGGGATCGCCTGTTTCTGGTCCAGGCACACCACCGCGAGGCCGAGGTAAACCTTGTCGCCACCGCCGCCGAGGAGGTCACCGGCGTTCAAGGTCTGTCCTTCGACACCATCCAGCTTGGCCAGATCCTCGGCGTCGGAGTCCGGCTGCGGGTCGAACTTCTTGATCACGATCTTGCCGCCGGATGCCTGACGATACTCGTCGAGCAAATCCTCGACATGCTGGGCATAGGTCTTGAGCGACACCGGCATGTCGTTGCCCGACTGTGTCCAGAAAAAGTGGATTTCGACCGGGGTGTCAATTTTGGCCAGAACTTTTCTCGTGCCGCCGGAGAGCGTGTAAAGGTGGTCGGCCGTCAAATCGAGGCGCGTTTTGACCGAGCCGGCGATGACGCCCACCGCCACGAGAATCAGAAACATCGCCGCCACGCCGAGGCCGGAGTAGATCAGCGGCTCCCATTTGTGCTTGTTCGTCGTCATGACTGAGAAAACGTGTTGAGTGCCCCTGGTGACGCGGGTTAGCCGGCCCGATGGCTGCGGATGATGACGCCGGTCGTGAACAGGGAAAACGTGATCACCGAGAGGAAGAAGATCACATCCCGCGAATCCACCACACCGCGCCGGAAGCTGTCGAAATGCGGCATCACGCTGAACGCCGCCACAAAATCCACCAGCCACGGCTTCGCCCACTGGACGAGCATGTCCGTCACCGGCGGCCAGCCGGCGAGAATCAGGAACAGGCAGAACACCACCGACAGGATGAAGCTGACCACCTGGTTGCGCGTGAGGGCCGAAGTCATGCAACTGACCGCGAGGTAGGCGCCCGCCAACATGAAACTGCCCACGTAACCGCAGAAGATGGCGCCGTAATCCGGGCTGCCCAGGTAGCCAACGGTGAACACCAGCGGGAAGGTCAACGCCAGCGCAATGGCCAGAAACAGCCAGGACGCGAGAAATTTCCCCACGATCGCCTGCCACGAGGTCACCGGCATCGTCAGCAGCAGTTCAATCGTGCCCAGGCGCCGTTCCTCCGACCACAGCCGCATGCCGACCGCCGGCACCAGGAACAGATAGAGCCACGGATGCCAGACGAAAAACGATTCCAGCGAAGCCTCGCCGCGTCTGAAGAAGCCGCCGACGTTGAACGTGAAAAACCCCGCCAGCAGCAGAAAAATGACGATGAAAATGTAGGCGACCGGCGACGCGAAATAGCCGCTGAGTTCGCGTTTGGCGATGGCCAGAACGTTGCCCAGCGAGCCGGGATGCGGGGCCGCCGCGCTCACCGGGAGCGTGGTTGCGTGTGTGGTCATTTCGTTTCCTCCTTGGTCGAGCGTTTCGTGTCGGGCAGCGTGATGCGCCGGAAGACCTCGTCCAGCCGGCCTTCCTCGGTTTTCAGTTCCGTCAGTTTCCAATGTTCCCGCACGGCGAGTTCAAACAGGCTGGCCTCCAGCTCGCTGTCCCTTGTGTTCGGCTGGGGAAACGCGCGGACCGCGACGACCTGCGGATTTTCGCCGGCCAGCAGCGCGCTTTTGCGCACCGTCGGCAGCGACTGGATTTTCTGGTTCACCGTGACCGCCGGGGTGCCTTGAACGCTGAACATCACCGCGCCGGCGAGGTCCGACCGCTGGCGCAATTCCTGCGGCGTGCCGTTGGCGACGATCTGCCCGCGGTCAATGATGATCGCCCGCGTGCAGGCCGCGTCCACCTCCTCCAGGATGTGGGTGGAGAAAATGATCGCCTTCTTCGCGCCCATTTCGCGGATGAGCGTGCGGACCTCGTATTTCTGGTTCGGGTCCAGTCCGTCCGTCGGCTCGTCGAGCACGAGCACCTCCGGATCGTGGATGATGGACTGCGCGAAACACGTCCGGTGCCGGTAGCCTTTGGAGAGCGTGTCCACGCTCTGGTAAACCACGGACTCCAGGAAGCACATCTCCACGGCGCGACTGACGGCCTTTTTCTTTTCCTCGCCGCGCAGCCCGCGGAGTTCGGCGGTGAAATGGAGGAAGCCATGCACCGTCATGTCCGTGTAGGCGGGCGCGTTTTCCGGCAGGTAGCCGATGAGGCGCTTGGCCGGGATGGGATTCTCGTCCATGTCAAACCCGCCGACCGTCACACGGCCGGAGGTGGGCGGAATAAAACCCGTCACCATCCGCATCGTGGTGGACTTGCCGGCGCCGTTCGGACCGAGGAAGCCGAGCACTTCGCCACGCTCGACCCCAAAGGACACGCCGTTGACGGCGACCTTCGGCCCGAAGGCTTTGACCAGGTTCTCAACTTTAATCATGCGTCAGGCTCCATTGTTACAGCCAATCACAACCTAAAAAAGCGCACCTTCGTGCCGCTTTCGGAGCGAAGGTGATCCCATCAAGGCCAGCCTCATTGCGCGGTCAAGCGCTTCAACGCCTCCGCGAAGAGGTTGTTCATTAGACCACCGGCCGCAAAAATGTTCAATTTTTGTCGCCGGCCGGCCGGCAATCACAAAGGCTCGCGCCCGGCGTAGCCGGCGTCAAGTTCATGCCAGAACCCGATGTCTGCATCGTCGGACTCCCAGCAGAGAAAAACCTCGCGCCCGTCGCGCATCGCGGGGAAATCAAGCAACCCGCGATCCGGGTCGCGCAACTGAATTTCCCGCCGCGCGAACTCGCCCAGCAACGCCATCACCTCGGCATGCAGCCGGACGTTTTGCTCCACGGAACGACCGCCAAGATCGCGCCCCGCGTCCTGCCGCCGGCCGAGATGGCGCTCCGCCTGGTCGAGTTGGGTGCGCGCCTGGTTCAGTCGCTCCAGCCATCCGCGCACCGCGGGCAGCATGGCCCTGGCCTCCTCCAGCGTGTAATGCCGCGTGAACTGGAGGGCCATATCAGGGCTTGCTGCCGGCCGGCGCGGCGTCGAGCTTCTTTTTGATCGCGTCGTTGGGTTCCAGCGCCAGCGATTTGCGCCATGCGTCCCGCGCGGCATCCCACTGACCCAGCGCGGCGCGGATGTCGCCGAGGTGTTCAAACAACGTCGCGTCCGGGGCTTTTTCCGACAGGCGGACGGCCTTTTCCATCGGCTCCAGCGCGGCCTGCGGCAGCTTCAATTTGTAGAGCACCCACGCAAGGCTGTCGAGGTAGGCCGGTTCGTCCGGCTTGAACTTGACCGCCTTTTCGATAAGGGTGCGCGCTTCCTCCAGGTTGACGCCGCGATCGGCCCACATGTAACCAAGGTAGTTCAACGGCTCGGGATCGTCCGGCGCCATTTGCATGCATTTGCGGAAGGTCTTCACGGCGTCGTCAAACGCGCCCGTGCGTTCCTGGGCCATGCCGAGCTGGTAATAAAAGACTTCGTCCAGGCGCGCAGGGTCCGCGGCCTTGGCCAGCAATTCCGCCGACGTGTAGCTCTTCAGCGCCTCGTCGAATTGCTTCTCCGCGGCCTGCGCCACGCCCGTATAGAACTCCAGCAGGAAATTCAGTTTGAACCGGGTGCGCGCGCTGCTCAACGTGTCCAGCGCCGCCTCCGGATCGTGCAGCGAAATCTGCGCGACGGCCAGGTTGTAATAAGCGGGTTCAAGGTCGGGCGCGAGCGCCAGGGCCTGCTGGAAGCTGGCTGCCGCGTCGGCATAACGCCGGTCCTCCAACGCGACCGAGCCAAGCAGATAATGCACGCGCGGATTGGTGGGGTCGGCGTTGCGGAGTTCGCGGAGCTGGGCCGCCGCCTTGTCCCGCTGGCCGCTCTGGAAATAGAGTTGGAAGAGCTGTTCGCGCAATGCGGCGATCATGGCCGGGTTCGCGTCGGCCTGCTGGTCCAGCAGGCTCTGGTAAAGGCGCGTGGCGCTGGCGACTTCGCCGATGGCCTTGTAGGCGTCCGCCATGCGCTGGAGCAGGATCGGGTCGGTCGGCTTCAGATTCGCGGCGCGTTGCAGCAACGCCCGCACCCGCGGCCTGGTTTCGCTGTCCGGGAGCGCCTTGGTCTGCCCGGTGGCGACCAGGAATTGCGCCAGTCCGACGAGGAACTCCGCGTCGGCCTTCGGCTGGCGAGCCGCCGCATCGAGCACCTTCAGCGCCTCCTGCGGCTGCTTGTTCTGCAAATCAATCCGCGCCAGCCCGTGATAGGCCAGGAGCATGTGCGGCGAGCGTTTGACGGCCGTGCGGTAGGCAACCACGGCCTGATTGGTCTTGCCGGACTGGTCCAGCGCGAAACCCAGCCAGCCGTAAACCATTCCGGTGGCATGTCGGCGCGCGGTGGACCGGGTCAGCAGCTCGACGGCCTTGTCCATTTCGTGCCGCTGCATCAACCGGCGTGCCAGGTCCACCGCCAGTTGCTCGTTACCGGGATCCGCCGCCACTGCCTGCTCGTATTCCTGATCGGCCTGGTCCGGCTGGTTGCGCTGGTCGTAAACGATGCCGCTGGCGTAATGCGCGTAGGCGTCCGCCTTTGGGGTCAAGACAGCCCGGCCGGGCGGCGTGGCCGGCAACACGTTGCCGGCATCCGCTGGCGAACGACCGGTGTGCCGGTTGGTGGCACACCCGCCGGCCAGCAGCAGTCCGGCGCCCAACAGACACGTTAGCCGCTGACGGATGGAATACATGCTCGTCTTCTGACGCCAGAAAGCGGAGCGCAGCCTGCTTGCGGCCTGGCTGCGCTCCCGAAACGCAGGTAACGGAACTCCGGCAGATTACTTCTGCCAGGTGCGCTTCTTGTGACGGTGTTCGCGCAGCTTCTTCCGTCGTTTATGTTTGTTGATTTTGGCCTTCCGGCGTTTTTTCAGTGAACCCATATCTGTTTGTTTCTGAGCTGATTCAATACACGACTTTGTTCAACGGATACTCGATGATCCCCTCGGCCCCGGCGGCCTTCAATTGAGGGATCAATTCGCGCACAACGTGCTCGTCAATGACTGTTTCGACCGCGACCCAGCCGGCTTGACTCAAACTCGACACCGTTGGATTACGCAAAGCGGGGAGGTTTTGCAACAATTTCGCGACGTTGGCCTGCTGGATGTTCATCTTCAACCCCACCTTCGCCTCGGCCTCCAGCGCGCCTTTCAACAGCAGCGCAATCTGCTCGATCTTGCGCCGCTTGACCGCGTCCGCCCACGCGGCGTGGCTGGCGATCAACCGCGGCGTCGAGGTGAGCAACGTGTCCACGATCCGCAGTTTGTTGGCGCGGAGCGAGGATCCGGTTTCGGTGATGTCCACGATGGCGTCCACCATTTCGTGCGCCTTCACCTCGGTGGCGCCCCAGGAAAACTCCACCTCCGCCTTGACCTTGTGCTTCCGCAGATAGCCCTTGGTGATGTTCACAACCTCCGTGGCGATGCGCTTGCCTTCGAGGTCCTGCACCGATTTCACCGGCGAATGCTCCGGCACCGCCAGCACCCAGCGGGCGGCCTGGCGCGTGACCTTGCTGAAAATGAACTCGCCCACTTCGTGAATCTTTGAGTCGTTTTCCACGACCCAGTCGTGCCCGGTGATGCCCGCGTCGAGAAAGCCGTGTTCCACGTAGCGGCTCACTTCCTGGGCGCGGATGAAGCGGATGTCCAACTCCGGGTCGTCCACGTAGGGAATGTAGGAACGGCTGCTGACCGTGATGTTAAATCCGGCCTTCGCCATCTTCTCAATGGTCGCCTCCTGCAGGCTGCCCTTCGGCAGGCCCAGGCGCAAAATCGCTTTGGTTTCAGTTTTCATGTCTCGATGCGCGTTCCTCCCGCCGGACGGCGGAATGCACGTAAACCTTGTCCGACGTTTTCACTCGCGTGACGGGATTGATGCTCCAAGTCCGGCGCGGGAATGGAACCTTCCGCTGTGTCCGCGGCTTTTTCAAGCGGCATCCGCACCCCCTCCCGCCACCGGCGTGCGCACCACCCGGCGGCCTTGAACCTCCAGTTCGCCGCGCAACCACGCGCCCACCGCCGCCGGATACACGTCGTGTTCCGCCTGTTGAATCCGGACGTGCAACGACTCCGGCGTGTCGTCGTCCCGCACCGTCACCGTCGCTTGCGCCAGGATCGGCCCGCTGTCCACGCCCGCGTCCACCAGATGCACCGTCACGCCCGTGTATTTGACGCCATATTCCAGCGCCTGTCGCCACGCCTCCAAGCCCGGAAAGGCCGGCAGCAACGACGGATGCACGTTCACCACGCGCTGCGGGAACGCGCCCAGAAAGCCGCCTTTCAAAATCCGCATGAACCCGGCGAGCACCACCAAGTCCACCCGTGCCGCCCGCAACTCGGCCACGTAAGCCGCCTCGGCTGCTTCGTCCAGCTTGGTTCGGAACTTCCCCGGCGGAACGAACTTCGCCGCGAGGCCGCGCTCCGTGGCTCGCGCCAGAATGCCGGCGTCCGGCACATCGCTGACCACCAGCGCCACCTGCGCCGGCAGCCGGCCGGCGGCGCACGCCTCGGCAATGGCCACGAAATTCGAGCCTTTGCCCGAACCCAGCACGCCCAGACGAAATGGAGGAATGGCGGTCACGCGGGCGCAGTTCCTACCAGACCGCCGGCCCGAAACAAGCACAAAGCCGGCTTTCCGACGCCTGAATCCGCCGGAACGCCGGACCGCAAAACGCATTCGCTGGCACGGGCGCCGTGCGCAATCGTCATGCCGGGGCCGCGGACCGCAGAATTGCAAGCTCCCGCCTCACCCGCCGGCGTGGCCCGGCGGAAAGAACGAGATTGTTCCGCCGCGTGCCCGGCGATAGGCTCCCGGCCATGACTCGTCAGCAGGTGCTCGACCTCTATTTCCTCGATGCCCGCAGCAAGCTCATCGAGGTTGCCGCGTTCCTTGACCGCGTGGACCGCGCCGACGGCGGCGTGGACTTCCGCCTCGCGGCGTTCCGTCAGGCGATGCGCCATCTCGCCGACGGCGCCCCGCGGCGTGCCGAGAAGGTGCTGCTGGCACTCAGCGACCCGACAAACGAGCCGGTGGCCAAGGCTCCAGGCAAGGGTGCGATCGGTGCGTGGCCCAACAGAGTTAAGAGTTGATGGTAGGGGGCTGATGGACGGCACGGGCACGTTGCCATGTTCAACTACAAAAAGCTTGAAGTCTGGCAGGAGGCAATCGTGTTTGCGGACTTGATTTATTCGGTTACGAAGACCTTTCCGAGCGAGGAACGGTTTGGTTTGACCAACCAGATGCGACGCTCAGCCGTCTCGATCTCATCCAACCTGGCCGAGGGTTCTTCGCGGAACTCCCATGCTGATTTTGCCAGGTTTGTGGAGGCCGCCACTGGTTCGGTTTTCGAGATCGCGTCTCAAGCGTTCATTGCGCGCCGGCAAAACATACTTTCGGAAACAACGTGCAAACAGGTTTATGCCGCGACTGAAAAGCTCGGCCGCATGTTAAGCGGTCTGCGTCGTGCGCCGCTCAAGACGCGTGAGCCAGAGCGCCATCAACCATAGACAATCAACCCAGTATGCGTTTCATCGAACCCCACGCCCACATGGTCAGCCGCACGACGGATGATTACGCCGCCCTGGTGACCGCCGGCTGCGCCGCTGTCTGCGAACCCGCCTTCTGGGCCGGCTTCGACCGTGGGTCCGCGGCCGGTTTCCACGACTATTTTCACCAGCTCACCGATTTCGAGCCGCAGCGCGCCGCCAAATTCGGCCTGCCGCATTTTTGCTGGCTGTGCCTGAACCCGAAGGAAGCCGAGGATTTGAGGCTGGCCAAAGACGTGCTCGCGTTGATTCCGCAGTTCCTCGACCGGCCGACCGTCCTCGGCATCGGCGAAATCGGCTTGAACAAAAACAGCCGGAACGAACTGGCCATTCTGGAGCGGCACATTGAACTCGCCGCGCGCCATGACCAGCTCATCCTTGTCCACACACCGCATCTGGAGGACAAGCTCAAGGGCACCCGGCTCACGATTGACGCGCTGCGGAACCAGCCGCGCATCCGGCCGGAGCGTGTGATCATTGACCACGTCGAGGAGCACACGGTGAAACTCGTCCTCGACGCCGGCTTCTGGGCCGGCATGACGCTCTACCCCACCAGCAAATGCACGCCCGCCCGCGCCGTGGACATCCTCGACGTTTGCGGCACTGAGCGGCTCTGGATGAATTCCGCGTGCGACTGGGGTGAGAGCGTGCCGTTGAACATCCCGCGCACGGCGCTCGAAATGCGCCGGCGCGGCTGGAGCGCGGCGGCGATTGACCGCGTGATTTATCAAAATCCCGTGCAGTTCCTGAGCCAGTGCCCGAAGTTCAGACTGCCGCCGGACTAAATCCTGCCGACCGCATGGAAATCACCGTCAAAATTTTGCGCCGCGCCGCAGACACCCGCGGCTGGATCTGCGAACCGCTCGACGCCGCGGAATTCCCCGGCACCCGCAACGTCCACCTCGTCCTCACGAAGCCCGGCTGCGTGCGCGGCAATCACTTTCACCGCCGCACCACCGAGATTCTGACCGTCGCCGGACCGGCACTGGTCCGTGTGCGCTTCGACGGGAGCGACCACGATTATCCGGTTCCGGCGAACGAAGCGCATCGCTTCACGCTGCCGCCCGGTGTGCCACACGCGGTGCTCAACACCGGCACCGAGCTGGGCGTGGCTGTTTCGTTCACCGATCAAATTCACGACCCGCAGCATCCCGACACCGTCCGCGAAGTGGTGATCGAACCGCCGGTGGCCTCATAATCGGCACCGGCCAGATCCGACCTCTGCCGCGTCAAATCACGCGCGGCGGCGGCGCCTTCACAAAGTTGGTTTCACGCAGGTAAATCGGCTCCAGTTGCTCGCCGGCGACAACATCGTCACGGCGGGCCGCCAGTCGCGCCAACATGGCTGCGTCCGGTTCCAAGGCGCGCGCCTCCGAAAACCACCGGCTGGCCTCGGGACCGACCACCACCTCGCCGGCGGCGATTTGACCCGCAATTTCGGCGTGCGGCACGATCCGCAACGGTTCGACTTCGGTGCGTTGGGTCACGGTAAGTTCATACACCGCCCGGTAAAACTCGTTCCGCTGCGCGTCCACGATGAGTGTCCGCCGGCCGGTCTCGCCGGACGCCTGGAGCTGCGCGGCCAAGCACTCGACGCTGCCGAGGCCGACCAACCGCACGCCGAGCGCGAGTTGCCAGCCTTGCGCCAGCGCAATCGCCGCCCGAATGCCCGTGTAACTGCCCGGTCCCAGCCCCACGGCGAGCAACCCAATTTCTTCCCGTTCCCAGCAGGCCTGCGCCAGCGCGGCCTCCACCAACGCCAATCCGTGGCTTTCCCGGCCGCCGGTTTCGGCGGCGACGCCGAGCACGGTCGTGTCGTCTGCCACCGCGACGCTCCGGCGTTCAGAGGAGAATTCAACCGCCAAAATCTTCATAGGCAATCCGCCGCTCTGTCTCACTGACGATTTCGATCCACACTTCGCGCCAACGCCGGCGGGAGACCAAGTCTGGACCTCGTCGTTCGTTCTTCGGCGTCTGAAATCCGCCGCGTTCAAACCACTCGACCACCGTCACGCCCTCGGTGCGGAACAGGTATTCCTCCAGCCCCGCAGCGCGAACCTGCTCCGGCGTTGCCAGCCGGTACAGGTCGAGGTGGAACAGCGGCAGCCGGCCGCCACGGTATTCGTTGACCAGCGCGAACGTGGGTGAATGCACGCGTGCCGCGCAGCCCAGGCCCCGCGCCAGGCCGCGGACCAGTTGCGTCTTGCCGGCGCCCAGTTCGCCGTTCAACCCGATCACCCAGCCGGCCGCCGCGTCGCGTCCCCAGACCGCGCCCACCGCCACGGTGTCGTCAGGGCTGTGTGAAGTGAGCGTAACCATGCAGGTCCAGCGGATTCGCGCCGGCGCGATCGCGCAACAGCAGCGTGTGGCCGGCGGTGACCTTGCCGATGCAGCTCAGCCGCAGCGCCGGAAATTGCGCCTTCCAGGCGTCGAGCAACGGCACGGCGTCGCGGCTGGCGACGGCGAACAGCAGTTCAAAATCTTCGCCGTCGGTCAGCGCCGCCGCGAGCGGCGGTTTCGCCGCGGTGTGCGAGCGGGCGTGTTCGCGGGCGGCGCGGCTGATGGGGATGGCATCGGCCAGCAATTCGGCGCCGACGCCGCTGGCGGCCAGCACGTGACGCAGATCGCCGGCCAGGCCGTCGCTCAAGTCAATCATCGCGTGCAGCGCGAAATGTCCGGCAAGCCAGCGAGCCTCGGCCAGCCGCGGTTCAAACTCCAGGTGCCGGCCCAGAATCGAGCCGCCGAGCTCGCCGGTGACGAACAGCGCGTCGCCCGGTCGCGCGCCGGCGCGGCGGACGACCTTCCCCTGCTCCACCGTGCCGAGCAGCGCCACGGAAATCAGCATCCGCTCCGGATTCGTGACCGTTTCGCCGCCGACGATGGCAACGCCATGCCGGCGGGCCAGCGCGTTCATGCCGGCATACACGGCCTCGATGCGCGCAGGATCGAAGTTTGGCGGCAACGCGAGTGTGACCACCGCGCTGTGCGGTTCGCCGGCCATCGCCGCCACGTCGCTCAGGCAGCGGGCCAGCGCCTTGTGACCAATTTTCTCCGGCGGCGCGGCGGGCAGGAAATGCACGCCCTCGACCACGGCGTCGGTCTTGAACAACACCCAGCGGCCGGACAGACCGAGGTCGAGCACGGCACAATCGTCGCCGGGACCGACCACGACGCCGGCGTTCGTGGGCAAATCGCGGGTCAGGCGGGCAATCAGTTCAAACTCGTTCATGGCGGGTCAACTGTTGCCCGGCGCCACCACCAGCCAGAGGTAGTTGAAGGCGTTGAACAGCGCGTGCGTGGCGATGGGCGCAAGGAGGTTGTCCGTGGCTTCGTAAAGCAGCGCGAGCACGACGCCGAAAAATGCCAGCGGCAGGAAGGCCATCAGGTTCGCGTGCGACACGGCGAAGAACAGCGCCGTGCCCCACAGCGCCAGCCGGGGAAAGCCGGCCTGCTTGACCGAAGGATAAATGATGCCGCGGAAGAAAAGTTCCTCGATCACCGGCGCGCACACCACGGACACCAGGCCGAGCACGGCCTTTTGCCAGATGGCCGGCGCCAGCAGGACCGCTTCCACCGGGGTCTGCACCTCCAGCGAAATCGAACACCATTCCAGAATTTTTTGCGACACCCACAGCAGCGTCAGGTTCGCCGGTGTCACCAGGATTGCCACGCCGGCGGCGAGCAGCAGCGCCCGACCCCAGCGCCGCCGCAGGCCGAAGCCGTCATCCCAGCCGAGCTGGTTTTTGCGGAGGAACCAGGCCAGCAACCCCACCGCCCAGAGATACACCGGCACGGAACCCGCCAGGTTCAGATAAAACATCTGCTCGCCCCTCGACAATCCGGCGGTGAGATGCTGCACGCCCAACGCGCCGAACGACACGCCCGCCAGTCCCGTGAACAGCCACATCAGCAGCAGCAACACGGATTCCAGCGTCCAGGCACGGTGCGAAAGCATCGGGGTGAAAATATCGGCCGCGGAATGGGTTGACGAACCAAAAAACGCCGCTCACTCCGCCAGCGCACGCGCCGCCAGCACGCGCCGGGTCGGCACGTAACGGGCGGCAAACTCGCGCCGAAAATCGGCGAAGCTGCCGGCGGCCAGGTGCGCGCGGATTTCCCGCATCACCTGCAGGTAGAAATGCGAGTTGTGGATGCTGACCAGCCGCAGGCCGAGGATTTCATTCACATTCAGCAGGTGCCGGATGTAGGCGCGGCTGAAGTTGGCGCAGGCAAAACAGGCGCAGCCTTCCTCGATCGGCCCGAAGTCCGCCTTCACCGCGCCGCCCTTGATGGCGAAGGTGCCGCGGCGCGTGAATGCCGTGCCGTTGCGCGCCACGCGCGTCGGCAGCACGCAGTCGAACATGTCCACGCCGCGCGCCACCAGCTCGACGATCTGCGCCGGCGTGCCCAGCCCCATGGCATAGCGGGCCTGACCGGGCGGCAGAAACGGCTCGGTGATGTCCACCGCCTTCATCATCTCCGGCTCCGGTTCGCCGACGCTGACGCCGCCGATGGCGTAACCGTCAAAGCCCATTGCCACGAGCGCCTTGGCGCATTCCTCGCGGAGCGCGGGATTGACGCCGCCCTGCACGATGCCGAACACCAGTTGCCCGGCGGCGCGCGGTTGCTCGCGACATTCCCGCGCCCAGCGGATGGTTCGCTCGACGGCGAGGCGCTGTTCCTTCGGCGGCGCGTGGTGCGGCGGGCATTCGTCGAACACCATCGCGACGTCCGCGCCGAGGTCGCGTTGCGCCGCCATCGCCTCCTGCGGACCAAGAAACAGCGGCGAGCCGTCCAAGTGCGATTGAAACTCGACGCCGTGGGCCTTGACCTTGCGAATCTTCGCGAGGCTGAAGACCTGGAAGCCGCCGCTGTCGGTGAGAATCGGCCCGGTCCAGTTCATGAACCGGTGCAGCCCACCAGCAGCGCGGAGAATTTCCAGGCCGGGCCGGATGGACAGATGGTAGGTGTTGCCGAGGATGATCTGCGTGCCCATCTCGCGCAGTTCGCGCGGATCGAGCGCCTTCACACTGGCCTGGGTGCCAACCGGCATGAAAACCGGCGTCTCGATGACGCCGTGCGCGGTGGCGAGCCGGCCGAGGCGGGCCTTGGAGGCGGGATCGGTTTGCAGCAGTTCAAACATCGCCGGCGGTTAAACCACGAAGCGCGGCGGTTGAACATGCTTTTGTTACGCCGGCCGGCAAACAAAAATGCCGTCCGGCTCTCGTCGGACGGCATCGTAAAACAAGGGCGCGGGATTAACGGAGCGCCGAGACGTGCTGGGAAGTCCAAATCCAGTCCGAACTGCCGGGCACGGGCTTTTGGGCCACGTTTCCATTGATCACTTTCGTGCTGGGAACAATCCACTTGTGAACTTCGGAATGCGCGTCCGCGAAGGCGAACCCGCAGGCCATGTTGTGCGCGGTGCTCGGCCAGTCAATCCACACCGCCGTCTGGGCGGACACGGCAAAGCCGGCGTCGTTGATGCTGTTTTTGTCCTCGTCCAGGATCATGAACGTCGAGGACGGACCGGGATTGTTGAAATCGCTTAATTTCCCATAGCTCTGCCACTTATTGTAGGCCTCATTGTGGCTGCCCGTCAGCCAGGGTCCATACACGGCTGTCCTCGGCCCGCTGACACCCAAGGTGCCGCACGCCTGGCTCATCGAAACGGACCGGGCGCAGGGGATCTTCTTGCCCTTATACATGACGTTGGTCCCCTGGTAGAGACCGATACGCATGTCCGCCGGGCAATGCCAGAGGGGAATTGAATTCGCGGTATAGGGCGACAGCAGGCAGCGCGTCGGGTCTTGGAGGATGTCCGTGTTAAACTCCTGCGCTCCACCGGGACCGGCCTGACCACCGCACCAGTTGCCGTAGGGGGTGACGTTGCCATCGTCGGGGTTGGGCGGCAGGAAATCGTTGTAGTCGCCCGCATACATGTGCATGGACTTGATGAGCTGGTTGCCGTTGTTCATGCACAGGATGCCTTGTGCCTTGGCTTTCGCCTTGGACAAGGCCGGCAGCAACATACCCGCCAGAATGGCGATGATTGCGATCACCACCAGCAATTCGATCAGGGTGAAACCCGTTCGACGCTGGCGACACATTTGATTGATTTTCATAGTCTTTTACAATTTCTCTCGGCCCACAACCCGGTTACGCTTATTGCCCGTAACTGTAGAACGCCTACGACCTTAACAAGCCGGCACGGGCAAGGCAAGTGTGCGTTTGCTGGCACAGCAAATCCCCGTTCCTGAATCGTTTTACCCGCCGGCCACAAGCAGAAACTGCCAGATCCAACGGGAGAAAGGAAGGACGGAAATGGGGGAAAACGAAGTTGCGCGCCACACTCGCAACTCTCTCACGGGGAGAGAATTTCCCAAGAATTCAGGCATTGAACCCCCAAGCCGGAACGCCGGCCTGCACCGGCATTTCAAGCCGGCTCAAAGTCGTCGCTCCACGGTTTCGGCAAGGCGAGCCGGGGCACCCGTCGCAGCGCGGGGGGCACGCGGCCTGCTTCAAGCCACGCGTTTTCGGCTCCGCGGGAGCGTGGCCCCACCCTGGCCCGCCGCGCCTCGTTCCGGAGAGGGCTGGGTTTCAACCGGCCACGCGAACCGTGCCGTCCGGCGTTGGCCGGACGGCAATTTCGATCGTCAAAGCAGATCAGGGTGTTTACTGGGCGGCGCGCAGTGCCGAGGTGCGCTGCGACAGCCACACCCAGTCCGGGCTGCCCGGCGCGGGCCTCCGGGCCACGTTCCCGCCGATCACCTGCGTGCTGGGCACGATCCATTTGTGAATCTCGGAATGGGCGTCCGCAAACGCGATGCCGCAAGCCATGTTGTGCGCGGTGCCCGGCCAGTCAATCCATTCCGCGGTCGAACAGTCAACCGCAAACCCGGCGTCGTTGATGCTGTTTTTGTCCTCATCCAGAATCATGAACGTCGAAGCCGGTCCAGGGTTGTTAAAGCTGCTCAGTGTCCCAAAGGTCTGCCACTGATTGTTAGCCTCGGCATCACTGCCATTCAGCCAGGGTCCATACACGGCGGTCTTGCTGCCGCCGACATAGGGATTGGTGCCCACGGCCTGGCTCATGGAATACGACCGGGCGTGGGAAACGGTCTGGCCCATATACATGGCGTTGGTTCCTTGATACTTGCCCACGATGGTATCCGCCGGACAATGCCAGATGGGAATCGAATTGGCCGTGTAAGGCGACAACAAACACCGTGTTGGATCTTGGAAAATATCCGTGTCGAACTCCTGCGGTCCGCCAATGGCAACATTGCCACCACACCAATTATAGTAAGGGGTGACATTGCCGTCGTCAGGGTTGGGCGGCAGAAAGTCGTTGTAGTCGCCCGCGTACATGTGCATGGCCTTGATGAGCTGGTTGCCGTTGTTCATGCACAGGATGCCTTGCGCCTTGGCTTTTGCCTTGGACAACGCCGGCAACAACATGCCGGCCAGAATGGCGATGATCGCAATGACCACCAGCAGTTCGATCAAGGTGAACCCCCTCGTGGATTCGTTTCCAACCGTTTTAACCGTTTTCATACCCCATATCCTTCCTTTGGCCTGATGGGGATGCCTGCCGCTCCCTGCACTCAGGCTGACGCAACCATCCGACGGCTGGGGGAAAACACAACTGTGCGTTCGCCGGCACAGCGGCGCCAAAAAGAAACCGAACTTCTGCGGTGAATTAAGGTTGACGATTGGCCGTGATCCAGGCGAGCACCCGTGACACGGCGTCCTCCGCCGGCACCGGCATCAACGCGCCGCCGCGCGGTTTCAACTCGACTTCGCCCTTCGCCAGCGACTTCTCGCCGATGGCGACGCGCAGCGGGAAACCGATCAGGTCCGCGTCCTTGAACTTGACGCCGGGCCGTTCGTCACGGTCGTCGAGGATGACCTCCACGCCCTGTGCGCCCAGCTCCGCGTAAATCTTCTCCGCCAGTTGCATCGTGGCGCTGCCCGGCGCAACGCCCAGCGGCGTGATGCAGACCGCGAACGGCGCCACGGCCACCGGCCAGACGATGCCGTCCTTGTCGTTGCTCTGCTCGATGACTGCCTGCACGGTGCGGGTGACGCCAATGCCGTAGCAGCCCATCACGCAGGGCTGTTGCCTGCCGGATTCGTCGAGGTAAAGCGCGTGGAGCTTCTCGCTGTATTTCGTGCCGAGTTTGAAGACGTGGCCGACCTCGATGGCGCGGCGGATTTTGAGCGGCTGGCCGCACTTCGCGCAAGGTTCGCCAGCCGTGACGGTGCGCAAATCGAACCACGCCGTGACTTTGACGTCGCGCTCGAGGGAGACATTTTTCAAATGGAAACCGTCCTCGTTTGCGCCGGTGGTCATGTCATTGGCGCCTTGCAAACGCTCGTCGGCGTAAACGTTCACGCCGGCGGGAACATTCACCACCGCCCCGAGCGAACCAGGTTTCGCGCCGAGCAAAGGAACGATTTCCTCCGGCGTCGCCGGCCGCGCGGCGATCGCGCCGGTCTTCGCCATGAACTTGGTTTCGTTCAACTGGTCGTCGCCCCGGATGAGGATGATGACCGGCTTGGAATCGGCAATGTAAACCAGCGTCTTGATCTGCCGGTTGGCCGGCACGCCGTAAGGCGACCTGCTCAACGCGTCAATCGTCACGACGCCCGGCGTTGCAAATTTCTCCACCGCTCCGCCGATCCCGCGGGCCGCCGTTTTGGGCAGGCCGCTGGTGGCTTTCTCGAGGTTGGCGGCGTAGCCGCAGGCTTCACAGAACGCCACCTCGTTCTCGCCGGTTTCCGCCGGCACCATGAACTCGTGCGAGAAGTTGCCGCCAATGACGCCGGTGTCCGCCTCGACCGGAAACGCCTTCAGCCCGCACCGCGCGAAGATGCGCGTATAGGCGTCATACATTTTCCGGTAGCTGGCCATCGCGGCCTCGTCGCTCACGTCGAAGCTGTAGGCGTCCTTCATGATGAATTCCTTGGCGCGCATGAGGCCGAAGCGCGGGCGGATTTCGTCGCGGAACTTCACGCTGACCTGGTAAAAATTCTTCGGCAACTGGCGGTAGGAATTGATTTCGCCGGCGGCGAGGCTGGTGATGACTTCCTCCGCGGTGGGGCTGAGCACCCACTCACGTCCGGCGCTGTCCTTGACCTTGAACAGCACGTCGCGCGCGGTTTCGTAGCGGCCACTCTGCTGCCAGATGTCCGGCGGCTGGAGCGCGGGCATGAGCACCTCGACGGCGCCGGCGCCGTTCATTTCCTCGCGGATGATCTGCTCGACCTTCCGCAGCACGCGCACGCCCAGCGGCAGGAACGTGTAGAGGCCGCCGGTAAGCTTGCGGACGAGGCCGGCGCGAAGCAGGAGTTTGTGCGAAACGATCTCCGCGTCGGCGGGCGTTTCCTTGAGGGTGGGGATGAAGGTTTGGGACCAGCGCATGATGAGGAAGGGCGAATTTCGAATGTCGAATTTCTCGTTGCGGGTGTTGAGGGAGGATCAGTCGGGACGGTTACGCGCGGTTTTGTTTGAAGCCACCATGATGGCCACGATTTCGTTGGCTTCTGTCAGCAAAGGCACGAGGGAGGGATTCGGCGGCGCCTGGATATCGTGAAGTTCTTCCGTCAGCATTTCCAGCCACGGCGCGGATTCGCCGGCCTCCTCTTCGACGACCGAAAGCTTGCTGAGGAAATCCGCCTTCGACTTCCCGCGACAGGCCGAACGGTAGTTGGCGGCAACCGAGGACGCGGCCCGCAGAAGCTGCCGCTTCATCACCAGAACCTCGTCCGTGCGAGGCAGGTTGCGACCGGCCTTGAAAACGGCGCGCAAACGCTTTAGTCCGGTCTTTAAGATCCTTCATGGAATAACAGGACCGCGTGGAAGCGACCAGACGCGCGAACCCGAACTTCGCAATTCGGAACTCGAAATTCGCAGTTCACTTCACGGTGTTCACCAGCGGCGCCAGGCCTTGAATGCGCACTTCGAGGCGGTCGCTGGACTCGATCGGCCCCACGCCGCTGGGCGTGCCGGTGAGGATGACATCGCCCGGCAACAGCGTCATGTTCGTCGAAATGAAGCTCACCAGATCGAAGCAGTTGAAGATGAGCTGGCTCGTGTTGGAATTCTGCCGAAGCTGGCCGTTTTGGAAGAGCTGGATGGTCAGGTCGTGCGGGTCAATCTTCGTCTCCACATAAGGCCCCAGCGGCGTGAAGGTGTCGAATGATTTGCACCGCGCCCACTGGCTTTCGGCGGCCTGAATGGTGCGGTCGCTGATGTCCTGTGCCGCGGTGTAGCCGAAGATGTAGCGCGAGGCCGCGGCCGGCGTCACGTTGCGGACCCGCCGGCCGATGATGATGGCCAGTTCGGCCTCGAAGTCGTTGCGGTGCGCGGGAAAGGGAATTTCGATTTTGGCGCCGTCCGGGATGAGCGAAGTGGGCGCCTTCAGCCAGAAGAGCGGCTCCTTGGGCACGGTTTTGCCCGTTTCGCGGGCATGATCCGCATAGTTGAGCCCCACGGCGATGATCTTCGACGGCGCCACCGGCACCAGCGTTTTGACGCCTTTCGGTGAGATTGGCTTTTTTTGATAAGAAGGCGAACCGAACACGTCCCCTTGCAGACGGAAAAGTTCACCGTCCACAACTTTCGCGTAGAACATTTCGTCGCCCTTCTGGAATCGCCCAATTGCAGCCATAGCAGTGTTGCTTCTCTTAGCAAAGCCCGGCCCCGCATCGCAAGCCGAAACTCGCGCCGCGCAGGGAAAATCCGCCTCCCGCCCAACCCCATCCACGATGCCCGCGAGCGCGCGAAGCGATCCGGCCGAGGGGCGAGTGGTAAGCGCGTCAACGAGTTGGAGATGGGCAAGCCTTCATCTGCGGGAGCGGCCGGTTGCGCGACGGGCCACGCCTCCGGCGACCGCGCGTCATTCTCCAAATGCCTTTGCGACGAGTTCGTGGGCCGGCGGCTTCGTCATCAGGCTTACCACCGGCACAACGAGCAGCGGCAGGGACATTGTGACCGCGCCCGCCAGCGGCACGCCATCCGGTCCCCAGGCGGGAAACAGCACGAAGGCGCTGGCCAGCCCCACCGCCACGCCCGCCAGCACGCCCGGCAGCGTCGTGCGCCGCCAGAACAAGCCGTAGAGATACGGCGCCAGAAACACGCCCGCCAGCGTGCCCCAGGACATGATCATCAGGTTCACGATCACCGCCGGCTTCTTGAGCGCAATGAGGAGCGACGCGCCGACGAACACCGCGCACAGCACGCGCAGGAGCGCCATCGTTTGCCTCGGGTTCACGTGCCGGTTGACGAACGCGCCGTAAACGTCAATGGCGATGGCCGAACTGGACACGAGCACGAGCGACGAGAGGCTGGACATCGAGGCGGAAAACACCATCAGCACGATGACCATCACCAGCGCGCCGGGCAGCCCCGACGTGGTGATGAAGTGCGGCATGATTTTGTCCCAGATCGGGCCTTGGGCGCCGATCAGATCCGCCGGCAGTTTCGGGCCGTAGTAAAGGTGCGTCAGCGCGCCGCTGTAATACGCCCCGAACGCCATGAACAACGCGAACACGCCGGCGATGGTCATTGCGCGGGTCACGTCCTTCTTGTCGCGGATGCTGTAAAATTTCTGCACCATCTGCGGCAGCGACCACGGACCGAAGCTGGTGATGAGCACCAGCGCCAGCAACGTCAGCCAGCCCGGCGCCGTCACCGCCAGCCAGCCGCCGGCGCCGAGGTGTTTCGCCGCGACGAGGCCCGGCGCCGCCGCCGGATCGGCGAGCAGGCGGTGCGTGGCCTGCGCAAAGCCGCCGATGCCCGGCCGGTTCGCCAGCAGATAAACCATCACCATGACGCCCGCGAACTCGATGATTCCGCGGATGAAATCGCTGATCGCCACGGCGAAGTAACCGCCCATGACCAGATACACCGCCGTCAACGCCGTGAGCAGGTAGAGCGCGCTGTTGTAGGAAATGCTCAGCGTCATCTCAAAAAGGTAGCTCAACCCCATGAGCACGGACGCGGAATACGGCACCAGGAACACGAACACCACCAGCGCGGCGACAACCTGCAGCGCGGTGCAGCCGTACCGGGCGCGGAGGAATTCCGGCATCGTGATGGCGTTGAGGCGGGCGGTCATTTCGCGGGTCCGGCCGGCCAGGATTTTCCAGGCCAGCAGCGTCCCGACCACGGTATTCCCAACGACGATCCACATCGTGTAGATGCCGAAGCCCCAGCCCAGCTTTCCCGCGTAGCCAATGAACAACACCGCGGAGAAATATGTCGTACCATAGGCGAAGGCGCTCATCCACGGTCCCAGGGTGCGCCCGCCAAGGAAGAAGTCGCCGACGGACTTCGTGCGTTTCATGCACCACCAGCCGACGGTGAGCATCACCAGCACGTAGAGGACGACGACGAGCGGATAGGCAAAAGAATGCATGTTCGTTTCCGACGGCATGAAGCAATCTTACGCGGCGGCGATCAAGCCAAAACGCACCACGGCGCCGGCGTTTTTTGAGGTTGCACCATGAATGTTGGGCAAATGGCAAAAAACAGTGTGATGCCGCAGCGTGGCCGTGGCAGGCTTTCGCCGCCACGTTTGGCGGGCGGCGGAACGTGAAGGCCGCGCCCGGCTTTGAATCCATGAGCAGTTCAGAACGTTTATTATTGAGCGGTGACGAGGCGATTGCGCTGGCCGCGCGCCACGCGGGTGTCGCGCTTGGCGCCGGTTATCCGGGCACGCCGTCCACCGAAATCCTGGAGGAATTTTCCCGCCTGGGCGGGCGGGCGCAGTGGTCGCCGAACGAAAAAGTCGCGCTCGAGGTCGCCATCGGCGCGGCCTTCGCCGGGGCGCGTGCGATCGCCACCATGAAGCACGTGGGCCTGAATGTCGCGGCCGACCCGCTGTTCACCGTGGCCTACACGGGCGTCAGTGGCGCGCTCGTGGTTATTTCCGCCGACGATCCCGGCATGGCCTCCAGCCAGAACGAGCAGGACAACCGCCACTACGCGGTCGCGGCCGGCCTGCCAATGGTGGAGCCCTCGGACTCGCAGGAAGCCTACGACCTGTTCCTGGCGGCCGTCGAAATCTCCGAGCAATGGCACCTGCCGGTGCTTTACCGCGTCACCACGCGCGTCTGTCATTCCCGGACGATCGTCGCGCCGCGTCCGCCCGCCGACGCCGTGCCCAAGGCGGACTACCGCCGCGACGTGCGGGGCCGGGTGATGATTCCCGCCCACGCCCGGCCGGCGCACCGCCGCCTGCGCGAGAAGCTCGCGGCCATCGCCGCGTGGAACGAGACGTCTCCGCTCAACCAGCACGTCGTCGGCAGTTCGCCGCTGGGCATCATCACGTCGGGCGTCGCCTTCATGCACGCCCGCGAAGCCGCGCCGGACGCCAGCGTGTTGAAGCTGGGCCTGACGCACCCGCTGCCGTTTGAAAAAATCGCGCGCTTCGTCGAGGAAGTTGAACAATGCATGGTCATTGAGGAAGGCGACCCGTATCTCGCCGAGGCCATCCGCGCGCGGGGCATTGTGGTGGAGGCCAAGCCGGAGATGTTCCGTTTTGGCGAACTCAACGTGAACCGCGTCCGCCGCATCCTGGCCGGCGACATCTCGCCCGAACCGCCGCCCCAGCCGGGCAAGCCGCCGCAACTTTGCGAGGGCTGCGCGCACCGCAGCGTGTTCGAGGCGCTGCACAAGCTGGAGTGCATCGTGAGCGGCGACATCGGCTGCTACACGCTGGGCGTGCTTCCGCCGTTTGACGCCATGGACACCTGTGTCTGCATGGGTGCGAGCCTCGGCGTCGGCCTGGGCCTGCGCCACACGCTGCCGCCGGAACAGGCACGCCGCGTGGTGAGCGTCATCGGCGACAGCACATTCATGCACAGCGGTATCCCCGGCCTCGTGGAAATGGTCTATAATCCGCCGGCCACCGGCCATGTCGTGATCATCCTCGACAACAGCACCACGGCCATGACGGGGCATCAGGAGCACCCCGGCACCGGCCGGTCATTGGATCACGAAGTGACGAACAAGATCGTGTTCGAGGATCTCGCCCGCGCGCTCGGCATCCGGCGCGTCCACGTCGTCGAACCCCGCCCCGGTTCGGAGGAGTTGGAACGGCTGATTTCGGAGAGTCTCGCCAGCGGCGAACTGTGCCTGATCATCGCCCGCCGGCCGTGCATCCTCATCGCCAAGCAACTCCGCGAATACGAGAAATGCGCCACCGTCTGCGAACCGGTCGAGGTGTGACCGGCGCGGGTTCAATTGCTGTTTTCCCATGAGTGATTCCTCCGTGACGAATGTTGTCTTTGGCGGCCTCGGCGGCCAGGGCGTGTTGAAGGCGTCGGACATCCTGGCCGATGCCGTGGTGCGCGCCGGTTTCGACGTGAAGAAAAGCGAGCTGCACGGCATGAGCCAGCGCGGCGGTTCGGTGAGCAGCGACGTACGTTTTGGGACGCGCGTCCTCAGCCCGATGGTGCCGGCCGGCGAAGCGGATTTCCTGGTGATTCTCACGGCAGACCAGGTCGAACCGAACCGGCACGTCCTGCGCGCGGAGGGGAAGCTGATCCTGCCGGACGCGGTGAGCGTCGAGCTGTTGCTGAACCGGAAGAGCTTGAACGTGGCATTGCTCGGCGTGTTGAGCCGGCAACTTCCGATTGCCGAGGAGCACTGGCTGGCCGCGCTGCGCGCCAACCTCGCCGAGAAACTGCACGCGGTGAATCTTCAGGCGTTCAACCTGGGCCGGAACAGCGGGAAAATCTGAGTTACCTGCCCTTGAGCGCCGACGTGGGCCGACCGGTGACGCGTTTGATGAAGGCGACTTCCTGCGCATCGAACGGCGTGCCGTCGGGGCGAAGAATGTCGTGAAACCAAACCTTCGGCTCGGCGGTGTAGTGTTTCTCCCACGAGTCCCACGGGAAAATCGTCTGCGTCTTGCCGGCGACAAATCCCCAGTTGTAGGCGCCGACATTGTGCTCCTTCAGAAAGGCCAGGTTCGGGTCGAACGTGCTCCCGGCCGGGCGGGCCATGTATTCGGTGCAGATCACCGGGCGGCCGTATTGCTCCAGCGTCGCCACGCGGGACCGCAATTCATCCAGCGGCGCGTAGTCGTGGAAGGTGATGATGTCCGAGTTCTCCAGCATGAAGCGGTTGACCGGCGAGGTCCGACCCGGCTCCCAATCGCCCGCCCAGACGCCGGCGGTGACCGGCTGTGACGGGTTCACTTCCCGCGCCCAGGCGAACACTTTACGCAGCAGCATGAGCGAAAACTCGGCCTTGTCCGGCGGTTCCTGCGCCACATAGGCCGGCTGGTTGATGTTGTCCGGCTCGTTGAAGAGATCCCAGAAATGGACGCGCCGGTCGTTGCGGAAATGGCCGATGACGCCGGTGACGTAAGGCTTCAACTCGTCGTGCCGGGCGGGGTTCGCCAGAATGTCGCGTCCGGGACATTGCACCCAGCCGGAGTTGTGAACGAACGGCCGCGGCGCGCGCTGCGGTCCCGCCTTGGGAAACGGATCCCAGCAGGCGTCGAGCAACACAAACATCACGCCGATGTGATGCCGGTCCGCGATGGCGAGAAACCGGTCGAGCCGATGCACGAAGCCGGGCGCGTCCTCCTGCCATGGAATATTGTGGAGAAAGACGCGGACGGAGTTGAAGCCGAGCTGCTCGGCCCAGCCGAGTTCGCGGTCAATCGTGACCGGATCGAACGTGTCGGCCTGCCACATTTCGAGCTGGTTGATGGCAGTGCTGGGCGTGAAATTGCAGCCGACGAGCCAGCCGGTGCGGCGCGCCCAGGCATTGGCCCGGTCTTCGCTCCAGCGTTCGCCGGCAACCGCGGCCATCAGGCTGGTGAAGGCAATCCAGACGAAAACGGCAAGAATAATCCGTCGAGTTTTCATGGGTAGATCAGGCCACCGCTCAAACGCCGCCGAAGCGCCGGTGCCGGCGCGTGTAGTCCTCGAGCGCGGCGTAAAACTGCGGTTTGCGGAAATCCGGCCAGAGCGTCGGCGTGACCACAAACTCGGCGTAGGAAATCTGCCAGAGGAGAAAGTTGCTCACGCGCAGCTCGCCGCTGGTGCGGATGAGCAGGTCCGGATCGGGAATCCCGCGCGTGTAAAGGTGCTGGCTGAACGCGTGCTCGGTGATCTCCTCCGGCTCCATCCGCCCGGCCTTGACCTCCGTGGCCAGGCTGCGGGCGGCCTCGATGATCTCCGTGCGGCCGCCGTAGCTCAACGCGAGGATCAGCGTGAGGCCGTTGTTTTTTGCCAGCGCCGCCTTGGTTTTCGCCAACTGGTCCTGGACGAATTCCGGCAGCCGGTAAATCTGGCCGATGGCCTCCAGCCGCACGTTGCTGCGGTTCAACTCGGCGATTTCTAATTTCAGAAACCGCGCCAGGTAGGCCATCAGCTTGTCCACCTCGTCCTTGGGCCGGTTCCAGTTTTCCACCGAAAATGCGTAGAGCGTGAGGAACTTGATGCCCAGCTCGCCGGCCGTGCGCACCACGGTGCGCACGGACTCGACGCCGTTGCGGTGTCCCTCGACGCGGGGCAAGTGACGCTGCTTGGCCCACCGGCCGTTGCCGTCCATGATGATCGCCACATGGGTGGGCAGCGACGCCTGCGCCTGCGGGCTGAGATGGAGGGTCGGCGTGGTCATGGCAGCCGCCAGCCGGAGCCGGCTCAAAGCATGATCGTCTGCTCGCGACCGGGGCCGACCGAGGCGACGCGCAACGGCGCGCCCGACAATTCGCAAATGGCCTTGAGATACTGCCGCGCTTTGACCGGCAAGTCCTTCCAGCGTTGCGCGCCGGTGGTGGGCGTGCGCCAGCCGGGGAACTCGGCATAGACCGGTTTGCATTCCGCCAGCGTTGCCGCGTCGCTGGGCACGTAGTCGAACTTGTCCCGGCCGTGGCGATACGCGACGCAGACCTTGATGGTTTCCAGCGTGTCGAGGCCGTCGAGGTTGGTGACCGCGAACGCGTCAATGCCGTTCACCATCGTGGCGTGGCGCGTGGCCACGGCGTCAAACCACCCGCAGCGACGCGGCCGTCCGGTGGTCGCGCCAAACTCGCGGCCCAGGCCGTGCAACAGGTCGGCAATCTCCGCGTTTTCGGTGGGCAACGGCCCTTCGCCGACGCGTGTGGTGTAGGCTTTCATCACGCCGACGACGCGGTCCATCCGGTGCGGCGGCACGCCTGAGCCGGTGCAGGCGCCGCCGGCGGTCGTGTTCGAGGAGGTGACAAACGGATATGTGCCGTGATCAATGTCGAGGAACGTGCCCTGCGCGCCTTCGAACAATATGTCATCGCCGCGGCGCGTTGCTTCGTGGAGCAGCACGACCGTGTTCGTGACAAACGGCCGGAGGCGGTCGCCGGCGGCGCGGTAATCCGCGTGAACTTTTTTGAAGGAAAGCGGTTTCGCACCGAAAGCCTTCAGGACTTCATTGTTCTCGCGGAGGCGCTGCCGCAGCAGTTCCTCGAAGCGCTCGGCGTTGACCAGGTCAATCACCCGCAAGCCGGTCCGCGCCGCTTTGTCGCCGTAGGCCGGACCAATGCCGCGCTTGGTGGTGCCAATTTTGTTTTTGCCCTTGAGCGCCTCCCGCTGCGCATCCAGTTCGCGATGATACGGGAGCACGAGATGCGCGGTTTCGCTCAGAAAGAGATTCCCGTCCACCTTCACGCCGAGCTTCTGCAAGCCGTCAATCTCGGCCACCAAGCCGACGGGATCCACGACGACGCCATTCCCGATGACGCAGGTCTTACCCGGCCGCAGGATGCCCGAAGGAACGAGGTGGAGGACGTATTTCTGCCCGGCGATGAACACCGTGTGGCCAGCGTTGTTGCCGCCCTGCGTGCGAACCACGATGTCCGCCTCCTCCGTCAGGACATCTATGATCTTGCCCTTGCCTTCGTCGCCCCATTGGGCGCCGACCAGAATTGTGTTGGCCATAGCGTTCGTTCGTTGTCCGCGCACAGAAAAAAACCCCGCAGCGTGGGCCCGGGGCAACTCACTTAGAACAGTGGCAGCGTAGGCGTTGGGCCACGACAAGTCAACGTTGCATTCGGCGTTCCGTCAGGTTCCGGTCTCCTTCATGACGGTGCCGAATCCCGGCACCGACGCGGATCGTGCCGGTCCACGCCGGCTAGAGACTCAGCAACTCCGCCTGCGTCAGCACGCGCAGGCCGGCCTGTTGCAGCAAGGTTTGCGCCCGCTCCAGTTCGTGCAGCTCAATCACCAGCACGGCACGCCGGTTGGCAACGAATCCGGAGGCGTTGTCGAGATTGAGGCGGTTTTGCGCAAGGCAGTCGGCCACGGCGTGAAGCGCGCCCGGCCGATCCGTCACTTCAACGGCGAGCACGTCCAGAAACGACACCGCCACGCCGTTTTGCTTGAGCGTGGCGAAGGCGGCATCCGGACGGTCCACGAGAAATTTCATGACGCCGAACGGCCCGGTGCTGGCAATCGTGACCCAGCGGACGTTCACACCGGCCGTCGCAAGCAGGCCGGTGATGCGGGCCGTCTGGCCGGGCTTGTTCTCGGCGAAAACGGCAATCAGCTTGACCTTGTTCATAACGTTCCTTTCGGCGGCTCAAAGCCGGCGGCGGTCAACCACCCGCTTTGCCTTGCCCTCGCTGACCGGCAGCGCGCCCGGCGGAACGAGTTCGACCTTCGGTTTGACGAGCGTTTCGGCGCGGAGTCTTTCGATAATCTGGTTTTGCAGGTTGACGAGGTGCTCGACCTGCCCGTCGAATCCCGATTCCGCCAGTTCGACCTGCACGGACATGTCGTCGAGACCGTCGAGCGTGATCAGGTAATTGCGGCCGACGGCCGGGATGCCCATGAGCACGCGCTCGATTTGCTGCGGATACACGTTCACACCGCGGACGATGAGCATGTCATCCGCGCGGCCGGTGATGCGCTGGATGCGGCGGTGCGTGCGCCCGCACGGGCACGGCTCCGGAATGAGCGCGGTGATGTCGCGCGTGCGGTAACGGAGCAGCGGCATGGCCTCGCGGTTCAATGTGGTCAGGACCAGTTCGCCCGGCTGGCCGTCCGACACCGGTTCGCTGGTTTCAGGGTCAATGATCTCCAGCAGAAAATTGTCCTCCCACACGTGGAGGCCGTGCTTTTGCCCGCATTCGAAGGCAACGCCGGGGCCGTTCATTTCGGACAACCCGTAGCAGTTGTAAACGTCCACCCCCAAGCCCTGCTCGATCTTGTGGCGCGTCTCCTCGGTGTAAGGTTCGGCGCCGACGTAGGCTTTGCGCAGCGTGAGATCGCGGCACGGCCGCAGTCCGCGTTTTTCCAGCAGATCGGCGAAATACAGCGCGTAACTCGGGGTGACATGGATGATCGTGGTGCCGAAATCCTGCATCAGCATAAGCTGCCGGTCGGAGTTGCCAGGCCCAGCCGGGATGACCATCAAACCGACCTTCTCGGCGCCGTAATGCAGCATCAAAGCGCCGGTGAACAGGCCATAAGTCATCATGTTTTGCAGCACGTCGTCGGCCGTGGCCCCGGTCATGACGAAGCAACGGGCGACGAGTTCCGCCGCGGCATCCAGGTCGCGGCGCGAGAAGAACAACGCCTTGGGTTTCCCGGTGGTGCCGCTGGACGTGTGCAGCCGGGCAACATCGCGCCGGTCCACGGCGAGCAGACCTTCGGGATAATTGGCCCGGAGGTCGGCGTTGGTGGTGAACGGCAGCCGGCGCAGATCGTCGAGCGAGCGGATGTGGTCCGGCGTGACATGGCGGGCGGCCAGTTGCCGCTGGTAGAACGGCACACGGGCGGCGACCCGCGCGGCGGTGGTCTGCAACCGCTCCAGTTGCAGGCGGGCCAGCGCCGCGCGCTCCAGCGTTTCAATTACCCGATCCCAAAACATGGCTCGTTCTCGCTACCGAGGCCCAGGCGCGCCTTCCGCGCCGCGGGAGGCCGGTCTGCGTTCCCGCCCGCGCGCGGTTGCATCCGAGGATGGCATCCCCGCGCGGAGGTTGGCAAGGGGGCTTCCGTGCCCGCAAGCCCGGCAACCGCCGTCAGAATACGCACATCATCTCGGCACGCAGGAATGTCATGGTATCCCGGCTGACGTAAAAGTTGCCGGGGAACAGAAATTCGCTCCACAGGTGTCCGCTGAGGTGCTTGTTGAATTTGTATTTGAGGACGGCTTGAAGGTAGTGACCGCGGAAGTTCCCGGTGTTGGTAAACGGACCCGGCATGGCTGCGTTCGCATTGTTCTCGAGGGCCGGCAGAAGCGTTTCGTTCAAGTTCCGCGTTGCCACAGCCTGGTCGGCGAACAGGGCCGCATAGCTGATGCTGAAGTTCAGGTCCTTGATCGGGTCCAAACTCCAGGTCGGGCCAATGCGATAGAGGTTGGCCGTCTGGCTCACGCGTGTCTCCTGCACGTAGCTATAGACATTGTACATCTCGCTCCAATTCGGCCAGCGTCCCCACAACACGTCGAACATTTCATCGTTCTGGCTGTTTGGATTGTCACCGGACAAGTATTCAAAGGACACGCTCAATTGGTCATTGAGGCTGTCCTTGAACAGGTAGGAGAACTTGCTGTTGACGCCAAACGCGTTGAGTTCACGAAACCCTTGGGTCTGGGCCCAAGCGGGGAGCAACGGGTTGGAGAAACCATCCTGCCCGTTAAGCTCCGGGTCCTGCTTGCGGCCAAATTGGTAAGCGCCTTCAAACGAGTATTGCCAGTGGTCCTTCACCAGCCCCGACAGCCGGCCGCCGACCGTGTAAATGTAGGCGTTATCCCCAAATGTCGCCGTCGGGTAATTGTTGAGGCGCGAATCCTCTTTGTAGATGAAGTAACCGTCGAGGTTGGCGGTCGGCAGGCTCTTGTTGGCCAGCCACAGAATCGCGCCCTTTTCGTCCTGGTCAGTCAGCATTAACGGTTCAACATTGGCGCCCGCCGAAGTCGAAGGACCAAGGGTGGGCAGCCAGGCATCCGGCCGGCCGGACTGGACGATTCCAATGGCGTCCAAGGTCGTCTTCTGATCCTTGAAGTCCCACGTCACCCGTGCCGAGTCGAGGAAGGTGGTGAAGGAGCCGTCCTCGGGAGTGCCGTCCCCCACAAGCCAGCCGTCGCCCAGGAAGATGTCCTGCCGCCCGACCTTGACGATGGCAGGCAGGTCCAGCGGCTTCTTCCATTGCACGTTGAGATTGTCAATGATGCCGTAGCGCCATTGCATCCCGGACTGGTTGTAATACGTGTCCATGGTCGAAGGCTTCATGAACTCCCTTGGCTCGGCCGCCAGACGGACGTTGAAGCTCACGTCATCGGTCGGCATGATGCTGGCCCAAACCCGGCCGCGGAAACGGAAATAGTCCTGTTCGTGAAGGGGAGCAAACAGCGGGCTGATGGCCGAATCGGTGGTCAGGCTCAACGCGTTGTTGAAGTATTCGTTGCGGATGCGGAAGTCACCGCCCCAACTCAGCCAGGAAAGCGGATGCTGGGCTTGGTTCAAAAATTCCTCGACGGCGCTCTGCGTGGCCTTCGAGGCGGCCGCGTCAGTGGTCGCGGTTGCCGCCGGCGGCGTGGTTTGCGCCAGGACGGGCCAGGCAGCGACGAAAAGCAAGGTTCCGCAACGCGTGGGTTGGAACGAACGGGTGGTCATGTGGAGGATGAGTTTTATCGAGCAGGGGTTGGTGAAGGCGGAAACTAAATCCGCCCGCCCGCCGGGGCCGCGGCAACGCGCCGGAACCACCCGCAGGCACACACAACAGGTTGATGTTTATTCGTAATCAAATTACTAATCTGAATGAATACGTCCATACACCGCCTCCGCGACGCCAGTCTCCTGACGCCCGGAAAGCAGGAAGCAATCAGGCGGGGAAAGTGACGGAAGCGGCGGGGTCCGTCTTTACCTTTTTTGCCTTTTCCAAACCTTCAACGAACCACGCCGGTGGTCGCATCACCCGGCCCTCGCGGCTGGTAAACGCATGCACCGTGTAGCCGCGGGCCACCGGCCGGCCGCCGGCCGCCTGCGCAATGTGGTTGTCGCAGCGCACGCGTGCCCGGCCGTGACATGTCAGGGTCGTCATCATTTCCAGCAGGTCGTCGTAACGCGCGCGGCCCAGCAGCTCAACATGGGCCTCGACCACCGGCAGGAACAGGCCGCGCGCCTCCAGTTCCGCGTAGGGCAGTCCCAGGTGGCGCAGCAGTTCCGTCCGGCCGCACTCGAACCATTCCAGCGGCCGGGAGTTGTAGATGGTGCCCATCTGGTCGGTCTCGCTGTAGCGGACGCGAAAACGAATGACATGACTGACCGCCGCCGTCTGCCCGGCGGCGTGCCCGCCAGATTGGTTGGCCGGATTCATGCCCGGAGTCCAGCAAAGGGCCGGCCGTTCGGCAAGCGTTTGCCTTCAGACGAAGTTCGCATTTTTTGTCGTGCTGTGGCAAAATATGTTGACTGGTTTGAATACCAGGGGCGGCGGTTCGTCAGAACCGGTGTCAAACACGAACAAACATTGAACAAAGCTATGAAGAAACTGATGCTCTTGGCGGCACTGACCCTGTGTGTGGGCACCTACGCCGCGGACAAAGCCACTACCATCAAAGGCACGGGCGAGTGCGCCAAATGCGCCTTGAAGGAACAATCCACCTGCCAGAACGTCGTGGTGGTCGAAAAGAACGGGAAGAAGGTCAAATACTATCTCGTCAACAACGACGTCAGCAAAAGCTTCCACAAGAATCTCTGCATGGGGCCTGCCAAGGTGGAGGCGACCGGCACGGTGAAGAAAGTCGGTGACAAACTTGAACTCACAGCCACAAAGATTGAATTGGCCAAGAACACGAAGTAAATCGCCTTGCCCATGTGAGGCCGCCGCACGTTCTTTTGACTCAACGAATGCGGCCGCCCGGGCTGCGGCTGGCCAGTTGCCTGGCCAGTTCGATGGCCGCGATCATGCTGGAAGGATCAGCCTTGTTTTGGCCGGCAATTTCGTAGGCGGTTCCGTGGTCGGGTGACGTGCGGACGAAGGGCAGGCCAAGGGTCCAGTTCACGCCGGACGCGAACGCGACCAGTTTCAACGGCGCCAGCCCTTGGTCGTGGTACATGGCCACGATGGCATCATAGTCACCGCGCCAGGCGTGGTGAAACAAGGCGTCTGCGGCGAACGGGCCGTTTACATCCAGACCGTGCGACCGGACTTCGCGCACGGCCGGCGTGATGGTGGAGATTTCCTCGGTCCCCAGTTCGCCGCCCTCGCCGGCGTGCGGATTCAGTCCGCAAACCGCCACGCGCGCCCGCGGCAATCCAAGGTCACGACAGGCTTGCGCGGCGCGTTCGATCGCCACGCGCACGTTGTCGCGTGTCAACCGCTCCGCCAGCAGGCGGATGGGCACGTGTGTCGTCGCCAGCGCCACGCGCAGCCAGCGACCCTGTTCGTCCGCCCCCAGCAACATCATCACGGGATGCGGTTCTCCGGCGAGTTCCGCGAGAAATTCCGTTTGGCCAATAAACGGCTGGCCGCTGCGGATGATTGCCGCCTTGTTCACCGGCGCGGTGACCAGCGCCGCCAACTCGCCTCGCAGACAACGCTCTGCTCCCTCACGCAGCCAGGCAACCGCGGCGCGCGCCGCGGCGGGCGCTCCTGTTTCGAGCGAGGCCGGCAGCAGGTTGTGCGCTGAATCCGCAAGGAAGAAGAAACGGCCTTCGGCTTGGTAGCCGGCAAAAGGCTGTAGTGGCAATCCGCGGGGGGCGTTGCATCGCTCAAGCCAACCGGCGTCGCCAATCAGCAGGAATCGTGTGTCATCCGCCGTGGCAGCTTCGACGGCGAGCGCCTTGAGGGTTACCTCCGGGCCGATGCCGGTGACATCGCCGAGCGTGATTCCAATCCACAAGGACATCGTGTTCAAGCGGCGAGCATGGTGGCGGCGCCGGGTGCCGCCGCTGGCTTACGCCATCCCCACCAGGCGCAATCCCACCAGTCGTTCGATCATCATGAAGGTCAAGCCCGTGGAATAATTGATGATGGCGGACACGAGCGGCAACTGGATCAGGACGATCACAATGATGAAACCAAACTGCGAAATGCGGATGTAGGTTTCGTCGCTCATGCCGATGAAATTCTTGAGCACGTGCGAGCCGTCAAGCGGCGGAATCGGCAGCAGATTGAAAAAACAGAGCAGCAGACTGATCTGCGACATGCGCACCACGACGTAGGCCATTTGGGACATTTCGGCGGAAACAAACACCCGCGCCAGAAACATGAGCGCCACGGCGAGAATCAGGTTCATCGCCGGCCCGGCCACGGCAATGAGCGTATCCTGCAGCCGCGGCTTGCGGAGATTCCCCAGATAAACCGGAACCGGCTTGCCCCACCCGATGATGAAACGCCCGAGGCCGGAACCGGCCGCGCCGAGCAAAACGACCGCCAGCGGCAGAATCACCGTGCCGAGCATGTCCATGTGGACCACCGGGTTGAGCGACACCCGGCCCTCCCGATACGCCGTGTCGTCCCCGCATTTCCAAGCCGTCCACGCGTGGGCCGCCTCGTGAAAGGTCAGGAGAATCAGGAGGCACAGGTAGCCGATCAATCCGTCAAAAACCAAATTCCAATTCATTGGCGTGACAACGTAGCACAAGCCGGCCGACGGCAAAGCTCAAAGTCATGCCGCGCAACTATCGGCGCGATTCGCGGCATCCGGTGCCGGGCCGAAGCCAGCCAGTTCAGGCAGTCGCCTGCTTCAGCGCCTCGTCCAGGTCAGCAAGAATGTCGTCAAGATGCTCCAAACCAATGCTCAGCCGCACCAGTTCGGGTGAAATCCCGCCGGCGCGCTGCTGGTCCTCGCTGAGCTGGGAATGGGTCGTGGTCGCCGGATGAATCGCCAGGCTTTTCGCGTCGCCAACGTTGGCCAGGTGGGAAAACAACTTCAGCGATTCGATGAACTTCTGCCCCGCCGCCTTGCCGCCCTGGATGCCGAAGACCACCATCGAACCTCCCTTGCCACGCAGGTATTTTTGGTTCTTCGCAAACTGCGGGTCGTCGCGCAGGCCGGGGAAACGAAGCCATTCCACCTTCGGATGTGTCTTGAGAAACTGGGCGACGCGCAACGCGTTTTCGCAATGTCGCTCCATGCGCAGCGGCAGCGTTTCAATGCCTTGGAGGAAAAACCAGGAGTTGTCCGGCGCGATGCAGGCGCCGAGGTTCCGCAGCGGCCCGGTCCGCATCCGGAGAATGTAGGCCAGCGGCCGCAAGGGATCGGGCAGATCGAGGCCCCAGCGCAATCCGTGATAACTTGGGTCCGGCTCGGTGAAAAGCGGGTGGCGGCCGGCAGTCCAGTTGAACTTCGCGCTGTCCACCACCACGCCGCCGATGCCCACGCCGTGGCCGCCGAGCCACTTCGTCAGCGAATGCACCACGATGTCCGCGCCGTGTTCAAGCGGCCGCGTGAGGTAGGGCGTGGAAAACGTGGCGTCCACGATGAACGGCACGCCCCGGGCATGAGCAATGGCGGCGACCGCTTCCAGATCGGTCACTTCCAGCGCCGGGTTGGACACCGTTTCGGCGAACACGGCCCGCGTGTGGTCGTCAATGGCCGCGGCGAAGTTCTGCGGGTCGTTCGAATCCACAAACTTCACGGTGATGCCCAGCGCCGGCAGGATGTCTTTGAACTGCGTGTAGGTGCCGCCGTAGAGATTGCGCGCGGAGACGATGTTATCGCCGGCCTGCGCGAGGTTGATGATGGAATAGAAAATCGCGCTCGTTCCCGAAGCGATCGCCAGCCCGCCGAATTCCGGCGCGCCTTCCAGCAGCGCCACGCGCTTTTCCAGCACGTCGGTCGTCGGGTTCATCAACCGGGTGTAAATATTGCCCAGCTCCTTGAGCGCAAACAGATTTGCCGCGTGTTCCGAGCTTTTGAACACATAGGAACTGGTCCGGTAAAGCGGCACCGCGCGGGACAGCGTGACCGGGTCCGGCTGCGTTCCGCCGTGCAGACAAAGTGTTTCGAGTTTCATAACATGAGTATGTTGTATGGATTAGTTTGCTTCGGCAAGCGAAATTCTGAACCTCCTGCAACGTCGGCCAACGCGACGACACGACTTGAATTCATTCCTGCGGTGCTGCCGCCGACGTTACGGGCGGTTCGATGGCGATCGTTTCCTTCGCCTTTTGTTTGTCCGTCAAATTGCGTTCGAGACGATTCTTGAGCACGGCGTAGGCCGGATCGGTCACGGCCGCGAGATGCTGCCGGGCTTCCTTGAGCCGGCCGTAACTGAGGCAGACCCGCGCCATGTGGATGTAAACGCCCTGCCGTTCGGAATCGTCATGCGCCACCTTTTCGGCGTCACGCCAGGCGGCGAGGGATTCTTCGCAGAGGTTTTGCTCCGCCAGGGTGGCCGCCATGAGCGAGTCGGTGGCCGGCGGCTTGACGAAGTAATAAACCTGCGCCAGATCGGTCGCGAGGGCGAAGTTGGTCGGATCCAGCTTCCGCGCCTGGCGATACAGCTCGAGCGAACGGCGAATCACCGCCTGATCGTCGGGCAGGTGGTAAAACTCCTTCGCATCCTGGCGAAACATGAAAACGACGATCGCCAGGTTCTGGTAGTAAACCGCCGCCCGCGGGTTCAACTCGATCGCCTTGGCGAGATACTCGAAGCTTTTTTTCACCGGTCCGCAGTGGCTGTAATAGTCGGCCAAGTTGTTCCACGCAGCCGGATTTTTCGGGTCCAGCTCGCGCGCTTTTTCCCACTGCACCACCGCCTCGGCGTCGAGCTGGTGGTCGTTGAGGAAACTGCCGTAAGCCAGCCGGGCGCGGGCGTGATCCGGGTGATGGCGGATGAACTCGTCGTAAGCCCGACGCACCTCCTGGAACCGCTCCTGAATCCGCATCTTCAAGGTCAGCGACGCCGGTTCGCCCCTGTCCACGGCGGCATTGTTGTCCTTGATCCACTGGTCCACGTCGGCGGCGGCGGCGTCATCGGCTGCCAACAACTTCTGGAATTCCTGCTCCACCGGGTCGTTGGGATCGGTGACGGGCAACGCCACGCCGGTCGTGCGGGCCACCACGTTGCTCACGGAAACCACCGGATTCGTGGATAGCATCGCCCCCAGCAGGCCGATCAAAAGTTCATTCACGCCGCCAACGTAACAGACCGGCGGAACGGCGACAATTATCGAACGCTCAACCCAGAATGATTTGCCGCAGCGCGCCGTAAACCGCCGTCGAGTCGAACGGCGATCCGGACAGCGCGCCCGCCCGGTCCGCCATCAGCACCGGCCAGTCCTTGGCGTCCGCCGGCCGGCAGCCGTGCGAGCCGCGCACGAGCGTGGCATCGAGCGGGATGACATCCATCAACATCCGGAAGCCAAGTTTCTTTTGCAGCAGGCGCCAGCCGATTTTCGCCTTGAGCGACAGCGGCGCCAGCGCCGGGTCGGTGAACAGTTCGACCGGGTCGTAGCCCGGCTTGCGATGGATGTCCACCGTGCGCGCGAAGTCCGGCGCCACCGCGTCGTCGAGCCAGTAGTAATACGTGAACCAGGCGTTCTCCCGCGCCACGGCGATGAGGTCGCCGGCGCGCGGATGGTTGAGGCCGCGTTCGGTTTTCCCCGCCTCGCGAAGCACCTGTGCGACGCCCGGCTGCTCGGCGACCAGTTCGGCCACGGCCGGCGCCAGCGACGCGTCGTTGAGGTAAATGTGCGCGATCTGGTGGTCGGCGACGGCAAACGCGCGGCTTGCGCCGGCGTCGAGCAATTCCAGGCCAAGCTCGTCCTTCACGCTTAACCAGCCGCGCTGGCGGAAAACCCGGTTCAGATGAATCGGCGTGTCCACCCGCGTGAGGCCGTATTCGGAAAGGATCACCACCCGCACGCCGCGCCGTTGGAAGAAGGCGATCAAGTCGCCAACCATCGCGTCAATGGCCCGCAAATCCGGCGCGACCTCGGCCGGCGCACTGCCGCGGCCAGCGTTCGCTTCCGGCGGGCCGTGACGTTGCAGGTTGTAATCGAGGTGCGGCAGATAGACGAGGTTCAGCGTGGGCTGGTGGCGGTTTTCGATCCACTTCGCCGCCTCCGCGATCCAGCGCGACACCACGTCCGGCCCGCCGGCCGGCGACTTCACCCCCGCCGCCGGTCCCCAGAAACCGAAGAACGGAAACGCGCCAAGATCGCGCTGAATGTCGGCGCGGATCGCGTAGGGCCAGGTGTAAATGTCGAACACCTTGCGGCCGTCGGCGGGATACATCGGCCGCGGCGTGATGGACCAGTCGGCGGTGGAAAACATGTTGAACCACCAAAACAGCTTCGCGCAGGTGAACCGCGGGTCGCGCGTCCGCAGTTCCTCCCACAATTTCGGCGCGGCGACGAGGTGGTTCGATTGCTTCCAGAAATGCACCTCGGCGAGTTCGCGGTGATACCAGCCGTTGCCGACGATGCCATGCCGCGCAGGCGGCGCACCGGTCAGGTAGTTGGATTGCGCCGCGCACGTCACCGCGGGAAACGCCGGCACGATGCGGGCGAAGGAACCGGTTTCGCGAAAACGGCGCAGGTGCGGCGTCGCTTCGCCGATGAGCGACTCGGTCAAACCGACGACGTTGAGAACGGCGAGGCGGTTCATGGCGGTCACGCCGGCTGACCGCATTTGGGCTGTGCGCGCCAGGCCAGTTCCACAACCGCTTCGGCAATGACGGCGGGGTTCATTTCGTGGACTTCGACGGCGTGGCCGATGCCCGCCAGCAGCGTCACGGTCAACTCGCCGCCGAGGTGTTCGCGGAATTCCTCCAGGCCGGCGAGCACGAGCAATTCGCCGGCGGCATTGCGACGCGCGAGTTCGTCCGTGAACAGCGCGAAACCGAGCCGCTCCAGCAACGCCAGCACGCGTTCGCAGCTCGCGGCGTCGAGCCGGCCGGTCCGGCGCGAATAGACGGTGTCCAACGCGATGCCGACCGCCACCGCCTCGCCATGACGGAGCGTGCAGCCGGACATTTCCTCCAGCTTGTGCGCCGCCCAGTGGCCAAAATCCAGCGGCCGGGCCGAACCAAACTCGAAGGGATCGCCGTTCGTGGCGATGTGGTTCACATGCAGCTCGGCGCAACGGAACACCAGCCGCCGCATCGGCTCCAGCTCGAATGCCGCCAGGCGTTCGGCGTCGCGCTCGATGGTGGCAAAAAATTCCGCGTCGCGGATCAGGCCCACCTTGACCGCCTCCACGAAGCCGGCGCGGCGGTCCCGCGGCGGCAGCGTGGCCAGCAGTTGAAAATCGTTGATGACCGCAAACGGCGGCGCAAACGTGCCGATGAAGTTCTTTTTGCCAAACGCGTTGATGCTGTTCTTCACGCCCACGCCGGAGTCGGCCTGCGCCAGCGTCGTGGTGGGAATGCGCACCAGCCGCACGCCACGGTGCGCCGTGGCGGCCGCGAAACCCACCACGTCCAAATGCGCCCCGCCGCCGACCGCCACCACGTAGGAATGACGGCAAATGCCGTGGCGCTCGATCAGCGAATGAATTTCCGAAACCTGCGTCGGCGCGTTCTTCGCCGCTTCTCCGCCGGCGAACACCACCGGCGCGCACACCAACTGCAACACCGGCGCGAACGTGGTGAAATACTGTTCGACCCTGGGGCTGAGCGCCGGTTGGCTGGTGGCGAGCGCGGCGTCGAGCGTGACCAGCGCCCGGCTCGTGCCGGCGCGGGCGTCGTCGCACAACACATCGCACAAAAGCGGGTTCTTCAGGCCAAACACGTTTTCCGTGAAGAAGACGCGGTGGCGATACGCCGCATTGATGGTCTGTTCGATCAGCGACACGGCGGCAGCGTGCCGTCATGGGCCGGCGAATTCGAGCGTGAAATCATCGGCGAACATGTCTCACTGAGGCCAGGACAGGCACCCAGACGGCCCCGACTCAAAAAGAGACAAGCGTGACCAGAATGCACGGTGAGTCGCCACCGTGGCTGCCGGCCGCTCTGCGGACGGGAACCTCATGTCTCCCGCATCAACTCAGAACGCGCGCTTTGACGGTGAATTGCCACCGAGGTTCGTATTTCAGCTTCGAATCGTTGTCGTCCCGCCATGAATCGCTGGGATGGGAACGTGGAACCGCGTCAGGCTGCTGAGAAGCCATGTTGTGGTTCCATGATCCGCCGGCGAACGGCCTTGGAATCGGATCAGACTTCCGTGAAACGCCGATCATCCCCCATGAAACGTAAAACTGCAGCCGCAGAACGTTGTTGGGCTTCCTTGAAACCTTGTGGCGCCTCCTTGAAGTGCCGTTTTCGTGCCGAGGCTAGCAGTTATCAAGTGGTTACGTAAATCTGAGCAAGCTCCACTCACTCCATCATCTACGACAATGCCGGCGGCTCCACGACCACCGACAGCATCACGGTAAACGCCACGACCACCCCCGTCGTCGCTTCTGGCAACCTGACCGGCTGGGCCTGGTCCTCCAATTTTGGCTGGATCAGCTTCAGCTCATCCACCGATTCCGGACGCGGCGACTACGCTGTCTCGGTGGACCCGGGCGGATTCCTGTCCGGCTATGCCTGGTCGTCAAACCTGGGCTGGATCAGTTTCAATTCAAGCGACTACTCCATCTGCACCGATGCTGATCCCACCAATCCAAATACAGCTTCCAGCCCCTCCACTTCTCCGGGCGCCACTCCGGCGCCTTCCTCAGGCGCGACCAATGTGGCGCCGCACGTAAACTTCAGCACCGGCAGAGTTTCCGGCTATGCCGTCGCCACAGCTCTTCAAGGAACAAGCGGCTGTATAGAGCTCTCAGACACGACCTATTTCCCTTCTCCGGTATTGGACGGAAGCGGCGGCATTACCATGAGTCCGACTACGGGCATCTTTACTGGTTATGCTTGGGGCACTCAGACGGGCTGGATTGACTTCTCCCCGACCTTGAAAACATATTCCGGCGGGTCCTCTCCTACACCTTCCCCGTCCTCATCTCCGGGCATCTTCAATCCTGTAAGCTGCAGCGGCGGTCCTTGTCCGGGCGGCACCAGCGACTTCTCGCTTGATTGCGGAACGGTCCACCTTTCAACGCAATTCCAGCCGTCTAGTCAGAGTAACGTGACGGTATACAATATGGCTCCGCCGACTTCGCAGAATATCAGCTTGGCTTTGGGCACATTCTCAAATGCCGGTGATCTGAACATCTCGTATAGTCCGACTTCCTGTGCATTATCTGGGACCTCGCTTACGCCCTGCACCATTCCGGTCCAAATAACACTCAATAATAAAAGCAATCCTCAGCCGAGCTACATTCTGCCCTTCTCGGGCACGCGCCAGTCTGATGGTATCCTGCGTTCTTGCAATATGGGTGTGACGGTTGATACGAGCACGGTGAATCCGCTTAGTCTCAACATAGACAGTCCTACGGCTATTATTTCCTCAAACAATACGACCTATCGCGTCAAATCGGGCCGTCCGTTTGCATTGAAATGGAATGTGCAGTTGGATTCTCTTTATGGTGAGGGGCAGTATAAGTGTAAAGCGGGCAACCCTGATCAAAGCACTCTGGCCAATAATGCAGGTGATTGGGGACCACAGCCTAGTGTTGATAATAATGGTAATACAATAATTGCAAATCCAAGTGGTAATACCGGCAGTATATCTACGACGGGTGTTCCAACTGATACGTATAAGTTTACGTTGGGTTGTACAAGTAATATAGATTTCCAACAAAGTACCTCAACAACAGCTACATTGAACATATATACATCATCTGAAAGTGAGTTCTAAAATCTTCTATTGATTATATTACTGTCAGATTTTGTGATACAACTTTGATCCGTATAACAAAATACCACGCAGAAACCTCTCTGCGTGGCTGAAATCCGTTGACCACTCACTCCGACCATGCCCGGAAAAACGCATGGTCGGCGGGATAGACTGGCACGTCTATCACCGCGTTCGTGGAACTCTCGTCCCACCCCACCACCCGGACTGTTTTCCAGGTCATGATGTCGGAAGACTCTTGTAGAGTAGTGTCCGATCCTCGTGTCATTGTCATCCTCACCATTGAAGGTGAAATGACTTCCGTAATGGGTGCCCGGAGCAGATCGCCACTCTGCGTATAGGTGCCGGTAAGACCGTTGGCACCTACCGTGAATCTCGCCTTGTATTGCCCGAACGAGTACCAATCGTTCAAGACAATCAAGTCCGGCCAAAACCCTGTTCCGTCCTCAGGGTATACGTTGGTGGTTTGCGCAGTTGTGCTATCCGGCCACGAGTATGAATATGGCGGGATACTGTTAACTTGAACGGAAAACTGTCTTAAATCCTTCACAGAAACGATGGCCAACTGGTGATTGGCCCGGGCATGGTCGGGCTCTGGCATCAACCCCTTGAACGACTCCGCCGTAACGGAGTCGGCTGGGCCGACGTTGAGCCCATTGATCCAGAAGGGCCACGGAAGCGAGAGGCTGTCTTCGTAGCTAAGAATCCAGGTTACGTAGACGTTGGCCTGGCTATCCATCTGCCCTCTTAGTTTCTGGAAGAAAGTGACGGATGCACTGCTCATATCATCCTGAAACTGAGAAAATGAATCGTAGTACTTGTACCATGTCGGCGTCTGCCTCCAAGTGCTATACCCATTCGTGGTGGTATAGTTCAACGTTACACTTAGAACACATCGCCCGAACACCTGGTTCGTGACAATCCAGTTATAAAACTGGTTTGTGCTCCCTATGGGCAACGATGCCGGGAGCGAGTTCGTGACCACCGTGGTGGTGGTCGTGGAGGTGTTTGTCAACACCTCCTGCCCCTTCCCGCACAGCGGGAAGAGGATGCCGAGCACGAGGCTCAGCCAATAAATTTTCATGAATTTCCTTTCCCGTTGTGCCTCGGCCAGTTGGCCGGGGCGGGAACCGGGTGACCCAAACACCGTTTGCCACATTGCGGCTGAAATCGGCATGGAGTGATCCCATAAATCGGAGGGCTGAAAGCCACAGAAAACAGGCCTGCCAGACCGTTGCGACTTCGGCAGGTGGTGTTGGGGAGACGCTGTGGGCGAGCCGCAGCAGAGCAACCCACCCAAGCCAGCGGGCCTGTGCATGGCGCCGACCCATGTTTGTAGGCGGCGTAACCAAGACGTGCTGCGTTCACAAAGCGCGTTTATACCAGGCTGGCCTTTCGGTTTCAAGTATCAATTCCCAACCTGGAACAGCCCGTGATCATTACGATCAATCGTAACTTGACAGAGCCGTGATTCGGGCAGTTCGAACTGGAAACGGAACCTTCGCGAAAAAGGGGAATTCACCGAAAATACCTGGTCCCAAGCAGGATCGTAATGATCCGGGAAAATGGGCGCGATTTCAGTCCATTGCCGCCGGAAAAGCGCCAGCGGGTTGGCGCACTCCAAGCGCTTCGCCAGTTTGAGGAGCCTCCTTCAACGCGCCAGCGTCGTGGACTGCGGCAGTCCGCTGCCGCTCTGGGACGGGCCTGCCATAATCCCGAAAACTGGCCGCCGATCTCGGATTCGGCAATTCAGCGGGACGCATTCACGTCCAATTGCCGTGGTGCCGTGAACGGAATTGTTCTCGCGGCTGGCTCGATTTGCCCAGGCTGGTCGGTTCCGTCGCCGCCGGAAGCCGGATTGACTGTGTTTTCGGCAACTTTGGGAGAACGGCAGGGATATTGCTGTTCCACCGGCAGCCGCCTTTCGCGGCCCGCGGGGAGGATCACCTCTCTCCGCAACCGGCAACCCAGCAACCACCGCCACCAGGTTTGAATGGTATGAAAACCGGCTACTTGATTGACATGGACGGCGTCATTTACCGGGAAAACCAGTTGATCCCCGGAGCGGCGGATTTTGTCTATGCCCTGACCGCGACCGGCACGCCATTTCTGTTTCTCACGAACAACTCCGCGCCCACGCCGGAAGACCTCGCGGTGCGGCTCAATCATCTGGGCATTCACGGCCTGTCGGCGCGTCACTTCTACACGTCCGCGCTGAACACGGCGGATTTCCTCAGCGAAAGCGATCCCGGCTGCACGGTGTTCGTGCTTGGTGAAGGCGGCCTGCTCACCGCGCTGCACGAGCGGCGCATTGCCAACGACGCCCTGCGGCCGCGCTACGTGGTCGTGGGCGAAGGCGCGGCGACGATGGAACGCCTCGCCAAGGCGCACGAGTGCATCGAGCGCGGCGCGGGGTTGCTCGCCACCAATCCGGACAACTGGTGCCCGATTTCGAGCGAAAAAACGCGCCCCGGCGCGGGCGCCACGGCGGCTTTTCTCGAAGCCAGCACCGGCCGGCGGGCGTATTACCTCGGCAAGCCGAACGGCTACATGTTCCACCGCGCCCGGCGGAAACTGGCCGAACTGGCGCTGTCACAACTTGAACAGGTCGTGATGATCGGCGACACGATGGAAACCGACATCCGCGGCGCGTTCGAGGCGGACATGCAGTCGTTCTTGGTGTTGAGCGGCTCGACGCGAATCGAGTCCGTCGGCGACCATGTCTATCAGCCGACGCGCATTCTCCAAAGCGTGGCCGACCTCACCGAGGAAGTGAAAACCGGCGTCGCCTCCGACCGGCTGAACAGCCCGGCCTTCGGCGGGCCGCACCGGGACAAGTTTGGCTCGCGTCACCAGACGGACATATTTGCCTTTCACCTGCCCAAGCCCCGGCCACCGATGACCAAGTGATCCGCGCCGCCGCACTGCGGCGTCAGAGCTTCCAACCGGCCCGGTATTCGCGATGAAGCAGACCGTCGGCGCGCTCCGAGTCCAGCACGCGGCCGCTCACCGTGTCGTAATCGAACGGTCCCTCGACCAGCGTGGCGACGTTGGCCAGTTGCATCAACTCGGTCAGCGGCCCGCCGATGCTGAAGCTGGAGAATGTCCGGCCGTTGCCTTTGCACGCTTCCACCCATTCGTAATGGTGGCCGCGGGTGCGCGGCAGGCTTTCTGGCAGATCGCTCTTGAAGTTCTCAAACCGATCTTCGGGCAGCAGCGTGAACTGCGTGTTCCACGGGTCCTCGGAAAACAGCGAGCCTTTGTCGCCCACGAGCAGGTCGCCCCAGGGTTTCATGGGATAGCCAAGCATCAGACTTTCGGCCGGCTTTTCCTTGGCGGAAACCACGAGCTTCACGGCCGGCAACGCGCCGCGCGCCGGCAGGTTGAACGTCGTCCACGACGAGCGCGGATAACCTTCCTCATCCCTTTCCGAGGGCTTGGCCTCCACGCGGATCACCACGCGATCCGGTTTCTGCCCGGCAGGGAAGTTCCACAACTGCTCCAGGTGCAGCGCGCGAAACATGATGTTGCCGGTGTGACAGCCGAAGTCGCCGACGATGCCACTGCCGAACGCGCGCCAACCGCGCCAGGTGGCCGGCAAATAACACGGATTGTAAGGGCGCTCCGGCGCTGGACCGAGCCACTGGTCCCAATCCAGCGTCGCCGGCACCGGCGGCGTGTCCTTGGGGCGCGTCAACGGTCCGTTGCCGCCGTCGAACCACACGTAGGCCGCGCGCACCTGGCCGATCACGCCGCCCCAGACCAGTTCGACCGCGCGCCGAAGGTCCCCGGACGCGGACCCTTGGTTGCCCATTTGCGTCACGACCTTCGTTTGCTCCGCGGTTTCACGCATCACGCGGGCTTCATGCACCGTGCGCGTGAGCGGCTTCTCGCAATAGACGTGCTTGCCGGCCTTCATCGCCGCCACCGCGGCCACGGTATGGGTGTGATCCGGCGTGGCCACGATCACGGCGTCCACCTGCTTGTCCATCGCGTCCAGCATCCGCCGGAAATCCTTGAACGGTTTGGCCTGGGGATGCTTCTGGTAAACATCGCCGGCGCGCACCTGGTCCACGTCGCAGAGCGCCACGACGTTCACGCCGAGGCTGGCGATGGCATCGAGGTCGTCCCGGCCGCGCCCGCCGACGCCGATGCCCGCGAGGTTGAGCTTGCTGTTCGCATCGTAAGCAAACGCCAGACGACTGTTGCGCAGCAGCAAAAAGCCGCTGCCCGTCACCGCCGAGGAGCGAAGAAAACTCCGGCGTGAAAGCGAATGTTCCAAAGGTGATTGGGGTGACCGCCGTTGGGAGCCGGCCCGCGTCGAGTTGTGTGCCAAGGACATGGCCCAAGCGAGCGCCGCGCCGTTCGAAAAGTCAAGTCGCTGGAACTGCGCCCGCTGCCGGCCAGTGCTGAATTTTCAGAGGCGCACCGCGCGGCTCAACGCTGCGGGAAAATCACGCGGTGAATCGGCGTCGGGTAGGGCACGCCGGGACCTTTGGCCACGAACCACAGAATGCGGTTCAGTTCGTCCTCCGGCGCGCGGTCGTATTCGCGGAAATCCATCCGGCTCGATTCCTTGGCGTAAGGCGATTTGGCCGTGTTTTTGGCCTGTAAATCCACCTGCGGCGTCAGTGCGTCGAAAGGCGTGACCACCGCAGTTTTTTGGAAGCAGTTGAACATCGGCGTCGCGCCGGCGTCGTATTGCGTGAGCGGCGGCAGACCGAGGATCAATTCCATCGTCCGCACCATGCTCGCTGTCGTGTAAAGCGTGCTGTCCACCACGCCACGTTTGCAGAACGGACTGAAAACGAACCCCACGGTGCGGTGCGCGTCCACGTGATCGGGGCCGTTCTGGGCGTCGTCCTCGATGACGAAAATCGCCATCTCCTTCCAGAACCGGCTGCGCGTGGCCGCGGCCACGATCTTGCCCAGGCCAAGGTCGTTGCTCGCCACACACGCGTCCGGCGTGAACGCGCCGGGCGTGGTGCCCTTGGTGTGGTTTTCGCCGAGCGACATCACGGTGAACCGGGGCAGTTCCCCGCCCTGCTCCGCCGCGTGCAGATCGTTGATCCAGTGGTCCACCTTGTCCATGTCGCGGGCGCCGGTCCATCTGCCACGGTCAGCCGACGGGACATGCGCGGCGCCTTCACCGTAGTTGCGAAAACTAACTCCCCGCCGCCGGCAGGCGTCCCACAAATAACCCGCCGTCGGCGTCTCCATTTCATCGTTGCCGGGCAGCGTGCCGTGCTTGGAATAGGAAATGATCCACGAGCGCTCGTTGTAGTCGGTGGCAATTGCGGCGTCACACCAACTGTGTCCGTCCACGCTGACATCGCCGTTGCAGTAAAGATTGTCGAGCAGCACGTAGTCGCGCGCCAGTTGATGCTGATTCGGCGTGACCGGCTGGCCGAACATCACGAGATTCGTGTCCCCGTTGCCCGCCGGCCGGCCCTGGGCGTCCTTGAAGTCGCCCAGGATCTGGTCGTAGGTCCGGTTTTCCTTGATGATGTAAAGCACATACTTGATCGGACACGGCGCGCCGACGCGGTCGGGAATCACGCCGGCGCTGGCGATGGGCGCCTGTTGAAACTCCTCCGGGTGGTAAGGCGAATTGCGCCGCACCTGCTCGGTGTAAGCCACCATTTGCGCCGCTTCGGGCCGTTGGATGAACGAGACCGAACCGGCGAATGTCTTCGCGATGTAATCGAAAGGCGGCGGCTTGTGGAGTCGCTCCGGCCTGGCCGTTTGCGCGGGATAGTTGGCGCGCGAAGCCAGGCCCTTGCCGTTCGCCACCAACAGGGTCTGGTTGTCCGGGCTGACCGCCAGCGCCGTCGGATACCAGCCCACCGGAATAAAACCATCCACGCGCGACACGGCCGGGTCGGTGATGTCCACGACCATCACGTCGTTGTTGTCGGCGTTGGCCACAAACAGCGTCCGGCCATCCGGCGACACCGCCAGCGCATCCGGCGTGGCGCCTTCCGGCGCCTGCGGGTAAAGCGAGGTGGCGATGATTTCGCGCGTGCCTTCCCACAGCCGGCGCGCCGGGCTGGCGGCCACACCCGGCTTCTCCAGTTGCCGCGTGTGGATCACCTGCACCGTGTTGTCACCGGAACACGCCACGAACAGCCGGCCGTCCGGCGCCAGCGCCATGTCGTTCGGCCGCACGCCCACCGCGACATCATGCACCCGGCGGTTCGTCACCGTGTCCACGATGCTCACGCTGCGGCTGCCCCAGTTGCTCACGTAGAGGTGCCGTTCGTCCGCGCCCATCACGCACGAATGCGGATGCAGCCCCACCGGCACCGTGGCTTCCCGCGCGAGGCTCTTGCCGTTCAAGACCCAGATTTCGTTCTGACCTTCATTACAGACGTAGATTTTCCCGGTCCTCGGATGCACGGTCAGTCCCGCCAGAAACGTGCCGACGGCATTGGTCGAAGGACGCACGGAAGGCTCGATGGTGGCCGCGCCATCCGCGTAGCCGAAGACATAAATCTGGCCGGAGTCGCCGCCCGAAACGAAAATGCGCCGCCCGTTGCGACTGAACGCGAGTCCGTTCCAAACCTCCCGCAGCGGGAAAAACTGCGTCACGCGCCGGCCGGCCGGGTCCAGCAACGTCAGCCCGGTGTTCTGGTAGCCTCCGCTCACCGCCACCAAGCGCCGCTTGTCCGGCGACACCGCCAGCTTCAACGCCATGTCGCTGATCGGCACCGCCTCGCCCGCCGGCGTCACGCCCCAGCCATTGAACAGAAGATTCGCGCCGGGCCGCAGTCCCGGCGTCTGGCGCAACGCGGCGTCGCCCACGTCCTGGCCGGCCTGCCGCGTCGGGTTGACCTGCGCGGCGGCCATCACGAGCAAGCCAGCACCGATCAGCGCCAGGGTTGTCAAATGAACCACCGCCTTCCCGAACCGAATCCGGTTCGTGGTGGGGTGAATCGCGGTGACGCCGGCGGTGTCCGGCCGAAGACGTTTGTTGGGCGGTCTAATTTGCATTTCAAGCGGCTTTACTCCACCCGCGCCGGCCGCACAAGTGAAAGATTGGCAACGGCACGGTGCATCGGACGATGGCACGGGCCGCGCCGGAGTCAAAACTCCCGCTTGACATACAACTACCACGGTAGTATTACCGGGGTCGTTAGAAGTTTTTGAATCATGAGCAAGCCAACCATTCACCGCTTGGGCGATCTGCAACTGCGGATCATGCAGGCCCTCTGGGCGCGCGGCGAAGCCACCGTCGCCGACGTGCTGACCGCCCTCGGCAGCCGGCGCTTCGCCTACACCACCATCGCCACCATGCTCCGCAAAATGGAGGCGCGCGGCCTGGTCGCCCACCGCGCCGAGGGACGGAGCTTCGTTTATCGCGCGCTCGTCGCCGAGGAATCGGTCAGCCACGGCATGGCCGACCACGTTCTGGACCGGCTCTTCGAGGGCAGCGTGGCAGACCTGGTCAGCCACCTGCTCACCAGCCACGAGATCAGCCGCGCCGAACTCGCGCGCATCGAACAGCTCATTGCGGAAAGGAAAAGCAAGTCATGAACCCGACCCCTTCGCTCTGGCTGCACGTCCTCGGCCTGCTCGCGGTGCAAACCGCGCTGGTGGTGGCGCTGGCGGCGGCGGTCCAACCGCTCCTGCGTCCGGTCCGCTGGAAACACACCGTCTGGCTGGCGGCGCTGGCCGGCACCGTGCTCGTCTTTGCCAACGCGCTCTTTGGCCTCGACCACCACGTCCACGCGTGGCTCACGTCGAAGCCGGCGCCTTCGCCGCAATTCGTCGTGAAGGGAAATCTCCCGGTTCGAGGCGAATTTACGCCGCCAGCCAGCTTGGCTTCGTCGGATGAAACCTTGGTCAGCCCGCCGCCGATGTTGCCCAGCCATGCTGCGCCGAAGCCGGTCTGGTGGCCGGCCTGGCTGTGGCTGGCGGGCGCGATTTTGCTCAGCGTCCGTGCCATTGCGTTCCGCCTGTGGTTCGCGCTGGTCTGGCGGCGACGCCAGATTGAACCGGATGAAGAGAACCTTCGTCACGTTGGCGAGCTGGCGGCGCAACTCGGCTTGCGCCGGCGCGTCCAAGTGGTGGCGTCGCCCTCGCTCGCCGCGCCGATTGCGTTCGGCGCGCTGCGGCCAACGATCGGTCTGCCGGCGGATTTCTGGCAGACGCACTCGCGGGCGGAACAGGACGCGATGCTGCTGCATGAACTGGCGCACCTGGCGGCGCGCGATCCGCTCTGGCTGGTGCTGGCGGACGCCGCCACGGCGCTGCTGTGGTGGCATCCGCTGGTCTGGTGGGCGCGACGCCAATTCCGCGCCGCGTGCGAGGCGGCGGCGGACGAGGCCAGCCTGCTGCTCGATGACGGTCCGGCGGTTTTGGCCGGTTGCCTGGTGACGCTCGCCGGGCGATTGCAGCAACGCCGGGCAACTGGCTTGCTGGGCATGGCGGGATTCCGGTCAGGACTGGGCCGGCGTGTGGAACGCCTGCTCGCCCTGCCGACATCGGGAACGCGACTGGTCGCCGGCGGCCGATTCAAATTCGCCGTCGCGGTGGGCGTGCTGGCCGGCGTGGCGCTGGTGATCGGGACGACCGCGTGGGCGTTGCCTCATCATGGAGCCGCCCAACCGACTTTGCTGGTGCTGGCCGAACAAACCTTCGTCGGCGCACTGGCGCCAGCAAATACAGCGGCGACGACAACCAACTCAGCCCCGACCGCGGCCAGTCCGCAGACCGAGGCCAACACAGGCGCAACCGCTGCCCCGGCGGCGTCTGCAACCAACGCGGCGACGGCAAGCCCGGTTTCAACGCTCGTCCAGGACGGCAAGCTGCTTTATGAAATGGGCAAGCTGGACGAAGCCGAAGCCAAATTGAAAAACGCACTCAGCCAGAATCCCAACAATGCCGCGGCCCTCTACTACTTGAAGCTTGTCCAGGAAGCACGCGCGGACCAGGCAAGGCGACAAAGCGAAGCGGCTGCGAAAAGCAAATTGATTGAAGTGAAGACACCTTCGAACCCGACGGCTTTGGTTTCCACCCAGCTCTATACTCGCACTTTCATGGTAAATCCGAACATCGTCGTTCATAATCTCGAAGCGATCGCCGGGCACACGACTCGCCCGGCTTCCACCAATACGCCACCACCGAAGCCGGGTTCGGTGGTGAGGCTCATGCGGGATTACTTTCGCGCCCTCGGCGTGGACTTCGGCGGAATGAATGCACCGGAGAGCGGAACAAACGAGTTCGCCAACGGGTTTCAAACCGCGCAAGGCAAGGCCATGTTTTTCAATGACCGCAACGGCATCCTGTTGGTCCGGACCACCGGTGCGGATATGAACATCCTCGAAACCGCAGTCTCGGCGTTGAATGTGACGCCGCCGCAGGTGGTCATCGAGGCGCGGTTCGTTGAAATCCCTGAAAATGACAGCAAGGCGCTGGGTTTCGATTGGTATCTCGGCAACTTCAAAATGAATTCACCGGCGAGCACAAACGCGGTGCAGACCGTCGCCGGTTTGAGGAACGACGCACAATTCCGGGGAGATTCTGCTGGAGTTCCCGGGACCAACTGGTTTCTCGGCAACTTCACCATGAATCTACCAGCGGGATCGAACGGCCCGTCCGGCAACCCACAAGATTCTGGAGTTCCCTCGACCAACCCGCCGGCTACCGCGGTCGCGTCCACCAACGAAACGAAGGAACTGCGCGGCGACCAGCTTGATTGGGCCGGCAAAGGCGTCACCAACGCTCACAACGTTCGCGTCACCGCGGCGCTTGGTTCGCAGATTACGGGCGTCCTGACGGAACCGCAGTTTCGCGGCGTATTGAAGGCTCTCCAGCAACACGCCGGCGTGGACGTGCTCTCGACGCCGAAGGTGACCACGCTCAGCGGCCGGCAGGCGCAGATTCAGGTTTCCGAGATGCAGACCGTCGTCACCGGGATTGATCCCAAGGCGGTGGTGCAACCTGGCGAACGCCCGCCCGGCGGGACGAACGCGACGCCATTTACGACCACGCAGATTCCCCTCGGACCCACGCTCGATGTGTTGCCGACGGTGGGCGCTGACGGCTACAGCATTGAGTTGAAGGTAATCCCAACGTTGACCGAGTTCCTGGGCTACGACCAACCGCCAAAGGATACGACAGTGGCGATTTGGGAGAACGGGAAACCGAAGTCCGTGGCGTTGCCGTTGCCCCGTTTTCGCGTCCGGCAGATGGAAACGACGGCGCGCGTTTGGGACGGCCAGACACTCGTCCTCGGCGGCCTGACATCCGAAGACGTGCAGAAGCTCAAAGAGAAGGTGCCGGTGCTGGGCGATCTGCCACTGGTGGGGTCGTTTTTCCGCAGCGAGTCGCAACAGACCGTCAAGAAACGTCTGCTGGTGTTCGTCACCGCCACGATCATTGACCCAGCCGGCAACCGGGTTCACCCGGCCGGAAAAGAGCCGTTCGATCCGAACCGGATTCCGGCACCGGCGCCGGCCGCGCACTGAGCTGACGCGCCGCGGTCAGGCCGGCAGTTGCAGCCGCGTGTCGCGTTGCGCCCAGGCCGGGTCGGCGTCCGGGTGGTCCAGGTTGTAGTGCAGGCCACGGCTTTCGGGTCGCTGCATGGCACAGCGCACGATCAGCTCGGCGACGGTGGCAATGTTGCGCAGCTCCACCAAGTCGGCGGTGATGACGAAATCCCAGTAGTATTCCTGGATTTCGGCCTGGAGGTTTTGGATGCGCTTGACGGCGCGCTGAAGCCGTTTGTCCGTGCGGACAATGCCCACGTAATCCCACATCAGGCGGCGGATCTCGTCCCAGAGGTGCGCCACGACGACGAGTTCGTCCGGATTCGAGGCCTTGCCGCGCCGCCACGGCGGAATGGCCGCGGGTTGCGGCTGCGCCTTGTCCGCGGTCACCCGCGCCGCCGCCCGGTGCGCGCAGACGAGGGCCTCGAGCAGCGAATTGCTGGCGAGCCGGTTCGCGCCGTGCAGGCCGGTGCAGGCGACTTCGCCGATCGCGTAAAGGCCGGGAATTTCCGTTTCGCCGTCCACGTTGGTCACCACGCCGCCACACTGGAAATGCGCGGCCGGCGCGACCGGAATCGGCTCCTTGGTCATGTCAATGCCGTAGTCCAGGCACGTTTCGTAGATGTTCGGAAAGCGGCGGATGATGAACGGCGCCGGCTTGTGGGTGATGTCGAGCTGCACGTGATCGGCGCCACTCTTCTTCATCTCGCTGTCAATGGCGCGGGCCACGATGTCGCGCGGCGCGAGCGATTTGAGCGGATGACACTCGTCCATGAACTCGCGGCCGTCGAGCGCCCGGAGCACGGCGCCCTCGCCGCGCACGGCTTCGCTGATGAGGAACGACTTGGCCCTGGGATGGTAAAGGCACGTCGGGTGGAACTGGATGAACTCCATGTCCGCCACCGTGGCGCCGGCGCGGTAGGCCATCGCCACGCCGTCGCCGGTGGCGATGTCCGGGTTGGTGGTGATCAAATACACCTTCCCGCAGCCGCCGGTGGCCAGCACCACGCTGCCGGCGGCGAAAGGCTTCACGACGCGTGCGGTCTTGTCCAACACGTAGGCGCCCAGACAACGGTTCGGTCCGGGCAGGCCGACCTTCGCCGAGGTGACGAGGTTGATGGCAATGTGATTTTCAAAGAAGGTGATGTTCGGCTGCCGGCTGGCGGCGTTCAGCAGGGCGCGCTCGATCTCCCGGCCGGTGACATCCTTCGCGTGCAGGATGCGCCGTTTGGAGTGCCCCCCCTCGCGGCCCAGATCGAGTTCCCTGGCGCCCGGCACTTCGTCCGACTCGCGTTCGGAGAAGTGCATTCCCAGCGCCATCAACTCGGCGATCCGCGGCGGACCTTCCTGCACGATCTGGCGGACCACGTCCTCGCGGCACAAGCCCGCACCGGCGGTAAGCGTGTCGCGGACGTGCAGCTCGAACGAGTCCTCCTTGCTGGTCACGGAGGCGATGCCGCCCTGGGCATAGTTCGTGTTGGAGTCGGCGCTCCGCTTCTTGGTGACAATGGCCACGCGGCCGTGCGGCGCCACTTTCAGCGCGAAAAACAGGCCGGCGATGCCGCTGCCAAGAACGAGGTAATCGAAGGTCAGGGTCGTGTCTTGCATGGAAACATTCAGTTCAACCGCGCGTTGTCAATCAGCCGGGTCTTGCCCACGAACACCGCCAGCGCCAGGTGGGTGCCGTGCGTGACCCGCTCAGCCGGCGCAAGCGTGTCCGCGTCAAAAAACTCCACGTAATCCAGGCGCGCGGCCGGTTCGCGTTCGACGAAGGTTTTCAATGCCGCCTTCAACCGCGCCGCGGTGACGGGCTTCGGCGCGTGGTTCACCACGGCCTGCGCTTCCTGGATCGCGCGCCAGAGCACCGTCGCCTGCCGCCGCTCATCGGCGGACAGGTATTTGTTCCGCGAACTCAGCGCCAGACCGTCCGGCTCGCGCACGGTGGGCGCGACGACGATTTCCAGCGGAAAATTCAGGTCGCGCGCCATGCGCCGGACAATGGCCGCCTGTTGAAAATCTTTCGCACCGAACACCGCCACGTCTGGCAGCACGAGGTTGAACAGCTTCGCGACCACCGTCGTCACGCCGCGAAAGTGCGTCGGCCGCGTCACGCCCTCCATGCCGCGGCCAAGCGCCTCCTCGACCACGTAGGAGCTGAACTCCGCGCCGACCGGCCGCGGATACATCTCCTCGGCGGTCGGAACAAACAGCACGTCCACGCCGGCCTCACGGCAGAGCCGGCGGTCACGCGGCAAATCGCGCGGGTATTTGGCCAGGTCCTCGTGCGGCGCAAACTGGGTGGGATTGACGAAGATGCTGACAACCACCACGCCGTCGCGGCCGACCCGCCGGCGGGCCGCTTGGACCAGACTCAGATGGCCCGCGTGCAGGTAGCCCATCGTCGGCACGAACCCGACGCGGACCCCGGCGGCGCGCCAGCGGCGGGCCAGCCGTTGCATCGCGACCACGGAAGTAACCACGCGCATAGCGTTAACTTGGAAGCATCGCCTCCGCGAATCAATCCTATTGTCAACCGCCCGCCGGCAGACTACAAGACGCCCATGACAAACCCATTGTTGAGGCCCGTTAACGCTGGCGGCGCGGGTTTCGTGCTGCTGTTGGACGCCGCGCTGGCGGCAGTGTGGAAAAGCGAACCGGAAATCAAGTAACCTGCACCATGCGCACTTTGGCCGTTTTCATTCTGACGCTCGCGATCATGGGTGCCGTGGCGGCGCCCGCCGGGTCGCCAACTTCCGCCGGCGGGTTGCTCCCCGTCCGCGGGGTGCATCTCTCGGCGCCGTCGAAAAAGGATCTGCCGCTGGCGCTGACGTTCATCCGGCAAACGCTGCCCAAGGAAGGCGTCAACACGCTCGTCCTGGAATTCGATTACAACTACGACTTCCAGTCGCGACCCGAGTTTGCCGATCCTGCCGCGCTCAACCGCACAGACGTGCGCCAACTGGTGCAAGCCTGCCGTGACGCCAGCGTCGAACTGATTCCGCAGATCAACTGCCTCGGCCACCAATCCTGGTCCACGCACACGGACCGGCTGCTGACCAAGCATCCGGAGTTCGACGAAACGCCGGGCAAATATCCCGACAACAAGGGCATTTACTGCCGCAGCTATTGTCCGCTGCATCCCGGCGTCCACGCGGTGCTGTTTGACCTGATTGACGAACTCGCCAAGGCGTGCGAGGCGAAGTCGTTTCACGTCGGCATGGACGAAGTCTTCATCCTGGCCGACCCGGATTGCCCGCGGTGCAAAGACAAATCGAAGGCCGAACTCTTCGCCGGCGAGGTCAGCACGCTCGACGCGCATCTGAAGAAAATCGGCTGCCGGATGTGGATGTGGGGCGACCGGTTCCTGGACGGCAAGGCCACCGGCACCGGCGAATGGGAAGGCAGCGAAAACGGCACGTTCCCGGCCGTGGATCACGTGCCGAAGGACATCGTCATTTGCGACTGGCACTACGACAAGGCGCCGGAAACCGTGCGGTTCTTCGCGGACAAGGGCTTTGACGTGGTTCCCTGCCCGTGGCGGAAATCACCTGTCGCGCTGGCGCAACTGGCGCAGGTCCGCGCCATCCGAGCTGAAGCATCGCAACCGGCCGCCAAACACGCGCTCGGTGTGCTGCAAACGACCTGGTGCGGCTTCGCTCCCTTCGTCCGCGCCTACGACGCGCAGGCCGCCGGCGAGGCGGTCGCGAAGAACGGCGCCGGCGAATCGGCGGATTGTTTCCGCGCGCTGTTTCAGGCCATCCGCAAAAAACCGGCGTCACCGTGAGGAGCACTTCGATTCATTCTCCCGCGCAATTCAAGGACCGCCTGGCGTGTTGATTTTCCGCCGCCCCGGCGGGCCGGCACCCAACCCAACCCCAATCCAGCATGGCTCGATTTCAATACCGAACCACCCCGACGGAAACCGACCGGATGCCGAAGGGTATTTCCTTCATTGTCGCCAACGAAGCCGCGGAACGTTTCTGCTACTACGGCATCAACGGCATCCTGGTGATCTTCATGACGCAGTATCTGCGCAACGCGAGCGGCCAGCTCGACGTCATGCACCAGGAACAGGCCGAGGCGTGGTATCACCTGTTCGTCTCCTGCGTGTATTTTCTGCCGGTGCTCGGCGCCTTTCTGGCGGACGCCGTGCTGGGCAAATACCGCACGATCTTCTACCTGTCGCTGGTGTATTGCCTGGGCAACCTGGTGTTGTCCCTGAACGTCACCCGGCTCGGCCTCGGCCTCGGCCTGGTGTTGATTGCGCTCGGCTCCGGCGGCATCAAGCCGTGCGTGTCGGCCAACGTGGGCGACCAGTTCGGCCAGTCCAACCAGCACCTGCTGCCCAAGGTTTTCAGTTGGTTCTATTTTTCCATCAACCTCGGCTCGGCGTTCTCCACGATCATCATCCCGGAGATGCTGGACAAGAAAGGCCCCTACTGGGCGTTCGGCCTGCCGGGCATTTTCATGGCGCTGGCCACCCTGCTCTTCTGGTTCGGACGCAAGCAATACGTCCATGTCGCGCCGCCTGGCCTGAAAAAGTATTTCCGCGAATTCGCCAGTGGCGAAAACCTGAAGTCCGTGGCCAACCTGCTGATTCTCGTTCCGTTCGCCGCGATGTTCTGGGCGCTGTGGCAGCAGAACTTTTCCTCGTGGGTGCTCCAGTCGGAGAAGATGAACCGCGTCCTGTTCGGCCACGAATGGCTGCCGGCGCAAATCCAGACGGCCAACCCGATCTTTGTCTTGGCCATGCTGCCGCTGATGTCCTACGTCGTCTATCCGACCCTCGAGAAGTTCGTGAGGGTGACGCCGCTGCGGAAGTTCGGCGCCGGCTTGTTCGCGATCGTCATCGCCTTCGCCATCGTCGGCTGGATTCAGACACGCATTGACGCCGGCGAACGGCCGCACATCGGCTGGCAGCTTCTCGCCTTCGGCGTGCTCACCGCGGGCGAAGTCCTGGTGTCGGTGACGCATCTGGAATTTTCCTACACGCAGGCGCCGCGCAAGATGAAATCGCTCGTAATGTGCCTGTATCTCGGCTCGGTCGCGCTGGGCAACGTGTTCACCGCCGCCGTGAACCTGTTCATCCAAAATCCCGACGGCACGTCCAAGCTGACCGGCGCGAGCTACTTTTTCTTCTTCGTGTGGGTCATGCTCGGCACGGCCGTCCTCTGGCTGTTCATCTCGCCGTTCTACCGCGGCCGGACCTACCAGGCGGCGGAATAAGCCACCGCGAGGACGGCGGGCGCATCTCAATTCTTTGCAGAAACCAGCAAGGCCAAGCCAACTCGAGCCGAATCCTTGCCGTGGAACAGCCGTCGCGGCTGTCACTGCCAACGCCGGTTTGCGGGTGCAGGTTCTTGCCATTCTGACAAGACAATCCGCCCGGTTTGCGTCATGCTCTGCGCCGGTATGAATGCGACTTCGCGGCACCTCATCACGGTGGTGGATACGCACACCGGCGGCGAACCCACGCGCGTCGTGGTCGCCGGCGGTCCTGACCTCGGTGGTGGTTCGCTGGCCGAACGTCGCGAGTGCTTCCGCGCCGCACACGACCGTTTCCGCTCGGCCATCGCGAACGAACCGCGCGGGTCCGACGTGACGGTCGGCGCGTTGTTGTGCGAACCGGCGGATTCCTCCTGCGCCGCCGGCGTCATTTTCTTCAACAACGTCGGCTACCTCGGCATGTGCGGCCACGGCACCATCGGCGTCGTGGTCGCGCTCGCCCACCTTGGCCGCCTCGGCCCCGGTGATCATCGCCTGGAAACGCCGGTGGGCGTGGTCACCGCCACACTCCACGCCGACGGCCGTGTTTCCGTGGCGAACGTGCCCAGCCACCGCGCGCACCACGCCGTCACGGTGGACGTGCCCGGTGTCGGCCCGGTGACGGGCGACATCGCCTGGGGCGGCAACTGGTTTTTCCTGGTGGAGAAACACGGCCTCGCGTTGACCCTGGCCAACGTGGACCAACTGACGGACGTGACGTGGCGAATGCGCCAGGCCGTCAACGCCGCGGGTTTTCCGGAGGTGGACCACGTTGAACTCTTCGGCCCGCCCACGTTGCCCGGCGCCAACGCGCGGAATTTCGTCCTCTGCCCCGGCAAAGCCTACGATCGCTCGCCGTGCGGCACCGGCACGAGCGCGAAGATCGCGTGCCTGGCCGCCGACGGCAAACTCGCCGAGGGCGCGCTGTGGGTGCAGGAGAGCATCATCGGCAGCACGTTCACGGCGCATTACCGGCGGGCGGCGGACGGCCGCGTGCTGCCGGTCATCACCGGCACCGCGTTCGTCAACGCGGAGACCAAGCTGCTGCTCGACCCCAACGACCCCTTCTGCTGGGGCATCCGCCATTGAGCGCCACGGCCGACATCACGATCGTCGGCGCGGGCATCGTCGGCGCCGCGTGCGCGGCGGCTTGCGCGCAGGCCGGCCTGAACGTCGTCGTGGTGGACCGCGGACCGGTCGGCGGCGGCACCACCGCGGCGGGCATGGGCCATCTGGTGGTCATGGACGATTCGCCCGCGCAGTTTGCGCTGACCGCCTACTCGCGCCGATTGTGGCGGGAACTTGCTCCACAACTGCCGTCGAACGTGGAGTTCGATCCGTGCGGCACGCTCTGGGTCGCGGCGGATGAGGAGGAAATGGCCGAGGTCCGGCGCAAGGAGGCGTTTTATCGTGAACACGGCGTGAAGGTGGAAGTGCTCGACGAAGCCGCGCTGGCCCAGGCCGAGCCCAACTTGCGCGCCGGCCTCGCCGGCGGATTGGTCGTGACGGAGGACGCCGTGCTTTACCCGCCCGGCGCGGCGCGGTTTCTCCTGGAAACGGCCCCGGCTGGCCGCGTGCAGGTGCGCACCGGCATCGAGGTGAATGCCATCAGCCGCGACGGAACCGTCCGCCTCAGAGACGGCACGCGCCTCGCGGCCGCGGTGGTGGTCAACGCCGCAGGCTGCGACTCGCCGTTGCTGACGCCGGACCTGCCGGTGCGTAAACGCAAGGGCCACCTCGTCATCACCGAGCGCCACCCTGGTTTTGTGCGGCACCAGATTGTCGAACTGGGCTACCTCAAAAGCGCGCACGCCGTGGCGGCCGATTCGGTGGCCTTCAACATCCAGCCGCGGAAAACCGGCCAGATGCTCATCGGCTCGTCGCGCCAGTTCAACGCCAACAGCACGGAAATCAACCAGCCGATCCTGGACCGCATGGTGCGCCGCGCGCTGGAATACCTGCCCACGCTCGGCCAGCTCACCGCGATTCGTTGCTGGACCGGCCACCGCGCGGCCACGCCGGACAAATTGCCGCTGATCGGGCCGAGCTTGGACTGCGAACGCGTGTGGCTGGCGACCGGTCACGAGGGTCTAGGCATCACCACGTCGCTTGGAACGGGAAAACTCCTCGCCGATTTGCTGCTGAAACGACCGACCGAAATCCCGGCCTGGCCCTACTCGCCCGAACGACTGGCTCACGGAGACGCTCCGCATGGCTGAACGACTCACCATCCTCGTCAATGGTCAGCCGGTGGACGTGCGGGCCGGCACCGTGGTGGCGGCGGCGCTCGCCCAGGCGGGCGTGACGCAATTCCGTCGCTCGCTGCACGGCGAACCGCGCGGCCCGTTGTGCGGCATGGGCGTCTGCGGCGAGTGTCGCGTCACCATCAACGGCCAGCCGCATTGTCGAAGTTGTCTGACGTTGTGCGCACCCGGCATGGAGGTCCGGACCGATGACTAGCCACGCATTCGAGGTTGTCGTGGTCGGCGCCGGCCCGGCGGGCATCGCCGCCGCCTGCACGGTGGCCGACGCAGGACGCCCGGTGGCGCTGGTGGACAACTCGCCCTGGCTCGGCGGCCAGATCTGGCGCGGCGAGGAGGCGAACCCCGTTCAGCGCGCCGCGCGTCAGTGGCTGAAGCGAGCAGCGGCCGCCCGTGTGACAATTTTCCGCGAAGCGAGCGTTTTTACCGTGTCGTTACCGCAGCGCCTGCTGGTGGAAACGCCGGCCGGCGCGGTTGAACTTGGCTGGCAGCGGCTCGTGATTGCCACCGGCGCCCGCGAGCGATTTGTTCCCTTTCCCGGCTGGACGTTGCCCGGCGTCGTCGGCCCCGGCGGCTTGCAGGCGCTGGTCAAGGCCGGCTGGCCAATCGCGGGCAAGCGCGTGGTCGTGGCCGGCAGCGGTCCGCTGCTGCTGGCGGTGGCGGACGGCCTCAAGCATCGCGGCGCGCACATTCGCCTGATCGCCGAACAAGCGCCTTCATCCCGCGTTCTGCAATTCGGTTTCGCGCTGGGACGGCATCCCGCCAAGCTGGCGCAGGGACTGCGGTTGAAAGCGCGCCTGCTCGGCGTGCCTTACCGCTGCGGTTGCTGGCCGGTGCGCGCCAGCGGTGACGAAGCGGCGCGACAGGTCACGCTCACTGACGGCCGGCGCACCTGGACCGAGACCTGTGACTACCTGGCCTGCGCCTTCGGCCTGGCGCCCAATCTCGAACTACCGCGGCTGCTCGGCTGCCGCCTGGCCGACGGTTTTGTCCAGGTGAACGAGTTTCAGGAAACCAGCGTGAAAGACGTGTTTTGCGCCGGCGAACCGACCGGCATCGCCGGCGCCGATGCCGCGCTCGTCGCAGGCTGCATCGCCGGTTTCGCCGCCATCGGCAACCCCGGTCAGGCGCGCGCCTTGTTCGGCGCCCGCGCGCGATGGCAGCGCTTCGGCCGCGCGTTGCGCGACGCCTTTGCAATGCGCCCGGAACTGCGCCGGCTCGCCGAGGCCGAGACTGTGGTCTGCCGCTGCGAGGATGTCCGGCGCGGCGAACTGGAGCGTCACGACAACTGGCGCGCAGCCAAGCTCCACACGCGCTGCGGCATGGGCAACTGCCAGGGCCGCGTCTGCGGCGACGCCGCGAACTTCTTGTTCGGCTGGACCAATGATTCCGTGCGCCCGCCGCTGCTCCCGGTTAGAGTCACTTCGTTGCTCAGCCCGGTCGCCGATGTGAACCAGAACCCAACTCCACCAGCCGGAAACCAGCCATGAACTTCAAACTCGAATCTACAGCCATCCAGACCGCCGTCGCCGGACTCAAGTTCCGCACGCAGGCGTTCATCAACGGAACGTTCGCGGACGCCGTGAGCGGAAAGACATTTGTCACCGAAAATCCCGCCACCGGCCGGCCGATCGCGCGGATTGCGGAAGGCGACGCCGCGGACGTGGACTGCGCCGTGAAGGCCGCGCGCGCCGCGTTCGAGAGCGGCAGTTGGTCGCGGCGCAAACCGGCTGAGCGCAAACAGACGCTGCTCCGCTTCGCCGAGTTGGTGGAGGCCAACGCCGGCGAACTCGCGCTGCTGGACTGCCTCGAAGCCGGCAAGCCGATCGCCGACTGCGTGAACATTGATCTGCCCGACACCGTCGCCTGCCTGCGCTGGCACGCCGAGGCCGGCGACAAGCTTTACGACCGCGTCTCGCCGACCGGCCCGGAAAACCTGGCGCTGATCCTGCGCGAGCCGGTGGGCGTGGTCGGCTGCGTGGTGCCGTGGAATTTCCCGGCGCAAATGGTGGCCTGGAAACTCGGCCCCGCGCTCGCCGCCGGCAACAGCGTCGTGCTCAAACCCGCCGAGCAAACCTCGTTGAGCGCGCTGTGCATGGCCGGACTCGCCGCCGAGGCCGGCCTGCCCGCGGGCGTGTTCAACGTGGTGCCGGGCTTCGGTCCCACGGCCGGCCAGGCCATCGGACGACATCCGGGCGTGGACATGGTCGCGTTCACCGGCTCGACCGAGGTCGGCCGGCTGTTCCTCCGTTACGCGGCCGAATCGAACCTCAAGCGCATCATCCTCGAATGCGGCGGCAAGAGTCCGCAGGTCGTCCTCGCCGATCCGCCAGATCTGGATCTCGTCGCGCAAAACGTCGTCAATTCCGCATTCTGGAACATGGGCGAGAATTGCAGTTGCGGCTCGCGCCTCATCGTCCACCAGTCGGTGAAGGACGATCTCCTGGACCGGATCACAAAGCTGGCCGGCACGTGGACGGTCGGCGACCCGCTCGATCCGGCGACCCGCGTCGGCTCGATGATCGAGAAACCGCACCTGGAAAAGGTCCTGGGCTATATCGCGGCGGGCAAGGCGGACGGCGCGAAGCTCGCGCTCGGCGGACGACAGATTCTGGAAACGGCCGGCGGCTATTTCGTCGAGGTGACGATTTTCGACGAGGTGACGAACGCGATGAAAATCGCCCGCGAAGAAATCTTCGGTCCGGTCCTGTCGGTGATTCCGTTCGCCACGGAAGCGGAGGCGGTGGCCATTGCCAACGACACAAACTACGGCCTCGCGGCGTCGCTCTACACGCGCGACCTGAACACCGCCCATCGCGTGGCCCGCGCCATCCGCGCCGGCACGGTGTCGGTGAACTGTTATTCCGAGGGCGACCTCACCACGCCATTCGGCGGCTTCAAGGAATCCGGCTTCGCCGGCCGCGACAAGTCCATCTGGGCGCACGAGCAATACACCGAATTGAAAACCATCTGGATGCAACTGGCCTGAACCATGCCGCGCTGACACCGACATTCTCCTCCCAAAATCGTTATGAAACCGAAGCCGTCCCCTGCCCCACAAACCGGTTTTTGCGGCGTGTTCAGCGCGCTGGTCACGCCGATGAAGCCGAACCAGGAAGTAGATTACAAGACACTGGGCGCGTTCACCGATTGTTTGATCAGCCAGGCCGTTCACGGGCTGATCCCGCTGGGCAGCACCGGCGAGTATTACGCGCTTTCCGCCGACGAACGCGAACGCGTCCTCCGCACGACGCTCGAAGCCGCCGCCGGCCGCGTGCCGGTGATCGCCGGCACCAACGCCGGCGCGACGCGCGACGTGATCGCCTTTTCGTGCCAGGCCGAACGCCTCGGCTGCGCCGGTGTGATGCTGGCGCCGCCGTATTATTCGCTGCCGCGGCTGGAGGAACTGCACGAACACTTCCGCGCCGTCAACGACGCCATCGGCATCCCGATCATGCTCTACAACTATCCCGGCCGCACGGGCGTGGACATGCCGCCGGAGTTCATCGTGCGGCTCGCCGAGCTGAGGAACGTCCGCTGCGTCAAGGAAAGCACCGGCGAAATGCCGCGGATCACCGAACTCCTGCGCCGCGCCGGCGACCGCCTCGGCGTCTTCTGCGGCTGTGACACCATCGCGCTGGAAAGCCTGCTGGTGGGCGCGGTCGGCTGGGTCGGCGGCGTGGTGAACGTGCTGCCGGCGTCGCACGTGAAACTCTTTGAACTCGCCACCGCGGCAAAGGATTTTGCCGCCGCACGCGAGCTGTTTTTCCAAATGCTGCCCACGCTCGAACTCATGGAAGGCGGCCACAAATACACGCAATGGGTGAAGGCCGCCTGCGGTCTGATGGGCCACGATTGCGGCGCGCCACGGCGTCCGCTCGGTCCGGCCACGGCAAAGGAACGCACACTGCTGCGCCGGGCGTTGCGCCTGACCGCCGAAGGTCGCCAGCACCGCAAGTGATTTCAACCATGACAACAACTACAACCGTTTCACCGTCGAAGACCGGCGCGCCGGTGCTTCATTTGATTGGCAACACGCCGTTGATCCCGCTCCTGTTTCCCGCCGAGGGAGTAACGATCTTCGCCAAGTGCGAGTTCCTGAATCCCAGCGGCAGCATCAAGGACCGCTTCGCGCGGTGCGTGATCGAGGACGCCGAGCAACGCGGCCTGCTGACACCGGATTCGATCATCCTCGAATGCACCAGCGGCAACACTGGTATCGCGTTGTCCATGGTTGGCGCCGCCAAGGGCTACCGCGTGACGATCCTCATGTCCGAGCAGGCCAGCCACGAGCGGCGGCAGTTGATCCACCGGCTGGGCGCGGAGCTGATCCTGTTCGGCAGCGGCGGGCGCTACCAAACCGGCATTGATTTGTCCCGCCAGATGGCGGCGAAGGACCGCCGTTACTTCCTGCCACGGCAGTTCGAGAATCCGCTGAACGCGGCGGACCACGAGCACGGCACCGGCGTGGAAATCGTGCGTCAGGCGCCGGGGCCGATCGGCGTGTTAGTGACCGGCTACGGCACCGGCGGCACGCTGGCGGGCACCGGCAAGGCGATCAAGGCGCACTACCCCACGGCGCGCATCTACGCCATGGAACCCGCCGAGGCTGCGTTGCTGGCCGGCGAATGTCCCTGCTGCCACACCATCGAAGGCGTGGCCGACGGCTTCGTCCCGCCGCTGCTGCGCGACGCCCCGCTCGACGGCGAGGTGAAGGTCACCAGCGCCGAAGCCATGACCATGACCCGCCGGCTGCACCGCGAATACGGATTGCTCGTGGGCACCTCCTCCGGGGCGAATGTCGCGGCCGCCGTGCGGCTGGCCCGGCAACTCCGTCCTGCCGGCGCCGTGGTCACGCTGCTCTGCGACCGCGCGGAACGCTACTTCAGCACGGCGCTTTTCGCCGGAGACCCGCCGACGACCGGCGAGGCGGTGTGAAGTTTTGGTGCCGGGGCAATGCGTTGTTCATTCCGGCCAAACCTCTCGCCGCCATGAAAGCAAGCCGAGGAAAGCAACTGCCACGCGTCGTGGCGCTGATTCTTTTGGCGGCAACGTTGCTTGCCTTCAATGGCCTTGCCGCTGCGCCGACGGCGCCCGCCGCGGACCAGGCCGTCATCGCCGCGATCAATCCGCCGGAGGACAGCTTTTTCGCGAAGCAGCTCGACTTCGACGGCATTCCCATCAAGGCGCCGAAGGAGGTGGCGAATGCAGCACTGTTCGCCGCACGGGACCGGCTGAACCTGCTGCTGACGAACCTGCCGGTCGTCCGTGCCAATCTCGCTGCCGCCGGCGCGGAACTGCACATCATCGGCCGCGGCCAGGTGACCTCCGATCTGCCCGAATGGCGGGCGATGAAAGGCAAACCGTTCGACGGCCGGTTGACGATTGACCAGCGCACCCGCGGCATGGGTGGCCGGCTCACCTCCTGCGGTGAGGAGAATTTGCTCCGGCTGGAAAAGGACCGCTATCGCGGGCGCGACATTTGCGAGCACGAGTTCGCCCACTGCATCTACCAATACGGCGTGCCGCAGAACATCCGCGACCGGTTCATCGCGCAATATCACCGCTCCCTCGCCAACGGCCTGTGGAAGGAATCCTACGCCGGCTCGAACGCCGACGAATTCTTCGCCGAGCTGACGATGTGGTATTTCGGCACGCACGGCGACCTCCACATGACCGGCCCCAAGCCGGCGGACGGCCCGGCGGGCCTGAAAGCCTACGATCCGGCGGCCTTCGCCTTGTTCGACAACTTCTACCAAGGCCGCATGGCCGTGCTGCCGGTGAAGCCCAGCCCCGCGTCCCGCTGACACGTGGAAACCGGCAACCCACCGCCGACCGGAGGTGGACGACAACCCTTGGAGACTGGACGAACGCGGCTGCCAAAGGCACTTCCATTGACCAGAACTGGATGGCAGGCAATCCTCGCTGGAAGATGGCCGGTAAAGCTGGACTTCAGGTCCGCAGCAATTTGCCGATCCGCAATCGCCGTTTCGCCGCACCACGCCGCCCCCGGCGCATAACCCGAACACCCCAGCCGCGTATTGCGGCGCTGACCAGAGGCAACAGTTCGACCAACTGTCACCTGCCGAAAGCCGGTTCGCCTATCTACGGCGGCGTGTCGCGGATACCGGCGCACTGCAACGGGCTGAAAATTCAATGTTCGTCTGTAAGTCGCCGCCGGTTATTCCGTAGTAAAGAATTAGAAAGCCGCAGTCCTCGCCTTCTTGTGAGGGCGGCTAAGACTCGGGTAACGGCAGGCTTAAAACCGCAATAAACACAGCGATTGTGGTCTGCCAAAACAGACAACAAACGGAAACATGCTATGAATCACCTCACACCGTTCGCCACACTGGCTGCGTTGGCCAGCGTGCTCGGTTTCCACCAGGCGTATGCCGGCATCTTCATTGACACCAGCCCAGGCACCGCCGCCCCGCCTTCCACCTTGGGAGGCTACAGCATGATCGGCTTTCCCGCCGATCCTTCGGCGGAAGGCTCCATGATCAGCTCGCTGACACCCCCGGCCAGCGCTCCAGTCACCGGCAATCTGACCTTCAGCCCCGCTGTTGCACACTCCATCGTGCCGTCGTCGTGGGGCACTTGGAGCCACGGCTACACCGGCGATGTGTATTACAACGCCAGTTCCGAGTTGATGCTCGATCTACCGACCGGCACCCTCGCGTTCTACCTCTATGTTGAACCGAATATTTTGGACAACTTCATGTTCGAGGTGACGACCGAGTCGGCGATGCAAACAGGCATCACCGTCAACGGTAACGGCGGCGCACAGTATGTCGGGGTTTATAGTGACACTCCGTTAGATTCGGTTTCCTTCCTCTTCGTGAAGCAACCAGATGGCGCTGCGGACGGATTCGCCGTCGGCGAGTTCGGCATCAACAACGTGCCGGAACCCAGAACCTATGGCCTGATCGGCGGACTCGCTCTGCTGGGCTTCGGCGCCTGCCGGAAGTTCAGCCGGAGTTGATTGAGTGCTTTGTCTGGGTTGGCAGCTTCGTTGCTAGGTATCCTTACCCGATCCTAGAAGCATAGTTTCCGGCCAACCCAGGCAATACACTGCCGCGCGTCTTATGGAGACGTGCCTATTCTCTCCACAACAGCTTCAGCTCTTGCTGACTCTTCACATGTATTTCCAACACTGAATAGCATGTATTAACTTGTTAATAAATATGGTTTTTGTTGCTTATGGGTGATTTTACTAAGAATGAATCAATGTATCCATTTATCATACTATCTTTGTAAGCATACGTTCCTGATTCCGTAGTATTGGTCAAGCGGTGAAGGCCGCGTTGTAGTTAGCCAACACAAACACCAATACTATGAAGAAATACACGTTTGCCCCGACAGCAATGGCACTCGCACTCTGCGCAGTGTCGGCCTACGGGGGCACTCCTTGGTATCCATCTCCCTCTGATCTCGGATTGTCAGGATCATGGAGTTCCGGCGTAATCCTTGGCCTCGATTACCTCTGGACCGGCGATACGCCTACAGGCACATCGCCTTATGTCAGCGTCGAGTTTCTCGATCAAAACACCAGCGACAATAGCTTGTGGATGGTGGTCAGCGCCGGCGGGCTGGACACCACCAGCGAGTTTGTCAGTGACGTGGGATTCAATTCCAGCGTCAGCGGTCTGAGTTTTAGCAATCCAAAGGCCGGCAGCGTTCCCGGAACCGGCCTTACACCCGATGGTGCTGTCAACGCACCGTCGGTGGCGTTCAACGCTGCGCTGCCTCCATTGTCGGACTTTAGCGTTCTGCTGAGTTTTGATACGGCGAATAACGCTACTCACCACCGTCTACAAGGGGGCGAGTGGTTTGCCGAACAAATCACGATCAGCAGTGGAACCATCATGCCCGCCAGCTTCCTGGTAAAGAATGGCGATGGCGTTTACGGCGCCGCTCATGTTCAAGGCATCGGCCCTTCGGCGAATAAGAGCGGCAAAATCACGACGGACACATTCACAGAAGTTCCAGAGCCTTCTCATTTTGCCCTGGCGGCCGGACTGGGCCTGTTGGGCTTCACCATCTGGCGCCGCAGTCTTCGTCGGTGAGGTAGTTTCTGCGCATCGGAGGCCGCTCGGACCGCCGGGCGGCCTCCCTCTTCTGTAGTGCGCCTCGAGGGCCGCACGCGGCTCCTTGGCGGTCACAAGGTGGATGCATGTGGCTGCGCCGGTGTGCTTCAGCCCGCTACGGTTATCCTAAAGACCGCAAGGGAGTTGCCACCAAAAGCGCACGCAAATCGGCAGGGTCTTCACGTTGTTGCAATGGGCGAGTGCTCGCCCCCCCAAGGGAAACACATCAAGGAGCCGTGCCCATCCCAAGCCCGCGATCCTTGTGCTTGTGCGCCTCTTCGCGGCAATTTCTGCAACGGGATTACGGTTCAACCGAAAGAACGACCCGTGAAGCCGATCTGCGGAGGTTTGCGGTTTTACCGGTCGCAAAAAGTGTTGCCGGCGGCGCCTTGCCAGACTATGTAACCGGCGGCATTTGCGATCATCATGTTCCGGTTCAAGCGCCATTCTGAAGAGCACCGCTACTACTGCCTGCCCGGCATGGGGCGGAGCAACCGGCGGCATTGGCGCCAAATTCACTTCTGGGCGATCGTTTTTGGCGTGATCGTTTCCGGGCTGTTCGGCGCCCTGATCTACGTCCTCAACCGCTGACCCCGGCGCCAGCCCGTCCGGCTACGGCAACTGGGTGTCGCCCATCAGGTAACGGTCACACTCCCGGGCGGCGCCGCGTCCTTCATTGAAGGCCCAGACGACCAGGCTTTGCCCGCGACGGCAGTCGCCGGCGGCGAAAACGCCTTTCACATTGGTGGTGAAACGACCATGCTCGGCTTTCACGTTGCTGCGCGGATCGCGCTCAATCTTGAGCTGTTCGAGCAACGACTGCTCCGGCCCGAGGAAACCCATGGCGAGCAGCACAAGCTGAACGGGGCGGGTTTCTTCCGTGCCGGGGACTTCCTTGGGCACGAAGCGCCCTTGGGCGTCCTTCTCCCATTTGATCTGGACCGTGACGACGGCCTGGACCTGCCCCTGGTCATCGCCCACAAACTGCTTGACCGTCGTCAGGTAAACGCGCGGGTCGGCACCGAAAACGGTGGCCGCTTCCTCCTGCCCATAATCCAGGCGGTAAACCTTCGGCCATTCCGGCCACGGATTGTCCGGCGCCCGCTCCAGCGGCGGGCGCGGCAGAATTTCAATCTGGACGACGCTCTTGCAGCCATGCCGGAGCGCGGTGCCAACGCAATCCGTCCCGGTGTCGCCGCCGCCGACGACGATGACGTCCTTGCCCTGCGCGGAAATGAATTCGCCGTCGCGCTTGCTCGTCAGCACCGAACGCGTGTTCGCAGTCAGAAACTCCATCGCGAAATGAACGCCTTTCAGTTCGCGGCCGGGCACGGGCAGATCGCGCGGTTGGGTGGCGCCGGTGCAGAGCACCACGGCGTCGAATCCGAGGGACAGGCGCTTGACGGAATAGTTCTTCCCCACCTCCGTGCTGGTCAGAAAGGTAACCCCTTCCTCGGCCAGCAGATCCACGCGACGCTGCACGAGCCGTTTGTCCAGCTTCATGTTGGGAATGCCATACACGAGGAGGCCGCCGACGCGGTCGGCGCGCTCAAAGACGGTGACCGCGTGGCCGGCGCGATTGAGCTGGGCGGCCGCGCAAAGACCGGCCGGGCCGGAACCGACGACGGCAACTTTCTTGCCGGTGCGCACGGCGGGCGGCTCCGCCGCAACCCAGCCGTTGTCCCAGCCTTTGTCAATGATGCTGCACTCGATGTTCTTGATGGTGACCGGCGGCTTGTTGATGCCGAGCGTGCAGGAGCCTTCGCACGGCGCCGGGCAGACGCGGCCGGTGAATTCCGGGAAGTTGTTCGTCCGGTGGAGGCGTTCGAGCGCCTCCTGCCAGAGTCCGCAGTAGATGAGATCGTTCCACTCCGGGATCAAGTTGTTGACGGGACAGCCGGTGGCCATGCCGCTGAGCAACATGCCGGTGTGGCAAAAGGGAATGCCGCAATCCATGCAACGCGCGGCCTGTTCCTGGAGTTTTTTGTCCTCCGTGCGCGCGTGGAATTCATCCCAGTTCTTGATGCGTTCAAGCGCCGGCCGGTCGAGTGGCAGTTCGCGGAGGTATTCGAGGAAGCCAGTGGGTTTGCCCATGTTCGATCAGGTTGTCGTTCAGGAAATCAATGGTTGGAGCGGCGGCGTGGGGAGGGCCAGGTCAACCGCCGCCGACACGCGCCACGTCGTGGGCATTCGCCTCGAACGCGGCCATCCAGGCCTCGTCACCGGTGAGGCCCGACTCGGTTACCAGCTTCATCGCCTGCAGCACGCGCTTGTAGTCTTTCGGCATCACCTTCACAAACTTGCCGGCAAATTCCTCCCAGAGCACCAGGATCCGCAACGCGCGCTGGCTGCGGGTGTATTCCGCGTGGCGCTGGATGAGCCCCCGCACCGCCTCGATTTCCTCGCGGTCCTCCAGCGTTTCGAGGCCCACCATTTGCTGGTTGCAGCGTCGCGGGAAATCCCCGGCCTCGTCCAGCACGTAGGCGACGCCGCCGGACATGCCGGCGGCGAAGTTCCGTCCCGTCGGGCCGATCACCACCACGCGCCCGCCGGTCATGTATTCGCAACCGTGGTCGCCGACGGCTTCCACCACCGCGTCAAGGCCGCTGTTGCGGACACAGAAACGCTCGCCCGCCATGCCGCGGATAAAAGCCTCGCCGCTGGTGGCGCCGTAAAACGCCACGTTGCCGATCAGAATGTTTTCCTCGGGCACGAAGGTGGAACCCACCGGCGGGTACACGATGATCCGGCCGCCCGAAAGGCCCTTGCCCAGATAGTCGTTGGCGTCGCCTTCGAGGACGAACGTCATTCCCTTCGGCATGAACGCGCCGAAGCTCTGGCCGGCCGAGCCTTTGAAATGGAGATGGATCGTGTCATCCGGCAGCCCGGCGGGACCGTGCCGGCGCGTCACCTCGCTGCCGGTGATCGTGCCCACGACGCGGTTGACGTTGTGGATCGCGAGTTTCGCGCGGACCTTTTCGCCACGCTCGATCGCCGGCTCGCACAGCGTGAGCAGCTCGGTTTTGTCGAGCGATTTTTCCAGACCGTGGTCCTGCGGAATCTGGCAGTAGCGGCCCACGCCGGCCGGCGCCTTCGGTTGATAAAGGATGTTTGCGAAGTCCAGCCCCCTGGCCTTCCAATGGTCCACCGCCCGCTTCGGTTCGAGCGCCTCGGTGCGGCCGATCATCTCGTTGATGGTGCGGAAGCCCAGTTGCGCCATCAACTCGCGGACCTCCCGGGCAACGAAGGTCATGAAGTTGACCACGTGCTCCGGCTTGCCGGCGAACTGCGCCCGCAGGCGCGGATCCTGCGTCGCCACGCCCACCGGGCAGGTGTTCAGATGGCAGACGCGCATGAGGATGCAACCCATCGAAACCAGCGGCGCCGTGGCGAAGCCAAATTCCTCGGCGCCCAGCAACGCGGCGATCACCACGTCGCGCCCGGTCTTCAACTGGCCGTCGGTTTCCACCACGATGCGGCTGCGGAGATTGTTCAGCACGAGCGTCTGGTGCGTCTCGGCCAGGCCCAGCTCCCACGGCAGGCCCGCGTGCTTGATGCTGGTCTGCGGCGACGCGCCGGTGCCGCCGTCGTAACCGCTGATCAGCACGACGTCGGCGTGCGCCTTGGCCACGCCGGCGGCGATGGTGCCCACGCCCACCTCGGATACCAGCTTGACGCTGATGCGCGCGTGTTCATTGGCATTTTTCAAGTCGTGGATCAACTCCGCCAGGTCCTCGATCGAGTAAATGTCGTGGTGCGGCGGCGGCGAAATGAGGCCGACGCCCGGCGTCGAGTACCGCACTTTCGCGATCCACGGATACACCTTCTGGCCGGGCAACTGCCCGCCTTCGCCGGGCTTCGCGCCCTGCGCCATCTTGATCTGGAGTTCGCGGGCGTTGACAAGGTAGTTGCTCGTGACCCCGAAGCGGCCGGAGGCCACCTGCTTGATGGCGGAGTTCTTGGAATCCTTCAGCTCGTTGCTCCAGGTGTAACGGGCCGGATCCTCGCCGCCTTCGCCGGTGTTGCTTTTGCCGCCGATGCGGTTCATGGCGATGGCGAGCGTTTCGTGCGCCTCCTGGCTGATCGAGCCGTAGCTCATCGCGCCGCTTTTGAAGCGCTTCATGATGCTTTCCACCGGCTCGACCTCCTCGATCGGCACCGGCTGGCGCGGCTTGAACTCCAGCAGGCTGCGGAGCGTGCAAAAGTGCTTCGCCTGGTCGTCAATCAGTTTCGAATACTGCTTGAACAGGTCGTAGCGGCCGACCCGCACGGCCTTCTGCAACGCGTGGACCGATTCCGGGTTGAACAGGTGAAACTCGCCGTCCTGCCGCCATTGATAGAATCCGCCGGGGTCGAGCACATGCCCGTTGACCTGCCGGTCCGGGAAAGCGCGGCGATGACGGGCGAGGACTTCCTCGGCAATCACCTCCAGACCCACGCCCTCCACGCGCGACGGCGTCCACGTGAAATACTTGTCAATCACCCGGCGGCTCAGGCCGACGGCCTCGAAGATTTGGGCGCCGCGATAACTCTGGATCGTCGAGATGCCCATCTTTGAGCAGACCTTGACGACCCCCTTGGTGGCGGCCTTCGCGTAGTTCTTGCATGCGGTCTTGTGGTCAATGCCCTTGAGCAGGCCCTGCCGGATCATGTCGTCGAGCGTCTCGAAGGCGAGGTAAGGATTGATGGCGCTGACGCCGTAACCGATCAGCAGCGAGAAATGATGCACTTCGCGCGGCTCGCCGGATTCGAGGATCAAGCCCACGCGGGTCCGGGAGCCGTTCCGGATCAGGTGGTGATGCAGACCCGAAACGACCAGCAACGCGGGGATCGGCGCGTTCTCGGCGTCAATGCCGCGGTCGGAGAGGACGATGAGGTTGACGCCCTCGGCAATGGCGCGGTCCGCCTTGGCGTAAAGCGCGTCCATCGCCTTCTCGAGGCCCAGCGCACCATCCGCCGCATGGAACAGGATCGGCAGCGTGATGGATTTGAACTCGCCCTGGGCGACGTGGCGCAGCTTGGCCAGCTCCTCGTTGGTCAGGATGGGGGTCTTGAGCTTGATGAGATGGCAGCTTTCAGGCACCGGCTTGAGCAGGTTGCGCTCCGACCCGGTGCAGGTTTCCGTCGAGGTGACAATTTCCTCGCGGATGCAGTCAATCGGCGGGTTCGTGACCTGCGCGAAAAGCTGCTTGAAGTAGTTGTAAAGAAGCTGCGGCCGGGCCGAGAGCACCGCCAGCGGCGTGTCCGCGCCCATCGAACCGACGGCTTCGACGCCGTCGCGGGCCATCGGCGTCAAGACGACGCGCAAATCCTCGAACGTGTAGCCGAAGGTTTGCTGGCGCTGGAGCACCGTCTCGTGGTCCGGCTCCGGCAGTTGCGTCGGCGTCGGCAGTTGGGAGAGATCCACCAGGTGCTTGTTAAGCCACTGCCGATATGGTTGTGCCGAGGCAACCTGGTGCTTGATCTCCTCGTCCGAGACGATGCGGCCTTCCTCGGTGTCCACCAGAAACATGCGGCCCGGCTGGAGCCGGCCTTTGGACAACACGCGATCCGGCGGGATGTCCAGCACGCCCACTTCCGAGGCCATCACCACCAGGTCGTCCTTCGTCACGTAGTAACGCGACGGCCGCAGCCCGTTGCGATCCAGCACGGCGCCGATCCGAATGCCATCGGTGAAGGCAATCGAAGCCGGCCCGTCCCACGGCTCCATGAGACAGGAATGATATTCGTAAAAGGCCTTCTTCTCGTCGCTCATGGTCTCGTGATTGCTCCACGGTTCCGGGATCATCATCATCACGGCGTGCGGGAGGGAGCGGCCGGCGAGCACGAGCAGTTCGAGGCAGTTGTCAAACATCGCCGAATCGCTGCCATTCGTGTTGATGATCGGCAGGATGGTCTTGATGTCGTCGCCGAACAGGTCGGAATTGAACATCGCCTCGCGGGCGTGCATCCAGTTGATGTTGCCGCGGAGCGTGTTGATCTCCCCGTTGTGGGCGACATAGCGGTAGGGATGTCCGCGTTCCCAGCTCGGAAACGTGTTCGTGCTGAACCGGGAGTGAACCAGCGCGAGGGCGCTTTCCATGGCCGGATCGTTCAGGTCCGGATAATATTGCGGCAACTGCTCGGACATGAGCATGCCCTTGTAACCGAGCGTCTTGTAGGACAAGCTGGCCATGTACCAATAATGGCTGCCCTTGAGGCCGGAGTTGCGGACTTCGGTGACGGCCCGTTTGCGAATGATGTAGAGCCTCCGCTCGAAATCCAGGTCGTCGGCCAGGTTGGGGTTGCGCCGGATGAACACCTGCCGCATGAACGGCTCCGAGGCCTTGGCCGTGGCGCCAATCATGGAATTGTCGGTTGGCACCGTGCGCCAGCCGATGACTTCCTGGCCTTCCTCGGCAACGATAACCTCAAACAGGCGCTCGCAATTCCGGCATTGCTCGGGATCGGGCGGCAGAAACAACATGCCCACGCCATATTGCCGCGGACGCGGCAGCCGGATGCCGGCTTCCCCGCAAACCTTCAGCAGAAACTGGTGCGGCATCTGAATCAAGATGCCCGCCCCGTCGCCGGTGTTGGCCTCACAGCCGCAGGCGCCGCGGTGGTTGAGATTCAACAACACCTGGAGTCCCTGGCGGATGATCTCGTGCGAACGCCGGCCTTTGACGTTCACCACGAACCCGACGCCGCAGGCGTCGTGCTCAAACTGCGGATCGTAAAGCCCCTGCTTTTCCGGCGGGCCTGTCAGGGCGCTTGCGCCGGATTGCGGTGCCACGGTTGCGTTGCTCATCGTCACAATGGGTTGTTCGGACACACGAACAATCGTGTATAAATTGCGACAGCTTTTACCAAAAGGCTAGGGCGGCGCAATAGGGCAATCGCTTTTTTTTCCGCGCCGTTGACAAAACCACCAGCCGCGGGGGTATCCGGGCGCCGGGCGCGGCCAACCACCATCGCTGCGCCCGTCTCAGTCGGTACTCTCCTTTTGCTGACGATAATTCGGCGGGCGCGCGATGCGGCGCGGTTCGAGCCAGCGGGCCGTATCCGCCACCGTATGCAACTCGCCCCGCAGGATGGCCAGCAGCAGATCGTGGGTGACGATCGTGTTGATCATGGTTCCAAACTCCAGGCCCTGGCCGCTCCGCGGTGGATGCACAATAAATGGCACGCGGCAGTCCACCCGCCCGTCGTAAACCGCGGATTCCCTCCACCAATGGTCCGAACTGATCACCAACCAGGTTTTATCCTGCAAGCCGGCGTGGACGACGCTCTGCCGGATTGCTCCCAACATGCGATCGGCGAGCATGAGATTGTTGAAGTAGCCCATGGATTTGGGCACGCCAAACGCCGTGAAGCGATGGTCCGCCGGCAGGTAAATCCCCGGTTTGTGCGGAGGCGCCAGATGGAAAAGCATCAAATTGTAGTCCGCATTGCCGGCCAGGGCCGTCGCCTCCCGCTCGCCGCGCCGGCACAAATCAACGTAGAGTTGGCGTCGCTGGATGGTTCCCAACATCGCTGATAATTCCCGCGCCAGGGCCGGGCCAACCGTGCCGGCCCGCGCGTGTTCGGACGTCATGTAAGGGAACCACACGCAATAACTCAGGGAGCCGGCCAGGATGCGGGAATACGGATGATACCAGCCGACCAGCGCCGTGTTCGCCCCTGCATCCCGGGCGAGGGAAAACACCGAAGGCAGGCGCCGCCAGTCCAACTTTTGTTTGCTCTTCTCCGGTTCGATCAGCAATTCCGAAGGACCGGCCACTTTTACGCTGTCCAGTTGTTGTCCGGAAATCAGCGCGGGCATGGAAATCAACGTGGCCCCGCCCGGCGAGTAGGCGTTGGTCGCAAACAACGACTCGCGGCGAAGCTGGTCAAAATTCGGCAACGCGACACCGGCCGGTCGTTGCTCGAATGCCAGACGATAATCGGTTTCGTCAAAGATGATCCAGATCACGCGCGGCAGGTCGGGCCGGGCCGGGCGGAGTGCGGCCAAAGGCGGATCGGCATCGTCCTGGTTCAGATGCAGCACGCCGACCAGCAACAGGACCGTATGCGCCACGGTCAGCAAGGCCAGCGGGGCAAACAGCACGACAACGACAGCCGCGAACCGCGCCACCCGACGGTGCTGCCAGATGACCAGAAGCAAAAGAATGGCCGTCAGCGCCACTCCGGTCGGATGCTTCAAAAAAACAACGACCTGGTAATCGGGAATCTTCAAGAGGTTGGTCCGCAGAAAATCGACGGGAAAAATCAACGCCGCCAGAAACAACAGGTGAATGGCAAACCGCACCGCGCGATTGCGGGTGCTTCGCCAGACACGCATGACCAGCCATGCCACGCCGGTCAGCCACGCCAAATTCACCATCAGGGCGAGCAGGGTCGGCGTCTTGACCGGCACTTCGTTGAAATAGCCGCGATCCTTGTCGTAAAGAATTTCAAACCAGGCATTGGCCAGAACCAGGTTCGCCAGCGAGAGACCGAGCACCGCATCCTTCAGCCTTTGTTTCCAAAGCGGATCGTCTTCCGGCACCGCTTCCTCCGCCTGCTCTGGCCGGTCGGCGCTCATACGGTGGCGCGGCGCTTGCGAAGCAGGTAGAGGCGACGGTGTGTTTCCGGCAACGCCACCGAGCGGACCACCTCAAACCGTGCCGCGCAGGCGGCTTCAAAGACCTCGGTCGTCAACGACGCGTGCAGGTGTTCGCGCCCACGGGTGAGCTGGCGGAACATGTCGTCCGCCGGCGCCACAAACTCAATGACCAGTGCGTCGGTGGTGAGTTCCGCCGCCAGCGCCAGCACGTCCTCCAGCGGGACGCGTTCGGTCACGAGCAGGTGGTGCAACACGGCCAGCATGAGCACGCAATCCGCCGCGCCGCGGGCACGGTCGAGAAACGAACGGCTTTCCCGGTATTGCCAGCCCAGCGCCGGGCTGGGCCGCGCGAGGTCCACAGCCAACGGGAGGACATCCAGCGAGCGGGCGCGGGCGCGTTGCCAGATCGCTCCCACGCACGTCGGATCAATGTCCACCGCCACCACGCGGGCGCCGCTTTCCGCGGCCATGGCGCTGAAATGTCCCGTGTTCGCCCCCACGTCCAGCACCCGCGGCGGCTTGAGTTCCGCCAGGGCCTCGCGGACAAACCGCTCCTTCGCGGCAAACGCCGGCCCGTTGTAGGAGTGCGTCTGCATGTAATCGCTCCAAACCGACTCGCGGGCGCGCCGCGGCTCAAGCCGGTTCAGCATTCGCCGCAGCCGCGCCAGCAGCGATTCCACAATGAACCGGGCTTTTTCCGGGTTGGTTTCGCGCGGCTGGTAGAGCGCGGTGGATTCCCGCCGGGCCGAACCCGAGAGCCAGGTCGGAAATGAAACCAGCGAAAGCATCGCCGGCCGCAGGCGCGTCAGCGGGTGACACCAGTGATAAACCTCCTCCGGCTCCAGTCCGTCCCGGCGGCTCAAAAAAATGTCCGCCAACCGTGTGCCCCATAGACGGTGAGCCAGCAGCGGCAACAGAAATGTCCTGACGAATTGCGCGTAGGGCCGCCACACCGGATCGCCTGGCTGGCGCCGCTCGAAGGAGAGCAGGTCCACGAAGACCGGCGCGCTCCCGCGGAAAAGCACGTTCTGCGGCGTGGCGTCCTTCAATCCCCAGCCATCGGCCAACGTCCGCGAAGTTACATCCAAGGTCAGCCGCGCCGCCGCCCAAAGCATTTCCGCCGGCCATTCATGCGGATAACTGGGAAACAAAATCCGTTCATGCTCGTAAAAGCGGCCGGCCGGCTGCCGGGAGAGCAACTCGCTCCAGCCCGGCCGGCCAGCGATTTCGGCGGATTCCGATTCCGTCAGCGCACGGGTGGAGACAAGCTGTTTGCGCTGCTGGAGTTCGCGACCGGAAGACGAATGCAGGAAGGCTTCAAAGTCCTCGACGCTGCCGGCCGTGACGTAGCGCAGCACGCGTTGGTCAAACACGCCGCAGACGCCGGCCGGGTCGCGGAAGGAAAGAACCGGCGCCATTACTTGCTTTGCCGGCTTTCAGGCGCGGGCTTCGATTCCGCTGGTTGCGTTTTATCCGCGCGGCCGAAGAGCCGTTGCACCTGATGGACAATCCATTTACGAGTTTGCTTGAGGTAGAAGATGAATCCGACAAAAGCGGCAACGATCGCCTGCCACAGCAACAAACCGGACCCCGGATCAATATATGCCAAGAAGTTCATGTCACTGACCTGCTATCGTTTCGTCACGCCTTTGTCATTTTTCCGACGACAAATTTTGTTGGAACTATAATCAGTCTTACCTCAATGCCAACCAGATATTTCCTGCCGGCCAAGGTCTTTCGCCAGCGACCCACTCAGCAAGTTCCGATGACAACGCCGGATCGCACCATGCCACTGGCATGGACGTTCCCCGTCAACAGCAGGTTACATGCTAAAGTCTTTCCTGTGCACAACGCCGGACCGGCGGCACCATCATGCCGGTGGAAACATCCGCCGACGGTTTGCGGCGGAAGCCGGCCGCAGTTGCGCGGGCGCATTTTTTTCTTTCCGACCCGCCGGATTTCCCGTTGCCTGTTCGGCGTCATGGCCTTTGCCGCGCAACATTTCATCGCGAACAACGTCCGCGCCATCCCGCGTTCCGGGATTCGCGAGTTCTTCGACATTGTCCAGGGAATGCCCGACGTGATTTCGCTGGGCGTTGGCGAGCCGGACTTCGTCACGCCCTGGCACATTCGCGAAGCCGCCATTTACGCGCTGGAACGCGGCAAAACGAGCTACACCTCCAACCTCGGCCTGCTCAAACTGCGCGAGGCGATTTCCACCAGCGTGGCGCGGCACTTCGGTGTCAGCTATGATCCCAAGCGCCAGATTCTGATCACCGTCGGCGTCAGCGAGGCGCTGGACATCGCGTTGCGCGCGGTGGTCAATCCCGCCGATGAAGTCATCTACCACGAGCCGTGCTACGTGAGTTATTCGCCCAGCATCGCGATGACTTACGGCGTGCCGGTGGCGGTGGCCTGCCGCGCGGAAGACGGCTTCGCCGTGCGGGCCGAGGCCATCGAGGCCGCGATCACGCCGCGCAGCCGCGTGCTCGTGTTGAACTTTCCGACGAACCCGACCGGCGGCACGATGACGCGCGCCGAACTGGAACAGATCGCCGCAGTGGTCCAGCGCCACAACCTGCTCGTCATCACCGACGAGATTTACTCGGAGCTGACCTTCGAAGGTGAGCACGTCAGCCTCGCGTCGTTGCCCGGCATGGCGGAGCGGACGATTTTCCTGCACGGCTTTTCCAAGGCGTATGCGATGACGGGCTTCCGCATCGGCTACGCCTGCGGTCCAGCCGAACTGGTCGAGGCGATGATGAAGATTCACCAATACTCGATGCTGTGCGCCAGCATCGTGAGCCAGGAAGCCGCGAACGAGGCGATCCGTCATGGGCACGCTGACACCGTGGAAATGCGCGAGCAGTACCGCGCCCGTCGCAACGTCATCGTCGGTGCGCTCAACGCGATGGGGCTGCCCTGCCACCGGCCGCGTGGCTCATTTTATGCCTTCCCGTGTGTCAAAAGCACCGGCCTCACCTCGAAGGAATTCGCAGTGAAACTGCTGGAAAAAAAGAAGGTCGCGTGCGTGCCGGGCAGCGCCTTCGGTCCCAGCGGCGAAGGCTATCTGCGCTGCTGTTTCGCCACGGCGCTCGACCGGATCGAGATCGCCATGGAACGCATGGCTGAGTTCGTGAAGGAATTGCGCGGCTGAGCCAGCCGGTCAGTTCGCAAACGCCTCCAATTCGCCACAGGACGAAAACGCCTGCGCCGGGTTGTCACCGCACGCCGGCTTCCCGATGACGCGCAGAGCGATGGCTTTCACCGGCGACGCCAGCTTCGCGGTGAATTGCTCGCCCGCTTTCAACCCGGCAGCGTCCGTCGCGGTCGTCGCCGGATAGTCGTTGAATTGGCCGACGATTTCCCAAGCTGCGCTGGACCCGCTCTGAATCTGGATCTGCGGCTTGCCAGCGCTGGTGTCGAACCAACCACCGTCATGAAACGTCCGGCCATGTGCGAACGCCACGCGGCTAATGGTAACAGGCTTTGGCAACGTGACCGCGAACCAATCTTCCGTCGCCGGATTGCCGTCAAACGTGACGACGATCGTGCCGGCATCGCCGTCGTTGATGGATCCCGGCTGGTTGCCTTCGCGTGAACGGCTCTCCTGCCCGTTCATCAGCAACGAGGCCGTGGCCGGCAGCGGAGCGCCCGGCGCGCGCAGCCAGACCCGATACACGCCGCCGTCGCGACCGGCGTCGGCAAACGGCACCAGGTTGGCCGTCGCCGCTGGCTGCTGTGGCGTGCGCACGGTGGCCGTGAAGACCAGATTCGTGCCGGGCTTCAGGCTGACGGGCGGTTGTTTGCCGGTGGCGACCAGCGCGATGGCACTTGGCGCAGCCAGCCCTTGATTCAATTTCTGGTTGTAAGCGAGGACAAACGGTCCCCACGCAAGTGCGGCTTTGCCCTGGTTGCCGTGGTCGCCGAGAATCATCCGCGGCGAGAAACCGTAACGGATTTCCACGCGGTCGCCGTTCTTCCAGGCGCGCGGCGCGAGCTCGATCCAGCCGTCACGCGGCGTCGCCTTTACCAATTTGCCGTTGAGTTTGAACCGCATCCCGGCGGCCCATTCAGGAGCGCGCACCTTGAAGGCAAACGTCGCCGGCCGTTCGAGGTAAAACAGGAAGGTGGAATCGCCCTGGCGCGGAAAACCGCTTTGCTGGTCCACGTTCACCGTCTGGCCACCAAGCTCGATCTCGACGCGGGCTGGCTCGAAAAGGTTCACGGCGAGGCCATCCGTGTCGCCGGTCCGGTAGCGCAGGAATGCGCACTGCGGAATGAGCGCGATGCCGCGCGGGCCGCTGGAGTGACAGCAGGTGATGGCGCTGTCGTAGGGCTTGGTGCCTTCGAGCGCCGTGTAATAACACCAGTCCGCGCCGGCGGGGTTTTGCGCGGCGGTGAGGTGGTTGTAGAACGAACGTTCCAGCTCGTTGCCGAACCGCGCTTCACCGGTCAGCCGGAGCAGTTCCAGGTTCAATTGAATCCACGTCACCGTGACACAGGTTTCACAGATGTTCGCGCCGGGTTGATTGGGCAGCACATAGTCATCCTGGAAATGCTCGCCGGCGCTGGCGCTGCCGGTGAGATAGAGCCGGTGCGCGACGATGTCCGCCCAGGCGTTGAGGGCCGGTTGCAGCCAGGCGTGGTCGCCGGTGGCGCGGGCCAGTTCGCACAGGCCGACCAGATTCGAGAGCATTTCATACGCCTTGCCGTTGGCGGTCTTGTCCACGCGTTTTTGCGCGAGGAGCGTGGCCACGATCTTCGGTCCGTTGGGTTCGTCCCACGAGCTGACGATGTATTTCGCGAAATCCAAGTACCGCTCGTCGCCGGTGCAGCGATACAGCATCACAACCGGCTCCAGCACGCTCGTCGCCGCCATGCCCATGTGTGTACCGGCGGAAAGAATGCTCTTTTTGCCGGGGCCAAAGGTGGCGATCAACAGATCCCCGGCCTTTTTGCTCGCCACCAACGCCGCCTCGTTGCCGGTGTATTCGTAATAGGTCAGCAGGCCGATGAGGCAGTATTTGTGCGACCACACGTCCCAATCGGCGCCGGGGTAAAGGCCAAACCGTTTGTCGGGCGTGTAGGTGCCGAGATAACCGTCCGGCTCCTGCGCCTTGATCAGTTCGGCGGCCGCGTAATCCAGCTTGGAGCGCAACGTGGCGTCGTTCGAGTTCGCCCACGCCAGTGTCGCCGCGTGCATCCATTTGCCGATGTGCTCGCCGATCCACGGATGCGAACCGGGTTTGTGCCGGTAACCGGCCAGCAGCGGCTCCAGGTCCACTTTTGCCAGCCGGTTGTCGGCATTGGCCTGGATGCGGTCGCCGAGAAATCCGCCCACGTAAACCGCCGCGGGCGAGAGCACCTGCGCGGCGTCGGGCAGGCGGTCAGGCGTCTTGAACGGCAGCGGTTCGGGGAACACGGCGGCGGCAAGTTCGCCGGCAGCGAGGATGCCACCGGCCAGCACGGGCAGGACGAAACTCAGTTTCATGGCTTCAGTTTGCTGGAGGATTATGAACGCGCGCCGAAACCGCTGGCGAGCGCAAAAAGTCACGCCTTCCGGCCGAAACCACCCCGCGCTGCGCAACGCGCCCCCCCGCCGCGCCGGCCCGGGAGCGAAACGTTGCGGCACCGGGCGAAATCAAAACCGCGTGGCGGCAACGAAACTTGGACGTCTGCGACGGTCAGGTGGGACGTTTGCGCAAAGGCCGCACAATCATCAGGCGGTTGGCCTCGTCGTCGTCAATGAACCGTTCCTTCACCGGATCCCACTTCAGCGGGCGTTTGAGTTTGATGGCGAAGTTGCTCAGGTGGCAAAGGATGTCCGCCTGCACCGCGTCCTCGATGGGGCAGATCGCCGGCTGGCGGCTCTTCACACTATCGAGGAAGTTGCGCGCGTGGTTGGTGCTCCGAACGAGGCGGACATCCTCCTTGCGGGTGAATTTCTCCTCGATCAGGTTTTCGGGCGACGTGCGGATCTGCGTGCGGTCCACGAGCACCCAGCCTTCGGCACCCTCGAACGCGGTGCCGTGGTCCACAATCTTCGTGTATTTCTTCGCCCACTCGGAAAGGTCGTTCATCGGCATCGGGTCCGCCCCGTTGCGCGTGCCACGAAAATCCATCCGCACGCCGTCAGCAAAAACAAACTTCACGTCCCACGCGATGGCGGTGTTGCAGGCACCCTGGGTCGGGATCACCCCGGCGCCCTCGACCTGCACAGGGCTGCGGAGCATCATCGCCGGATGGCCCCAATAGGCGATGTCCAGCGGATGCACGCCCCAGCCGGCCACGAAGCCGAGCGCGTAGTCGGCGTTGAACCACCAGGTCTTCCACGCGGCGCCTTCGTCGAACGCCTTGCCGAGGGTGTAAGGTTTTTTGTAGGCCGGGCCAAGCCAGAGTTCGTAGTCGAGGTCGGCGGGCGGGTCAATCGGGTCGGTGGAACCTCCCGGCCGGCTGGCGGCGCTCCAGACGTTGATTTGTTTGAGCCGGCCGATGCGCCCGTTGCGAACCAGTTCGCAGGCGAGCCGGAACTGCTCGGAGGAACGTTGCTGGGTGCCGAACTGGAAGATGCGCTGCTTCTGCCGGCAGACGCGGCGGAGCAGTTGATCCTCATAAATGTCGAGGCCCATGGGCTTCTCCAGATACAGGTCCTTGCCGGCTTCGGCGGCGGCGATGGCGATCGGCACGTGCCAGTGGTCCGGGGTGGCAATCAGCACCGCATCAAGGTCCTTCCGGGCCAGCAAATCGCGCACTTCGTGGTGGGTGGCCACCGCGGTGTCCTTGTAAGCGGTGTTCACCATCTTGACCGCCTCGTCGAGGTTGCGTTTGGCCACGTCGCACAGGGCCATGACGTGGCAGTCGGGCTGCGCCAGGAAATTGCTCATGTCGCCGCGCCCCTGGGGACCGAGGCCGATGCAGCCAAGCTGGATGCGCTGGCTCGGCGCGTTCTCGCCCAGCACGGACGCCGGAATGATGGTGGGAAAAGCCGACGCCGCGAGCGCCAGGCCGAGGTTGCTTTGGAGAAAGTGACGACGATTCATGGAGTGAAGGGAAATCCCATTACTGAATGTTGGCGATCAAACGCTGACATAGTCTGCGCTCCGCGGCGGGCACCGGACACGTATCTCACGCGCGCCGGCGCTGCCGTCGGGGTCGGGCCGAATCCTCCCAAAGCCGCGTGCCGATGTCGAGTCCGTTCGCAGCAAGAACGGGGCGTCAAAAACAAAATCGCCAGGGACCCACGCGGTGGTGTCCCTGGCGTTGGAAGCAGCATCGGGCAGCTTAGCCCACCGTCGGCACCGCCGGCGGATTCGAGAAGATGTCGTGCAGGCTCGGCAGCGGCGGCTTGAGCGTGCGGTAGTCTTCCCAGACCAGGGCCGAAGGATCCGTGTAGGCGATGTGCGGTCCGTAAGTGAAATTGGATTTCAAGAGTTGATCCCACTCCACGCCGGCACCGCTGTAAGCCGCCTCGCGGCCCATGATCGCGGTGAGCGTGCTGTCGGTCACGTTCTGGGTCTCGTTCAACGGCGTGTCGTTATGGATCGCGTTGATGAGATCCATGTGCTCCTGCACGTAGGGATTGATGACGTTGCCCCGGAAACGGAACGGTTGCCCGCCCGTGGGCATGATCGTGTTGTTCGGATTGGACCAGCCTTTCGTGCCGTGGACGGCTTCGCTCACCGATGACCACTTCCGGGTGATCTGGCCGCAATAACTGAACATGTGGATGCCGCCCGGATACTCGTATTCGACGGCGAAGTTGTCCCAGATTTCACCGGACTTGTCGCCCAGCATCTGGCGGGCGCCCTGCCCCCAGGCTTTCACCGGGTGCGTCTTCATGATCCAGTTGCAAACGTCCAGGTTGTGAACGTGCTGTTCGCAAATGTGGTCGCCGGACAGCCAGATGTAGTGATACCAGTTGCGAATCTGCCGTTCGAGTGCGGTATCGCCATGATCGCCGCGGTGCCAGATGGGGCCGCCGTTGACCCAGTAGGCGCGCAGGGTGACGATGTCACCGATCGCGCCGTCGTGGATGCGTTTAATGGTTTCAATGTAGTCGGCCTGGTGGCGGCGCTGCGTGCCGGCGGCCACCTTGAGCCCCTTCTTCGTCGCCTCTTCACCGGTCGCGTACATGACGCGCGCGCCGGGGCCGTCCGCAGCCACGGGCTTTTCCATGAACACGTTTTTGCCCGCCTCGATGCACCCCTTGTAAATGCCCGGCCGGAAGCCCGGCGGCGTCGCAATGATGGCGTAATTCACTTCGGGAACCGCCAGCGCCAGCTTGTAAGCCTGGAAGCCGGAGAAACACTTGTCCGCCGGCAGATTGAACGGCGCCTCCTGGCCGCGCCGCGCCTGTTCGGGGAACAGGTCCGCAACGGCGACAATTTTGCCGTCCACGCCCAGGTTTTTGACGGCTTCGATGAAGTTCTCGCCGGCGCCACCGCCGCGACCGCCCAGGCCGATGATGATCGCCCGGATGGGTTGCTTGGCGTCCGCGAGGACGTCCGGGAAGTTCAGCGCCGCAGCGCCGGCCGCCGTCACGGACGCGGCCTTCAGGAAATGCCGGCGGGACACGCCCGCGGCTTCAGGACTTTGTTGGGATTTCTGTATGTTCATAGTTCAGTTCACTGTGGATTTGCTGTTGGTGGCTGCAATGAAAAATCGGCGGCCGTGGATCTCGGCCGGCGGCGCATCCGGGCGCGATGCCCGGCCGGCGAAAGCCCATGAAATCTCGCCGGCCCGGAAGAAGGCTGCCGTCGTTGCGAATATCACGGACGCTTTCATGCGTTTAGCTTGGCCGGCGGTCACGCCCGTTCGCTGCCAATGCAGCCGGGGTAATGACCATCCAGGCAACCCGCGTGGTTTGACACAAAACTTTCCCCGCCGCAACCTTTGATATTGCGCAACCGTTGCGAAAGCGCGGCTCCGGTTTGCTGGACGTGGTCATTCGTGCCGCGGAAACAACGCCTGCCTCATGCCGGGCAGCGGCTCGCCCTTCGCTTCGTCCCAGTATTTGAAGCCGGATTTCCAGTCCCAGATCGCCCAGCCGATGCCGGCCTCGTCCAGCGCCGCGCGGAAGGCGCCGTAAAACCGGGCGCGCGACGCCTGATCGGCCTTCGTGTAGGCGCCGAACTCGCCCAGATGCATCGGCCGGTGGTTTTGTTCACCCCACACCTTCGCTTGCTGGATCAAATCGCGAAAAGCGCGCGGGCTGCTTGGATTCTGTTCCGTCGGCAGCGTGTTGTAGCGATCAATCCAGTGGCGCACGCCCTGGCTGACCTTCGCATCCGGCGGCAGCACGAACGGCTTGTCCGGCGGGCCGGGAAAGACAATGCCGTGCAACGACTGGACCTCCGGTCCCGCCCAGTTCGCCCCCTGATGCGTGAAGAAAAACGGCTCGTAGCAATGCACCGTGACGATGAGGTTCTGGTCGTCCGCCGGCAGCCGCAGCTTGGGTAGTTCGCCGATGGAATTCCAGCGTCCGGGGCCGAGGAAAATCGTCCGCCGCGGATTCGTCTGCCGGATTTGCCGGATCACCTCGGCGTAAACCGGGTTCAGCAACTCCGTCGTCGCTGCGTCCTTCGGCTCGTTGATCAACTCGAAGGCCAGGCCGGCCGGCGCCGAGGCGTAATGCGCGGCGATCTGGCGCCAGATCGCGTAGAACTTCTCCGTGTTTTCCGCCGGCCGGGACGTGAATTCGTTGAAATGGTGGATGTTGACAAGCACGCTCAAATGCAGCGCGAGGGCATTCGTCACCAGATCGTCCACCTTCGCAAAAATCACGGGCGACAGCCGGTAATCCGGCGCCGGCCCCGCATAGTGGTGCCAGCCGATCGGAATCCGGACGTGGTCGAAGCCCTCCGCTTTCATCAACGCCAGGTCCTTCGCCGTGTGCTGGACACGCCAGCCCTGGCCGGGCGGAACCTCGAGAAAGTCGCCGAAATTAGCGCCGCGCTTGAAATGCTGCGCCGCGGCAAAGGCCGGCGTGTCGGGTTCGGCGGCGGACACGGCGGCCAGTCCACAAGCCAAGACCGCCACGGCCGCAAGCCGCCGCCAGAATCTTTGAGTGCTGTGCATGGCGCGATTATTCCGATGGCGCGGGCTTTGTCAAACCAGCGGGCCTTCGTGTTGTTACGGACGAATCCGAGGGCTGGAGGATTCATCTTTGCCAACGACGCGGATGCGCGCGCCCCGTTTCGTCTTCCGTTTTGACGCCAGCGTTCCACGAACCTGCAACCGCCCGTCAGCAAGCGAGCGAAAGTGATCGTCCACGCCGCGGCGGCCGGCTAGGCTCCACCCGCATGGACAACAACAATGTGGTTCTGATCGTCGTGGTCGCGGTGGCGATTGGCGCATGGATGCTCTTCAGGCGGCTCGGACTCGTGTCTGCGGCCGCGACGAAGGCTTTGATGGATCGCGGCGCCAAGGTGATTGATGTCCGCACGCGGGCCGAGTTCAGTTCCGGCCACATTGGCAACGCCACCAACATTCCGTTGGACGAACTGGGGCAGCGCATCGGCTCCGTGGCGAAGGACAAGAACACGCCGCTGCTCCTGCACTGCCTCAGCGGCGGTCGCAGCGCGATGGCCCGGCACACGCTCAAGCAACTGGGTTACACCGAAGTTCACAACCTCGGTTCGCTTGGCCGTGCCCGGCACCTCGTGGAGGGAGCGCGGTAAACTCTGCCCGCCAGACGCAGAACCCGCTTCCAACAAGCGGGTCCTGCGGAAAGGTGCGGCCCGGCGTTACAACCAGTTGCCCGACCTCCTTGCCGCCCGTCCCAGGGCGGAGCTGGTGAAGATCATCGGGTAAAGCTCCTCGGCATACCACAGCGCCGCAAAGTAAAGACCGATCGGGGAAGCAGGGAAGACCGTGGCGTTTTGCGTGGTCCGCAGCAACCAATCCAATCCGCGGCTCAGGGATTGCGTCCCGGCACCGCGCGCGGCCAACAGCGCGTCCAGGGCCAACGCGGTTTCTTCCACGGTCGGCGGCGCCTGGGGCGATCCTCCCCAGCCGCCCGCCGCTTGCTGGGCCTGGCGCAGCCAGGCCTGGCCGCGTTGGACGGCGGGTTGAAGCAGATGTTCAAACTCGGCCGGCAGTTGCCGCAACGCCAACAGCACGCGCGCGGTGCCATACAGCGGATTTTCAAGGCCGGTGGCGTGTTGGTTGCCGAACCACAATGGAATCCACGTTCCGTCGGGCCGCTGGGTCTGCAGGAGATAATTCAACGCCCGTTTCGCCGCGCGGTTGACCCGGGCCTGCAGACGCGGTGCAAGCTGCGGCCGCCAGGTCATCCAGGCCGCCAGCGTGTGCGCCGTGATGTCCGCGCAACTGCGGTCAAACGGCAGCTTCGACCAGCCCCGGCAAAAGGTGGGAATACCGCCGTCGTGGTTCTGCAAATCCAGAAGCCAGCGGACGCCGCGGCCGGCCGCGGCCGGCGCTTCGGGCCGGGCGGCACCCAGCGCGTGCAACGCCAGCAGGGCGCCGGCCGTGTCATCGGCGTCGGGCACGCCTCCCGGCAGATCCGTCCAGGCCCAGCCGCCGGGAGCGGCGTGAGTGAAGGGATGCTCGACGCGATGTTGCTGGGCGAGCAGCCAGTTCATCATGGCGTTCCGCCGTTCTTCGCCCAACGGCGCAAGCGCCTCCGGACCGGCGTGGAGCGCCCGGATGCTCAGTGTGGTGACCCATGTGCTCAGGTTGACATCAATGGGCCAGCTTCCGTCAGCCCGCGCCGTGCGGAGGAGGAACTCCTTGCCCGCCACGGCCACCGGGTGAGGGTTCAGACCGCTTGCGGCCAGGGCCAGGACGACGAAGCCGGTCAGCGGAATCGCTTCGAGGAAGCCCCCGCTCGCCGGTTGCATGGCGCCGAGCACTTGCAGCACGCGCGGCTTCAGGGCGTCGCGCAACCGCCGCCGTGCCCGCGCGCCGTGCCGGGTATGTTCATGGCGGGCCAGGCCGATCGCGATCAGCGCGGGAATGGCGTAGCTCACGACCGGCAGACGCGCCCACTTGAACAGTTGGTGCGGCAGCGCGGCCAGTTCAAAAGGCAGTTGCGGGATCGAGTCCCACGCCCGGCTCGCATCGCCCAGCCGGTGGCTCAACGCGCAGAAGGTGAGGATGGGAACCGAAAAAGTCCGGTCCGTTCCGTAGGCGGCCAGCACGCGGTCGGCGATGTGGCCGGAATCCAGCCGGCCAAGGCGTTGCTGAAGCCAATGATCGGCCCGGTCCAAGGTCGCGCGGTAAGGGGCAAGGTCGGGAGCGTGGTTGAACGCCGCCCAACAAAGCAACGTGGTGCTGAGATTGCTCGGGCTGCACGGTGTGTCGCCCCAACCGCCATCGCTTGCCTGGTGCTGCGCCAGCCACGTCAAACCGCGGCGGACGAAATCCGTGTGCGCGGGGCCGTCCACCAACGCCAATGCCGCCACGGCCACGGCGGTGGCGAGCGCGCTGCTCGACAGACATCCCTCCCAGCGGCCGTCCGGGGCCATGCGCTGGAGCAGCGATTCCCGCGTCCGGCGGGCCGCGGCGGCGACGGACTGCAGGTTCGCCGGGTCCGATGACATGGACGCGCGGGTGTTCACGCGGCCGATTCCGCCACCAGGTTGCCCAAGGCCAGCAGGGCGTAAAACGTGTATTCACAATCCGGCGTGCGATCCAGGGCATGAGCGTGGAAACCGCCCGCCTCACTCCAGCAGCCGGTGACAAATTCAAAACAAGCGTCGAGTTTGACACCGTGCATTGCCCCCAGGCAGTTCAGCGCGTGCAGACCGGTCGCCGTGGAAAGCAGGTCGGGCAGCGGCACCAGCGCCGCCGCCGCGAAACCACCGTGGGAACACTGCCGTTTCAACAACCACTCGATGGCGCGGGCAGGCAACGGCCGCTTCAATTCCCGCAACACCAGCAGCGCCGCCGCCGACACGGGCGTCGTGGAAGACCACAACCCGTCGCCGTTGCTGAAGCCACCGGAGGCCTGGCAAAGCCCGCCAAGAACGTCGCCGAACTGGTCCAGACCGGGCCACTCCACGCCCAGGGATTCGCCCGCCAACATGCCGAGGAAGCTTTCATAAACGGCGCCCCGGCGCTGGCCGGGCTTGCGATGAAAACCGCCTTCCGCGCAGGCATACGCCTTGAGCCGGTCTGGAAGTCGTGCGCCCCAGGCCGGCTTCGCATGATCGGGCCAAAGGATTTCGAGGCAGCGGGCCAGGCAGGTCAGATGCACGAAATCCAGCGGCATTGGCGCCTGCGCTTCAACGAATTTTCGCAGTTCGTCCAGCGGAAGCGCCAAGGTGATGGCTCGTGCGCATTCCAGACCAAACACGGTGTAGTAGAGGTCGCTCTCAGCCGCACGGCCGCGAAATCCGCCGTCCGCGTTCATCTGGCTGCGAACAAACGCGCCCACCGTGTCGCGCGCGCCGACATCCAGGCTTGCGCCTCCCCGGTTCAAGGCGCACTGGATCGCGGCTCCGCATCGGGTTTGCAGGCGGGGTGGCATGGAACAGGCGGCTGGCTCCTCAACTCTTGGGGCGCTCCTGGGGCGGCGTGCCAAGCACGCGGCCGACCAACCGTTGCAAGAGGCCCTTCAAATGCGCATTGTGCAGGGGGCTTAACGAACGGATGGCCTCATTGCGGTAGTGTTCCAGCAGCAAACGGGCCTTCTCCTCCACCCGCAGGGCGAGAAAGATGTCCCGAAAAACCTCCTTCTGCCCCTCGGCGGGCGAGGCGGTGTTCAAGGCTGTTTCCAGCCGCGCAAGCACCGCGCCGCCGGACTGCTCCCCGGCGATGGCCACCAGGATGGAAGGCCGGCGGGCCGCGGTGTCACTGGGGGAATGGGCCGCGAAGGCGTCCTCCAGATCGTCCTTGATCTGGTAGGCCACGCCCAGCGACTCGCTGAAACAGTGGAGCGGTTGTTCCAAGGTTTCGTCGGCGTCTGCGCAGACGGCTCCCAGGCGCAGGGCCACTTCAAACGCCGGAGCCGTTTTGTGGCGGAACAACTCCAGGACCTGGGCGGTTGTGAGCAGCGACGACTCGCGCGCCCAGCGAAGCTCCGCGCCCTGCCCCAGGCAGAGGGTGCGATGTCCCTCCGCCGCGATCTTGAGGGCGCGCGCCTGCTGCCGCGCGGAAATGCCGCACTCGGCGAGCAAACGGTAGCCTTCGCCGATCAGGTAGTCTCCCAGATTCAGCGCGATGGGAATCCCGTGCTGCCGGGCGAGCGTGGGTTCGCCATAGCGGAAATCGTCCCCGTCCTCGATGTCGTCGTGCAGGAGTGAGGCTTTGTGGAAGCACTCCGTGGCAATGGCGATTCGGCGCACGAAATCGGGCAGCGGATCGTTGTCGGCCAGACCGGCCAGTGTCTTGTAAACGCACACGGCCAGCAACGGCCGCCAGCGTTTGCCGGCCTGCGCCAGCCAGGCCAGGGCCTTCTCTTCCGTAAACGTGCCGGCGCCGCCCAGGATGTGTTGCAGCGCTTCCAACGCGAACCAGCCGTTCACTTCTCCGCGCAACGCGTCCAGGTCCAGCCGTCCCGGCCACTGCGCGCCGGATTTTGACTGGACCGTTTCCCGCAGCCAGTCCACGTCCACGCCGGTGGCGTCACACCCGTCCCGGAACAACGGGATGGCGATGCTCGGGATGGCATGGTTGGCCGTGTGGGGAAACGCGCGCTCCAGCACGTGCAGACAGCTCACGCCTATCACCGCGTCCACGTGACCCTGCTCCAGCAGGCGCGTCACGACGGTCGTGCCCTCCGCCACCAGCACGACGTAGCCCAGGGCCAGGGCCTCGGCTTGAAAATCGCCGATCTGGCAGCGGCCGCATTGCTCGCACAACAGCCCGAACTCGTCCATTTCCGCGGGGCATTCGCGCCGGGTGCGCAGGCACTGGGGCAGCAACAACACCCGGCGGTCGAAGGGAATGCCGGCCAGGGTTTCGCGCCAGGTCTCGTTGCCCAACAGGACCGTGGTGAAATCGTCGAACGCCGGGTCCTGTCCCAGCGCGCGGACGAGGTTCCGGGCATGCCCGCGGAGTTCCTCCAAGGTCAACGGCGGCACCAGTTGCTCGCGCGCCACATGCTCGCGGGCGGCGGCGCGCAGAATGTCGCGGACGCTCTTGTCGGCCGGCACGCGCTGCGGCACCGGTTTCGGGAGGCGGACGGCTGACGACACCGACGCGACGTGGAGCGAGGTTTCAACCATAAGCGCCAAATCCAAAGAACCAGTATTTCTTGGCCAGCCGGTAGGCCCAGTGTCGTTCAGGAATTTCCCGCCCCGGCAGGTGATGTCCCGGACGACACTGCATCGCGGCCAGCTCGGCGAGAGCCGTGCCCCGCCCCGAACTGTCGCGCGCCGATTGTTCCGCCATGAAGCTGCGCAGTTCGCGCGGGCAGTCCAGCAGCACGCAACCGCGGGTGCGCGACACGGAGAAACGCCGGAACTCCGCCAGAAAATCCGAGCCTTCCACCAGCGACACCACATCGCGCGCGTCCCGCACGTTCTCCCGCGCGAACTGCACCGGCGGACACGGCTCGACGTCGCCGCCCGGCCCGATGTGATGGCTGATGCCGGTGGCGGCGGGGCACAGCGCCCGACCCTCGGCATCCCAGTAAGCGTCCACAATGATCATCGGCACGCGGCCGCGCAGCTCGATCATGAACCGCCGCAGGGCCACGATTTCCTCCGCCGAGAGGCACAGCTCCGGCGCCGGCTTCGCGCCGACCGGCCGGTAAATGTAATACCATACATAATGCACCCCGCGCCCGATCAACTCGCGGACAAACTGTTCCGAAACCAGGTCGGCGAAATTCGATTTGCAGACGCTGGTGGCGACGCCGGTGAACAACTTCTCCCGTCGGCAGCACTCCAGCCCGTTCAAGCTGCGCTGAAAAACGCGCGTGCCGCCGCGGCGTTCGTTGCTGACTTCCTCCCCGCCCTCCAGACTGATCAAGGGGGTGATGTTCCCCAGCCGGCGCATCTGGCGGGCCATGTCCGCGTCCACCACCGTGCCGTTGGTGAACACCTGAAAATAGCAATCGCGGTGTCGTCCCAGGATTTCAAGGAGTTGCGGATACAACAACGGTTCTCCCCCCAGGATGCCAAAAAAGCGGCAGCGTTCCCGCTTGGCCTGGGCAATGAGCCGGTCGAGCAACTCCGGTTCCAACGTGCGGGCTGGCTGGCCGGTGGTTACCCAACAGCCCTGGCATTTCAGGTTGCACTGGCTGGTGACGGACAGGAAAAGAAACGCCGGAAACTGCCGGCCGCGCCGCTGCCTTTTTTGAAACGCCCGGATGCTGCGCGCGCCGCCGAAGCCAAGCGACCACGCGCATCGCGCCAGCAGACGCGGGTCCACTTCGCGGACGAGCCGGGCCAGCAGCGACGGGATCATGGCGCCTGGCCGCTGGAAGGAGCACTCGCGGGCGGTGCATCGGCGGCCGCGCCGGTGGCCGGCGGACCTGGCTGGAAAGGGCGCATTCCGGGCAACGCGGCCTTGTCCAGATGTTGCTGCCGTTCACCGTTGGCCAGTTGGATGTCGGCCCGCAGCAGCCGCCGTTGTTGCACCTTCGCGCGGCGCTGAGCCAGCTTGGTGTAAACATCCGCCCCGAGCATCGTTTCCAGGTCCACCTTGATCCTGGCCTTTTCCCGGGCCTCGTCCACGACGGGACCGCCGTTGATCGGCGAGTCGCTGTATTTCGGAAAAATGATCGCCACGTTCGGGCAGATCCGGGCACAGGCGGGGCAATTCGTCTTGCAGGCCTGGGGATTTTCCACCACGACCTTTCGATCCGGCGAAAGCGCGTAAACGCCGAAGAGGCAGAACCCCAGGCATTGCTGGCAGTGAGTGCAGCGCTCGGCGTCAATCACCGGGAACCACGGCACCCAACCGTCGTTGCCGGGCGGCACGGGATCCGCCTCCGGCGCAGTTTCAACCGCGCACCGCGGCGTTGACAGCCTGGCGAGCGCCTCATCGGCGGAGCCATCGCGCACGTTGATGAGCTGCGTCCGCTCCAAGTCCAAGGGCGCCTGCGCCAGTTCAAACAGCGCCTTCACGGCACGCGCGTGGCACGCGACCACCGCAGCCTTGGGGGCGCGGGCAATTGCCTTGAGCCGGGGATCCTTGCGGGCGGCCAGCGCACACAAGTCCGGCACCAGCTCGAACGGCGTGCCCCCGGCCCGCAGGCTGGCCGTGATGGTTTGCAGCGCCGCCGGCGGTATCAACCCATACTGGGCGCACCGGCACACGATCAGGCCTGTCGCCATGAAAGCACCCGTTTCTGCCATAAACAACGGAACAAGACGGCTGGTTTTCTCTCGCAAAACCAGCGCCAGCCGGCCCGAAGGGAATGAATTTCCGGGGGCGAGGTCAAGCCTTCGGTGGCCACCGCGAGAGAAAACTTCGCGCGCGTTCGGGCATTGCGGATCGTTGCGCAGCCTTGCCACGCGCCGGCCGGGAAGCCCACAATCTTTGGACGTGGTGGGTCAAACGGCTGGGCGCTTCGCCGGTTCGTCATCCGGCAAGCCGCCTTCCGGCCGAACGGTCGCCGCACATTGGCATGAACCTTTCCATTATTCTCGCGCACCCCGCGCCGGGCAGTTTCAACCACGCGATCGCCGCGACCGTGGCCGACGCGTTGCAAACCCTCGGCCACACGGTCTGGTTTCACGACCTCGCGGCCGAGGGCTTCGATCCCGTGCTGCCCGCCGCGGAGATCGCACGCGACGCCGTCCTGCCGCCGCTCGTGGCCCAACACATCGAGGAAATCGTGCGCGCCGACGGCATCGTCATCGTGCATCCGAATTACTGGAGCCGGCCGCCGGCAATCCTGTGCGGCTGGACCGACCGCGTGTTGCGCCCCGGCCGCGCCTACCAGTTCGTGCCCGACGGCCGCGGCGGCGCGAAACCGGTGGGTTTGTTGAAGGCGCGCGCGGCGCTGGTGTTCAATACGGCGAACACGCCGCAGGAAGTTGAGGAGCAGGTTTACGGCGATCCGCTGGAGACGCACTGGCGGAGGGTGGTGTTCGGTTTGTGCAGCGTGCCGGTGGTGTTCCGCCGGAACTTCGCGCCGGTCATCACCAGTTCACCGGCGCAACGACAGGCGTGGCTCGGCGAGGTGCGCGCCGCGGTGGAACGCCATTTCGCCGTCGAAACGGAATAAACACCGGCCGCCGCCAGCCGCACTCCCGTTCACAACGCCCGACGCAAAATGAAATCCCCCAACGGCGCCACGCTTTCTTACGGCTCGTCCGCTGGTATAGTCCTCCCGTGAATCGCATCCGGCTGCTGCCCGAACAGGTCGCCAACCAGATCGCCGCCGGCGAGGTGGTCGAGCGGCCCGCCAGCGTCGTCAAGGAACTGGTCGAAAACGCCCTCGACGCCGGCGCCCGGCGCGTTCACGTCGAGGTTCAGGCGGGCGGCCGGAGCTTGATTCGCGTGACGGACGACGGCCTCGGCATGAGCCGCGACGACGCCCTGCTCTGTTTCGAGCGCCACGCCACCAGCAAAATCCAGCGGGCCGAGGATCTCGCCGCCATTGCAACGATGGGTTTTCGCGGCGAAGCGCTGCCGAGCATCGCCAGCGTGAGCCGGCTGGCGCTCACCACCCGCGAGCGGGACGCCGACGCCGTGGAGGCCACGCAGGTCGTCATCCACGGCGGCAAAATCGTGGACGTGAAATCCGCGGGCGCGCCGGACGGCACAAGCGTTGAGGTGCGGCAGCTTTTTTTCAACCTGCCAGCCCGGCGCAAGTTTCTGCGCAGCGAGGAAACCGAGCGGGCCCACGTCCACCACTACCTCACGCTGGCGGCGCTGGCATTTCCCGAAGTCGGCTTCACGTTCACACACGACCAGCGGCTGGTCTGGCAACTGCCGCCGGTGCCGTCGCCGGATGCACCGGCGGCGCGCCTGGCGGCGTTGCGCGAGCGGCTGCGGGCACTTTACGGCGGCGAACTGGCCCTGCTCGCCGTGGATTTCACTTCCCGCCTGCGGCCGGCGTTCGTCCGATCCGACGCAGTTGCGGACGAGGCCCTGCCACCGACGACCGAAGAAGGCCCGCAGAGCCTGCGCGTCTGGGGCTTCATTGGCTCGCCGGGCGTTTCGCGGGCCACGCGCGAGGACCAGCATTTGTTCGTGAACCGCCGGCCGGTGGAAAACCGCGCGCTCAACTTCGCCTTGCTCGAAGGCTACCACACCGCGCTGATGAAGGGCCGCTACCCGGTTTGCTGTCTCTTCCTCGAACTCGACCCGGCGCTGGTGGACGTGAATATCCACCCGGCCAAGCGCGAGGTGAAATTCCGCGACGAGCGGGAAGTGCGCGCCATTGTTACCCAGGCCGTGCGCCGGACGCTGCTCGGCTACCACGCCGCGCCAACCGTGGAACAGCCGGAGGGCCGGATTCCGGCGGCCAAAGTCGAACGCGCGTCAGCCGCTGCCGGGCTTCAGCCGCCGGCCGCGGAACCCACCGTGGAAGCAAACCTGCCGGCACTGCCGCAGTTTGACTGGCCCGCGCCGATGCCGGTCAAAGCCTCGGCAAAACCGGCGGGGATACCGGTAACCACGACTTGGGAAGCCCAATCCGCAATCCACCATTCGCAATCCGCAATCGGGAATGCACTCCCGGTGTCGGTCACGGCGCGCGCGTCGGCGCCACCTTCGCTTCCTGCCGCCCAGCCGCTGCTCAACGTGCCGCTGCGGCTCATCGGCGTCGTCGGCCGGCTTTACGTCGTGTTCGAGTCCGATCGCGGGCTGGTGCTGCTGGATCAGCACGCCGCGCACGAAAGGATTTTATTCGAGCAAATGCTGGCCCGGCTGGAAACCGGCGCGGCGCCGTCACAACGATTGTTGCTGGCGGAAACCGTCGAGCTGTCCGCGCGCGACGCCCAGTTCCTGCGGGAACAACTGCCCGTGCTCACACGGCTGGGCGTGGGCCTGCGCGAGTTCGGCGAGCGGACCTTTCTGCTCGACGCGCTGCCGCCGTTCGTGGGCACCGGCGACGCGCGGCGTTTCGTGCTGGCACTGGTGGATGAACTGAAGGCCGCCGGCCAGGAAGTCAACTCCCTGCGCCTCGGCGAGCACACCGTGGCCAAAACCGTCTGCCGCCATGCCGTCAAGGCGCACGATCCGCTCGCCGGACCGGAACTCGAACGGCTGGTCGAGGACCTGCGCCGCTGTGCCATGCCCTACACCTGCCCGCACGGCCGGCCCACGCTCATCGAGCTGAGCTATCGCGAACTGGAGAAGAAGTTCGGCCGCACCCAGTAAACCGGCCGCCGCCGGATCAAGGGTTGGCGGCGCAGTGCCCGAACGTTGTGCGCGGCGCGAGCCAATACCCCGGTGCGGCGGATCCCGGCCGGCACTCCCCCCGCTTAATTGAATTGAAACGGCGGCGGCTTGTTTCCACTCTTGACCCATGAGCTTACGAGCCAAAGCCGCTTGGGCGCTCGCGGGGGCGCTGTTGCTTGCCGGCTGCCACCGCGGTGAATCCGGCAAGACCACCGTGGCGGCATCCGCGCCGCTGTATCTCGACCGCGCCCAAACCGGCCTGCCACGGCTGAAGCTCTGGCTGGGCGACGCGGAGGTGGACGCCGAGGTTTGCCTGACAATCCCGCAACTCGCCACCGGCCTGATGCACCGCACCGGCATCGGCACCAATGACGCGATGCTGTTCGTGTTTCGCGGCCCGGACCAGCGGGATTTCTACATGAAGAACGTGAGTTTCCCGATCGCTGCCGCCTACATTGATCCGGCCGGCGTGGTCCAGCAAATCGTCCAGTTGAAGGCGATGGACACAAACACGGTCGGTTCGTTGTCGTCCCACATCCAGTTCGTGCTGGAAACGGCGCCGGACTTTTTTGACCGGCACGGCGTGAGACCCGGCACGGCGGTCACGACGCCCCAAGGCCGGCTGCACGACGTCATCGCGCCTCAGGCCGTCGCCTGGTAACATCGCCATGCGCATTGCCCTGGCCCAGATCAACACGACGGTCGGCGACTTCGCCGGCAACGAAACCAGGCTCCTCGGTGCCTACCAGCGCGGTGCCGCCGCCGGCGCAGAACTGGTGGTGGCACCGGAACTGGCGGTCGCCGGCTATCCGCCGCGCGATCTGCTCCTGCGGCGCGGTTTCATCCGGCAGAACCTGGAAACGCTGCAGCGCCTCGCCGCCGCCACCGGCTCCACGGGTTTTCTCGTCGGCTTTGTCGGCGAAAATGCCGCCCGCCCCGGCCGCGAAGCCACCAACGCCGTGGCGCTGCTGCAACACGGCCGCGTGGTCGCCACCCGCATGAAGACACTGCTGCCGACCTACGACGTGTTCGACGAGGACCGGTATTTCGAACCCGCGGCCGACAACCAGCCCGTCGAATTCAACGGCCGCAGAATCGGTCTGACGATTTGCGAGGATTTGTGGAATGACGAGGATTTCTGGCGCGACCGGCGTTACCGGCGCAATCCCGCGGTGGAGCTTGCCCGTGCCGGTGCGGAAATCATTTTCAACGTCTCCGCCTCGCCGTGGCACCTGGGCAAGAACCGTCTGCGGCACGCCATGCTCGCCAGCCTCGCGGCCAAAACGCGGCGGCCGCTCGTTTACTGCAATCTGGTCGGCGGCAACGACGAGTTGATCTTCGACGGCTCCAGCCTCGCGTTCAACGGCGGTGGCGCGCTGGTCGCCCGCGGGGCGATGTTCGCCCAGGACTTCGTGCTCGCCGAAACGGACGCAACGGCCGCATTGCCGGCGGAAGGATTGCCGGACGAGGAGAAACTGCATCGCGCCCTGGTGTTGGGATTGCGCGATTACCTCCACAAGTGCGGGTTCAAATCCGCGGTGTTCGGCCTGAGCGGCGGCATTGATTCGGCGCTCACCGCCTGCCTCGCCGCCGAGGCGCTCGGCCCGGAGAACGTCCACGGCGTGTCGCTGCCTTCGCAGTTTTCGTCGTCGGGCAGCCTCGACGACGCCCGGCAACTGGCCGCCAATCTCGGCATCCGTTACGACGTGATTCCGATTCAACCGGCGTTCGCCGCCGCCAAAACCCAGCTCGCTCCGGTCTTTGCCGGCCGGCCGGAGGACACCGCCGAGGAAAACATTCAGGCCCGGCTGCGTGGCGTCATCCTCATGGCGCTGTCGAACAAATTTGGCGCGCTGCTGCTGACGACCGGCAATAAAAGCGAACTGGCGGTCGGCTATTGCACCCTTTACGGCGACATGTGCGGCGGGCTTGCCGTCATCAGTGACCTGCCGAAGCGCGACGTTTACCGCCTGGCCCGGTGGATCAACCGCGAACGCGAAATCATTCCGGCGGCGTCCCTCACCAAACCGCCCTCGGCCGAACTGCGGCCGAACCAGACCGACCAGGATTCGCTGCCGCCCTACGACACGCTCGACGCGATTCTGGACGCCTATGTCGTCGAATGCCGCTCGGTCGCGGCCATCATCGCTGCTGGTTTCGATGAAGCCACGGTGCGGCGCGTGGTGCGGCTGATTGACACCAGCGAATACAAGCGTCGCCAGGCCGCGCCCGGCCTGAAAGTGACCAGCAAGGCCTTCGGCGTCGGCCGGCGCATTCCCATCGCGCAACGGTATCGTGAGGCGTGAGGCTGCGCCACGGGCCGAAAATCGGCGTGCGTTCGTCATCGCGGCCGCTATGCTCCCACCATGCGTTTGCATCCGAGGTCCGACGCGCTTTTCGCCGAGGCCCTGAAATACATCCCCGGCGGGGTGAACTCGCCGGTGCGCGCCTTCCGCGCCGTCGGCGGGCAGCCATTGTTTGTGGACCGCGCCGCCGGCGCCCACGTCTGGACGGTGGACGGCGACGAGTTGATTGACTACGTCGGCACGTGGGGACCGGCCATCCTCGGTCACGCGCATCCAAAAATCATCGCCGCCGTGAAAGCCGCGGCTGACCACGGCACGAGCTTCGGCATTCCCAATCCGTTTGAAGTCACAATGGCCAGGCTGATCTGCCGGCTGGTGCCGAGCGTTCAGAAGGTGCGGATGTGCAACTCCGGCACCGAGGCATGTATGAGCGCGATCCGGCTCGCCCGCGGCTTCACCCGGCGCGACAAAATCATCAAGTTCGACGGCTGTTACCACGGCCACGCCGACTCGCTGTTGGTCAAGGCCGGCTCCGGCGCCCTGACCTTCGGCCACCCGGACAGCGCCGGCGTGCCGGCAGCGTTCACACAGCACACGATCGTCGTGCCGTTCAATGACGCCGAGGCGGTGAAACACGTTTTTGCTGCGAACAAGAACGCCATCGCCGGCGTGATTGTCGAGCCGGTGCCAGGCAACGCCGGACTTTACCTGCCCAAACCTGGTTTCCTCGAATTCCTTCGCGAAGTCACCGCGGCCAACGGCAGCTTGCTGATTTTCGACGAAGTGATGACCGGGTTCCGGCTCGCTCCGGGCGGCGCGCAGGAGAGGTTTGGCATCCGGCCCGATCTTTCGACGTTCGGCAAGATCATCGGCGGCGGCCTGCCGGTCGGCGCGTTCGGCGGGCGCACGGACATCATGGACTGCCTCGCGCCGCTGGGGCCGGTTTATCAGGCAGGCACACTCAGCGGCAATCCACTGGCGATGGCGGCGGGCATCGCGGCATTGGAGGAACTCCAGACAGGCCAAGCCTACGCTAGGCTGGAAAAACTCGGCGCCGCGCTCGAAGCGGGCATGAACGACGCCGCGCAGTCCGCCGGCGTGCCGGTGCGGTTCAACCGCTGCGGCTCGATGTTTTGCGCCTACTTCACCGGCGAACCGGTTGGGAACCTCGCCGACGCGATGAAGTCCGATCGCGAGCGGTTCAAACGCTATTTTCACGGAATGCTCGACGCCGGCGTCTATCTGGCGCCGTCGCAGTTCGAAGCCGGTTTTCTCTCGACGGCACATAGCGAGGCGGACATTGAAATGACCGTGCGCGCGGCCGCGGAAATCATGCGGCGGCTGTGACCCAACGGCGTCCGACAGGAGGTTCGCTCGAAACACATACCATGAGAATTCTCGCCCTTGACCACGGAACCGTTCGCATCGGCGTTGCCGTCAGCGACGAGTTGAAAATGATCGCCCAGCCGCTGGAGTTCATCCCGGCCGAACCGTTTGGCCAATTCCTTGATCGGCTGAAGCAAATCCTCCGCGACAAGGAGGTTGAACTCATCCTCGTCGGGATGCCGCGGAACATGGACGGCAGCTACGGATCCGCGGCGCTGAAAGTGCAGGCGTTCGTCGCCGTCCTGCGCGACGCGTTGGCGGTGCCGATCAAGACGTGGGACGAGCGGTTGACCTCGGTGCAGGCGAATCGCTTCCTCCGCGAAGGCAACGTCCGCCGGAACAAACGGCGGGAGAAAGTGGACCAGACCGCGGCCGCGATCCTGCTCCAAAGTTATTTGGAAGGGCTGGCGCAATGACTTTAGGAATTCAGCAACGCCTGCGAAGCCGCCGTTGAGGCGTTTTCCGTCCCAGCCAGATTCCGGCACGTGCTAAAGTTTAAACTGACCATCGCCTACGATGGCACCGCATACGAAGGCTGGCAGGTGCAGAAGACCGGCACCGGCGTCCAGGAAAAGGTCGAGACGGCGCTGGCGGCGCTGTTTCCCGGCCGGCCGCGGCTGCACAGCTCCAGCCGCACGGACACGGGCGTTCACGCGCTGGGCATGGTGGCCCATTTTGAACTGCCGGCCGCGGAGTTCCGGATGCCCGTGCGCAAGCTGGCGCTGGCCCTGAACGCGCACCTGCCGGAAGACGTCCGCGTGGTCCGCGCCAGCCGGTGCGCGGCCGGGTTTCACGCGCGTTTTGACGCGACCGGCAAGGAATACCGTTTTTTTGTGTGGAATGCCCCGGCGATGAATCCCCTGCTCCGTCATCAGGCCTGGCACGTGCCACGGAAGCTGGACGTTTCGGCCATGCGGGCCGCGGCGAAGCAGTTGATCGGCCGGCACGATTTCCGCGCCTTCACGGCGAATCCCGGCTACGAACGCGCCTCCACGGTGCGGCAGTTGGCGCGCGTCGAAGTGAAACGCGCCGGCCCGCTGCTGACGTTCGTCATCGAAGGCGACGGTTTTCTCTACAAAATGTGCCGTGGCATCGTGGGCACGCTCGTGCAAGTCGGACTGGGGAAAATCCGCAACGACGAAATTCCTGCCATGCTGGCCAGCCGCGACCGGCGCGTGGCGGGCATGACGGCCCCGGCGCATGGACTGGTGTTGTGGAGAGTGTTTTACCGGCCGCGGCAACCCGCCCCCGCGCCGGCCAAGGCTCCATGAACGTCGTCCTGGTCGAACCAGAAATCCCGCCGAACACCGGCAACGTGGCCCGGCTCTGCACGGCCACGCACACCACGCTGCACTTGATCGAACCGTTCGGATTCAAGCTGGACGACGCGGCCGTGCGGCGCGCCGGTATGGATTACTGGCGACACGTGACGTGGCACCGGTGGCGGAACTGGACCGCCTTTCGCGACGCGCAACCACCGGCAGCCCGTTTTTGGTTCGTCGAGTCGGAAGGTCCGCGGCACTACGCCGAGGTCGCCTACCAGGCGGACGACTATCTCGTGTTCGGCCGTGAAACCGCTGGCCTGCCAAAGCAACTGCTGGCGGAGAATCGAGATCACTGGCTGCGACTGCCAATGTTCAACCCTGCCGCGCGCTCGTTGAACCTGTCCAATTGTGTCGCAGTGGTGCTGTTTGAGGCGCTGCGGCAGCAGGGTTTCACCGGAGAAATTGCCGGCGGCGCGAAGACCGCTTGAACCGCCGCTAAATCCGCTTCTCGTCGGCGTCTATGTAGTCCACGAAGGTCGTGATGTCGTCGCGGTGGGAAAGGCCGGATTGCTCCTTGCGCATTTTCAAGCGCGCCTGCAACGCGACGTCGTCGGGACTGGGGTAGCCGAGGAGTGCTTCGCGGTGGGCGGCCTTTTCGGCGTCGTTTCGGCGCACATGAATCCGCACCCAGTCGCAGACTTCGCCGTCGGTGAGGGAACGCTTCGCCACCTCGATCATCTGTTCGTGCGTCACGCCGGCGGCGGCCAGCCAGCGACCGTCGAAGCCCTTGCCAAAATTGTCGCGATAATCGGCATGCAACCGGCCGGCGAGGTGGAGCCGGATTTTGTCGAGGTAACGCGGGAGGTAGGTCCAGCCGCACATCGCCTCGCGCGGGCTGCGCGGGTAGATAATGTCACTCATGAGCGGTATTTTTGCGCTTTAGCAGACCGTGTCAACCACGGCGTGTCAACCGCGGCGAGCCGGAGGTGCGGGAGGGATTGCGACCGCCGGCGACCAGTTCGTCGGCGAGGCTGTCGGCGCCATAGACCTTGCGCAGCGCCTCCAGAATAGCGCTGCTATGCACACACAGGCAGCGCGCCTGCCTGCCGTCGAACAGGAAGTTCCAGGCGAACGAGTGAACGTTGCCATCGAAGACGACACCCACCAGCTCGCCCGCGCGGTTGACCATCGGGCTGCCCGAGTTTCCAGGGCCAATGTCGTGCGTGGCGATGAAGTTGAGCGGCATCGCCAGGTCCAGGGCGGACTTCTTTTTGAGCCAATGGCTCGGGAGGTCAAACGGGGGACGATCCTTCATCTCGGCTGCCCGTTGATAAAGTCCGGCAAACGTGGTCATCGCGGGGACCGGCCGGCCGCCTTCCTCGTAGCCTTTCACCACGCCGAAGGCGAGGCGCAGCGTGCCCGTGGCATCGGGATAGAAGCGGGCGCCCTGGAGGGCGTAGCGCGCCTGGCTGATGGCGGCGTGCGCCTGCTGCTGCACCTCCGCCTGGACTTCGAGGGTCGCATACAAGGAGCGGGCCTCGGCGTCCACGGTGCGGGCAAGTTCGATCATGGGGTCATTCGCCGCGTTCACGGCATTGGAGCCGCCGGCGTAGAGTTTCCGGCGGAAGGCGAGATCGTTGACCTTGGTGCCGGCGACAAGTTCCTCGGCGCGCGCGGCCGGCGACTTGCCGGCCAGCACGGCTTGAACGGTCGGATCCGTGAAGCCGAGTTTCTCCACCAGGAAGGTCAATGATGCCGACAGCCGCAGCCGCTCGTAGTCGTCATAAACCGGCTGTTCCGAAAACAATTCCTGTTCGAGCCACGCCCTCCGGGAGTCGCGGAACTCGGGCAGCCGGTCGGCATTCGGTTTGACACTTTCCTCGCCCGAGCGCAGCAGCAGCCGCGCCAGGCGGAACAACCTGCCATCGAAGGCCTGGGCGCTTTCCAGCAGCCGGTAACGCAGCGAGAACTCGGCCATGGTGCGTTCGGTGGTGGCGATTTGGTCGTAAGCCGCCAGCGCCGCGGCAAACTCCGGCTTGGCGGCGAAAGCCGATTTTAACGTCTGCTCCGCTTCCGCCTTGCGACCCATCAGCGCCGGATCATACAAGGCCGCCAGTTCCCCCTCACGGGCCTTGCGGGTATTTTGGATGGCGAACAGGTCGTCTTTCGCCTGGCGGGCGTGTTCCCCGCTCCGCGCGCTCCAGCCGGTCAACAACACCTCCAGCCGGTTCAAACGTCCGAGGACATAGGGATAAAGCGAATCCCGCCGGTAGTCCAGTTCGGCCATCGTGCAGAGCCGCTCGGTGCGGGCCGGGTTTCCCGAAATGAAGGTCAGTTCCCCTTCGACCGGCCCGCTGCGGGACCATTTGAGGAAATGCGGAACGTGCGCCGGCTGGCCGTTTTCATAGACACGGAACAGGCAGATGTCCAAATCGTAACGCGGATACTCGAAGTTCTCGGGATCGCCGCCGAAGAAAGCGACCTGCTGCTCGGGAGCGAACACCAGCCGCACATCCGTGTAACTCTTGTAGCGATAAAGATGGTATTGCGCGCCTTGATATAGAACCACCACTTCACTGCGCAAGCCGGTTTGCACCTGTGACTCGTTTTCGATTTCCGCAATGATCCGGCGACGCGCCCTCGCCGCCTCGTCGGCGCTGGCATCCTGGGGGACGGCCCCGCTGACGCGGCGGGTGACATCCTCGATGGATTGGAGAACGTCCAATTCAAGATCCACGCACTTGAGCTCGTCCGCCGGCGTGCGGGCATAGAAACCGTCGCGCAGGTAGTCTTTATCGGCCGTGCCGAGCTTTTGAATGGCCTCGGCACCGACGTGATGGTTGGAGATGACCAGACCGTCCGCGCTGACCAAGGCTCCGGACCCGCCGCTGCTGAACCTCACCGAGGATTTTTGCAGGTTTTCCAGCCAGACGTCCGTGAACTCGAAGCCGTATTTCTCGCGCAGCAAAGTGCGCGGTGGCTGGTTGAACAACCACATGCCCTCGTCCGCCAGCGCGGAACCGGCGAACTGCAGCCACACCAAACCGCCCGCCGCAATTGAGCAAAGAAGATGGAAACTCCGCTTCACAATTCAAATTGCTTTTCTTTTAATGATATGAAGCTATTTAATGCAGTCGGATAGTATCACCACAACGGCGACTGTCAAAGAGTTTTTGTTCGCCGGCGAACCGGTGACGAACAGGTGCCAAATGAAAGTGGAAAGCGCTGGCTGAGAGGCTGTCTGAATCACTGCAGCAACCAGAAGATCAGAGGGGCAAACAACAAACTGGGAAAATAGTCCGCCAGGGCCACCGGACGCAGTTTGAGCACCACCAGCGCCACGGTGAACACCAACATGCCATCGGTGGCGCAGATCGCGTTCACCACTCCCTGCTGTTCCAGCCAGGACGCCGCACCGCGCGCTGCGAGCCAGAGGGTCCCCTGGACGGCCAGCACGGGCAGCGCCGCCGCCAGCGCGCCCCAACCGAGGGTCCGCGCCAGGGCCATCGTCGTCAGCCCATCCAGCAACGCCTTCAACAACAACGGACGCACATCTCCGTTCAAGCCGTCCGGCAAGGCCCCCAACACCGCCAGCGGTTCCACGCAAAACAGGGTTGTGCAGGTGATAAAACCGTCGCTGAAGTTCCGCCGCCCCGCGGTCTGCGTCGCCGAGATCCGGCTTTTGGCGAACCGGCCGAGGCCGTTCATTGAACGCTGGATGCCCAGCTTCCCGCCAACCAACCGTCCCAGCACAAGCGCCCCGAACACCGCGGCCAGCAGCGCCAGCCAGTGCGGCGGCGAGCCGTTGACCGCCCGCCAGACCATGCTCAGCCCGACAAAAACCATGAACGCGCCCAGCAACACCTTCACCCGTTGCTGGAGGTGGCCGGACAACTCCCACCGCGTCGCCAGTCCCACGCTCCCCCCGGCGATGATCGCCGCCGCGTTCACGATGGTGCCAATCACGTCGCCAGATTAAAGTTCACGCAAGTCAGTGGCAAGCAGCGGAAGCGTCCGCCCGGTTGCCGCGCGGGTGAGATTCGCTTGACGAACGACCGGAGAAACCGGCAATAAACGCAGCCGATTCGACAGAAAACCGGAATCACGGTATTGCGCATGATTTGCCCCAGGTCCAGAGCAACAAGCTTCACGAGGTCAACGTGGCCGGCGGGCGCGGCGATGCTGTCCGGCTTTGCCTGGGCGGCTCTGGCAACCCTGATCTCAACCGCCACCGCGGCGGAGATCACGGCCACGGACCTGCATCCGGCGGTCGCGGATGTATCCTACGCCTACGCGCTCAGCGGTCACGTCCAAGCCGGTTATGTTTCGATTCAGGGCAGCAGTCACGCCGCGCTTTGGGCCGGCACGGCTGACTCGTTCGTGGATTTGAATCCCGCCGGCGCGGACTACTCCTACGCGCGGGCGGCCAGCGGTTCACAGCAAGCGGGTTACGCCTGGATTGACGGCGAGTGGCACGCGGCTTTGTGGGCCGGTGGCGCCGGCTCGTTCGTGGACCTGCAACCCGCCGGCACCAGCGATTCGCAGGTTCTGGCCATGACCGACAACCAGCAAGCCGGCATGGCAAAAACCAACGGCGTCTGGCACGCCGCGCTCTGGGCCGGCAGCGCGGACTCGTTCGTGGACTTGAATCCAGCCGGCGCGGATTCCTCGCAAGCGTATGCGGTCGCCGGGAACCGGCAGGCCGGCATCGCCATCCTCAACGGTCTTCCGCACGCGGCCTTGTGGACCGGCAGCGCGGATTCGTTTGTGGACCTGCAACCCGCCGGCGCGAGCGGTTCCGCCGTGACAGCCATCACGGCTTCCTTGCAGGCGGGTTATGCCGGCATTGGCGGAACTCAGCACGCCGCGTTGTGGTCGGGCACGGCTGGTTCGTTCCTGGACCTGCATCCAACCACTGCCACCGATTCCGCAGCTTACGCCGCAGCCGGCCCGTGGCAGGCCGGCTCGGCCCGGCTCGCGGGCGTCAACCACGCCGCGCTGTGGTCCGGCACGGCGGATTCATTCGTGGACCTGCAGGCCGCGCTCGGCGACGCCTACAGTTCGTCCGCCGCCCAAGGATTGTGGACCGACGGCACCAACACGTTCGTGGCCGGCTACGCAACGACGGCCGACACGGGAAGTTACCACGCCATCTTGTGGGTGCTGACACCCAACGCCGGCGCGGTCGAACTGACCGTCGTGTCCGGTGGCGGCGCGGTTACGGTTTCCTGGCCGTATCCGGCAACGGGCTTCGTGCTGGAATCGGAAAACCAGCTCAACCCTGCCGCGTGGCTGCCGGCGACGGAAACGCCGACGCTGACCAACGGGTATTGGGAAGTGACGGTGCCTGCCGACCAGCCGGCGCGGTGGTTTCGTCTGCGGTCGCCGTGAGCCACGCCACGGCGCACCGGCTCAGGCTGTGGCCGGCGTTCCCGCGGCTTCAACGATCGCATCTGCGCCACTGAAACCGATGATGCGAACGCGTGTGCCCGGAGGAATCATTTCCCCCTGCGTTACCACGTCGAGGAGATCGTCCCCAAATTGGGCCTTGCCGCCCGGCCGGAGCGGCGACTGCGCCACGCCTTCGGAGCCGACGAGGCCGGTGTGGGTTTGCGCCTGGGCTGCCACCGATGTCATGGCGCTCGCGCCCTGTGTCACCAGCGTGCCGTAGATCGGCGTGCGCGGCAACAGCCGCGCGAGGATCAGCAACGCCACCAGCGACCCGACCACGGCGTAGCCGAGTTCGCGCAACGGCAGGACCAGTTGCGGCAACGAAGGCACCGGCGGCATTCCTGGATACATGTCCACCATCGCCATGACCACCGTGATCAGCATCAAGACGGCGCCGGCCAGCCCCAGGACAACCGTGCCGGGAAAGACGAACAACTCCAGCGCCACCAGAATCAGTCCGAGCAGAAACAGCGCCGGCCACTCCAGTCCCGAAAGGCCCGCCACGTAGCTGCCAAAGAAATACAGAGCGAAGGCGCACACGCCGGCGATGCCCGCCAGACCGAACCCGCCCAGTTTGAATTCCAGGTAGATCGCCGCCACGCCGATGACCAGCCAGAGCCAGTTCAACGCGTTGATCCACGTCGCCAGCCGCTCCGCACCGGTGGGCCGGACTTCGATGCGTTCGGCGTCCGCGTAGCCGAGTTTCACCAGCAGCGCGTCCAGGCTCGCCACCGTGCCTTCGGACAGCAGCGATTTCGGCGGCGAGCCGTATTCCTTCTCGGCCTCGCGGTTGGTCAGGGTGAGAATCTTGCCTTTCGGATTCAACACTTTGCCGTCCACGACCAGCTCCTTCTGTTTGTCAATCATCGCCTCGACCACATCCGGATTGTGACCGTTTTTTTCGGCGTAGGCCCGGAACTTGGCGGCGATGGCCGAGGTCATCTTCACCTCCATCGTATCCGGCATCTGCTCCACGCCGGTGCCGCCGGGGGAAAGCATGATGGGTGCCGCCGCGCCGATGACGCTCTCCGGCGCCATGTAGATGTGCCGCGTGGCCACCGAGATGAACGCGCCGGCGGAATAGGCGTTGCGGTCCACGAACGTCACCGTCTCGCCTTTGAACTGGCTGATGATGTCAATGATCTTCTCGGCCGAATCCACGCGGCCGCCGTTGGTTTCCATGTCCAGCACCAACAAATCGGCGTGCCTTTCCATGGCCTCCTTCACGCCCCGCCGGACGAGATACACCAACGGCGGCATGATGTCCTCCCGGATCGGCAGGATGACGACGCATCGCCGTCCCGACGCAGCCGGCGCCGTCGTGTCACCGGCGGGCGCAGCGAGACAGGCGAGGCACAGGCTCAAACAAACCACCCAACGGTTCCTCATGTCGCGAGAATACGCCCGCGCGGCAACCGCCGCAAGACGCCCGTGGGCCTGACCCGGTTTGATGGACACCGACCACCCGCGCCATGCGGAGCATTGTTTGGACGAAACGATGGCGGCGGCTGCTGGGTTGAACGGAACGTCACTGGTGCTCATTGATGACACGCCGTGGGATTCCGGGGGATGGAAAGGAAAAGGGCGACTGGCGGTCCCTTGGCTTTTGGCGCACGGCTGGCGAATCATGAAGGCTGGCTATCAAGTCCTGCTGGAACGCGCTGGATAGCCAAAAAATGGAAACAACGAAGGCAGGACGCGGCACCGCAACAGACCCCGAAGGCGCGAATGGCGGATGTTGGCATTGAAAGGCTGAGCAATCGTCAACGGCCCGCGGCAAGGACATGAGCGGCGCGCCTTGCGGGGATTGTGGCAGGAACGTCAGTTGCCCGACGTTTCTGCGCGCGCCGCCGGATTCGCCGTGCCTTTTGCCTTTCGCCATTCCCCGTCAACTGATAGCGTGCCGGCATGTCACGCGGCTTGTCCATCGGCTTTGTCGGCGCAGGCAAAATGGCCTCCGCGCTGGCGGAAGGTTTTCTTCGCACCGGTCTGGTAACGCCCGACCGGCTCGTCGCCAATGATGTTGCCGAGGCGGCGCGAACCGCCTTTGCCAGCGCCACCAAGGCGAAAGTCGTTGCCACCAATACCGCCGTCGCGCAGGCCGCAACCGTGCTGATTCTGGCCGTCAAACCCGACGCCGTGCCCGTGGCGCTGGCGGAATTGCGGCCGGCCCTGACCCCGGCGCATCTGGTCATCTCCATCGCCGCCGGCGTGACGCTTGCCAAACTGGAAGCCGCGTTGCCGCCCGGCACGCGCGTCATCCGCGTCATGCCGAACACGCCGGCGCTCGTCGGCGCCGGAGCCTGCGCCTTTGCGCTGGGACAAGCGGCAACCCGCGACGACGCGGCATTGGCGCAACAACTGTTGTCCGCCGTCGGCGTTGCCTTCGAGGTGAAGGAAAAAGTGCTCGATGCTGTGACCGGTTTGAGCGGCAGCGGGCCGGCCTACGGCTTTCTGATGATCGAGGCGTTGAGCGACGGCGGCGTGGCCGCCGGCCTGCCACGCGACATCGCGACGAAACTGGCAGCGCAAACCCTCGCCGGCGCGGCGCGCATGGTGTTGGAAACCGGCCTGCATCCGGGCGCCTTGAAGGACAACGTCGCCAGCCCTGGCGGCACCACCATCGAAGGCCTTCACGAACTGGAGAAAGCCGGCGTGCGCGGCGCGTTGATGAACGCCGTCCGCGCGGCCGCCGAGCGGTCGAAGCAACTTGGGCAAACCTGAGCAACGATGCCTTTTCCCTCCCCATCGGAGAAGCAGGCGCGAGTGATCTGGCTGGCGGCCAGCGGCGTGGCGCTGGCGATTCTTGTCGCCCTCGTCGTCGGCTTGATCTGGGGCCTGGGCAAGGTGCTCGACGTGCTGTCGCCAGTGTTGTGGCCGCTGGCGGTGGCGGGCGTCATCGCCTACCTGCTGGATCCGGTGGTGGATTTCCTGGAGCGCAAAGGCAGCCCGCGGTCGCGCGCGATCATGGTCGTCTTCGCCACCGCGTTGTTCATCGTCGCCGGACTGGCGGCGAGCATCGTGCCCCAGCTCGTCAGTGAGACACAGCAACTCGTGGAGAAGGTTCCCGCCTACACGGTGAGGCTGGAACAACGCGTGGCCAACTGGATCAATCACAACCAGACGCCGTTTCGCCGATTCCTCGGCCCCCTGCCCTTTTGGCGAGCCACGAATGAAGTGGCGACGACCAATCAGCCCGCCGACGAAACCATCACCAACGTGGTGCCGGCGCCGAAGGACCAGTCGAATTCGCTTCTCAGCCAGGCGCTCCAAAGCGGCTCGTTGCAGACCGCAGGCGGCTGGCTGGCGAAGGCGCTGCCGAAGATCGGCGCCTGGCTGTTTGGGCAGATGGGCAAGGTGGCGTCGTGGTTCGGCGTCCTGGCGGGACTGGCGCTGGTGCCGATCTATGCCTTTTATTTCCTGCTGGAAAAACATGGAATCCAGAAGCGCTGGACAACCTACCTGCCGGTGACCGATTCCTCGTTCAAGGACGAGCTGGTCTTCGTGCTGCAATCCATCAACGACTACCTGATCGCCTTCTTTCGCGGCCAGGTGCTGGTGGCCATTTGCGACGGCGTGCTTTACACGATCGGCTTCAGTTTGATCGGCCTGCCCTACGCCCTGCTGCTGGGCGTGGTGGCAATCGGGTTGACCATGATTCCGTTCCTCGGCGCGATTCTGACCTGCGCCACCGCGCTGGTCATTGCGCTGGTTCAATACGGCGACTGGCTGCACCCGCTGCTGGTGCTGGCGGTCTTCGGAATCGTGCAGGCGCTGGAGGGGCTGGTGATCTCGCCGCGGATCATGGGCGAGCGTGTCGGACTGCATCCGCTGGCCATCATCGTCGCGCTGATGGTGGGAACGAATCTGTTCGGCGGGATTCTGGGCGGCATTCTCGCCATCCCGCTGGCGGCGGCGCTGCGGGTCATTTTATTCCGCTACATCTGGAAACGACCGGACACGCCTCCCGCCACGCCATCGTCTCCGGTCCCGCGCAAGCGCCCGGATCAGGCTCCGGTGGGTTAATCATCGTCGTCCGCCAGCAATTCCCGCACGTCCACGGCCTCCATGCCCGCGGCACGAATGGCTTGAATTCCCAAATCCGTGTCCTCGTAGGCGCGACAGAACCGCGGCTCGACGCCAATGCGCCGGGCCGCTTCGAGGAAAATATCCGGCGCCGGTTTCTGGTTTGCCACGTCCTCGCTGGTGACAATGGCGGTGAACAGCGACCGGATGCCAAGGTGTTCCAGCACTTGTTCGATGATGCGGTGCGTGCCGCCGGAAGCGACCGCCATCGGCCGGCGGCCGTGGTTCGTCCGGACGATGCCGACAATGGCGTTGATCGGCTCCACCTGCTGGATCAGCGGCCGGTATTCGATCTCTTTTTCCCGCGCAATGGCCAGCGCATCCAGCGGCATCCCTTGTTCGTGGCTGAGGGCTTTGACGATGTCCCGCGACGGCACGCCACCGAGGGAATAAAAACGCTCCTCCGTGAACTCGAAACCGTGCCGCGCCGCCACCGCCTGCCAGGCACGCCAGTGCAGCGGCATGCTGTCCGCCAGGGTGCCGTCGCAGTCAAAAACGAGTCCTCGAATGTGTGCCGGAATCAAATCCATAACGATGTTGGGGCGGAACGATCAAACCTGCAATGCTGCCAGGCGCTGCTCCAGATCATCCGCCATCAGCGGCTCAATCAGGCAGTCCAGATCGCCGTCCATCACGGACGGCAGATTGAACACGCTGAATTCGATGCGGTGGTCGGTGACGCGGTTCTGCGGAAAATTGTAGGTCCGGATTTTTTCGTTGCGCTCGCCGGTGCCCACCTGCGCCCGGCGTTGGGCGGCGTATTTCGCGTTTTCCTCCGCCACCTTCCGGTCCAGCAACCGCGAGCGGAGCACCTTCATGGCCTTCGCCTTGTTCTTCTGCTGCGACCGCTCGTCGGCGCAGCGCACGATCAGGCCGCTGGGCTTGTGAACGATTTGCACCGCCGAGTCCGTCGTGTTCACCCCCTGGCCGCCGGGACCGGACGCGCGGCAAACGGTGATCTCCAGATCCTCCGTTTTCACTTCGATGTCCACATCCTCCGCCTCCGGCAGCACCGCCACGGTCGCGGTGCTCGTGTGGATGCGGCCCTGCGCCTCGGTGGCGGGCACGCGCTGGACCCGGTGAACGCCGCTTTCGTATTTCAGGCGCTTGAAAACGTCCGTGCCGGTAACGCTGAACACAACTTCCTTGAACCCGCCCAGGTCGGAAGGGCTGGAATCCATCGTCTCCACCTTCCAACCACGCGTTTCGGCATAGCGCGTCAACATCCGGTAAAGGTCGGCGGCGAACAGGGCCGACTCCGAGCCGCCGGCGCCGGCGCGGATTTCGATGATCGTGTTGCGCGAGTCCGCGGGATCAGGCGGCAGAATGCCGGCCTGCACACGACGTTCGAGCCGCGACACCTCCGCTTCGAGCCGCGCGGCCTCGTCGCGGGCGAGCTGGAGCAGTTCCGGGTCGGTTTCCGTGGCGGCCAGCGTGCGGCTCCCCGCCAGTTCGCCGACGGCCTTCCGGTAGGTCTGGCCATCGGCCACGAGTTCCTTCAGCCGGGCGTATTCCCTCCCCATTTCCTGCGCCTTGGCGGCGTTGCCGAAAACCTTCGGATCGCTCAACGCCGCCTCGACCTCGTCCAACCGCTGGGCGAACCTTTCAATGTAAGGCGTCAAATCCATGCCACGGGAAAAAGCGTCCGCCCGCCCGGCGCAAAAAGCCGGGCGGGCGGATGGGCAGGGAAAGCTACTTCTTCCGTTTCTTGCCGGCGAGGGCCGCCTGGGCAGCCTGCGCCGCCTGGGTCTTGACCATGCGCTGCTGGAATTTGTCCACGCGACCGGCCGTGTCCACAAACTTCTGCTGGCCGGTGTAAAACGGATGGCAGGCGTTGCAGATGCCCACCACGATCACGGGCCGCGTCGAGCGGGTCTTGAACGTGTTGCCGCACGCGCAACGGACTTCCGCTTCCTGGTATTTCGGATGGATGTCAGCCTTCATACAAAGGGGCGTTAAGGTATCAGCCGGCACGGGATTGACAAGTGGTAATTTCGCAGCCCAGCAATTGGTAGCGTTTCAGCGGAACACCCAGCACCGGTAGCAGGCGAAGTTCCAGAGCAGGCCGGCGCCCACCGCCGCCGCCTTGACGGTGTTGCGCGCCACCGCGTCCTCGCTCCAGCCGCGGGCCCACCGGCATGGCCGCGCCCGTCGTGCCACCCACCGCACCGGCGCCCGCCACCATCGGCTCAGGCCGTGGATCACCAGGTTTTGCAGGCCGTAGGACGACGCGGCCGTCACCAGCACAAACTTCATCGCCTGTCCCACCACGCCCGCACTTCCCGCCGGGTGAAACACCCAGCGTCCGTTCACCGTGAAGCTGAAGCTCATCGCCACCGTGCAGGACACCACGTTCGCCGCCACCCGGCCCCAGCCTGGCGGCCGGCGCGTCAGCAGGTTGTACACCGTGAAGTCCAGCCCCGTCGTCAGCGCCCCCACCACCAGGAACCCGCCGAACTGGCCGACCAGACTGCTCCAGGCGCCGCTCATGGCCGCCGGGTGGCGTGTTGCTCCAGCCAGAGAATGTCCCGGTCCTCCGGCAGGCTGGTGTCGTCCCGTGGCGCGGTGAGCGTCCGGCTGTCCTGCCAATGGTGCAGCTCGGTGTGGCCGTCGGCGAAAACCACGTTCGCTCCCTGCCGGTGCGCTCCGCTGGGCTTGTCCCGCAACTGCCACTGACCGGGCTGGTCCACCGCGAAATCCCATTGCAGGGCGAAGCTGCCGTCGTTGATCGTGTCCGCGCGCTCGTCGAAGAAGGCCAGCATGTCGCTGGGGCCGGGTTGAATAATGTCGGCCAGGAGCCGGTAGGTGGTCGCCGCCGGACTCTCCACCGGAATGCCCAGGAAGCAGTTCAGCGACACCGTCCGCACCCGCGGCTGGGTGACGCCGGCCACCGTCGCCGGCCGGGCTGACGGGCACTTCCAGAGCGCCGGGTCCACCAGATGGGGACCCAGCAGACTCTGCTGGAGATGGAGCACGTTGGTGCAATCCGGTCCGGGCAAGCCCTCCCAGCCTTCCACCCACGTCTGGCCCAGGGGCACGTTCTGGCCGTCCTGATTGGGCGGCAGGTGGTCGCGGTAATCGCCGGCGTAAAGGTGCAAGGCGAGGCCGAACTGCTTGAAGTTCGCCGTGCAGCGGGCCGCCTGCGCCCGCGCCTTGGCCGCGCTCAACGCCGGCAGCAGCAACCCCGCCAGAATGGCAATGACCGCGATCACCACCAGCAGTTCAATCAGCGTGAACGCTGGAGGAGTTCGGCTTGTTGGCTCCCATCTCATCAGTTCCAGGTTTCGTTTTCAACCCTCATCCATCAACCTCAGTTCCGTCCCTCACCATCAACCATCAACCCCGTTTCATCCCGCCCACCGGAAATTCACGAACCGCCAGACCAACACGATGTGCAGCAGCAGGAACACCACCAGCAACCCATACCGCAGCCACCGCCATTCGCGCCGTGCCAGGAACACCCCCAATGCGATGAACATCGGGAACACGCACGCGGCAAAGCGGGTGTAGCTGGTGAACGTCCCGCTCATCGCCGGCAGGATGCCCAGCACGTAGGCCCACACCAGCAGCCCCTTGTCCAGCCGCCAGAGCACCGGCAGACACCACAGCAGCACCAGAAACAGGCAGCGATCCAGCAATGATCCCGTGAACTCGTGCCACGCCGTCGGCGTGAAAAACCCGATCACGAACTTGGGCACGTTCCACAGGTTGCCGATGGAATGTACGCCCCAATACTTCTGTGCCGCGAAGCCCTCGAACGGATTGCCCGTCCAATAGGCCATCAACGCCAGATAAACACCCCACCCCAGCAGCGGTGCCGCCAGCAACCACCACGCACGGGCAAGTCCGCAATCCGCAACGCGCAATCCACAATGAGACGAGGACGAGGCTGCCGCCGAGCCGCCTGCTTCCTCCGCGTCTCCGCGCCTCTGCGGTGAAACCCACCGCCGCCACCACCCCGGCGACGCCACGCTCAACGCGTGCCACCCAATCGGCAACACCGCAAACACCCCCACCGCCCGCGTCAATGGCAACAACCCCGCGCACACCCACGCCACCTCATATCGCCTGCGCTCCAGTCCCCACCACAAGCCCAGCACCAGCAACAAGAACAGGCTCTCCGTGTAGTTGAACTGGAAGAACAACGAACCGGGGAAAACGATCAGGAACACCAACGCCCACCCCGCCGCCCGCGGACCCCACCGCGCCCGCGTCATCTGATAAAACAACAACCACGCCAGCCAGGAACAGACATTCGACAACACCATCCCCGCCACCACGTGACTCCCGCCAAAGACCGGCGCCGTCCACCGCACCAGCAACGGCCACAAGGGATAGAAAGCACACGACGGCACGCCCCGGTGATAGCCCACCTCGCTCAAATACAGGTAATGCGCCGCATCCCACGTCGCAAAATGACTCGCAAACACCGGCGGCCCCTCGAGGGGCCAGCG
>JAJXZJ010000037.1 GCA_021780105.1 bacterium
CGGGTGCGGTTCCACAGCGCCCTCGGCTACCAATCTCCTGTGGACTTTGAAACCCATCTGAACTAAAACTAAACCCATGCCTCATGTGTCACCCCAACACTGTCCACCAAATCGAGGCAAGGCCACCCTTCCTTTACCGAACTCCTTTCCAACAAACCTGCCCGTGAGCGCTGCGGGAGGATTTAGTGGGTCGGTTATCCCGGCTGCGGCGCAACAGGTCTCGGCCATCGTCTTCTTGTTGTTGTGAAAAGCCATCAACGCCCTTGCTGCCGCAACTTTCCGTGTATCCTCATCGGAATCTCCATTGTGACGTGCCCACGGGACGTAATAGCCGCGATTGTGTGCATACCAGCGCAAGACATCCCAAAGCTGTGCGGGCGTCAGCAAATATTTACCCCTTTCTGATTCAGGCAAACGCGATGAAGCAATGACACGCGCAGCGAGAAACCACGGATGCGTTTTGAAATCCCGCGTTTGAGCGTGGTTCGGCGCACGCACTGACTGGTTTGGAAAGACGCTGATTTTCTCAGCGGGCACGAGATTGAGGTGAACAAACAATTTGGCAATTTGCGCGATGCAAAGTTTGCGCGAGCGAATGGATCGGCGCAGATGGCACAACTGCCTGCGTTTGCTGGCGAGACAATCGTCAGTCGGATAATCAACGTCGCCCGTTGCCAGAAGTGTCGGATCAAGATACGGATCGGTTTTCCAAACAGACCATCCGGTTGAACTGATTCCTTCGTCGTAGCTGATTAAAAGGTCGCCCATAATTTTTCTATTGCGGGTAATGGTGATTTCTGTAATTCATTTTTTCGGAATCAAGGACTGGCAGGAATGCCAGTATCCGAAAGTTAAATAACGCAGCCCGGCTTCTGGAGCTCATGCGACTACGTCCGGTGCAAAAAGCGTTTCTTTAGACCGACCGGCCAGTTCCCTGCTGGCCGGTCTTCTTTTGGCCGGTGAATTCGCTGCCGAGCTAAGTCTGGTCCGCATAAATACAATCCCTTCTTACAAAGTATCCATTCAATCCCTGGAGCAGGCGGGAGGATACCGCGGGTGCCTGCAAGGGGAAGAACAAACTTGGCCGCCTTGTGCCCGGCACCGAATTTCGAGGCTTCGGGAAACGGGGCAACCAGGCGTGGCAGTGGCGGTTTTACTGGGGTTTGCCGTTGGCGTCCGCGAGATCAACGTCAGGGAATCCAGAAAAAATCAAGGCTGGGCAACCCGCCGTTTTTCTTGACGCTTGATTGCCAATCCAATTAAATCTCAGTGCAAAGAAAGCAAACCTCATTTATGCCATACAGAAACATCTCGGCGCAGCTTTCCGCTGCGGACATTCAGGCCATTAAGGACGCCCTTGCCACCATCGAAGCGAAACTCCCCTTCCTGATCAGTCTTCCGCCGGCCGAACGGCTGACGATCCTGAAAACGGGTCCGGGCAGCCTGGCCTTTGTCCAAAACAGCCTGCAGGCGGCCAAGAACAATCCGGGTGTGTTGCCGCCGGTTTTCCGGGTGGACGAGTTCGAGAAGGACGTGAACCTGTTCAGCGCGTTGACCGAACTGGGAACGGTGGTAATGCAGTTGGCCGCGAAGATTGACGACACCCGGATGGAAGTCGGCGGGGAGGCGATGCGCCAGGCGGTGGACGTTTACAATTACGTGAAGGCGGCCGCCGCCAGCACGCCCGGTCTCAAGCCGGTGGCGGACCAGTTGGCCGAGCGTTTCCAGAAAAGCAAACAACCACCCGCACCCGCCACCACCCCGCCGGGCCAATAGCCGGCGGGGTGAAGTCAATCAGCGGCTGGATCACCTGTTATTTTCGGAGCGGGCCTTCTCGTTTTGCCACGTGTTGGGGTTTCGAGGCCGTGTTGAGTGTCAAAATGTCGCATGAGCCTGCAAACTGCTGACTACGTTTAGGTTGACTTGTTTTAAGTTGAGGTTTGGAGGGTCAACCTTGAGGTCGGGAACCTCAACCTTGCGGGTTGAAGGCTCAGCAGTGAGGTTCCCAAGGCTCAACGGTGAGATTCGGAAGGTCACAATTGCGGCTCCCCCACCGCAACGCTGAGGTTCCAGCGCTTCATGGCCGGGCTTCCAGACTTCAACGATGACTCCGGCAACCTCAACGCCGAGGGGATGAACCTCGCTGATCGTTCACCTGGGGCGCGGCTGCAGGACGGACCCGCGATGCGGAGGTTATTTCGCCGGCAGGCCGCGCAGGCAGGTGTCGAACCAGTCGGCGAGCGAGGGAATGTCCTTGAGGATGTCGGGCCAGCCGTGCTGGCCGCCGTGTTTGACAATCAGCCTGGCGGTGACGCCCATCGCTTTCGCCTTCGCCACAAAGCTCTCGGCCTGCTGGATCGGCACCAGCGTGTCCGCATCGCCATGGATGATGAGGCAGGGCGGCGTGTTCGATGTGAGGTGATAAATGGGTGAAATCTCGCGTCCCAGCGCCTGCCGGCCTTCGGGCGTGTCCGAACGCGGGCCGAACGCGGGCTTGAAATCTTTCAAAACACCCACGCCCACGGCGTCCTCGCCGGGCTTGCCGTAGTTGAGAAAATCCGTGGGTGGAAAGAAGCACGCGGCGGCGGCAACGGCGCTGCTTTCGCGGTCCACGGGATCCTTGGCGTGGGGTTTGCCCGGCCTGCCGGTGGTGGCCATCATGAGCGAGAGGTGCCCGCCCGCGCTGGCGCCGGTGATGCCCAGCTTGTCCGGGTTCACGCCGTAGTTGGCGGCATTGTGCCGGATGAACCGCACGGCGCGGTTCACGTCGCCGAGAATCTCGGTCACGACGAATTTGGGCTGCGAACCGTGAACCACGGCGAAGACCGTGTAGCCGCGCCCCAGAAACGGTTCGTAAAAGGCCGGCGTGATGGCGTCGTGACTGGAAAACCAGCCGCCACTGACCATGAAGATGACGCCGTAGCCGTTCGGTTGTTTCGGCTGGAAAACGTCCATCGTCAGCGCGACGCCATCCTTGCGGCCATAAATCACATCCTCGGTGCGGGTGAAATCGGCGGCCGAAGCCGGGCAGGCGGTGATCAGCGCGCCCGCCAGGAGCAGGCCGCTGAGGAGGAAATGGCGTCGGTTCATGATTGGGTATGGAAATATGTTGGGCGCAGCGTAGCGGGGCGGGGCGGGGCCGTCCAGCCGCGAGGCATCAGCAAAATACACGGCGCGGCTTACGGTGTCGGCGCAAATTTCACCGTGCGAATCTGCCACGGTTGAAACGCCAGCGGGCCGGTCACGGTGCCGTTACCTTGGCCGAGCAGGTTCACCGGGACCAGGTGCGCCGCACCCCGCGTCAGGCGAACGGCCGTTTCGCCCGGCTCGCCGGCGGCTTCGTAGAGTCGCGCCAGCACCGCGCCGTGTTCCGGGTAAAGCGCCGAAAGCAGGATGTGATCCGAGCCGGCTTCAATCAGCGTTCGTTCGTCCCGCCACGGGCCGTTGCCGGGTGAACTCGAACGCGTCGCGAACGGGAAGTTGTAGGCCAGCGCCTGCCGGTGGAGATCGGCCTGACGCCAGTCGCCGCGGAATGGCAACAACGCGAACTCATAGGTGAAATCGCCATTCAACATCCGCGTGCCCCAGATGTAGAACATCGCATAGGCGAGCGGCACCGCGAAGCCGCCGTCGGCCTCGCGCACCGCGCCCATCGTGCCACGGTTGAACACGGCCGCGCCCACGCGGCGGTCGCTCACCGCCGTCCAGTAAATGCCCTCGACGTAGCGGTTGGTGGTTTCGGCGATGGCGAAGGGCAGGTCGCGCACGCCGGTGACCGGGCCGTTCATGGCGGGGAACAGTTTGAAACGGAGTTTCTGCTCGTGGACGAAAGGGGAAACGCCGTCACGCGGGTCGTTGCTGACGCGGCCAATTCGCTGCCCCGAAAAATGGAATTTCACCCGGCAGTCAATCCGCGGCGTGTCCGCGCAAAACTTCATCTCGAACGTGTAAGGAATGCTGCCAATAAGGCCGTCCTCGCGTGCGACCACCCACGGCGCGGCGTCGCCCGCCGGCTCCAGCCGCCAGCGGCCTTGTGACTCGACCGCCTCGCCGTCAATCCGCCCGGCGAAAAACGCGCTGCGCTGGTTCGTCTGGAACAGCGCCGTGCCGTCGGCGCGGTCGGTCAGTTCCGCCACGCCGCCGCGGGGATCGAACCGCACGTCCACAAACGGCGTGCGAAGGCGCAGGCTGGCCGGGTTGGTTTCCACGCGCGGCAGGTTCACGGGCGCGGCGGTATTCGTTGGCACGAGTGAATACGCCGCCAGACCGAGGCCGGGCAGGTCGGCCGGAAACCCGACGCGCGCGGTCATCAAACTGCCGTCGCCGTAGCGCTCCGCCGCGAGCAAAACCGAGGGAACGACCGTGTCGCCGCGCTTGACGATGATGGTTTTCGCCGCGCCTTTACCGGTGAAGGCGAACGGCGCTTCGAGCCATTCCGTGCGTCGCCACGAGAGCGGATTGAAGGCGGTGATCTGCCCGGCGCCTTCCGCGGTGAATTGGCTGCCGAGGAACGCCAGCGCGCGGTCGCGTACTTGAGACGACGCGGCGAGCGAGTTGCTCAGAAACCGACGCGCATCCGGCAGCAAGCCGCAAATCTGGATGTCGTGATGCTGGCCGACGAGGAGGTTCTTCCAGGCGGTGCGGAGTTCGTCTTCCTGCCCCGCGCCGCCGGACAGCAGGGACAGCGCGGCCAACCGCTCAGCCACGAGCACGCTGACTTCTGCCTGCCGGCTGCGGTCCCAGATTTCGTTGCCGGCGTAGCCCCAGGGCATCCGCACCGTGAAGTCGTCCGGCCGCGTCCGGAATTCGGCTTCCGGCTTGGGGAAGCGCGCGAGCAATTCATCGAGCAGAATCCAGCGGTAACCGGGTTTGCCTTCGAGCTGCTTGACCAGTTCCTCGCGCCGCAGCCCGGCGTCGTCGGCGCGCGAGGCCAGCAGCGGATGGATGTGCGCGAACTGCCGGCGAAAGTCGTCCGGCGAAGCCTTCGCGTCCGCGCTCGGATAGCGCGTGAGAAACCAGTTGTCCACGGTGGTGCGGCCGAATGCCGCGCCTTCGCCCGGATACGTGGGCACCGCCGGCAACCGCGAGCCGTCGAACCCCACCCACCAGCCGATCGGCGCATCGAAGGTGGGATTGTAGCCATACATCATGAAATGCGTCCGCATGATGGCGCCCTGGAAACCGCAGCCAACGAGCAGTTGCGGGATCTGGCTGTGCATGGCGTGCTCGCTCATCAGATAGATCACCGGCGTGTAGCCGAAATGTTCCTGGTCCGCGCGCACGCCATAGACAAGCTGGCGGACGTTCGACTCCTCGTTGAGAAAGCTCATCAGCGGCTGGCCGTAGGTGCAGGTGCCGATGCCGAAACGGCCGGCATAACGCTTCAAATCCTGCTGCAATTCCGCGAGAAGTTTCGGATCGCGCTTGGCCAGCGCGTCGTAAAGGTAGGCCTCGTTGTCCAGCCCGATCTTGAAACTCGGATAGCGGTCCAGCCACGACATGGCATTGCGCAGGCGCTCGGCGAATTGATCGGTGCCCCAGAGAATCAGACCGCCGTGATCGTAGGTCAGCAAATAAAGCGGTTCATTCGTGGCGGCTTCCGGTTCAGCGGCCAAACCGCGCAAGCCGGCGGCCAGAAACATTGCGGTCAACACCAATGCCGATAGCCGGCACGCGGCCAGCCGGCCTCCTCGTTTCAAACCCAGGAAATGCACGGCGGCATTATACGCCGGCGACCGGCAGCGTCCCGCCCAAAGTGCGGCCGGCGGCCGGAACGCGGCTTGCAGGGTTGCGCCAAAGCTGCTAAGCCGGCCGTCATGCATCCGACATGTTCGCGGGCTGTGATCGTTCTTTCGCTGGCGCTGAGTTTATGGGCCAATTCGCTGCGGGCGGAGGAGGCCGCGCCGTTGATCCGGCTCGACACGGTGGGCTATCTGCCGGCCGCACCGAAGCAGGCTTCCATCGCCGCGCCCTGCACGAATTTCGTCGTCGTGCGCGTGGCCGACGGCAGTCAATGCCTGACCGGTGCAGTCACCGGTCCCGTGTTGAACCAGGACAGTGGCGAACAACTTTACGTCGCCGACTTTTCCGCGCTGCGACAGCCGGGCGACTATCGTTTGCGCGTGCCGGGCGTGGGCGATTCGCCGTCGTTTCACGTAGCCGCGGAGGTTTACCGGCAGCCGTTTTATCTCGTCACGCGCGGCATGTTCCTCTGGCGCTGCGGCACCGCGGTGTCCGCCACGAACCACGGCCGGACGTTCGCGCACGCGGCCTGTCACACGAACGACGCGTGGCTGGACCTCGTGGGCGGCGGGCACGAGCGCAAGGACAGCACCAAAGGCTGGCACGACGCCGGCGATTACAACAAATACGTTGTCAACGCGGGCATCACCGTCGGCTCCATGCTCCGCGCGTGGGAGGACTTTGGCCCGGCAATCCGGCGCGTGAAGCTCGACCTGCCGGAGTCGGGCGGCCCGCTGCCGGATTTTCTGGCGGAAATCAAATGGGAAACCGACTGGCTGCTCACCATGCAGTTCTCCGACGGATCGGTTTCCCACAAGGTTTCCACGAAACGGTTCGGCGGTTTCATCCTGCCGGAGCGGGAACACGAAGATCGCTACTTCGCACCGTGGAGCAGCGCGGCAACGGCGGACTTCGTTGCCATGATGGCCGAGACCGCGCGGGATTTCCGGCCTTACGACGCCGCTTACGCGGACCGCTGCCTGGCCGCGGCGCGGAAGAGTTACGCGTTCCTGCGGGCCAATCCGGCGAACCACAACGCCGATCTGCGCGAGTTCAGCACCGGCGCCTACGGCACGCGGGACGCCGACGACCGTCTCTGGGCCGCGGCGGAACTGTGGGAAACCACCGGCGACGCCGACGTATTGCGCGATCTGGAAACCCGGCTGCGGGCGATCAACGTCAGCGTCCTTCAGGATTTCGACTGGAGTGAAGTCAGCAACCTCGGCGTGTTCACCTACTTGCTCTCGGAGCGCGCCGGGCGCGACGAAGCGCTGGTCGCCCAGGGCCGAACCAATCTGCTGGCGACCGCGGACAAAATCGTGCAGGTCGGCAAGGAACACGGCTATGGCCGGCCGTTGGGTTCGCGCTATTACTGGGGTTGCAACGGCAGCGTCGCCCGGCAGGCGCTGATTTTGCACGCGGCTTTCCGGATTTCACCCAAGCTCGAATACCGCGACACGATGCTCGCCGCGCTGAATCACCTGTTCGGACGGAATTGCCACGGCCGGTCCTACGTCACCGGCCTCGGATTCCGCCCGCCGCTCCACCCGCACGATCGTCGCTCCGGCGGCGACAACGTGGACGAGCCCTGGCCGGGCTACCTTGTCGGCGGACCGCATCCAGGGCCGGCTGACTGGCACGACGAACAGGCGGATTACCGCACGAACGAAATTGCCATCAACTGGAACAGCGCGTTGATCTACGCGCTCGCAGCGGTGCTGGACGCCAGCGCGCAATGAGGTGGAAACCGCGCGCAGCCGGACTCATTTCTGCCGCGCCGGCTCCGGTTCAGCGTTTGAACTTGTCCGGCGTCGGCGTCATGCCGCAGAGCGACTGCGGCGTCTCGAAGAGGATTTCGCGCGCCACGTTTCTGGCCTCGTCGAAGGTGTATTGGCCTTGCGCAATCTTTTCCGCCAGCACGACCGCCATTTGTTTGCGCACGATGATGGCCTTGGCGTAACACCATTCCGCGCTGTAGGCGTCCGAGAAAAAGCCGACTTGTTTGTTTACCGGCACCATGTCGAGACGCTCGGTCATGACCTGGCGGATCGCGCCGGGGAAGAAATTGTGCCACCAGAAACCGGCGAGGCTGAAGTTGGGCAATTCACGGCACAGCGTGCATAGCGTCTGGTTCGCGTGACGGCTGGAGACGAAGCACTGGAAGCGCAGCTTCGGATGCCGGCCGACGATTTCGGCCAGTTGCGCCAGGGTCGTTTGCGAAATCCGGCTCGCCGTCTCGAACGGCAACGGTTCGGCGCCGAGGCTGAACTGGAAAAGGATTTCGTCCCCGCGTTTCTCCAATGCGGCGAGAAACGCCTCGCCGATGTAGGCGGCATAAATGTCCCGCTCCGCCGGGCCGGCCTGCGCGCGCCGCTTGAGCGCGTCGGCCATCTCCCGGTCGCTCGGCAGCCGGTAATCAATGTCCGTGGACAAGCCGGTCGCCGTCGAAACGACCTGCGCGTAAGGAATGCTGTCCACGTAATGCCGGATCGCGGCGTGGACGTCATCGAGTGTCTTGATGGTTCGGTCCGGCGCGGGTCGGATGCCGCCACCGAGGATCGCCACCGGCGCTTCCGGCGGACGGCCCCAGGTGTGTTCGAGGTCATAGACCGCTGTGTCGAATTCGCCCCACTGGCTGCGCATGAACATGCCCCATTCGAGCGAATATTGGAGCACGTCGTCGCCTTCGCCCTGACCTCGACGACAGTATTCCGCGCAGGTGCGTTGGATGTTCACGCGTTTCAGGATCGAGCGCGCCCAGGCGCCGTCGTCCGCACATTCGCGGACGGCGTCGTCGAGGCGCTGCCAGTTGTCCGGCGTGATCGGCTCGTGCCATTGGTAGAGGTCGCGCAAAATCAGCCGAACTCCCCACCAGCCGCTGGTGTTTTGGATGTGGCGCAAATACGGCAGCGCCTCCTGAAGGCGCCGGTGCGCTTCCTCGCGCGTGGGCCAGTTGGGGAATTGCGTCAACCGCGCGCCGCTCGGACAGCCCGCCGCATAGAGGTCGCTCACGACCATGTGATAAAGCAGGATGTCGTGCAGCCCGCGCGCGGCCAGTCGCGCGCCGCAGAGGTGGGTGTGGACGTCCAGCACCGGCACTTCGGCCAGGGCGGCTTCCAGTTCGGCAGCGGTGTTCGTGAGGTTCATAAGGACAGGGAGCAGCGAAAAATCAGTGAGGCGAACGTGCCGACGGCCGGTTCGCTTGCAGAAAATTATCCACTTCGGCGCGATGCGGAATTTCGCCGTCGCGCGCCTTCAACGCGGCGGCGGCGGCCGCCATCTGGATGCGGTCTTCCAGCGTCTCGCCGCGGGCCAGACCGGCGGCGTAGGCTCCGTGGAAGACGTCGCCGCAGCCGGTGGTGTCCGTGGCTTTGACGGGAAACGCCGGATGATGCCGGGGAGTCAAACCGTCCTCCGCAGACACGCTCCAGCAGCCGTTTGCGCCGGCGGTGACGATGACGATGGCCCGGTCGGTGCGCCACAGTGCGGCCGCTGCCGCGGCGGGAGTTGCGGTTCGTGTCCACCAGCGGGCAAATTCCTCCGACAGAATCAGGTGGTCCGCCAGGTTCAACAGTTCACCGAACCGCGCGTCGGACTCCCGTTCAAAATCGCCCACCACGGGAATGCCCGCCGCCCGCGCCAGGCGCGACGCGCGGATACTCCCCGGCACGCCAAAGTGGTCAACGAACAAAACGGCGGCGGCGCGGATCGCCTCCGCCGGCGGCAACGCCGGATGCGCGCCAATCATGCCGGCGTCCTCGAACAAAATCGCGCGACTGCCTGTGTCTTCGCCGACGACGATCGTTGAGTGAATGACGTGCGCCTCCGACAGTCGCGGCGCGAGCGAAATGTCCACGCCTTCGCGGGCAAAATGACCGGCGACGAATTCGGAATAGTCGTCGGTGCCGAGGCAGCCGGCGTAGGCGCACCGCGCTCCCAGGCGCGCGGCGGCGACCAGGGCCACGGCGGTCAGTCCACCGCAGCGACGCGCCCTTCGCGACACGCGCACCTTCTGGTCGGCGGCCGGAAACTTCGGCACATACAGCAAATCATCCACCGCCGCACAGCCGAGACCGAGCACATCGAAACGCTTTGGCGTGGCGGAATTCACGGGAACAGCCAACGGTGCCGCGCCGCGGTCGCGAAGTCATTCTTCGCCCGTCAAGCCTTCGGCCGCCAGCGCGGCGTCCACGCTCCGGCCGTCGAGAATCACCGCTTTGAAGGCGCGCAAGGCCTCCGGCACTTTGCTCACGCCCCAGACGTTGCGGCCAATCGTGGCGCCGCGGCCGCCGGCCTGGACGACCTCCGCCATCGCGGTGAGCGCGGCGCGCAGGTTCTTCGCCCTGGGTCCGCCGGCGGCGACCACGGGCACCGGCGAACTTTCCACAACCTGCCGGAACGAGGTCACGTCACCGGTGTAACCGACCTTGATGACGTCCGCGCCGGCCTCAATGCCAACGCGCGCCGCCCATAGGATGCCTTCGGGATCAAACACGATCCGCGGCACCGGCCCGGAAAAGTCGCGCGGGTAAATGTGCGCGATGACCGGCAGGTCGTATTTCGCCGCCTGCGCGACGCCATCCATGAGGATCTTGATGAACCGGCCTTCGTTCGGTCCGAAGATGCCAATGGCGATGGCGATGGCGTCCGCGCCGAGGCGCACGCACTCCTCGGGCGTGGTCACCGATTCGATGACGCGGTCGTCCGCGGTGAAGCAGCCGGCCTGGACGATCAGCGGAATCCGGCCGGCATACGGCGCCCAGGCGTGCATCGCGGTGCCTTTGCTCATGGTGACGGCGCCGGGCTGGCCGGCGGCGATACGCGCCAGCGCGGCCGGCAGATTGGAAAGTCCGCCGCCGGGCGACAGCTTGCCGTAGCCGATGAAGTGATCCACCGCCACGGAGCAGAGCCGTCCGCTGGGGTGGGCGAAGATGCGATTGAGCCGGATTTGTTTGCCGATGTTCATGGAATCAAAAGGGACAGTGAGCGCGGGCGCCCGGTGTTTTCAAGACTTCGGTGAAACCAGATGGCCGGCGGCGTCATGCACGCTGGGGCCGTGCGCGGTGATTTTTTGCCGGGCCTGCTCCACCGGCACATGCCGCGGCACCTCGGCCGGACGCCCCTGCGGACGCGCCCACAGGACGCCGTTGGTGATCACCCGCTGGATGTCGGGATGGTGGTAAATCGGATACGCCTCGTGGCCGGGGCTGAAGTAAAAAATGCGCCCGCTGCCGCGTGTCCAGGTGGCACCGCCGCGGAAGACTTCGCCGCCCTCGAACCAGGAGATGAAAATCAGTTCCTCCGGCGTGGGGATGCCGAACGGCTCGCCATACATCTCCGAGTGCTCGATTTCAATGCAGTCGCCGAGGCCCGCGGCGATGGGATGGCCGGGATTGACGACCCAGACGCGCTCGCGCTCGCCGGCCTCGCGCCAGCACAGGTGGCAACCGGTGCCCATCAGCCGCATGAAGATTTTGGATTCGTGGCCGGAGTGCAGCACCACCAGCCCCATGCCGGCGATGACGCGTTCCTGCACGCGCGCGGCGAGGTCGTCCTTCACCGCCGCGTGCGCGGCGTGGCCCCACCACACCAGGACGTCGGTGGCATCGAGCACGGCCGGCGGCAGGCCTTGATCCGGCTCGTCCAGCGTGGCGGTGCGGACGGCGAGTTCCGTCCGCTGGCGCAGCGCGTCGGCCAGCGTGCCGTGAATGCCACGCGGGTAGATGCGGGCGACCTCGGCGTTTTCCCGCTCGTGGACAAATTCGTTCCAGATGGTGACGGAGAGTTTTTGCATGACGCCGACAAACATGGCAGGCCGGCGCCGTTTCCGCCACGCAAAAACGGCGGCAGCGCGCCGGGGCGCCGGGCGCGAATGCATCTGGAATTTCCCGCGAACCTGCGCTATGGTGCGCGGTCGTCATCATGGAAAAAAGAATTCAACGTTATCAACCCCCAACTGTCAGAGCTGCATGAACACGCGCATATCCACCCTGATTCTCGCCGCCACCATCCTGGGCACGCTGCCGCTCCTGGCCCAGCAACGCCGCCTCAGCCCGCACGAAACCATCAGTTCAGTAATTGATGGCAACCGGGTTACGATCGTTTATGGCCGGCCGCACACGGTCAAGCCCGGCACAACCGAGGTCCGCAAGATCTGGGGCGGACTGGTGCCTTACGGCAAGGTCTGGCGCCTGGGCGCGGACGAAGCCACGCTCCTCATCACGCAGAAGCCCATCGAAATGGGCGGAACCACCATCCCCGCCGGCGCCCACACGCTGTTCATGCTCCCGGAGGAATCCGGCACGTCCAAACTGATCGTCAACAAGCAACTCGGCCAGTGGGGGTTGCAGTATAACGAGGGCGAAGACCTGGCGCGCATTGACCTCCAGAAGGATGCCACGGACAGCAAGGTGGACCAGTTCACGATGGCCATCGCGAAAGGTTCCTCCGGCGGCGGCGTCTTGAAATTGATGTGGGAAAACACGCAATTCTCGGTGCCATTTACGGTGCAGAAATAATTTCATTCCGCCCGGCTTATGAAATTATGCAGTTCGGCACTGGCCGGCGCGTTGTTGCTGGCGGCCACCTCGTCGGCGCAAACGCCCAAGGTTGAATTCCCTGCCGCCAGTCCCGCCTGCACCATCAAGCAGTGCGTCGGACTGACCGACATCGAGGTCGTCTATTCGCGGCCCGGCAAGAAACATCGCGAAGTCTTTGGCGGCATTGTCCCCTATGGCCAGGTCTGGCGCACAGGCGCGAACGCAGCCACGAGAATTAGCTTCAGCACGCCGGTGAAATTGGAGGGAAATGACGTTCCTGCCGGCACCTACGGGTTGTTCACCATTCCCGGCGAAGACGAATGGACGATCATCCTCAACAAGAACGCCAAACAATGGGGCGCATTTCAGTATGATTCCAAGGATGACCTGGTGCGGTTCAAGGTGACGCCGGTTCACCTCGCCGAGCAGATCGAGACGTTCACCATTGAGTTCAATCACGTCCGCGACGAATCGGCGGCGCTCAATTTGGTTTGGGATCACACCGTCGTGCCGATCCGCATCGAAATCCCGCTGACCGACAAACTGGTGCCACAGATCGAGGCGGCGATGGCGGCGCCGGACAAAAAGTCGGACGGATTTTATTTCCAAGCCGCCACGTTCTATTACGACCACGGTCAGGATTTGCACAAGGCGCTCGACTGGGTGAACGCCGGTCTGGCCGACAAACCTCGTTTTGCCTATGAGCTGTTGCATCTCAAGGCGCAAATTCTCGCCAAGCAAGGCGACAAAGCCGGCGCGATCGCCACCGCCAAGGAATCGAAGGAACTGGCCACCAAAGCCGAAGGCCCCGGCAGCTCGTTCGTCAAAATGAACGACGACCTGATCTCCAGCTTGCAGTGAAACCCGTAACCTTCCGTTCACCTTTGGTGGCAGCGGTGCTGCCGCACGGCGGTGTCTCGCAGCCGCGACGCAGCCGCCTGACTCAAATTGCCAGGCTCAGTGTTCTCACTGCGGTCTGCGCAAATGCCTGGTTCTTCCCGCGCGTCACCGAAGCGGCGGAACCACAAACCGATTCCGCCGCGATTCTCCGGGAACTGAAAGATCTCCGCGAGATGGGCAGCGTGCTTTACATCGCAGCGCATCCCGACGACGAGAACACGCAACTGATCGCCTACCTGGCGCGCGGCCGGCGTTACCGCACCGCGTATCTTTCGCTGACGCGCGGCGACGGCGGGCAGAACGTCCTCGGGCCGGAGTTCGGCGAGGAACTGGGTGTGATCCGCACGCAGGAACTCCTGGCGGCGCGGCACATTGACGGCGGCCGGCAGTTCTTCAGCCGCGCCATTGACTTCGGCTTCTCCAAGGACTACCGCGAAACGCTTCGCATCTGGGACCGCCAGCAGGTGCTGTCGGACATCGTGCGCGTGATCCGCGAATTCCGGCCGGACGTGCTGATCACGCGCTTTTCGCCGGAGCCGGGCCGCACGCACGGTCATCACACGGCCTCGGCGGTGTTGGCCCTCGAAGCCTTCAAGCTCTGCGGCGATCCGAAGGCATTTCCCGAGCAACTCGAACAAGGACTGACGCCGTGGCAACCGAAGCGCATTCTCTGGAACGGCGGCGGATTCGGCCGCGGTGGCGGCGACGCGGCGCGCGCCGGCGTCCTGCACATCGAAACCGGCGGCAACGATCCAGCCACCGGCGAGTCGTTCGCGGAAATTGCCGGACGCAGCCGCTCGATGCACAAGACCCAGGGCTTCGGCAATTTTCGCGGCGGCGGCGGCGGCCCGCGGACCGAATCCTTTGAATTGCTCGCGGGCGAGCCGACAACCAAGGACATTCTCGACGGCGTGGATACCACCTGGGGCCGCTATCCCGGCGGTGCCACAATCAGCCGGCTGACGGACGAAGTCGTTGCGAAGTTCAACCCGCAAGACGCCGCCGCCAGCGTGCCGGCGTTGTTGGACCTCAAAAAACGTCTTGCTGATCTCGGCACCGCCAATCCGGTGGTCAACGAGAAGCGCCGCGAACTGGACCGCATTCTCCAGGAATGCCTGGGCCTGACCGTGGCAACGACCGTGCCGCAAGCCGAGGTCGTGGCCGGCGAGACGCTCCACCTTCACCACACCGTAACCCGGTTGGCCGGCGCCGTGCCCGTTCGTTGGGTGGCGGTGCGGTATCCGGCGATCAAGGCTGAACTGCCCGTCGGCGCCGATGTTTCGGCGAATCAGTCGGTCAGCCGCGATGCGACGGAGCCGCTGCCCGCCGCCACGCCGCTGAGTCAGCCTTATTGGCTGCGTGAAGATCACCCGCCGGGGATGTATCGGGTGGACGACCCGGCGCTGATTGGCCGGCCGGAGAATCCGCCCGTGTTTCCGGTCGAGCAAGTCTTCGAGGTCGGCGGCCAGACGCTGGTGATTGCCGATCAACCCCGGCAGGCGGCCGCGGATTCCGCCGGCGGTGAACCGCGCCGGTTGGACGTGATTCCGCCAGTTTCGCTCAAGCTGGGTTCCGAGGTGGTGTTGTTCGCGCCCGGCGCGGCCCACGTGGTCACAGTGACCGTCACGTCCGCCCGGCCTGACGCGGCCGGAACGTTGCGCCTGGATGCGCCGTCTGGCTGGCAAGTGACGCCCGCGATCCAGTCGTTTCAATTCGCCAGCGCCGGGGCCCAGACGAATTTCCAATTCACCGTCACCGCGCCGGGGCGGCCCACGACCGCCGGCATCACGGCCCAGGCCGACGTGGGCGGGCGGCGCTACGACAACGCGCGCATCGTGATTCACTACCCGCACATTCCGCTGCAACTGCTCCAACCGCCGGCCCGCCTCAAGGCCGTGTGTCTCGATCTGGCCATCCGCGGGCGGCAGGTCGGCTACCTGCCCGGCGCCGGCGACAGCGTGGAGGCGGCCTTGAAGGAAATGGGCTACGCGGTCACGACGCTCACGGAAGCGGACCTCACGCCGGAGCGGTTGAAAGCGTTTGACGCGGTGGTGTTCGGCATTCGGGCGTTCGACACGCGGAAGGACCTGGCTGCCTGCGTGCCGGCGCTGTTTGCCTACGTGGAAGCGGGCGGCAACGTGGTGATGCAATACAACCGCGTCAACGGCCTGGAGTCCGCGCCGCTCGCGCTGCGGGTGTCGCAGGACCGTGTGACGGACGAAGACGCGCCGGTAACGTTCCTGGCGCCCGCGGCGCCCGCGCTCAACGTGCCCAACAAGATCACCACCGCCGACTTTGCGGGCTGGGTGCAGGAGCGCGGCGTCTATTTCCCGAACGAATGGGATGCGCGCTACACCCCGATTCTGGCGTGCAGCGATCCGGGCGAGGCGCCGCTCAAGAGCGGCCTGCTGGTGGCGCATTACGGCCGCGGGAATTTCGTCTATACCGGGCTGGCATTTTTCCGGCAGTTGCCCGCCGGCGTGCCGGGCGCGTATCGCCTGTTTGCCAACCTGGTTTCGCTGGGGAAATGAAATCTGCGGAGCAGAAATGGAGTGCGGTCGCGGCGGCTCCGTCCGGCCCGGCCGGCGTGGACGAGGGTCCCGGCCTGCCGTGGCTGCGCACCTGGCGCCGCGTGTATGGCTTCGTGTTTGCCGGCTTCGTGTTGAACGTGCTCCTGCTCGCCCTGCTGTCGTGGGCGTTCTCGTGAACTTGCTGGATTACCTCGTCCTGCTGGGGACGATGGTCGGGATCGCAGCCTACGGCATGTGGCGGACGCGCGGCCGCAACAGCCTGAGCGCCTACCTCAAAGGCAGCCAGACCGCCGGCTGGGGCACCATCGGCCTCTCGGTCATGGCCACGCAGGCGAGCGCGATCACGTTCATGTCCACGCCGGGCCAGGGCTACGAAAGCGGCCTCGGTTTCGTGCAAAACTATTTCGGCGTCCCGCTGGCGCTGATTCTGGTCGCGGCCATTTTTCTCCCGCTCTACCGCCGTCTCGATGTCTATACCGCCTACGAATTCCTCGGGCGGCGTTTCGACGCCAAGACGCGGTTGCTTGGCGCGGCGTTGTTCCTCCTGCAACGCGGCCTGGCAGCCGGCATCACGATCTACGCGCCGGCCATTATCCTTTCGACCGTTTTCGGCTGGCGGTTGGACGTCACGATCGTCCTCAGCGGGCTCCTGGTCATCGCTTACACGGTGGCGGGCGGCAGCGAAGCGGTGAACCTGACGCAGAAATACCAGATGGCCGTGATCTTCGGCGGGATGGTGACGGCGTTCATCGTGCTGTTAATCAAATTGCCTTCCTGGCTCACGCTGACCGACGCGCTGACCGTGGCGGGCGGTTTCAAGAAGCTTGAGGCGGTGGATTTCTCGCTCGATGTCCACCGGCGTTACACGATCTGGTCCGGGATGCTGGGCGGACTGTTTCTCTCGCTGTCGTATTTCGGCACGGACCAGTCGCAGGTCCAACGCTACCTGCACGGCGCGTCGCTGCGGGAAAGCCGGCTGGGACTCATGTTCAACGGCGTCTGCAAAATCCCGATGCAGTTCTTCATCCTGCTGCTGGGGGTGCTGGTCTTCGTGTTTTACCAGTTCGAACGGCCGCCGGTTTACTTCAACGAGGCTGCCTGGAACTACCAGGCGCGCCACGGCGCGGGAGCGCAGCTCCACGCCATCGAGTCGGATTTCGCGGCCGTTCACGCGCGCAAGCAGCGGCTCATCCGCGCGTGGCTGGACGCGAAACACGCGGGCGACGAACCGGCGGAAGCCGCGTCCCGCGCGGCCGCCCAGGCCGCCCAGGCGCGCAGTGACGTCCTCCGCGCCGACGCTAGGGCGGTCATCCAGCGGGCGGATCCGCAAACCAGCGCCAACGACGCGGACTACGTGTTCATCACGTTTGTGCTCGACCATCTGCCGCATGGCGTCATCGGCCTGCTCGTCGCGGTGATCTTCGCCGCCGCGCTTTCGTCGAAGGCGTCCGAGCTGAACGCGCTCGGCTCGACGACGACCGTGGATTTTTACCGGCACATGCTCCAACGCGAGGCGAGCGATGCCCACTACGTGGCCGCGTCGAAATGGTTCACCGCGCTGTGGGGCGTGGTCGCCCTGGCATTCGCCCTGTTTGCGCATTTGGTGGAGAATCTCATTCAGGCTGTGAACATCCTCGGATCCATTTTCTACGGCGTGGTGCTGGGGCTTTTCCTGGTGGCGTTTTTCTTCCGGCGGGTCGGCGGCACGGCCGTCTTCTGGGCGGCGTTGTCCGCGCAGACGCTGGTGTTCGTGCTCTACTTCACGCTGACGATCAGCTACCTGTGGTATAACTTGATCGGTTGCGCCGCGTGCGTGTTGTTCGGCCTGATCCTCCAGGCCTTGAAGGGTCCGGACGACCAGCCCGCGGAGGCGCCGGCCACGCCATGAGCACCCCGCCCGTCATTTGTTTCGGCCAGCAACCGTGCGGCTTTTTTCCGAAGCGCTTTCTCGTCGCCAAAATCCGGACGGCCCGCCGGCTGCAGGCGGAGATCGGCGGCGAGATCGTCTTCTTCTGCCACGACAGCGACCACGATCCGCGCGAAACGAGAACGCTCCTGCACCATCGCAAGACCGGCGAGCCGGCGCACCTCAACTTTGCCTTCGCCAACAAGCTCCAGCGTAAATTCTCGCCGCTGCACCTCAAACGCATCGCCACCGACTGGGCCGGCCGAACCGTGCTTCAGTTGCCCAACTACGTCGCACACCCGTTGATCGCCGCGTTCGCCGAGGTCCACGAAACCAACGCCGCCGACTTCTGCCTCGCGATGTATCACCGCATGGGGCTGCTCGACGGCATCCGCGTGGCGCGCTCGAGCGACCCCGCCTTCCGCCGCGCGGCGTGCGACGTGGCCGAGTTTTTTGTGGACGTGCCGTATGAAGGCGAGATCGTCCGCGCCCGCTGGCACGACGGCGCATTGACGCTGCACGAGGGCGGCGACGCCTTCATCACGCTGCCGGCGGCACCGTTCACCAAGGAACACATCAGCCCGACGCGCGATACGCGGCTGCGCTGGATGCAATCCGTCCTGCACTGCACGCACTACGTTGCCGGGGCCAGCGAGCAGGATTATCTTCGCCGCGACGACGCGCCGGAAATCACTTACCTCAATCGCGATCCCATTGACCGTTCCGATGAAGCCTACACCGAACTCCCCGCCTGAACCGGCCCCGCTGCTGGCCTTCGGCGCGCACCCCGATGACATCGAGTTCGGCGGCGGCGGCGTGGTGGCGCAGGAAACGCGTCACGGCCGCGCGGCGCACCTGGTCGTGTGCTCCCGTGGCGAAGCCGCGACGCACGGAAGTCCGGCGCAGCGCGTGGCCGAAGCGGAAAAGGCCGCCGCCCTGCTGGGCGCGACGCTGGAATTCATCGAACTCGACGGCGACTCCCATCTCGAAGTCCGCGCGGCGCACGCGATCAGGCTGGCCGGCGTGATTCGCCGCGTGCGGCCGGGCATTGTGCTCGCGCCGAGTCTGGTGGAAAACCAGCATCCGGACCACGCCCGGCTCGGCACGCTGGTGCGTGATGCCACCCGCCTCGCCCGCTACGGCGGCGTGGCGGAGTTGCGCGGCTCGCCGCCCTACGAAACTGGTTTGTTGTTCTACTACGCCGTGACGCCGGAAGCCGAGCCGGACAACGTCACGCCCGTGCTGGTGGACGTGTCGGCACCCGAGGTGCTCGCCGCCTGGACTGCCGCCATGGAAGCGCACGCCTCGCAAACCTCGGCCCGCGCCTATGTGGAACTGCAGCTTGCGCGGGCGCGGTTGCGCGGTCTGCGCGCCGGCATCGGCCACGCGATCGCCTTGTTTCCCAACGATCCGCTCGTGCTCGATTCGCTGACGCAGGCGGGCCGCGGCGCGCGGCGTTTTTGATATGACCTCCGAACGCACGCTGAGAATTGGCATTGCCTGTTATCCTTCGGTGGGCGGCAGCGGCATCCTCGCCACCGGCTTGGGCGAGGAACTGGCGCGGCGCGGCCACGAGGTGCATTTCATCAGCTACGAACGGCCGTTCCGGCTGCCGGAGAACACGCCGCGGCTGCATTTCCATCCCGTGGTGATCAACGAATACCAGTTGTTCCGCTACCCGGACTACACGCTGCCGCTCTCGGTGCGCATGGCGGACGTGAGCCGCGACCACGGGCTGGACGTGTTGCACGTGCATTACGCCGTGCCCCACGCCACGGCGGCGATCCTCGCCCGCGCCATGCTGCCGCCGGCGCAACGGCCGCGCGTGGTCACCACGCTGCACGGCACCGACACCACGTTGCTGGGCAGCGATCCTGGCTACGGCCCGGCCATCCACCACGCGCTCACCTGTTCCGACGCCGTGACGGTGGTGTCGGATTTTTTGAAACGCGAAACGCGCCGGCTGCTCGGTTTCAACGGACCGCTGGAGGTGATCCATAATTTCTTCGCACCGCGCCCGCCGCGCCGCTCCCGCGAGGAGGTGCGCCGGGAACTCGGTCTGCAAGACGAGGTGGTATTGCTCCACTCCTCGAATCTGCGTCCGCTCAAGCGGATTGATCTGCTGCTGGGAACCGTTGCCCGGGTTCGCTCCCCGGTGCCGTTCAAGCTGGTGATCCTGGCGGGCGGGAGCTTTGCGCCGTTTGCCGACGAGGCGCGCCGGCTGGGCCTCACCGATCGCCTGATCGTGCGGGAGAAGGTCAACGACATCGAAGACTATCTGCAGATCGCCGACGCCGGGTTGTTCACGTCGGACACGGAGAGTTTCTGCCTGAGCATTCTGGAGGCGATGTGTTTTGGCTGCCCCAGCGTCGCCCGGCACGTCGGCGGCATCCCGGAGGTGGTGGAAACCGGCGTCAGCGGCATCCTGGTGCCGCCGGACGATGCGGACGCACTCACGGGCGCGGTCGAGCGGCTGCTGGAAGATCCGGTGCACCGGACCGCGCTGGGCGAGGCCGCCCGCCAGCGGGCGCGCGACCATTTTTCACCAGCGGCCATTGTGCCGCAATACGAGGCACTTTACCGCCGGGTGTGTGGCGGCGGTTGACACGACGGAATCGCCGGCGCGTTGCAACGTCCCGGCAACTGCTCAGTTGCGCGCGGCGGCGTCCTTTTCCAAAAGGAACACCTTCGCGGATTTCCGGCTCAACGTGGCTTCCACCTTCAGCACGGCGGGATAGTCCTGCGGTGCCAGAATGGCGGGCGAGGTTGTCAATTCGTCGGTGACGACGCATTTGCCGGCGGTTTCGGTGGCGGTGATGCGCGCCGTGCCCGCGCCGTCCGGCGCCGCCACGGTTTCCGTTTTAGGCGCGATGACGAGGCGGTGGAAGCCGTCCGGCAACGTGATCTCGGTGCGGACGGTGCTCTGGTTCTGTGACGACACGAACAGCGGCAGGGCGCGCCGGTCCGAGCCGACGGGGAACAGCGACGGCGTGAAGGGCAGATCGAAATAGAGGTAATTGCCATCCACGACGCAGTAGTTGTCCACGTTCACGGTGAATTGTTCGAGGCCGGGATACGTGTCGAACCGCGTGATCAGGTCGCCCTCCGGCCGCGCTCCCTGGGCCACGCGGGAGACGATTTCCTGATGGTAGCGCCGGCGTTCCTCCGGCGGCAGCTCGGAGAAGAACCGCTTTTTCGCGTTGAAACTCGGGCCGTAATAATGCCGCGTCACCGTGACGCGCGTGGCGCCGTTGTCCGCGATGGCGAGCGCGTAATCCGTATCCGTCCGGTCCGCGCACCCCTTGGCGGCCTGGATGACTTCGCGGGTGCCGGTGGCGAGCGCGATGCCCAGCCGTCCGTCAAAAGTCGTGGAGCCGAGTTGGGCATATTGGTCCGTGTCGTTCAGGAAGTAGGTTTTGCCGTCGAGCGTGATCCGGACCAGCGGCCACTGGAAGGCGTCCGGCAGCGGGAACGACGACGTCACGTTGGTGATGCCGGCGATGGGCGGCAGGCCGGAGGCCAGGACGAAGTCAGGCTGAAACCCGGCCGCGGAAAGCATCGCGTGCAGCAGGATCGCGCGGTCGGCGGCGTGGCCGTAGCCATCGGCCAGCGTGGTGTCCGCGGCGGAAAGTTCGTTGAGCGGCAGTTCGGTGAACGACGGGCCGGCCAGCCGGATGGACCTGGCGACGAAGTCGCGGATGGCCTGCACGGTCGCGAGCTTCGTCTTGCTTTGATCCGCCAACTGCCGCGCCACCTTCGCGGCCTGGTCGCTCTTGTGCGAACGGTCGAGCAGCGTGTCGTTCAGTGTTTTCCAATACGCCGCCGGGTCGCCGGCGAAGTAGCCCACGCCGGTGTTGTAGGTCCAATCCGGGGGAAGCTGCGATTCGGCGGGCAGGGCGCTGACGTGCTGGGTCTGCCACGTGAACGTCTGCCGGCCGCTGTTCGTGGCGGCCTGCGCCTGCATCGTGCCGCCGCCGTTGCGGACGAGTGTCTCGATTTTGACATTGGCCGGCGCGGTCAACTGAAACGACTTCTGCTCCAGCTCGTCCGGCAGTTGGAACGACTCGAAGCCGGAGAGGTAAGGCACGCCCTTGCTGGTGATTTCCAATTCCACTTCGAGTGTGGAGCCGATGTCCACGCCGGGCAGGTTGGCGACGAGGATCTTCCCGCCGGTGTAACGTTTTGCCGACGCGTTCCAGCCGGCGTCCATCACGTTGATCTCATTCGTGGAGATTTCCTGGCGCTTGCCGCCCGGGGAAATGACCACGGCGTGAACGAGGCGGGCCTGCTGGCAGGAAGGATTGTAGCCGACCTTCACTTCCGCCTCGCTGATCTTGCCGGCGTAGGTGAGGATGCGTTTCGCGTAACGGATGCGATAGACGGCGGTGTGCGCGTCGGTCACGTCCAGCTCCTTGTGGCTTTCCAGGATCGTGGCGTTGGACTCGACCGGCGGGATCGCCCCGGTGTCCACTGTCGTTTCCGAACTGGTGGCGACGCTCTCGTTCACGGCGAACACCGGCACTTTCCGCTGGTCATATTGGAGCAACTTCAAGGTCCGCTTGAGTTCCAGATATTGTTCCGGGGCGAACTCGACGACCTTCAGCTTCAGCTCCCGCGCGCAGTTCAGCTTCCCGCTCGCGGCGTCGAAAGTTTCCTGGTAACTGAGGCAGTCGTCGTTCACCGGCGGGCAGGAAGGCATGGACACCGCGCCGGCGAAGCCGTCCGCCAGCTTGAGGGCGATGGTTTCCTTCAAGCCGCAGGTCACGGAGGTTTCCAGCGGGTATTTGCGTTTGTCCAGGCCGGTGTCGCCGAGAATGAAGTTCACCACGCCCAGCCGCTGGCCGACCCACGGCAGGCTGATCATGGCCTTGCCGCTGCCGGTGGCCGTCATGCCGGTCACGGTGAATTCCAGTTCGGCGTGCAGCACGGTGGACACGTCGAGCATGTTTTCCGGCATCAGCTTCAGCGACGTCAACCGCGCGCCCGGCATGGCCACCTTGAGCGCCCGCTCGAAGAACCGCCGCTGGTCGTCGGGCTTCAGGTGGGAAAACATGTTCCGGTAGGCGTCGTCGTTGATGCCCTCGAACACCAGCTCGGACTTCGCCTCCAGCACGCCGTCGGCGCTGAGTACGCCGGTGGTTGTCACCTGCATCATGTGTTTTTCCGGCGGCTGGATCGGGCTGATGCGCAGGTCATCGCCCTCCGGCCGGCAGACGAGGAAGCTCTGGTTGCAGTCCTCCGCCGGCAGCAGGTCGCGCGTGTGCTCGTCCGTGGGGTCCATGAGCACGTAGTCGCCCGGCTTGGTGGCCACGGCGACGATGGCATGGTTGAAATCCGGACTCGGCACCCTGGCATCCAGTTTCATGCCCACGTTGATCAGCACCGGATAGGCGTTCAGGCCCGCCTGCCGGAGCAGCGCCACGAGCAGCGCCGCCTTGTCACGGCACACGCCGTATTTTTTGGCGAAGGTGATCTTGACGTCGTGCGGCTCGAAGCCCGGCCGGTCTTTCTCCGGCGTCAGCCCCATGTAACGGACGTTTTTCGACACGTAATAGAACACCGCCTTCATTTTCGCCATGTCGTCCTTCGCGCCGGCGGTCAGTTCCTCGACGGTTTTCTTCATGTCCGGCGAGGTGGCGTCCAGATGCGACTGGCTGAGTTCCCAATACCACTTCGACACCGCCGGCCAGTCTGGCAGCGTGCTCACCAGCAGGCGTTGCAGCACCATTTCGTAAGGCGGCATCGAGGGTTCGTCGAACATGCGCGGCACGTTGTTCACCTCCCAACGGTAAACCAGCGTGTGGTCCGCGCCCGGCTGGGACGACGCCTGGACCGTGCCGGGAATCGCATCCCGCAGTTCAATCCGCTTCAGCGGGTGGTCGGCGGGCGCATGCACCTCGTAGGACATGTGGCGGATGTAGCCGCTGCCCTCGAACACGTTCTCCTCCGCATAGGCGCCGGGGATGATGGACCGCGTGATCGTTTCGCGGGTGATCGAATGCACCACGTCGCCGATTTCCACCTTGGGAAGGTTCACTCGCAGCACCCGCATGTTGGGATCGTAGATGTTCATCGCCATCTGGCTGTCGTCAATGGACTCCTTGGAATTGGCGGTCACGTCCACCGGCACCGCGGTGCCGTCCGGCTTCAACACCTCCAACCTGACGACCTCGGCGGTCGAATACGGCAGCATGAAGAACAGCGACAAGGTGCGATTGCCGCGCTTGCCCTTCTCCGTGAGCACCTTCACGAACGTTTCGTCCTGGCTCTCGCCGGTGCCGTCGGCGCGATACGCCCGCACCATGTGTTTCTCCACGATCGCGTCGTCGCAATCCGGGTATTTGGCCAGCGTGATGTCCGCGGCCGCGGCCAGCACCGCCTGTGGGTTGACAAACGCCCAGATGTCGCCCGCATAGCGGTTCGTGTCGCCGGTCGCCGGCCAGCCGAGCGTGGCCAGGGCAACGAGCGCGAGACTGCGAAGGAGGAGCCAATGTCTGATCTTCATACAACGAAATATCGCGGCCAGCATAGCGCAACCGCCCCGCCGCGCCAATCCGTTCCGCGGAAAATCGTCGCCGCGCTCGACGGACCCACCGCTCCGGGCCAAACCCAGAGAGCAAAAGGTCCGTTGAACTGAGTTTACCTCATGACCCCTCAGAGGAAGCGGCTGGTTCACGGTGGGAGCAACTCTCTGTGCGGCTGGTGGTCACGATTCCAACGACTCAAAGCTGCATCGCTCGTGTCCTCGAAAAGAAATTGCCGCGTCGGCGATTCTACGTGGCCGTCGCAAAATACTACGTTGCCTCGGCCGTCGAGGCCGGGTGACCGTGTTCCCTTCCTTCTTTAAAGAATCCAGGCCAACCCGAGTCAAATCAACGCCGCCACCAAAACTATCACCCATAGCCATCATATCGCTCGGCGCAATTACCTCAGACTCACTTGTCCGAACGTAGGTGCCTTTATCCGGGTCATACCGTCCGGCAAGCCCCAATGAATTGCTCCGACTGCTTTCCAGCCCCAGGGTGTTGTAGGCATAGTAAGCCGGAGTGTGTCCCGGCGTCGTTCTTTTAGTCCAATCGCCGAACCGAGCAGAAGGGCATCGCCACACGCCGACTTCAAAAAAGTTCGATGCCGGTTTGGCGATGCCGAGCCCAAACTTCTCCAACTGCCAAGGCCAGGTTCCGGGATAATCCTCCCCCTTTGTCGCAAACATCGGGATGTATCCCTCATTGTTGGCCAGGAACGTCTGCAAGCCCACACCGAGTTGGTGCAAATTGCCAATGCACTGAATCCGCTGCGCTTGCGTCAAAGAGGGGAGCAAAAGCGCCACCAGCACCGCGATGATGGCAATGACCACCAGCAACTCGACAACGTCAGACCTTCTCGAGCGAACCTGCGCATACCTATGCGACAGTGGAAAGGCTTGATTGTCACGAGCCGTTTATCTGTGAAACCGCCCAACAGACAGTAGGCCAAACCGCCACCTGTCCCACTGCGACCACGTTGGGCTCCGTTTGGCTCGTGCGCAGGTATGCTGAGGCGAACTGCTGCGGTCCCCGAGCGTTCACTTGGCCTCGCCGTGGGCGAGGAGGAAACGCCGCAAATCCGCCAGCCGGTCGGTGTTGATGAAATCCACGCCGGCGTCCAGTTGCACACGCCACAGCGCCGGGATGTCCGGTCCGCCCCAGAAGCGCACCTTGCGGCCCTGCGCGTGCGCCTTGGCCACGATTTCCCGGAGCTTGGTCATCTGGTCCGCGGGCATCGCGCCGTTGCCGCCCCACTTGAAATCGCTCCACCAGTCTTCGCTGATCCACGGCACCAGGTGCGGATTGGGATTCGTCTTCAGGTCCGGCAGCCGGCCGTCCACCGCGGCCAGGCGCACCGGTTCGGCGGCCACTTGTTCGCGAGGGGAGTCGCCGGTAAGGATCACGGTCACGGCCTTGCGTTGCACGCTGTCATCGCGGAATTCGGTCAGCATGTCGGCGTAGTTCTTCAGCACGCCGCGCAACACCTCCCACGTCGGGCCGGGAGCGGTTTTGAAATCAATCAGCAGGAAGAATTCCGGCCCGTCACGGAACACATGGCCGCCGTTGGCCCGCCCGCGCGTCTGCAGCGGGTCGAGGTAAAGCGATTGCAGCGTGCGGTCCGGCTTCACGCTGCGGCGGTCGTGCGCGACCAGCAGCTTGCCGTCCACGAGGTGGATGTCCGCCTCGACGCTGCAAAAGCCCTGGTCGAGCGCGTCGAAAAGCGGGTGGGTGTGTTCGTAGTCGTTGTGCGCATGGACATTGGTCAGCGGCGTGATGGGGGCATCGGCGGCGCGCAGCACGAGCGCGCAGACCAGCGTGATCAGCAGGCAAAAGACGTTCTTCATGGCGCCGAATTTGCAGCGACGGCCGGCGGATGTCCAATGTCGAAATGGTGGCGACGTGGCGCCGGCCGCGGAACCGACGCGCGGTCAACGGCCGCGTTTCCGGCGAAACGGCATCAGTCCCAGGTAAAACACAAACCAGATTGGGACGGCGAAGAGGAGAATGGCGGCGAGCCGGGCCCACGTCCAGCGGAGGTAATCGGACTGGATCGGGAACATGGCGATCATGAAGTAGGCGCTGAACCGCGTGTGGCCGAGGAACGCGCAGCGACGCGGGAACCGTCGGCGCAGGCCGGCGACGAGTGCCACCGCACCGACCGCCAGCACCAGCCCGGTGACCAGCACGTTGACGGCGAACAGCGCCGGCGCGGCTTCGCGCGCGTGGCCGCCGGCGGCGCCCGGATGCAGGTATTGCCAGGTCCAATGCGCGCCCGCCCAGAGAAACCCGAAACCGGTCTGCGTGGCGGTGCTGTAGGAGGCGCGGGCGGACGTCAGCTCGTTGACCATCCAGCCGAAGTAAAGCGGCACGACGCCCCAGACCATCGCCTCGTGCTCGAACGGCACGCGGATCAATTCCAGGAAGACGCTCCAGTAATGCGCAACCACGGCGGACGGTGTCCCGGTTCCCGGGCGCCGGCAATTCAGGACGCGCCGCGCTCCTGGGCCGCCCAGCCCTGCCGCATCAGGCCCAGCAAATGCGCCAAGGCGGCTTCGTAGGTCCGGCCCTTTTCGGCGGCAAGCTGGTGGGCGCGTTTGTCCAATTGCGCCGCCATCTCAGCGGACTTCTCCGCCGGGCAGCCCAGCGCAACCAACGCCTGCGCCAGTTGGTCCAGCGGCGGCGATTCGACGGCCATAAGAGATGCGGCCGGTTACTTGAGCGACTCCGCCGGCACGATCTTGACGCTTTCCACGCCGACGCGCACCGCGGGCTTGCTGCGTTCGCCGGAGTTGCTGGCGGCCACCGGCGTGTCACCGATCTTCCCCAGCACGTCGTCGCCACGAATGAGTTCGCCGAACGCAGTGTATTGGTTGTCCAGAAACCGCGCGTCGCCCAGGCAGATAAAGAACTGGCTGCCGGCGGAATCCGGATGCCGCGAGCGCGCCATCGAGATCACGCCGCAGACGTGCGGCCGCGGGTTGAATTCGGCCTTGATCTGGTAGCCCGGTCCGCCGGTGCCCCAGCGGTCCTCGGCGCGGGCGTCCTTCGTCAACGGGTCGCCGCCCTGAATCATGAAATCCTTCATGATCCGGTGAAAGCAGGTGCCGTCATAAAAGCCCTGTTTCGCCAGCTTCTTGAAGTTATCGACGGTCTGCGGCGCGACGTCGGACCAGAAGGCGACGACCATTTCGCCGGCGGTGGTGGTGATGACGGCGACCTCGTTCGGGGTGGAATTCATGGGTGAGTTGGTTCGCAGGGTTGGTTACTTGATGGAATCGGCCGGGACAATCTTGATGCTCTCCAAGCTCACGCGCTGGAGCGGCCGGCTGTTCTCACCCGAAGGGCTGGGGCCGACGGGTGTGTCGCCGATCTTGAGCAACACGTCCTGGCCCTTGATGAGCTTGCCGAAGGCGGTGTATTTGCCGTTCAAGAACGGGGCGTCACCGAGGCAGATGAAGAACTGGCTGCCGGCGGAATCGGGATCGCGCGAGCGGGCCATCGAGATCACACCCAGTTCATGTTTGCGGTCGTTGAACTCGGCCTTGATCTGGTAGCCCGGTCCGCCGGTGCCATAGGCGGCCTCCTTGGCCGGGTCCTTCGTGTTCGGGTCGCCGCCCTGGATCATGAAGCCCTTGACGATTCGATGAAACGCGGTGCCGTCGTAGAAGCCTGCTTTCGCAAGCTTTTTGAAATTCTCCACGGTCTTCGGCGCCACGTCCGGCCAGAACCCGATGACCATCTCGCCGGCGGAGGTTTTGATGACGGCGACTTCCTTGGCCGCCGGCTTGGCTTTCGCGGCATCGTCCTTCTTGTCCGTCTGCGCCTGCGCTGCCACGAGGCCGAAGGCGAGCGCCAGCAAACCAACCCAAAGCATTTTCTTCATGGCGAAAACAACTGCCACAGGCCGCCGGTCGTGTCACGCGCGAATTCGGCTGGCCAGCCGGAAACCTGTTGCCGCGGCCGCCACGCCCACGCTACGCTCCGGTCAGTCACGTAACAAGAGCCGACAGAACCGATGAAGCCTTGACTACACCCCATCTGCAGCACTTTTCTATCGCGCCCCCTTTCTCACTGCTCAACCGCCGCGCACATCGTTGACGAAGGAATCCTCACCGTGCTGCCGGAATACTGACCACGAACATGAAAATATCGAACAGGAAAACCACGGACCGAGACCCCCAGAACGCCCCAACGAGCCTTAGCCGGCGGCATTTCCTCCGGACTACCGGCCAGACCGCCACAACGCTGGCGGCGATTTCCACGCTCGCCCCCGCGATTCTCTCCGGCGAGTCTCCGGCCAAGACGATTGGCGTGGGCTGCATCGGCTTGGGCACGCGGGGCGGAGACCTCATCAATGCGGTGGCAGCCGTGCCCGGCGTGAAGGTCGTGGCGGTGAGTGACGTTTACGGACCACACCGCCAGAAGGGTGTCGAGCGCAGTCTCAATCCTCAGGTGAAAGCCTATGTGGATTACCGGGATTTGCTGGCCGATCCCAACGTCGAGGCCGTGGTTATCGCCACGCCGGATCATTGGCATTGCCAGATGGTCTTGGACGCAGTGAAAGCCGGCAAAGACATTTACTGCGAGAAGGGGTTTGCGCGCACCCTCGCCGAAGCGAAGCGGATGCGCGCCGCGCTGAAAGCCAGCAGGGTGGTTTTTCAATTGGGCCACCAAGCGCGCCAAGCCACCTGCGCGTTGCAGGCGAAAGAACTCATTGCGCAGGGCATTCTCGGCCCCATCACTCTGGTGCGCACTGGCCGGTTTAAGTCGCTTGAACCTGATCATCCGAACTGGCGCTGGTACGGTTACTACGATCAATGGAACCGGCCCGACCCGGCGCAGGTGTTGAAGGAGTTGGACTGGGATCGCTGGCTGGGCTCTGCGCCGAAAATTCCGTGGAACGAACGGCACTTCTGGCACTGGCGCTGTTATTACGCCTACGGCACCGGTTACGCCGGCGATTTGCTGTCGCACGAAATGGACTTCGCCCAATACCTCCTGGGCCACGGCATTCCGGATAACTGCGTTTGCTCCGGCCTGATCGCGCTGCTCCGCGACGACCGCGAGGCGCCCGACACCTGGGTCGCCAGCTACCAGTTCGAGAAACTGGGCCGCACCGTGACCTTCGAGGGCAGCATGAATGCCACCGACAGTTTGCCGGTGACACTCTGCGGACGCGACGCCACGCTGCGGTTCGACGACATCGCCCACAACGTGACCACGTTTGAAATCGTCCCCGCCGATTGGAATCAGAAGGCCGAATTGCCCAAAGGCTACGCGCGGGGTAAGACGCCCCAGCAGCCCAACCACATGGTGGACTGGCTGAACTGCATTCGCAGCCGGGGCACGCCGAAATGCTCGACGGAAGACGCTTTCATTGAGACGGCGACCTTCCTCATGTCGCTGAAGGCTCAGCAGGAACAGCGCATGGTGCGCTGGGATGCGGCGCGGGAGGAGATTGTCTAGGCGGAAAAACAACCTGGCAACAACGGCTATGAGGAAGAAAGGACAGAGTATGAGGTGTATGATGATCGCAGTGGCTCTTGGTCTGATGGTGGGCACCGCCAGTCAGGTGGCAGCGAAGCCGCTGAAGGTATTTATCCTGGCCGGGCAGTCGAACATGCAGGGACATGCAAACGTCTCGACACTGGATTCGATGGCCGATGATCCGAAGACGGCGCCGATCCTCAAGGAGATGCGCGATGCTCACGGGAAACCGACCGTCTGCGACAACGTCTGGATTTCGTCGGTCGGCTGCGCCGGCGACGGCTGGTCTGATGTCATCGAGCAGACCGGCAAGCTGACCGCCGGCTTCGGGGCCTCGCCCGCCGAAATCGGCCCGGAATTCACCTTTGGCATTTACATGGAGAAGGCGTTGAACGAGCCGATCCTGCTCATCAAGACCTCGTGGGGCGGCCGGAGTCTGTGCCTCGATTTTCGTCCACCCAGTGCCGGGCCGTATGTGCTGAGCGACTTCGAGTTGGCCCGGTTCAAAGAACGGAACATTGATGCGGAAAAGGAGCGGGCGGAGAAGACCAAGGACAGCGGCGTGTTCTACCGTCACGTGATCGAGCATGTGCAGAAGGTGCTGGCGGACATCAAGCGGGTGGTGCCGGACTACGATCCGAAGCAGGGCTACGAGTTGGCCGGTTTCGTCTGGTTCCAAGGATGGAACGACCTTGTCAACACCTGGCGGTATCCCCGCAATGACTATGACGAGTACGGCCAACTGCTGGCGATGTTCATTCACGATGTGCGCAGGGATCTGTCGGCCCCGCAGATGCCCTTCGTCATTGGCGTCATCGGGGTTGATGGCAGGAAGGCAGGACTGAATATTCAGGCCCTCCGCAGGGCGCAGGTCGCACGGACGTTGCTTCCTGAGTTCAAGGGCAACGTGGTGGCGGTTCAGACGGCGCCCTACTGGGACGACGATTTGGGCGCGCTCCAACAGCGGAGCGAGAAGTTCAACGCGAAGATGGATCAAGAGTTCAAGAAGAATCCAAGCTTGGGCCGGGCGGGGAGAGACGAGGCCTGCAAGAAGGGCATGACGGAGAGCTTCACGCCGGAGGAGCTGAGGCGCCTGAAGGGCATCTCCAACGGCGGCTACCATTATCTCGGCGCCGCCAAGATCATGGCGCCGATCGGCAAGGCCTTTGCCGAGGCGATGATGGATTTCCAGAAGACGCGGTGAGAAGAGAAACAATGAAACTTTCCAACGCAAGCCGTGTGAAGCTCGTTTGTGTTAGCTGCTTGATGATCGGAATCACCGCCTGGCTGCGTGCGGCGAGTGACGCGATGCCGGCGCAGGTCGTCGGCCCGTCACATCGAAACGAGCATGTCGGCGGCTATATGATCATTCCGCACGCCGGGCGGGTCGATCGCCAATACAACGCCGGCTACTCGATGTACGTGGCCGCGTGGCCGCTGCTGAGCTACTATCCGGGCCACCGCTTGCAAACGGGCCTGCCGGGCACGTGGATGTTTGCGCAGTATGACGGCGCCGCCCCCAAGGACCTGTACTCGGATGTCGAGGGAGGGCTCGGGTGGTGGACCGACACGCGCTTTCCGACGACCACGCCGAAGTTCATCATGGGGGGTGTGGGGCCGAACTTCTCCGAGATTGCCAATGGGCCGGCGCACGGCGCCGGGGATTGGAACGAGCCGCGCGGTCTCTATGGCGTGGCCCAGCTCAGCCCCCGGCTCCTGTTCCCCCTTGACGGCCTGAACGTGAAGCAAGGCGACTGCGGCGGGCTGTTCGGATACGGCTACCTCAACCTGCCGCTCTGCGAGCCGAAGCCGACCACCGAGGGCAAGGAGATACCCACCGGCCCCAACTGCTGGACGCTCTTCCTCAACACCGGCAACTTCAAGGGCCCGGTGACTTTCTTCCTGCCCAATTTCTGGTCGCACGCCACCGTGCGGGAGCCGCGCCTGGCGGGCCAGCTTCTCGACAGCCGACCGGTGGATCCGAACCGGGCCGTGCAGATGGAGACGCAATACACCCCCTGCCGCCTGGCGTCCGACGCCCGGGGAAACTGGTACGCGCGCATCGCTCCGATCTCGTTCCCGCAGGACGAGCGCGGCGCCTCGGTGCTCGCACACCAGGATACCGCCTACGACAGGACCGCGCTCTACGACGCGGTGGCCGCCTGGTTCGCCGGCGGGAAGCCGAGTAGCGGTGCCATCGCCCCCCGCGGGGCTTACCAGCGCGTCTTCGGCAACAAGGGGTATGCCACCTGGCAGATCTGGTGGAATGAGGACGCCGGGCCGGAGAAGAAGGTGCCCATCGCTTGGAATGCGTTCGGCAAGCCCACGGCCCTCGGCCCGCACACCTTCGGCGTTGAGTGGAAGGACACCCTGACGCAGAAGCACGGCGACCGCGTCACTCTCCCGGAGTATTACCGCCTCGAGAACGGTCGCGACGAGAAGCAGGCAAAGTGGGTGCCGGTAGCCGCCGATGAGGTTCCGGCGGAGACGGGCCTCCGGCAGATCCAGTGGACGCGACCGGCGGAGGGGACGCCGGAGCCTTACACGACGCCCGAGGAACCGGACAGTTGCTGGAAGAAGCCGGGGCCGGTTGCCGGTCCGTTCCAGGCGCGGCTCGGCGACGGCAGCGTGGTGACTTACTATTGGTATCGTTTCGCTGATCAGCCTGCGCTCCTGAATGCCGGTCTGACGAAAGACGAACGCGAGCAGCTCCAGAAACGAGTGGAGATGATTCATCGCTCCTGGCCAAAGAATCGTGATTACCTCGCCCCGCCCACGGTAGGAACGCTATGCGATCTTGACCCCGCACTGCTGGTTACTCCGCCCAAGGGCTTGGAAGCCGGCTACGTGCCGATCGCGACCCGTCAGGAATGGGGCGGCTCGATGACTCAACCGGACGGCCGCTGACAAGTTGTTGGAAGACTGGGACGATCCAGGAAGGACACGATCATGGAACACAGAACAACCAAGAAGCTCTGCCGGCTGTTTGCCGCCGCCGCCATAGGAGTTACGACGGCAACTGCGGTGGACGAGGTCGGCCAGGTCACCTCGCATTCCGAGGGGCTGCACGGCTACATCGGCTTCGGCCATGAGAAACTGCCGCCCGAAGGCGGCTACAGCGCAGGCATGGGCTTCTACGCCGCGGTCTGGCCCCTGGTGGATCAGCCGCTGGCCAACTTCCAGATCGGCCTGCCGAGCGCCTGGATCACGCCCGACAACCGCGACGACAAGGACACACCGCTGGCGCCGGAAGGCACGCTGGCCCGCACATGGAAGGAGCGAGGGCCCACCTGGAGCAGCGTCTTCCAGACCGTCGAAGGCGGCCTCGGCTACTGGGCGGGCAACCATTTCCGCTACGGCCCGCCCAAGTTCAGCATGAACGCCACGCCCCAATGCTACGACTACGAGGTTGCTTCGCCCGGCTGGTCGTTCTTCTACAGCAACGAAGCCCTGCCGGACAATCGCCTCGGCATCGCGCAACTCAGCAACCGCTTGCTCATCCCGCCCGATGCGCTCCCGTTCCAAGGGCATCCCAACGGTGAATTCCTCGGCTACACTTGGATGGCGCTGCCGTTCACCGATCCGACCCCCGGTGACCTGCCGACGGGCGATCAGAGCTGGACCTGCTTCCTCACCGCCGCCAACTTCAAAGGCCCCATCGCCTTCTACATCCCGGAGACATGGAGCAAAATCGGCAGGCTCTTCAACTACCCCTTCCTCTACGGCCGCGGTCTGGACGCGCGCCCGGGCATCATGGGCGGCGGCGCGATGGAGATCAACACAGTGCCGCGCTTCGACGCGAAGGACGCCCAAGGCATGACCTATTCGAAGCTGCCGAAGCTCCAGTTCCCGGTGGACGCCGAAGGCCGGACGTTTCTCGTGCAAGACGTCACCTATTATTCGAAGGCAGCCCTCTACGACGCCTTCAAAACCTGGCGCGACGGCGGCTCCGCCTGCTCCGGACGGTTCGACGACAAAGGCGCTTTCAGGCCCAAGCTGAACACCCACACCACTCACTACGACCAGGCCGGGAAAACGATTGTTGGCGTTGAGCGGGCTTTCGACACGCGAGTATTCGAGGGCAATGTGTGGGGCCTGCAATGGTTCACCAATAACCTCAGTGCCAAAGGTCTGTTTCCTCAATACTACAAGGACGCTGGCGGCGAACGCGTCGCCGTGCCAGCGGCGGGCGTGCCTCCGGAGACCAGGCTGCTCGCGCAGAAATTTGAGCTCGCGAAACCGGGCGAACCTTATGCTTCGCCCAACCATGGTGCCTGGGCCAGACCTGGCCCGAAGATGGGCCCATTTACGGTCAAGCTCGCGGATGGCTCGGTAGTGACCTACTCCTGGTACCGCTTTGTAGACCAACCGTCCTTTCAGCAATACAACTGGAGCGCGGAAAAGAAAGCGAAGCTACAGTCATTTGTGGAAAAGCTTCACGCAGACTGGCACCCGGATCGCGATTATATGACCCCGCCCACGCGAGGCAAGCTGGTGGCGTTGGATCCCGCCCTGCTGGTGACTCCGCCCCCCGGCCTCGAAGTCGGCTACGTTCCCATCGTGACCCGACAAACCCGGCAGTGACACGGGATTGCAGCCTCGCCCAACATGAGTTCAACCTTGCCTGTCAGCATTTTCAACGACGTCATTGGGCCCGTGATGCACGGGCCTTCGAGTTCACACTGTGCGGCGGCGCTGCGCATCGGCCGATTGGCTCGTGACCTGATGGATGGAGACATTCAGGACGTGCTGGTCGAGTTCGACCGGAACGGCTCGCTGCCTACCACGCACGACGCGCAAGGCTCAGACATGGGATTGTTCGGTGGCTTGCTAGTGTAGTGTTCGACAAACATGGGGTCATAACGAGGTTTTTGGGTTCATCCGGGAGGATTGGGTCTGGCGTGAGGATTTTGTAGCCTGAGGCATGAGGCAAAGTTTGTTGTATCATGCGTTTGGGGTGCGGGAGGGTTACGATTATCAGGAGACGATCTATCAGGATGG
>JAJXZJ010000025.1 GCA_021780105.1 bacterium
CATGGCCGGGCTTGCGGCCCGAGCGGTGGGGTTGCGGACGCACGTCGCCAGTCCGCCGCCGCTGCTGCAGGAGCTTCTTGACCAGGCCTGAGGAAACCCGGAAACGACGGGCCACCGCCTCGCGGGTGCCCCCGTCGTCATCGTAGGCGGCCAGCATCCGTTTCCGCAAATCCAAGGAGATCGTCTTCACCTCCCCAGTCTGCCTCCGCAGGCGACAAATGGCTGCGCCTTTATTTAATACGCTCTAGACAGTATGTTGGTCACAGTTTGGAACTGTGATTAGATTTTTCCGGTACTTTGCGCCCTTTGGGAACAGGCATAGCGGCGGAACATGTTCGTCGCCGGTTGCCGGCGCGTAGCAAGCATAGCATCGCTTCATTTTCCAAGAGGCCACGTTTCCAGCCCCGCAGTCCGGAGGGTCGGCGAGTGGCCTTTTGGCTGAGCAACCACCGTGGGCCGGCGGCGGCAAGAGCACAAGGCGTTGCCAGTCATTTCCGCTTCCTTTTGCTTTCGTTCGCGGATGCTTTCGGCGCGACGACCTCAAACTCGCGCTTAACTTCATCTACGCTCTTGCGCAATGCGCGGTTGTCCTTCTGCAATTCAAGAACCTCGCCGCGCAGATCGCCCAGGTCGTCGGCCGGTTTCTTCGCGGCGCGAATGGCGGCAACGGCCTTCTCCGCCACCTGGCGTTCCGGACTGTCTTTCGCCGCGTGGGTAAAAGTTTCCAGCGCCGCGACCGCCTTCACGTCGCCCAATTCTCCGAGCGCGGCGATGGCGGCGCGCTGGACGACGCGTTTCCGGCTGTTGACCTGGCGCAGCAGAAATGCGCGCACGGCGTCCTTGTTCGCTTCGTTGCGCGCCAGATGCGCCAGCGCGCCGAGGCCGGCGGCAAAACCGTGGCGGGTGAAGTCCGCCTCGCGTTGCGTGAGTTCCTCCAGCAGCGGGGCTACGAAAGCGGGATCGTCCTGGGCGCGCATGGCAGCGATGGCGGCGTCTGCCAGCACGTTGCGGAACGAGTTGGAGTGGAGGAATCCGATCAGCCTCGTGCGCGTATCAGGCGACGCGTAGGCGCCGAGCGTGGCGATGGCCTGGACGAGGACGTCCGGGTTCTTCTCGGTTTCGATCGTGGCGCGGGCCGCGGCAAGCACGGTGTCGCGGTAAAAACCGCCAAGATCCTCGCGCACCTGGCGACGCACGCGGGCGTCGGGCTGGTTCGTCGAATCGAGCAGCGCCGTGAGCGCATCGTCCGTGTGCAGCGTGCGCAGCGCGTTCGCCGCCTCGATGCGGACGCCGTAGAACGGGTCCGTGTTGAGTGTCGTTTTCAAGGCGGCGACGGATTCCGCAGTGGACCGGCGCGCAAATTCGTTGACGGCGAGAAGGCGGCCGACGACATCGTGCGGGTCGGCAAGTTGCGCGTGCAGCATGGCCACGGGCGGATCAAATTTGATCTTCGCCAGCACGGTGTAGTCCGGGTCCACCCGCACCAACTCCGGCGCCTCGGGCAGGGCGAAGTAGAAATTTTCCTCGCGGTTTTGCACGGTCGCCGTGCGGTCGGTGGTGGCGGCTTTCGATTTGAACCGCACCGGCAGCGGGAAACGGAACAGCAGGACGTTTTCGTTGACCGGCTGGACCTGCTTGACGGTGAGTTTCGCCAGTTTCATTGGCTCATCCCAGGAATAAGCGATCTCCAGTTCCGGATAGTGGGCGTGATAGACCCACTGGTCAAAGAACTGGTCGAAGGACCGGCCGGACACTTCCTCGATCACGGCATTCAAGTCTTCGGTAACCACGTTGCCGTAGGCGTGGCGTTCGAGATACGTCTTGATGCAGCGGCGGTAGAGGTCCGCGCCAAGCTGCGAGCGCAGCATTTGGAGCACCCACGCACCTTTCGGATAGGCAAGGTAGCTGAACTGGTCGTCGGGTTTGTTGAATTCGCGCCAGACAATGGGATGCACGTCGTTCGGCTGGCCGAGGACGGTTTGAGCGTCGTGGTAAAGCTCGTAGAGAAACGCGTCACGGCCGTGCTTGCGGCCCATGTAGAGCGCCTCGTAAAACGTGGCAAAACCCTCGTTCAACCAGATGTGGCTCCAATCCTTGCAGGTGACGAGATCGCCGAACCACTGGTGCGACAGCTCATGCGAAATCAGCGACTCGCTGGACCGGATGTTCTCCGTCTCCGGCGGGAACAATGTGCCGTCGGTGAGGATCGTTAGCGACGTGTTTTCCATGCCGCCGGCCACGAAATCGTTCACACACACCTGGCCGTACTTGGCCCACGGATACGGCACGCCGATCTCCTGCTCGAAGAAGCCCATCATGTCCTTCGTGTCGCGGAAGGAACTCCCGGCGTGGGCGAACTCCGAAGGCGGCGTGTAGAACGTCAGCGGAATGCCACGATACGTGTCCTCCAGTTTTTTGAAGTCACCTGCCGCCAGCGCGATCAGATAAGTGGAATGCGGTTTCTCTTGCGCCCAGTGAAAAGCGACCAGGCCGTTCGTGGCATCCTTCGTTTCCGAGACGAGCCGGCCGTTGGACAGCGCAATCATGCCCGCCGGCACGCGACAGGTGACCTCGGAAGTGAACTTCGCGTTCGGCGCGTCGAACGACGGAAACCAGTCGCGCGAGGTGATGGACTCGCCCTGGGAAAACAAATGCGTGTCGCCGGCGCGATAGCCCATCTCCGGCGTCCGGAAGTAAATGCCGTCCTTCGGCTCGGCCGTGTAGGTGATCGTTACCGTGGTTTCGTGGTCCGGCGGCACGGCGTTCGCGAACGTGACGATGACTTGCTGGTCGGTGTTTTGCCAGGCGGCAATGGGAACCGTGGCGGCGACGCGCTCGATCCGCAGGTCCACGGCGTCGAGCTTCAATTCGCGCAGCGGTTTTGCGATGGGCGCAAACGTGAACGCCGCGCTCGCAGCGAGGGTCCGCCGGTGGAAGTCCGGTGTCACGTCGAGCGCCAGGTGATGGATGGCCATCTCGCGGTCCGGCGCGTAGTGCCGCGCGGCGGGCGGGTCGGCCGGCGCCAGCAGGCGCGTCGCGCCGGTGCAGGCAAGGTTGTGGGAAAGGGTGTCGGCGCTCGTCCGGCTGGCAACCAGAAGGCTGAAGCCGATCCAAAGGTGAAGCAGATTTTTGCTCATGTGTAGCCGTGTTCCGTCACCACCCGGCCCGCGCGGTCACCGCCGTGCCGGGAGACGCGCACGTCTTTACACAGTCGCGCCGCGAAACGGAAGCCGTGATTTCACACCGGCAGCACCAGCGTGATCGTCGTGCCCGCGCCCGGCCGGGACCGGATCCGCACGCGGCCGTGGTGGGCTTCGACCACCTTTGCGACGATGGCCATGCCGAGGCCAGTGCCTTTGGCCTTCGTGGTGCTGAGCAACGAGGTGAACGCCCGCCGGCGTTGCTCGCCGGTCATGCCGGCGCCGGTGTCGCGGAAACTGACCGCGACGTGCGTCGGCGCCGGGTCGGCCCGCCGCAGGCGCAACGCCCGCGACGCGATGGTGAGCTGGCCGCCGCCCGGCATGGCCTCCACGGCGTTGAGCGTGAGGTTGAGAAACGCCTGTTCGAGCTGCGTGGCGTCGGCCATGAGCTGCGGCAGGTCCGCCGCCAAATCGGGCACGAGGTGGACATTCTGCTGGTGCAGCTTGTGGCGCGTGAGCAGGGCGAGATCGTCGAGGAGCTGGTTCACGTTCACCGGCACGGGCCGCGGCTCGGTGCTGCGGGCAAAATCCAGGATGCGCTCCACGATCCGGTTCAGGTGGTCCATCTTCTCGCCCATGATCCGGGCGTCGGTCGCGCGCGGGTCGCCGCCGTCAAACCGCAGGTCCAGCGAGTGGAACATCATTTTCATGACCGCGAGCGGATTGCGGATTTCGTGCGCCACCTCGGCCGCCAGCAGCCCCAGCGCGGAGAGTTTTTCGGTCTGCCGCAACTGGTCCTCCATCCCGACGATCCGCTCATAGAGCCGCGCCTTTTCGATGGCGAGCGCCGACAGCTCGGCCAGCGCGCCGAGAATGCGGATTTCCTCGTTGGAGAAGCTGTGCGGCTCCGCGGTGTAAACCGTCAACGAGCCGATGACTTCGCCGCGAAACGCCAGCGGCACGCTGAGCAGCGAAACCAATCCCTCCTCCCGCGCGATGGCCACGCTCTGGTAGCGCGTCGAAGTCTGGACGTTTTCCACCTGCAGCGGCTTGCGCCGGCGGATCACGGTGCCCAGCAGGCTCTCCGCCACCGACAGCCGCGGCCGGGCGAGGTAAACCGGCCCGGCGCCGTGGTGGGCGCGCAGTTCCAGCCACTCGCGGGTTTCGTCCAGCAGCCGCAGCGCGCACATCTTCCCGCCCATGAGCAAGCAGGCCTCGCGGGTGATGACCTGCAACGCCTCGTCGAGGTTCAGCGCCGAATTGATCGTCTGGCCGACGCTGACGAGCGATTCCAGCAGCCGGGCCTTGAGCCGCACCTGTTCAAACAGCCAGGTGTTGCGGATCACACCCGCAGCCTGCGCCGCCAGGTCCTCCAGCAACTGCTGGTCGTCCGCCGTGAACGCGTCCGCGCGGTCGCTGTCCACGTTCAACACCCCGCGCACGTCGTCGTTCACGATCAACGGCACGGCGAGTTCAGAACGCACGTTCGGCCGCACGCTGATGTAGCGCGGGTCGCGCGCCACCTCGCCCACGCGGGCCGGCCGGCCCTGGCGCGCCACCCAGCCGGTCACGCCTTCGCCGAGGCGCAGCCGCAGTTTCACCGCGTTGTCCGGCAGCCCGTGCGCCGCCTGGATTTCGAGGAAGCCGGTCGTCGGGTTCACCAGCACCACCGAGCCGCTTGACGCCCGCACCAGCCGCACCGCCTCGCGCAGGATGAGCTGGAGCGCCTCCTCCGGCTCCAGTGTCGAGTGGATGACCGAGCTGACCTGGTAAAGCAGGCTCAGGCGCTCGCAGCGCGCCCGTAATTCATTCAGTGCCGCGTCGTCATTCACGGTTGTCTTGTCGTTTCACCGCACGCGCATCGTCAGCCACACACCGGTCGCCGCGAACAGCGCGTTCGGCAGCCAGGCCGCCACCCACGGGGCCAGTTCCCCCGCCGTGCCGAGCGTCAGCCCCAGCAGCTTGACGACGTAGTAGGCGAACACGATGAAAATGCTGCTCGCCACGCCGACAAACACGTTGCGCCGGCCGGACGGCGCGCCGAACGGCACCGCCACCAGCACCACCACCAGGCATGTCCACGGCTCGGCCAGCCGCCCCTGGAACTGCGTCTCCAGCTTGGCCCGGTTCACGCCGCCGAGATTCGGGTGCAACCGCTCGTAATTCCGGATTTCACCCAGCGAGAGCCGCGGCCGCTTGGCCGCCTTCACGTTGCTCAGCTCGGAAAATTTGATCTCGCTCCGAATCAGCTCCGGCGTCTCCGTCAAGTCCGGCAGTTCGAGCTGGTTGGTCCGGATCATCTGGAGATCGCGCGGATCGTAACTCGTGCCGGGCGGGTAGATCAGCTCGCGGACATCGTAGAAGACCCACACGTCGTTGGTGAACTCGCCGCGCTCGGCGGCCATGCGCCGGCGCGAACCGTCCGGCTGCAGCCATTCGAGATTCGGCGCGAGCATCTCGCCGGTCTGGCGGTTGAAGGCGCCGATGTTCCAGATGCGCTGGTCGCGCTCGTTGCGGAAGACGAGGTTGCGCTGCCACTCCGGACCGAGCGCCTCCGCCGCCACCGGGTCGCGCCGATGGCGGATGTCCTCGGCCTTGTCACTGGCGCCCGGCACCCAAAGCTCGTTCAGCGCGAGGACCGTCAGGCTGAAGATGCAACCGACCGCGAAGTAGGGCGCGCAAATCCGCCACAGGCTCAGGCCCGCCGCGCGCATCGCGGTCAACTCCTGGTGCCGCGCGTGGTTGGTCAGCGCGTAGAGCAACGCCAGCAGCAACGCCACCGGAATTACCGTGACCAGCAGCTCCGGCGTCTTCACCAGGTAATACTCGGCCACGTCGCTGACGCGCAGGTGATGCTCCTGGAAGCCGTGCAGTTCGCCCATCAGGTCGAAGGCGATCCAGAAAATCAGGAACCCGCCCAGGCAGTAGCCGAGGGGAATCATCAACTCGCGCAACAGATAACGATCCAACAGACGCACTGGCGCCGGATGGTCGGCGGCGGCGGCACGAAAGTCGAGGCTGGAGTCGGCGGGCACAGCAGCCAACACGGCCAATTCGCGCAGGGTCAATGGCATTGACCACGCCGGGCGATTCGGCCACAAGAGGGCGTTTATGCCAAGTTTGACGAACGTTTTCCTCGCGGCCGGCCTGCTCGTGGTCGGCGTCCTGCCAACGTCGGCCGATGCCCCGGAATCCCCCAATGCTCCACTGCCGGCCACCACGGACCTGCGACCGGAGTTCACACGCCGGGGGCTGACAACGCGCCTCCAAGGCAGCCGTCCGACCTGCTCGGTGTTCACCATGGTCGGCGCGCTCGAATTCGCCGTCGCCCAGCGCCAAGGCCACTGCCCGCGGCTGAGCATCGAGTTCCTGAACTGGGCCGCCAACCAGGTGTGCGGCGACAAGGACGACGGCGGTTTCTTCTCCGACTTGTGGAAAGGGTTCGCGGAATACGGCCTCTGCGCGGAGGAAGACATGCCGTATCAAGCCGCGTTCAACCCCGCCGCCCGGCCCGGCGCGGATGCGCTGGCGGATGCCAAAACTCGCCTTGACCTGGGGCTGCGGCTGCATTGGATCAAGGAGTGGAACGTGAACACGGGTCTGACCGCCGTCGAACTCGTGACCATCAAGCGCACGCTCGCGTCAGGCTGGCCGGTTTGCGGCGGCTTCCGCTGGCCCAAACAGGAGCAGTGGGCGGACGGCGTGCTCCAGATGTGCCCGACCAACGCCGTGCGCGACGGGCACAGCGTGTTGCTCGCGGGCTATCGCGATGACGCCGGCCAACCCGGCGGCGGCGTCTTCATCTTCAAAAACACGGCGGGCACCGGGCGGGACGGCTTGATGCCTTACGCCTACGCGCAGGCGTTCATGAACGACGCCGTGTGGGTGGATTTCACGGCGCGGACGAATCCGCCCGCTTCACCGGCAACGGCGGGCGTGTGGTTCCGCGGACCGCTCGGCGCGCTCGCGTCGCTGCCGGCAGGCCGGAATCGCCGCATTTCCAGCAATGAACTGCCGCGCTGGCACGACGACAATCTGGACATGACGATGCTGGCGCCAGGCAAATCCCTGGAGATGCCGCTGCTGCAAGGACCCGGCGTCATCACGCACATCTGGATGACCAGTCACGCCGGCCGCGTCAACGAACTCGACTCTCTCAGCCTGCGCATTTACTGGGACGGACGCGACGAACCGGGCGTTGCCGTGCCGCTGGGCCAGTTCTTCGCGGTGGGCCAGGGCAAACCGGCGGTCGTCGAAAGTGTGCCGGTGCAGGTGTCGCCGACCGGCGCGTTGACGTGTTACTGGCGGATGCCGTTCGCCAAGTCGGCGCGCATCGTCGTGACCAATGACAATCCCGACCGCACCACCGGTCTTTACTGGCAGGTGGATTGGGTGGAACTGGACGCGCTGCCGCCGGAAACGCCCTGCTTTTATGCGCGCTACCGCCAGGAATACCCGGCCGTGGCGGGACGCGATTACGTGATCGCCGACCTCGCCGGCTGCGGCCAATACGTCGGCACCGTCGTGTCGGTGACGCTCGGACAGGACGGCTGGTGGGGCGAAGGCGACGATTATTTCTACATTGATGGCGAGGACGTGCCCAGCCTCCAGGGCACGGGCAGCGAGGATTATTTCAATGACGCGTGGGGATTCCGCCCGCGCACGAGCCACTGGTTCGGCGAACCGCGCTGGCAGGGCGACAACGCCGGCGACAGTGGCATCGCCTACCGCTGGCACGTCCTCGATCCGGTCGGCTTCACGAAATCGCTCAAGGTCGCCCTCGAACACAAGGGCAACCGCGCCGAGGACATTGAAGGCTTTTATCTGGAGCGGCCGGATTTCATCAACAGCGTCGCGTTCTGGTATCAGACCGGCGAACCGAAACCGTTCGGCGAACTCCCGCCGTATCCGGCCCGGCGCGTGCCGTGGCAGCAACAACTGCTCGTGCGCGACTTCCTCACGGCGCAGACGACCGGCCCGGCAAAAGTCCGCGTGGAAACCAGCGGCATGTTCGGCGCGCGGCCGGTGCTGTCCTGGACCAACACCGAGGTCAGCGCCCGGTTAACACTGCCGTTCAACGTGGAGACAGCCGGCCGGCACGCGCTGCGGTTGACCGCGGCGGGCGCACCGGACGCCGGTCTTTACGACATCGAACTGGACGGCCGGACGATCGTCGCGGCAGCGGATTTCCGTGCGCCGGCGGACGAGGACGTGCAGGAACTGGATCGCCCGCTGGGCACGCACGAACTGACCGCCGGGCCGCACACGCTTTCATTTCGCGCGCTGCCGGTGAATGGCGGCCCGGCCCGGCCGCTGGCGGTGGAGATGCTCCGCTGGTTGCGCCTGCCCCCGGAAGCCACGCGGCCGGTGAAGACACACCACGAAGCGCATTTCATCCGGCTGGCGATCGGCCGGGCCGTTTATGCCTACCGCCTGGCTTACGGCAAACTGCCGGACTCGCTCGACACGCTGGTGCAAACCGACCTCCTCGCGCCACGCTTTTTGAAGGACGAAAACGAGAAACCGCTCCGCTCCCACCGCGAAGGCGATTCACTGGTGGTTGAGAGCAACGGCCCCGAACCGTGGACCCACAGTTGGCAGGGTCTTGATGCCAGGCGTTAAGCGCCGCGTTCAATAACTCAACCCGAAACCCAGCTTGAACAGCGGGTCGTAAGGGTGGTCGCCGCGGTTGATCGGAATCTGCGCCATCGAGCGCGGCCAGGAATGGGAGAGTTTGCCGATGGGCTTGTAGTCGCCGAAGAGCACGTCCGCCACGCCTTCGCCTTCCGTGCCGGGCAGCCAGGCCGCGATGAACGCGTCGGCCTCGTCGAGCACGTCGTTGATGATCATCGGCCGGCCGGAGATCAGAATGACCACCACCGGGATGCCGGCGGCCTTGAGGTTTTTCACGGCGGCAACGTCCTCCGGCGCGAGTGCGAGGTCGGCGCGGTCGCCCATGAACTCCGCGTAAGGTTTTTCGCCGATCACCACCACGCCGAGGTCGGCGCCGGCCGCGGCCGCGCCGTCTTTTGAGAACGTGACCTGCGTGGACGGCGACACCGCGTGGCGGATCGCCGCGAGGATGGTCGTGCCGCCGGGCGTCACGTCGCCGCTCTTGCCCTGCCAGTCAATCGTCCAGCCGCCGCATTGATTACCGAGGTCGTCCGCGTTTTTGCCGGCGACGACAAGCCGGCCGGTGTGTTTCGAAATCGGCAACGCGTGGTGCTCGTTTTTGAGCAGCACCAGCGATTCGCGCACCGCCCGGCGCGCGACGGCACGGTGAGCCGGCGAGCCGAAGGACGCCCACAGACCGCGGTCGGCGAACAGCGAGCGGTTGGTGTCCATCAGGCCAAGGGCGAACTTGACCCGCAGGATGCGCGTCACGGCGTCGTCAATGCGCGCCATCGGCACCTTGCCGTCGTTCACGAGATCGCGGAGGTCGGTAAAAAACTCGCGGTAGTGGTCGGGCACCATCACCATGTCCATGCCGGCGTTGATCGAAATCTCGATGCATTTCCGGTAGTCGTTCGTGATCTGGTCAATCGCGTTGTAGTCGGAAATCAGGAAACCCTGGAAGCCGAGTTGCCGCTTCAACAGGTCCGTGAGGAGATACTTGTCAGCGGAGCATTTCACCCCGTTCCAACTGCTGTAGCTGGGCATGATCGAGCCGACGCCGGCGCGGACGGTCGAGAGGTAGCCCGGCAGGTGAATCCGCCGCAGCGTGGCCTCGTCCACGCGGGTGTCGCCCTGGTCGAGCAGGTTGGGCCGCTTGGCCGAACCGAACGCCGTGCCGCCGTCGCCGAGGTAATGCTTCGCGCAGGCGAGCACGGACAGCGGGTCCGCGAGGTCGCCGCCCTGGAAACCGCGCACGGCCGCCGCGCCCAGGCGACGCACGAGGCGCGGGTCCTCGGAAAACCCTTCGTAAGTGCGGCCCCAGCGCTCGTCCTGCGGCACCGTCACGCACGGGGCGAACGCCCAGTTGATGCCCGTGGCGCGGACCTCCTCGGCCGTGATGCGCGCGACCTCCTCGACGAGCGCCGCGTCGCGCGTGCAGCCGAGGCCGATGTTGTGCGGGAAGACCACCGCGCCAAGCACGTTGTTGTGCCCATGCACCGCGTCCACGCCGTAAAGCAGCGGAATCCGCAGCCGGGTTTTCTGCGAATGCGCCTGCAACTGGTCATACAAATCCGTCCACGCCTGGAGGCTGTTGCCCGCCTTGGGATCGGAATTGCCGCCGCTCAACACCGAGCCGAGAAAATAGTTTTCGATGTCGGCCGGGTCCTTGAGGAACGACTGGTCCGGCTGGGTCATCTGGCCGATTTTTTCCTCCAGTGTCATGCGCGTCAGCAGCGCCTTGACCTGGGGATCGAACGAGGCCAGCGGGCGCGGCGCGGCAACGCCAGCCGGCGGCAAGACCAGAAAAACGACCAGCAACAGGATGACCGCCAGCAGCGTGCGCCGGCGCAACGGGAAACAGCATTTCATCATGGCACCTTTCAATCGGCTTGGTGGAAGCGACGTGGCCGTTGTTCTTAAACGTTCCCTCCCACCGGGCAAGGTCAAAATCCGGCGCCCTGGTTTGCCGCACTGCCCGCTTGACGCCGCGCCGCGAATACCTGGATGCGGTCAACGTCAGGTTTATCCACGACCCGACCACGCTTGCCCGCGCACCAACCCTTGGTTCGCCCCCTGCCAGACGGTGCTTTGTCCCTTGCCAACAGCCGGGTGGTCTGGCACCCGATGCCGGTTCGCCCCCTCCCAGAAAGCGGTTGGCCCCGCTCCCGCGGCCGATTGGCCCCTTGCTAATCGCTGGTTCGCCTCCATCCAGGAGACGAGCAGCCCCCATCAACGGCCGGTTAGCCCCCCTCCAAACCGTGGTTGGCCCCCTGCCAGAACCGTCTTCACCCCATACCAAAGCCAATCATTCCGAGCAAATTGCGCGAATTGTCCGTTCCTGGCGCCCGCGAACCACATTCCGGCTGCCCGGCCAGCACCTTGACGAAACCGGCTCCGGCCGGTTCGCCCCCTCCCGGCATTTGCCAGGCCCGGCACGATGCCCACACCTCCCGGCCCCTCACCCCAGTCATTTTCAGCGCAGGCCGTATTTGGGAATCACATGCTGAAAATTTGTATTGCAAGCAACCATGCTACCGACATTCTTTTCCAAGATCAGCCTGCAATACAAAACCAGAACAGAACCAGAAGGATTCCTGCATGAATGACAAATACGCGCACCAGCCGGACAAGCTGCGCGCCTGGCTCAGCGCCAGCCACGTCGAACGCGCCCCGCGTCACGAGAAGACGCCGGACCCGGCGCCCACCCCGGCGGCGTGAACCAACCAGACCGGCCGGACCGCAGCGAGAATCAAAGGCAGCGGACCGGTGTCGCACAAAGCCAACCCCGTCGGGACCGAGGCCATTGTCGAAGCCAGCCTGAGCCGGATCGAACCCCGTCAGGGGTGACATCGTTGTAGATCGCAAACAAAACGGGTTCCCAAGGTCCGTCAGGAGCGGCATCGTCGGCGGATATGGCCACGCACCAAATCTCCTCAGCCGCGGTTTCCAGATGATGTCGCCCCGGACGGGGCTGGAGATCGGCTTGTCTGTGTTCCTGCAAAGATGCCACGCCTGTGGCGCTGCGGCATTGAACCGCGCCACTTGCGGATTCTTCATTTTTCCTTCCGTCTTTCCCGTCAACCTGGCTGATCGTCCATAGACCTTTGGCGCAATCCGGCATGGACTATGGGTCATGCCGAAACGCGACGCCACCCTCGCCGCGCTGGGCGCCAACGTGCGCCGCCAGCGCGAAGCCCGCCAGCTCACCCAGGAGAAGCTTGCCGAACGTGCCGGTCTGGACCCCACCTACATCAGCGGCATCGAGCGCGGCCTGCGCAATCCCGGCATCAAGAACGTCGCCCGCCTGGCCAGGGCGCTCGGTCTCACCACCGCCGCGCTCTGCAAAGGAGTCGAGGCGTGAGCGCGAGACTCAAATCCGGTGGGGCTGCGTTGCGCCACCGCCCAAGAGCGAGGGCGGCGCAGCAGCACCGCCCTACCGAAGTTCACGAGGAAGCGGTGTCCTACCGGATTGGACAGGAGGCACAGGTTTCACCGGATAAAAACCATCCTGTCCATCCTGTCGCCCCCCTCCGTTTCATTGACCTCTTCTGCGGCATTGGCGGGTTCCGGATCGCCTTCGAGCGCGCCGGCGCCAAGTGCGTCTTCTCCTGCGACTGGGACAAGCACTCCCAGATCACCTACGCCGCCAACTTCGGCGAAACGCCGCACGGCGACATCCACGACGTGGCCGTGGCCGACATCCCGAAGTTCGACATCCTCTGCGCCGGCTTCCCCTGCCAGCCCTTCAGCATCGCGGGCGTCTCCAAGAAACTCAGCCTCGGCCGCAAGCACGGCTTCGAGGACGAGCGGCAGGGCAACCTGTTCTTCGACCTCGCTGCCATCATCAGCTTCCACCAACCGCCCGCCTTCGTGCTGGAAAACGTGAAGGCAATTCAAGCCGGCTACCCTTTGCGGAAGATCTTTGCTCGATGCTCTGCAAGAAATTCCAGCTCGGGCAAAGCTGCGTCATCCGGCAGTTGGATTGGCTTCCCAGCATACGCACCAAAGTTCTCCGCCACTGCTCGCTGGGAAATCTCCGCCTTCAGTCTCGGCGAAAGCAGCAACCTCAAACTCTCGTCGAATGAAATCAGGCCGCGGTCAAAGGCGACGTCGTGAAGCCGGGACAGGCAAAGACCGTTGCGGACGTTGAGCCGTTCGGCTGGATGCGTGCCCCAAGGCAGGATATGTGACGCCACCAGCAAGTCGCGGACAGCCAGCGACGTAACGCCGCATCTGCCGCCGAAGTTGTTCAGCACCGCCTCGCGAAAAAACTCCTGTCCGCGCCGCTGCTTCACTGTCGCCGCCGTGTCAGTCGGCCCGGTTGGCGGGCGCTTGCGCACTCGCACGCCCTCTCGCGGCAGGACTTCCAGTTCGCTGCTCTCGTCGGCCCCGAACAGCTTGCGCAAGGCTTCCTCGCTCACCGGTACCGCCTCGTTGAGGTTTGCATGAAATTCGTGCCAAACTTCGCGATCAAGGGCGCTCGCGCCTTCCAGTCCCTTGATGCCGCGCAGTCTCAGAGCGGGATCGAGCGACGCGAAGTTGCAGAGCTTCATCGCCACGCTGTTTGATCCCGCCCCAGCTTCTCCGCCAGCGCGACAATCGCGGGCTGTCGGGCATGAAGCTGCCCAAAGGTCAGTTTGTGATAGAGGTTCAGCGCCACGAGCAACTCGTCGCGCGACCAGCGTTTCCCGGCTGCCATGTCGTGAGGCTGTCAGGATGTCTCGCCGAAGCGAAGCACGAATCCACTTGTCAGGGTTCGCCTGGCGCAACCAGCGCGGTTGAGATAGTCTCGCAGCATGTCAGCAAAAGCGACCATTGCTTACGACAAGAACTTCCACCTCTACGAGGAGAGCGGTGACCCTAACCACATCTACCTGGAGTTGGAAACGAACAACTTTGAAGCCGGCTATGGCCGGGTGATGGTTCCTATCCCGGTTCACATCTGGGAAGTCATCCGCGAGTTTCCAGGCGTGCGGTTGGACCTGGCCGACCTGACAGACGCGCAGATTCAGGAAAAGGTCGAGAAGGAGGTGGACGAGCGCATCTGCGAATGGAAGGAGGCGAAGAAGCGGGGAGAGAAAGGCATCTGGCGTTGGGTTGGTGGCCTACAGTTTGGTGATGCTGACAGTCCAAGGGCAGAACAAGTCCGTAAAGGGCGGGAATGGTACCGAGGGCAAAGGAAGTGGGAGCGCGAAGTGAAAGCAGCCATTGAGAAACTGCGCTGGGAGAACTCGCCCGAAGGCAAACGCAAGAGGTTGGAGGAACACAACCGCAAGGCGGCTCGCTATCAGGCCGCCCGCAAGGCTGCCGAAACCCGCAGGAAGAAGAAGGGCTAGATTGGCTGGCTGCGGGGCGCGGAGGCGTTCGTGCGGAAGTTTGGTTACCCGGACAAAAACCAGCGGCCAGACCGGTTGAACTTCGGCGGCATCCACCGCGTCGGCGAGCGGCAGTCCTCGACCGGGCTGACCATGCAGCTCGCCGGCTACGACGCGGCGCGGGGCCGGATCACCGACGCGAGCGGGGCCATCGTGCTGGTGAGCGACGCGGGCGAGCTGGCGGCGGCGTGGCCGTTCAGCGGGTTGCTGGCGCACTGGGCACGGAAGCACACGCGGGCCGCCTATGTGCCGTCCATGCGGCGCGTGGAGCCGCGCTGGCAATACGCCTACGGGGGCCGCGTGCGGCTGGCCCAGCGGACGGACCCGCTGCGATTGCTGGCGGCGCTGTCGCGGGGCGAGGTGTATTACGACCCCGGCATCAAGCTGGAGCACGCGTCGGGCGACCCGGAGGTGAAACGGCGCAGCCAGTTCCGCATCGCGTCCAAGAGCATCGCCTCGCTTTACGAGACGGTGGAGGCGGTGGAAGTGTAGGTCAGACGTCGCGCCTGTCTCCATCTGCAATGAAACTCAAGAAATCAGAGTCCGGCGCGACGCCTGACCCATGCTGATGGCGGACGTCTTCACCAGGACGAAGTGGTCAGAAATGCTCAAAAAGCGGCCTGACCTCCGGAAGGGAAGCATTGCGACGACCCGGTTTTGAGGATATTTTCGCGTCATGAGCTTCGACTACAACCTGTTTTTGGAGCGTCGGCGCGAGGTGTGCGGCGGGGAACTGGTGGTCAAAGGGACGCGCGTGACGGTGCGCACGTTGCTGGCCAGCCTGGCGGAAGGGGCGTCGGCGGAGGAAATTCGCGCGGACTTTCCGACGGTGACGGCGGAGGCGTTGCGCGCGGTCGTGGCGTTTGCCGCGGCGTCGGCGGAAGAGGACCTGCCGGTGCCGCAGATTCCCGCGGCGGCATGAAGCTCAAACTGGACGAGAATCTGCCCGAGTCGCTGGTCGCGGCGCTGTCGGCGCTCGGCCATGAGGTGGATAACGTGCGGTTGGAGGGGTTGGCGGGCCGGCCTGATCCGGATGTCTGGCAGGCAGCCCAACAAGCCGGGCGGTTTCTCATCACCCAGGACCTGGATTTCTCTGACCTCCGGAAGTTTTCGCCCGGCACGCATCAGGGTTTGATGTCGGTACGCTTGCGGGCGCCGGGCCGCCGGGCATTGGCGGCGCGGGTTGCGGAGGTGTTTCGCGCGGAGGCCTTCGGATCATGGGCGCGTTGTTTCGTGCTGCTCACCGATCACAAACTGCGCGTCCACCGCCTGCCGCGCTGATTCACTGTGGGCGATGTTTTCACCAAGGCCATGCGTTCGGAGGTGATGTCGCGCATCCGGCAGGATGTCATTTGACGCCGTGGCTTCGGCCGGCGAATTCCGGCTGGAAGGCCGCGTCCGGTTGTGACAGGTTCCCGTGTGTGCCGCGCAAAATCAGACAGTTGGTGGCCGATCTCGAACGGGCCGGGTTCGTCGCCTCGCCCGGAGGAAAAGGTTCGCACCGCAAGTTCCGGCACGCGCGGCTGCCAGGGGCGGTGATGCTGAGCGGTCATGACGGCGACGACGCGAAGCATTACCAGGAAAAACAAGTGCGCAACGCCATCCACGAGGCCAGCCAATGAAAGCACAGGATCAATACCTCAAGTTCGTCCGGTGGGAAGAGGCCGACGGCGTGTATGTGGGATACTGTCCCGACCTGTTTCCGTGGGGTGGCGCGTGCCACGCGGGCACCGAGCAGGAGGCTTACCGCGAGCTGTGTGCGCTGGTGGCCGAGGAGGTCGAGGACCTGCTGCGGGAGGGCAAGCCGTTGCCGACCCCAACGGTCCGCCCGATGCGCGAGGCACTCGTCGCGTGAAGCGTGCCTGACGTCTTCACCAAGGCGAAGCGTTCGGAGGTGATGTCCCGCATCCGCGGGCGCGGGAACAAGGACACGGAACTGGCGCTGGCGGCGGTCTTTCGTCGCCACGGCATCACCGGCTGGCGGAGGCACAAGGAATTACGTGGTCGGGCCGTGCTGCCGCGCGGCCCCCAATTGCGGGCGGCGACGCAACGCCGCCCCACCTTCCGCGTCAAACCGGATTTCGTCTTTCCCAAACTCAGACTCGCGATCTTCGTGGACGGCTGTTTCTGGCACGCCTGCCCGCTGCACGCCACCCAGCCGAGAAACAACGCCGCGTTCTGGCGCAATAAACTCGCCGGGAACAAGGCAAGGGACCGGAAGGTGAACCGCGCCTTGCGTGCGGCCGGCTGGCGGGTGTTACGCATCTGGGAACACGAACTGGCGCGCCAGCGCGAGGCGCGTCTGCTGGCGAGACTGCGCAAGGCGCTGGCGGTGTAGGACGGGGGGCGCGCTTGTCTCCATCTGAGACGTGCCAAGAAAGTCAGCGTCAGGCGGGACGCGCGACCTGCGAGCCTACCGTTGCCACTGCGAAGCCCCGGCAGGAGTGTCATTCGTCCGTCGCGGCCAGCGCTGCGTGGTGGCAATCCAAGGCGGCGGAGCCGAAGCAGACGAGCACGATTTTCGCGAAGTCGGGATGTGCCGTGAGAAACCAGCGGCATTCGCGCACGGCAATGCGCACGGCACGGTCGAGCGGGAAGCCGTAAACGCCGGTGCTGATCGCCGGGAAGGCGATGGTTTTCAGCCCGTGTTGCGCGGCCAGCGCGAGGCTGTTCCGGTAGCAGCCCGCCAGCAGGTCGTCCTCGCCGTGGCGGCCGTCGCGCCAGACCGGCCCGACGGTGTGGATCACCCATTTCGCCGGCAGGCGATAGCCGCGCGTGAGTTTCGCCTGACCGGTGGCGCAGCCGCCGAGCGTGCGGCACTCGGCCAGCAACTCCGGGCCGGCGGCGCGGTGAATGGCGCCGTCCACGCCGCCCCCGCCCAGCAGCGTGGTGTTCGCGGCGTTCACGATGGCGTCGGTGGTCTGACGCGTGATGTCACCTTCGCCGAGCGCGAGGCGCGCGGCGGCGGGATCGGTGTTCATGCGCGCCAACGTGAACCGTCACGCCTCAGTTTTCAATGCGGTAAAGCTGCGTGTGCGAACGGAGAAACAGCGCCCGGCCGGACACCGCGGGCGACGCCATGAAGCCGTCGCCGAGCTGGTTCTCGGCCAGTTTCTTGAACTCGCGGCCGGCGGCGACGACGGTGGTTTTACCGTCCTCACTGCAGAAGTAGATGTGCCCCTCGGCGGCCAGCGGCGACGCGGAATACGTGCCGCCGATGCGCTGGCTCCAGACCACCTTGCCGGTCTTCGCGTCCCAGCAGGTGGCCACGCCGATGTCGTCCAGTCCATAGAGCAGACCGTCGAGCAGCAGCAGGGACGGCTTCTTCGGCACGTGAGTGCGGGTCTTCCACACCACGCGCAACTGCATCCCGGCGGGCGGCTCGGCCGCGGCGTCGAGCACCTCCCCCGCCCTGCCCGCCCGGATGGCGAGCAACTGCCCGTTTGACCAGCCGCTGGGCACGAACACGAGGCCCAGGCCCACGACCGGCCGCGTGCTGCCGGAGTAATTGCTGCGTTCCTCGACGCGCCACCGTTCCTTGCCGGTCAGCGGATCATAGGCGTAAAGCGCCTTCGATCCCTGGCTGAGCAGCGTGGTCACGCCGTCGAGGTCGGCCACGTCGCACGTCGCGAAGGCCTTGCGAAAATCGCCGTCGCTCTCCGGTTTGCCATCGGAATCGAGGTCCTTGTAGTCAATCGAACGTTCCGTCCGCCACACGGTCTTGCCGGTGTGCTTGTCGAGGGCGACGACGAACTGGTGGTCGCTGCCGTCGAAATTCAGAATGAACAGATCGCCGTAAAGGATGGGCGAGGAACCCGCGCCGCGAAAATGGTTGCAGACGAAATCGCGCCGGTCCCAAAGAACCTTGCCGGTCGCGGTGTCCAGACACGCCGTGCCGGGCGAGCCGAACGTGACGTAAACGCGGCCGGCCTCGATCACCGGCGTGGGCGAGGCGTAGGTGTTGAACGGATGCGCGGCCTGCGGCGCGGCGATGGCGAACAGTTTTTCGTCGCGGACCATCTTGCCAGTGTCGCGGTCCACGCAGACGGCGAACAGCTCGCGGCCGTCCGGCGTGGCGGTGCTCAGCCAGATCTGGTTGTCCCAGATTACCGGCGACGACCACGCGCGTCCGTGGATCGGCGTGGCCCATTTGACGTGGCTGGTGTCGCTCCACGTCACTGGCAGGCCGGTGGAGGTGGAGATGCCGTCACCGCGTGGCCCGCGGAATTGCGGCCAGTTCGTGTCGTCGGCGCGCAGTCCGGCCGCCAGGGCAAGAACCAGAAGGAATTGAAAACGTCCGTGATGCATCGGGCGCCAGCGTAGCGAAGGCCGCCGGTCGCGGGCAACAGCGCTTTGTTCCCGGTTGGCGCGAACCCGCCGGCCGGCTAACCTGCCGCCGGCATGGCCAATCCGTTTTACGAGCCGGGCGCGCAGCGGGCCGCGAAGGTGAACGACCTTTTCGCCGGCATCGCCGCGCGTTACGACCTCATCAACGACCTCCAGAGTTTCGGCCTGCACCGGCTCTGGAAGCGGCGGCTGGTGCGGCTGGCGCGCGTCGGCCCCGGCAGCCGGGCGCTCGATCTGTGCTGCGGCACGGGTGACGTGGCGCTCGCGCTGGCGCGCACCGGCGCCGCGGTCATCGGCCTCGATTTCAGCGAGCCGATGCTTGCCGTTGCGCAACGGCGCGCTGCCAGGGCGCACGCCGGCGACCGGGTGGAATTCCTCCGCGGCGACGCGTTGAACGCGCCGTTTCCGGACGCGAGCTTCGACGCGGTGACGATCAGCTACGGCCTGCGCAATCTGGCCAGCGCCGAGGCGGGTTTGCGCGAGATGTGGCGTCTGGCCAAGCCCGGCGGGCGGCTGCTGGTGCTGGATTTCGGCAAGCCGGATTTTGCGCCCTGGCGGCGCGCCTACTTCGCCTACCTGCGCTGGGGCGTGCCGGTGTTTGGCCGGCTGTTCGCGGGCAGCCGCGCGGCCTACGCCTACATTTTGGAGTCGCTGGAGCACTATCCGGCGCAGCGCGGCGTGGCGGCGTTGCTGCGGGAATTGCCGACGACGAATGTCCGCGTCCACAACTTCCTCGGCGGCGTGATGGGCATCAACTACGCCGAGAAGACGGACGGCTGACGCGGGGGGAACGAGGCAACTCAGGCCGCGGCCTGGTCCGGACGGGTGCGGACGACGGGCTTGCTGTCGCCGCGCACCACGGCCCGCGTGATCTTGATGCCGGTCACGTTGCCGGAGCTGGGCACGTCGAACATCGTGTCGAGCATCAGCCGCTCGATCAGGGCGCGGAGCGCGCGGGCGCCGGTGCCTTTGCGCCGGGCTTGGGCGGCGAGTTCGTGCAGCGCGTCGGGCGAGAATTCGAGTTCCACGCCCTCCATTTCCATCAGGCGGGCAAACTGCTTGGTGAGGGCGTTCTTCGGTTCGGTGAGGATGGACACCAACTGGTCCTCGGTCAGTTCGTCCAGCACGGTGACCATCGGCAGCCGCCCGATGAATTCGGGAATGAACCCGTAGCCGAGCAAATCCTCCGGCTCGACGAGCTTGAGCACCTGCTGCGAGGTCAGCGAGGCGATCTGCTCGCCCTGTTCGACGGCAGAAAAGCCCATCACGCGGTTGCCCAGCCGGCGGTGAATGATCCTGTCCAGGCCGACGAACGCGCCGCCGCAGATGAACAGGATGTTCGCCGTGTCCACGCGGATGTATTCCTGATGCGGGTGCTTGCGGCCGCCCTGCGGCGGGACGTTGCAGACGGTGCCTTCGAGGATTTTTAGAAGCGCCTGCTGGACGCCTTCGCCGGACACGTCGCGGGTGATGGAGACGTTCTCGGTTTTGCGCGCGATCTTGTCAATTTCGTCAATGTAAACGATGCCGATCTGCGCGCGGCGCACGTCGTAGTCCGCATTCTGGAGCAGGCGCAGGATGATGTTCTCCACGTCTTCGCCCACGTAACCGGCCTCGGTGAGCGTCGTGGCGTCGGCAATGGCGAAGGGCACGTCGAGAATCTTGGCGAGCGTGCGGGCGAGCAGCGTTTTGCCGGAGCCGGTCGGGCCGAGCAGGAGGATATTGCTTTTCTCCAGCTCGACCACCTCGCGTTCCTGCCCGGACGGTGCGTCCTTCTCGTCCTCCAACGTCGCCTCGGCCTGGACGCGTTTGAAATGGTTGTGGACGGCGACGGCGAGGGTTTTCTTCGCGTGTTCCTGGCCGATGCAGTGCTGGTCAAGCAGGGCCTTGATTTCCGCCGGCCGGGGAATGTTCAACCGCGGCACGCTACGACGGACATCGGCCCGCAGTTCCTTGTCGAGCACGCTTTTGCAGACCAGGATGCAACTGTCGCAAATATAGACGCCCGGTCCCTGAATCAGCTTCTTCACTTCGGCGTGGGACTTGCCGCAGAAACTGCACATTGTCAGTTGGGTGGGTCGGGCCATGAGCGCGGTTGACGGATGAACTTCAAACTTCAAATTGAGCGCGGGAGGAAGCCATTGGGTTTGACTCACGCGGCGGGTTTGGCCTCGGTGCCGGCGAACGTCGGAATCTCCTTGCGCGACTTCACCACCTCGTCCACCAGGCCATAGGCTTTCGCCTCGTCGGCCGACATGAACCGGTCGCGGTCGGTGTCGCGGGCGATGGCCTCCAGGGTTTGTCCGCAGTGATGGGCGAGAAGCTCGTTCAGCCGGTCCTTGAGGCGGAGGATTTCCTTGGCCTGGATGCTGATGTCGGTGGCCTGGCCCTGCACGCCGCCCCAGGGCTGGTGGATCATGATGCGGGCGTTGGGCAGCGCGTAGCGTTTGCCTTTCGTGCCCGCCGCCAGCAGCACCGCGCCCATGCTGGCCGCCTGGCCGATGCAGTAGGTGTTCACGTCGCAGGTCAGGAATTGCACCGTGTCGTAGATCGCCAGGCCGGCGGTGACGCTGCCGCCGGGGGAATTGATGTAGAGATGAATGTCCTTCTTCGGATCGCTCATCTGGAGAAACAGCAGTTGCGCGATGATGACATTCGACACCATGTCATCCACCGGCGTGCCGAGGAAAATGATCCGGTCCACGAGGAGCCGCGAGTAGATGTCGTAACCGCGTTCGCCGCGGCCGGTCTGCTCGACGACCATCGGGACGAGAAAATTGTTCATAATCATGCCTTCCAATTCAGCGGCGCAACCTAGCGGACGCGGTGGGTAGCGTCAAGGCTGCGGCCGGCGCGCTACAGTTTCAGCGTGTCAAACCAGGCCTTCGCCGCCAGCAGCGCCGGCATGATACAACCGCCGTGGTCGGCGCCCGGCAGCGGATCAATCAACTGCACCGAGGGCGCGCCGGCGGCGACGAAATTCGTGTAAGCCACCTGCGCGTTGGCGGGCGGCACGTCCAGGTCGCCGCTGCACTGGTAAAGCCGCGTCGGCGCCTGCGGCGTCCAGTGGTCGAGGTCGTTGTCGCGCAACACCTGCCACAACGGGTGCTGCGGGTTGTTTGCAAACGCGGCGAGGAAATCCGGCTTCAGAATCTCGATCGGCGACGCCGGCATCGCGGCGTTGATCTGGTCGCCGCTGTGCTGGCCGTCGTAAAGCGGCGGCAGCGTGGTGTCGTAGGGCGGCTTCAGGATCGCGGCCAGCGACGGCGCAAAATGATAGACCTGCACGTAAGCCGCCAGCAGGTAGCCGAAGTAATACGGATTCGGCTCCGGGTGGTCCGCCAGAAAATCCGCGGCCGTCACGCCGGACAAATCATACGGCCCGGCCATCGGCGCCGAAGCGGTGATGGTGAATTCGTTCGTGTGGTAAGCCTCCAATTCGCGCTGCAACGCCGCCGTGGCGTGGCCGCCCTGCGAATAGCCGCAGAGAAACAACTGCCCGTTCAGCGCGATGCGATTGCTGGCGCAAAACGCCCGCGCCGCCCGCAACATGTCCACGCCCGCCGTCGCCTCGGAACTCGCGTGCAGATAAGGATGCAGGCCGGGGCCGTCGCCCATGCCCAGATAATCCGGCAGCACCGCGGCGTAGCCCGTGCCGCCAAACGCCACGCCGATGAACAGTTCCTCCGAGGTCGGCGACACCGACGGCGCGTCCGCCTTGCGCGTGAGCGTGCCATGCTGGTAGCTCACCAGCGGCAGCGCGCCGGCGGGTGTCACCGGCACCACCAGCGCGCCCGAGGCCGTGGTGCGGTTGCCGAGCGGGTCCACCGTCTCGTAGTCGAGCCGGTAAACGTTCACGTCGAACTGCGCCATGAGCGGGATCTGTTGCAGGGAGGCCAGGAAGTTGATTGTCGCCTTGCTCAGCGTTTCCGTATTGGTGGAACTGAGCAAATTGCCCCGTTGCGCCGCGGTCACGCCGATGACGCGGTAGTAGGCCGTCGGCAACGGTGGCGCGACGTCCACCCAGTTCAGCGTCGTCACCGGCCAGGGCGCGCCGGCGCGGGGCGTGAACCACACGGCGTCGCTGTCGAGGCTCGTGGCCCGCTGGACCGTGTAGGCATGGCCCGAACCCAATGACGACCAGGCAAGACTGGGCGCCGCCGGGTTGGCGAACGACGTGATCTGCAAGTCGGCGGCGTTCAGCGCACCGGCCAGCAGCGAGACAACAAGGAGCGAGCAGTTGTTCATAAAGCCCGCCAATCATGCCAGCTTCGGGCGCGGGGCGCAAACGCGCCGGCGCGGAATTGTCCCGCAAAACGGTTTTGCTTTTATCCGGCCGGCGAACCCATACTGCCGCCGGCATGACGGCAACGCCGGTCCTCAGCATTGTGGGATTCATCCTGTTTGGCGGGGCCAGTTTCTTCTTTGCGCTGGCCGAAACCGCCCTGTTCACCCTCGGTCCCTGGCAAACCCGGCAGTTGGCCGGGCGCGACCCGGCGCGCGGCGCGCGGGTGGCCCGGCTGCTGGCGGAACCGGAGGACCTGCTGGCGACGCTGGTGCTGGGCAACACGTTCGCGAACGCGGGCCTCGTGCTCGTCGCCTTGTGGATGGTCCTGCACGCGGGCTGGCCTGCGGCCGCCACGGTGCTGGGCACATTCGCGACGCTCCTCGTCGTGGGCGAAGTGATTCCGAAGACCCTCGCCGTGCGGGTGCCGGGATTCTGGGCCGTGCGGGTGGCGCCGCCGATGCGTTTTCTCCTCTCGGCCAGCCGGCCGGTGCGGCGGGTCGCCCAGCGATGGAACGAACTGCTGTTGCAGTTCACCGGCGCCGCGGCGGTCCGCCCGGCCACCACGAACACGACGGAGGATTACGCCGAGCTGCTCGAACTGGGCTTTCAGCAGGGCGCCCTGGCGCAGTCGGAAAAGGAAATCATCCTCCAGATCGTGACGCTCGACCGCCGCACGGCCAAGGACGTGATGAAGCCGCGGGCACGGATGCACGGCCTGCCCGACGATCTGTCCATCGAGGACATGATCGCCGCCTCCCGCCGGCTCAAGCACCGCCGGCTGCCGCTTTACGACGGCACGCCGGACACCATCGTCGGCATCCTCAACACCCAGAAATTGCTCCTCGATCCCCACGCGGACCTCATGGAGGCGATCGAGTTTCCGTCGTTCGTGCCCGAAACCATCAACCTGCTGCAATTGCTCAAACGGCTGCAGCGGCAGAAACGCGGCGTCGCCATCGTGCTGGACGAATACGGTTCCACCGCCGGCATCGTCACCATGGAGGACATCCTCGGCACGATGGTGGGGCATCTCCGGCCCGAAAGCGAACCGGAGGGATTTGTGATGGCCAAGCTTGGCCCCGGCCGCTGGCGCGTCAACGGCACGATGCGGCTGGAGGATTTCCGCCGCGAATATCCCGAACTGGGCGAGGTGCCGGGCGTGGACACCATGGCCGGCCTGATCGTGGAGCTGGCGGAGGTGGTGCCGGCGGAAGGCACGACGGTCGTGTTCCGCGGCCTGCGGTTGACGGCGACGGTGACGGACGAACGGCGGGTGCGCGAACTGTCCGTGGAAACGCTGCGGAAAGGAGGCGCATGAGCAACTCCACCGCCCTCCTCCTGCTGGCGCTGGTCAGCTTCGCCTGCTCGTTCTTCTTCTCCGGCATGGAGGCCGGCGTGCTGGCGCTCAACCGCCTCCATATCCGGCAGCAGATGCACGCCGGCAAGCCTGCCGCCCGGCGGCTGTTCACCTACCTGGAGCAGGCGGAGGACTTTCTCTGGACGATCGTGGTCGGCAACGCGCTGGCGAATTTCATCGTCGTCAGCGTGGGATTTCTCATGCTCCACGGCTGGTTGTGGACCCGTCCGGGGTGGCTGCTGGCCGCGCTGGTGCTCATGGTGCTGCTGCTTTACGCGCTGGGCGACCTGCTGCCGAAGATGCTTTTCCGCCAGGCGCCCAACCGGCTGTGTCTGGCGATGGCGCGGCCGTTTGGCGCCGTGCATTTCGCGCTCGCGCCCCTGGTCCGGCTGGTGGACTGGTTCGCCCGGCTGTCGCTGCGCGTGACCGGGGGCACGCGCTTCACCGGCACGCTCTTCGGCAACCGCGAGGAACTGCGCATCGTCATGCAGGAGTCCGGCCAGAGCCTGACGACCGAGGAGCGCACGATGGTGAACCGCGTGCTCGACCTGCAGACCCTCACCGTCGGCACGCTCACCGTGCCGCTGGCCAAAGTCGTGACGGTGACGGCCGACGCACCCGTGAGCGAGGTTCTCCGCCTCTGCCGGGAAAGCAACCACACGCGCGTGCCGGTCCGGGAAGGCGCCGGCCGCGGACGCGTCCTCGGCTTCGTGCGGCTCCGGACCCTGCTTTATCTGGCGGACCTCGACGAGCGGAAGCGCGCCGGCGATTTCCTCGAATCCGCGCTTTACCTGGACGAGGCGATGCGGCTGGAGACGGCGCTGCGGCGGTTGCGCGACACCGGCCAGCGACTGGCCATCGTGCTGGATCGCGACCGGCGCGAGATCGGCATTCTCACGCTGGAGGACGTTTTGCGTTTCATTTTCGGGGAAGTGAACTTGTGACGTGAACTTCGACGCCGTCATCTCCGTGCTGCTGAAGCTGCTGGTCGTGTTCGGACTGGTGCTGTTGAACGGCTTCTTCGTCGCGGCCGAGTTCGCCTTCGTGAAACTGCGCCACACGCAGATTGCGCCGCTGGCGGCGCACGGCAACCGGCGCGCCCGGCTGGCGCTGCGGCTCGTCAACAACCTGGAAACCTGCATCAGCGCCACCCAGGTTGGCGTCACGCTCTGCGGCGTCGGCACGGGCATTGTCGTGAAACCGACCTTCGAGGCGCTGCTGCATCCGTTGCTGCGGCTGGTGGGCGTGCGATCGCCGGGGCTGGAGTCCACGCTGGATTTCGCCGTCGGCATCCTGGTCAGCAGCTACCTGCTGATCGTGGTCGGCGAACTGGTGCCCAAGACACTGGTGCTCCGGCGGACGTTGCCGGCCGCGTTGTGGACGGCGGAGCCGCTGCACTGGTTCCACCGGCTCGCCTTCCCGTTCATCTGGCTCTTGAACCATTCGGCCCAGTGGTTGCTGGAGAAACTGGGCGTCGGCAAACTGGGCGAGACCGAGCCGACCCACTCCGAGGAGGAAATACGCCTCCTGCTGGCCGCCGCCCAGAAGCGCGCCGGCGGCGTATCCGCCGGGCGGGACATCCTGCTCAACGCCTTTGACCTTCACCACCGGCGCGTGCGCGACGTGATGCGCCCCCGCCGCGACATCGTCGCCTTGAGCACGGCCGCCAGCCTGACCGAGTGCCTGGACACCGCCGAGCGCACCCGTTACTCGCGGTTTCCGCTGTGCGAGGGCGGTGATCTGGACCGTGCGCGGGGCGTCGTCCACATCAAGGACCTTTACGCCCAGCGGTTCAAGGCCCGCAGCGGCGCGGATTTCCTGCCCGTCTGCCGCCGGATCATCTACGTGCCCGAAACCGCGCGGCTGGAGAAGTTGCTCCAGCTCTTCCTCGACCGGCAGCTTCACCTGGCCATCGTGGTGGACGAATACGGCAGCACGGTGGGCATGGTGACGCTGGAAAACGTGCTGGAGGAACTCGTCGGCCAGATTCAGGACGAGTTCGACCAGGAGAAGCCACTGGTCGTGAAAACCGGCGAACAATCGTGGGAAATTGACGGCCTCCTCCCGCTGCACGAACTCGCGGACCTCGTCGGCGAGCCTTTCGCCGCGGAGGACGTGGCCACCACCAGCGGCCTCGTCACGCAACGGCTCGGCGGGTTCCCCAAGGAAGGCGACGTGCTCCCGCTCGGCAACCACGAGCTGACAGTCCTCCAAACCGACGGGCACCGCGTGATCCGGCTCAAGCTGGTCCGGCCGTCGCCCCGGCCGCCGGCAGCTTGAATCCCCGCAACTGCCGCACGGCCAGCACCACGATCACGGCGGTGACCACGGCTCCCAGCCCGGCGGCCAGCCCGGCACCCTCACGCGCGTTGCCGGCGACCAGCAACAGCATCAACCCGGCCCACAGGCTCAACGGCCGCCCGTCCGGCGGTCGTGGCAGCGGACGCTTCACCAGCAGCCACGGTGTCGCCACGGCCAGTGCCGCCGTCGCGAGCACCAGCACGATGACGAAATGGAGCCAGGACACGCCATACCAACCCACGGCCGTGGCGGCCGCCGGCCAGTGCCACCAACCGGCCCGGCTGGCAAACGGTTCGAGCGTCAGATCCGCCAGGGTCGCCAGCGCCGCGCTCAACCCCAGGAGCCAAAACCCGTAATGCCGGGTCCGGCGCATGGGGAGCAAAACCAATCTCGCCACCGCCCGGCTGCCCAGCAGGATGAGCGCGCCCAGGAACGGCACCGGCCAATGCACCAGGCCGAGCAACTTCGGGCCGAAGGCGTCGCCCAGGCTCACGCCACCGGCGTCCAGCCCGCTGCGGGCGGCCCAGGCGGCAAACAAGGCCGTGCCGCTGCCAAAAACGAGGAAGCAGACGAGCAGGTTCTGCGCGGGCAGCCGCGGCGTCAGGACCATCAGCGCCGCCAGCGCGCCGAGCACAAACACCGCCGCCGCCGCGCCGTTTCGCCATCCGGCCGCCCAGGCGACCGGCGTGTTCGTGGCCATCGCCAGCGCCAGCGCGACGCCAAAGGCGGCAAACAGCCCCGTCACCAGGCTCCGGCTCCAGACAGACGGTTCCGCGTGCGCGGGGCCGTGGCGGGGCGCATGGGAGTCAGGCAGGATGCGTGCTGGCGCGTTTGGAACCACGGGCGGACTTTAAGCGGGCGACAACCGGCGGCCAAGCCGAAATGGCGGGCCGCCGCTTTTGCGTTTGACCCGGTTTGGCTCCGGCGATTAGGCTGCGCGCTTATCGTTGCACTATGATTGGCACACTTCGCAAGCACCAGACCTGGCTGTGGGGCATCATTATCGTCGCGACCATTGTCAGCTTCGTGATTTACTTCACGCCGTCCGCCCGTGTCGGCGGTGGCGGACGTTACACGGGGGGGAACTTTGGCACGATCCACGGGCGGCCCATTTCGCGCAAACAATACGTTGAAGCCTACACCGAGGCGCAACTGGCCATCTTCCTGCGCAACCGCGTGTGGGTGGACCGCAGCGACGCGGAACGCTACGGCATCAGCCTCGAACGGGAGACGCGCAACCGCTTGGTGCTGCTGGACACCTTGAAACGGTTCAACGTGGTGGTGCCCGAGGCGGCGGTCGCGCAATGGATCGTGGACAATTTCACGGACGCGCGCCGGCCGGGGACAACCACGGCGGCCTACGAGAATTTCCTGCGGACCCAACTGGCGCCGCACGGCATTTCGGAGCTGGATTTCGAGGAATTTGTCCGTCACCAGGTGGGCATCATGCACATGGTGGCGGTGGCCGGCACCACCGGCCGGCTGGTGACGCCACGCGAGGCCGCAGAGTTGTTCCGGCAGGAGCAGGAGAAGGTGGAGGCCGAGGCGGCGGTCTTCTCCGCCTCGAACTATCTGGCGGGCGTGCGCCTGGACCCGCTGGCACTGGCGCAGTATTACACGAACAACCGCAGCCTTTACCGCGTGCCGGAGCGGGTGCAGCTTTACTACGCGAGCTTTGCGCGCACGAATTTCATCGCGCAAGCCAGGGACCTGATCGCGGCGGAGACCAATCTGTCCGCGCGGATTGACCAGATGTATCTGAGCGAGAATCCGTCCTCGTTCACCGACACCAACGGGCAGGTGTTGTCGCCAGATGCGGCCAAGCAGAAAATCCGGGCGGACTTGCTGAAGGCCCAGTCGCTCATTCTGGCTCACCGGGCCGCGGCCAGCTTTGCCACCAACTTTGAATCCATGAAGCCGGCGCGCGCCGACAATCTCGTCTCCCTCGCCGCCAAGTTGAATGTGCCGTGCAGCACCACCGAGCCGTTCGGCGAAAACGACGAGCCGGTGAACCTCCGGCTGGGGAAGAACGCGACCGAATTCAACACCATCGCCTTTCACCTCACGCCGGAAGATCCGATCGCCTTGTCGCCGGTCGTCGGCGAGGACGGCGTCTATCTGTTCGCGCTCAAGCAGAAGTTTCCCAGCGAACTGCCTTCGCTCGACAGCATCCGCATCCGGGTGACGGATGATTTCATGAACGAGCAGGCGACCCGTCTTGCGCGCGCCGCCGGCACGAATTTTGTGGAGGCATTGACCAACGCGCTGGCCCGGGGCAAGACGTTCGCGGACGCCTGCGCCGCGGCGAAGATCGCGCCCGTCGCCCTGCCGTCCTTCGCCACCGCCACACGCACGGTCGCCGGCCTGGACCCACGGTTGAATCTCGACCTGCTCAAGCGCGCGGTGTCCGGCCGGCCGGCCGGAAGCACCACCGGCCTGTTGCCTATGGCCAACGGCGCCTTTGTCCTTTTCGTCAAAGCCCGCGTGCCGGTGACGGATGCGGAAGCAAAAGCCGAACTGCCCAAATTCCTCGCCGATCTCCGCGATTCCGAGCAGTATCGGGCGTTCGACGCATGGTTCCGGCAGCAGTTCCAACTCAGCCGCATTGACACGATCCGCGGCAAGGACGAGGGACCGCAAACCGCGCAATGACCGGGCGTGAATCTCCTGTGACGGCGCGGCGCCGCCAGCCGTCGCCGGCCGCCGCCGCGCGCCTGGAGTCCCGATGATGGCAGGTCTGCCGGTCAAACTCTCGTCGCGCGCGACCCAGGAATTCTGGGAGATCCCGGTGTTGTTCGAGGACGCCTGGCTGCTGGCGCTCGACAAGCCGGCCGGATTGGCCACCTCGCCTGACCGCTTGAATCCCGACCGGCCCAGCCTCACGCACCTGCTGCACGAGGCCATCGCGCGCGGCGCGGCGTGGACCGCCGGCCGCTCGCTGGACTACCTGGCCAACGCGCACCGGCTGGAAGCCGAAACCAGCGGCGCCCTCCTGCTGGCCCGGGACCGCTCCACCTTGATCGCGCTCGCCAACCAGTTCAGCGCCGGGCAACCCGTGCAGAAGGCGCTGGCCCTGGTGCAGGGCACGCCCCCGGCCGAGACATGGGAAACGGACGCCAAACTCGCGCCGCACCCCACGCGGCCGGGCGTCGTTCGCGTGGATCCGAGACGCGGCAAGAAGTCGAAGACGCAGTTCGCGGTCATCGAGCGGTTCGCCGGCTACACGCTGGTGCGTTGCGTGCCGCTCATCGGCCGGCCGCAGCAGGTCCAGGTTCACCTGCGCCACTGCGGGCTGCCGGTCGTGGGCGACGCGCTCTACGGCGGCCGGCCGTTGCTGCTGTCGCGGCTCAAGCCGGGTTATCGGTTCAAAGCGGAGGTGTTGGAGCGGCCGTTGATGGGACGGGTGGCGCTGCACGTCGAGCAGTTGGATCTGGTTCACCCGGGAACGGGGGCGGCGTTGACGATTACCACACCACTGCCAAAGGATTTTCAGGTTTCCCTGAAATATCTTCGTCGTTACGCGCCCGGCCTCCCGGCGGCGTCCGCCGGCGAGCCGCCCGCCATGCCCGGCGTCTGACGGCCGGTCAGGACTACGGCTCGTCGTCCGTGTCGCCTTCGTCCTCGACCTCGATTTCCTCCCGCATCTTTCGCGAAATGCGGGGCCGGATGAAGCCATACACGAGATAGGAGGTGAAGATGACCGGCAGGACGATCGGCAGAATCTGCTCACGAAGCACGAGAATCACCCCGAGAAACAGCGCGCCGATGACCAGTTTGCCGAACGGCCGTTGCACGCCCAGGTTGAGGGTTTTGAAGGACGGATATTTCACCTCGCTCACCATCATGAACGAGAGGAAGAGCATGATACCCGGCAGCGTGTAGCGCCAGGTGCCGTGCGCGAAGTTCCGGTCCTCGCCCCAGATGATCAGCAGCGTGAGCGACGCGACCAACCCCGCCGCCGCGGGAATGGGAAAACCGAGGAACTCCTTGCCGCCACCGCTGCCGGCCAGGGCGGAAAGGCAGTTGAACCGCGCCAGCCGCAGCGCGCCGCAGATCAAATACACCGACGCGATGAACCAGCCGATCTCCGGATGCCGGATGAACACGTCCTTGAGCACGATGCGATGCACGAGAAATGCCGGCGCCACCCCGAAGGAAACCAGGTCCGCCAGCGAATCAAACTCGCGGCCGAAGGGGCTTTCGTGTCCGCCCCAGCGCGCGACCCGTCCGTCCAGCATGTCAAAAATGCAGGCCAGCAGGATGAAGAACAGTGACAGCCGGATGGAGGTGCCGAAGTTCGACGCGCTCACGTCGGCCTCGACGATCTTGGTCAGCGCCACGAAGCCGCAGAACAAGTTGCCGGCCGTCATCAAGTTCGGCAGGAAATAAATGCGCAGCTTCGGCGCCGGATCGCCGGCGGCCGGACGGGCAGACGGAGTGCTTGCCATGACAATCAAGGCCGCGTGGCCAGGATGGTTTCGCCGCCGCGGGCGCGGTCGCCCGGCTTCACCTTCACCTGCACGGACAACGGCAGGTAAACGTCACAACGGGAGCCGAACTGGATGAGGCTGATGCGCTCGCCGCGGGCCACCACATCGCCGGGTTTCACCCACGGCACGATGCGCCGGGCAATGAGGCCGGCGATCAGCCGCACGCCGATCTTTTCGCCCGGACGCTCCCTCGACGCGAAGCCGATGAGCACGTTTTCGTTGAGCGCCGCGGAATCCTGGCGCATCGCGTTGAGGAACTGCCCCGGCGTATGCTGGCAGACGACAACTTCGCCCGCCACCGGCGCCCGCTGCACATGCACGTCAAACACCGACAGGAAAATCGAAACCCGCCGGCACCGGCCACCGACAAAGGTTGGCTCCTCCACTTCGTCCACCACGTCCACCTTGCCGCTGCCCGGCGCAACGACGGCTTCGGGCGCCTGCGGGACGCGCGCATCGGGGTCGCGGAAAAAGAACAGACAGGCGATCAAAAACAACACCCACACCCCGAACAGCCCGCCGGTGATGGGGACAAGAAACTCGCCCAGAAACTTGGCCAGCATCGCCGCCAGCATCAGCATGACCAGGAAGAAGAGCGTCCAGTAAATCAGTTTGAGGGCGGCTCGGGTGGCCTTGCCCGCGTGTTTCATGGGCGCATGTTAACCGGCGGCGGCCGGAAGAAAAGCCGATAATCGCCGGCCCGCCGCCGCCGCGTGATGCGGGCTTGACGCGGCCGGCCAGGGCGGCGGACTTTGTTGTCCTTTGAACCGTGGCAAGAACCAACATCGTTATGCCGGCAACCCCGCACATTGAAAAGCATTTCACCGCCAGCGAAGCCGTCCGCGACGTGGTCATCGGCATGTCCGACGGCCTCACCGTGCCGTTTGCGCTGGCAGCGGGGTTGACCGGCGCCATCGCCTCGTCCCGCCTCATCGTTACCGCCGGCTTCGCGGAAATTGCCGCCGGCTCGATCGCCATGGGCCTGGGCGGCTACCTGGCCGCCCGCAGCGAGGCGGAGCACTACGCCAGCGAACGGGCGCGCGAGGAGGATGAAATCGTGACCCTGCCGGAGGTGGAGGCACAGGAGGTGCGGGAAATCTTCGAGAGTTACGGGCTGACCCACGAGGAGAGCGCGACGGTGGTCGAGGCGCTGCGCAAACGCCCGCAGGACTGGGTGGATTTCATGATGCGGTTCGAGCTTGGTCTGGAGCAACCGGAGCCGGGCCGCGCGCTGCGCAGCGCCGTGACGATCGCCGTGGCCTACGTCGTGGGCGGGTTGATTCCGTTGAGCGCGTATCTGGTGTTCGCCGACGCGCACCGGGCCTTGGTGATGTCCATCGCCGTGACGCTGGTTTCGCTGGCGGTGTTCGGCGGCGTGAAGGGCCGTTTCACCGGCACGCCGGTGGTCCGGAGCGGGTTGTTGACGGCGCTGATCGGCGGTGTGGCCGCCGCGGCGGCATTTGGCATCGCGCGCTGGGTAAGCTGAGTCCGCCCGGCTACGGCGAAACCAGCAGGCGGAAGAACTCGTAGTTCGACACCGTGGAGCGCGGGAAGGTGAACGTCTGCACCGCGCCCAGGCCGATGCCGTTCGTCAGCGAGGTCCACTTCACCAGGTCGGTCGAACCGTCAATTTCGTAATTCAGCCCCCCCAGACCGCTGGTCGTGAACTGGAACTGCTGGAAGTTGTTCGGGGCCGGCAACAGCGTGATGCTCGTGACCTGCACGGTCGGCGGCGTGGAACCGGTGCTGTGAACGCGATAGGCGACAAAACCCGCGCCGGCAGGAACCGGGAAACTCACCACGCCGGCCGGCCCGCTGAGGGTGTTCGTGGCCACCGGCGTCCACGCGGTCAAATTGGTGCTCGCGTCCACGACGTAGGTGGCGCCGGCGGTGCCGTTGAGCGTGAACTGGAAGTTCTGGAAATTCGCGGCGCTGGGCAGCGGCTGCGGATTCGTCAACGTTGCTGCCGTGCCAGGTGTGCTGACGGTGATCGTCACCGGCGTGGACACCGTGCTGGCGTCGCGATTGTCCGTGGCCTTGGCCGTGAGCGCGTAGCTGCCAGCCGCCAGATTGGTCAACGTCACGGAAAACGGCACGCTGGTGACGGTGCCGACGAGGTTCGTGTCCACGTAGAAATCCACGCGGGTCACCGAGCCGTCGGGGTCGCTGGCGTCCGCGGTCAGCGTCACGGTGGCCGGCGCGGTGAACGTGGCATTGTCCGCCGGCGAGGCCAGCGCCACCAACGGCGGCTGGTTCGGCAATGACACATTACCGATGATGGTGAGATTCCGCAGATCGCCGATCACGTCGCCGGGAACGAAGAACGTTCCCCAGTTCGCATAATAGCCGAAGGTGTTCGTGCCCGGCGGCGGCCGGGCCGTCAGCAATTCCACCGTTTCGCCGATTTGAATCGGATTTTGCTGCGCGTCCGCGCCCTGGAACGCCCTGGCGGTGATGTGCGCGGTGGCGTTGGTCAACACGGCCAGGTCCGCAGCCGTCGGCACGCTGAAGGTGACGCTGAGCGTCGCAAAGTTTGTCGGACTGTAGCCGGCGAGGTCCGACCAGGCGGAGCCGACCGCGCCGTAGGCGGGCGTGCCGTCGAGGTTGAACAGGTTGGTGTAGGAGTCGTTCAGGTCGCCGGTCGGAGCGGTGAAATCAATCGCGGCGACCTGCAACGAGCCGGCGACGTCGCCCGGAACGAGGCGGAACGCGATGCCTGTGCCGGCGGCGGGATCGATCCAGCCCATGACGCCGACGCAGTTCTGGGGCGCGTTGGCCGCCGGGAGCACGTCGGCGGTCGCGGTATAATTGGTGCCCAGCAATTCGACGTTGTCCGGACACCACGCCGCGGAGATGGCGAAATCGCTGAGCAACGGCGTCTGCGCCGCGAGCAGTGCGTTGGTGAGATTCGGGTCCACCGTCAGGGTCAGGTCCGCGCCCGCGGTGCCGCTGGCATTGATGATCCGCACCAGATGGTTTGTGGTGGTGCCGTCGTTGACCAGGTTGGTCGTGACGAGATTGGTGGAACTCTGGGCCAGGGCGGCCCCGGCGGCGAACAGGGCCGTGGCAATCACACCGACAACACGGCGGTTCAGGCTTCCTCGCGAATTCATCGTGGGCAAAAACTACCGGAGCGCGGGCCGGCGCACAAACCCTTTTGCGCGCCGCGCCGCACGGAAACGCGGGACGGATCGAGGAACGGGCGGCGTTTTCAAAACGCGCTTTTCGCCGGACCGCAGAACTGCGTGAACGCGCCGCCGAAGAGGTTCCGCACGTCGCGCTCGATCTCGGCGGCGGTCGGCTCCCAGCCGGTGGCCGCAAGGTCCGCATATTTGTCCACGAGGGCGTGCGCGACGACTTTGCGGGTGTGGTCCCACTTGTAAATGATCTGGTCCAGCACGCGGGCGTCGGAGTGCTGGACGGTGAACGCGGTGCCGAGCAGTTCGAGGCGCAGGCGGGTGATCTCGTCCACGAGGTAGGGCACGTTGGTGAACCACCAGCAGCCGAAGACGTGCAGGTTTGGGAATTTGCGCGCCAGCACGCACAACTCGTGCTGGTTCTCGCGCGAGAGCACGGTGACGAGAAACTTGTTCTCCGGAAACGCCGCGCACAGGTTGGCCAGCGCCGACAGGTCGCTCGGCCCCAGCGCGTCGCCGGCCAGGTGCAGCCGCGGGTTCACCGCCCGCCGGACGCCGAGCATGAGCGCGAACGGCAGGCCGAACTCGCGGCAGTGCGGCAGGATGGCGCCCTCGATGAGCTGGGCGGCGTCGCTGTTGGCCGGCCACGCGAAATCCGGCGGCAGCGAGACCATCAGGTAACGCGCCTCGATCAGGCGCGTCCAGTCGGCCAGGAAACGGCGGACTTCGTCGAGCGTGTTCGCGGACAGTCCTTCGCCGACTTGATAATTCCAGCCGGCGAGGCGCGTGGCGGCGTTCGGCCAGTCCACCAGCAGCGGGTCCACGCGGAGCGCGGCGATGAAGCGGTCGTCGCGGAGAAAACCCTTCTGCCAGACCGGCCGCTCGGCGCTGTCGAACGGCGAGTTGGTCATGAAAATGGCCTCGACGTTCGCCAGTTCCATGCAGCGGGTGATGTAGGTGTCCACCGGCCATTGCTTGAACCACTCGCGCACGGCCGGCAGGTCGCGCTGCTTCACTTCCAAGCCCAGCCGGTGCAGCGTGGTCAACACACCACGACACGCCTCCGAAATCGGCGAGTGGTCGAGGAAGAGCCGCTTCCAGATCAGCTCGGCCTGTTCGAGCTTCGTCATCAACCAGAACTTCTCCGCCGGCACGTCGAGCCAGCGGAACGCCTCGGCGACGAGGTAGTGATACACCAGCATGTCGTCAATGCCCCACAGCAGCAGCCCGCCAAGCGTGGGATCGTAGAGGTGCGTGTGCATGTCAATGGCGGGCGTGGAGGCAACGACGCGTTCTATCTGGGCTGTCAGTGCCGTGCGACGAAACTCGGTGACCGGGGCGTTCATCGCGGAAAAACCTACCCGGAGCCGCGACGGCGAGGCGATTCTTTTTTGCGGCGGACCGACAACCGCGCCCGGCTCACGGCGCGGCGGGCTGGGGCCAGACCACAGTGACGCTGCCGTTGGCGCGCAATTCCAGCACCTGGAGTGACACACGGCGGTTTCCTTCGCGGTCAAACAGCAGTTCGCCCGTCACGCCGGACAGGCTGCGTGTGAGCGGAAATTCGCGGAACACAGGCCGGCTCTCGGCGTGGCGCAACACGTCGGCGAGCACCAGCACGGCGTCGAACGCCAGCGCCACCGTCAGATTCGGCGGTTGATTTGCCGGCGGGCGGGACGCGGTTTCGCCGGCCAGAGGCGAGCCTTCAACCAGGTCCTTCTGAAATCGTTCACGCATTTCGCCGGGACTCGTGATCGCCGGCGGCACGGGAATCAGAACGCCCTCCACACTCCCACCGCCGGCCCGGAAAAAGGCGGGACAACACAGGCCGCCCGGACCGGCGAGGCGGCCGGCAAAACCCGCCGCGCGCACGGCGCGCGCCAGCCGCCCGGCCTCCGGGGCGTCGAGCCAGAGCAGGATGGCGTCCGGCCTGGCGGCCAGCGCCGGTTGCAGAAGCGGGGTGAAATGGGTGTCGCCTGGCGCAACGGAAATGGTCTGCACCACTTCGACATTCGCGCCGCGCGCCGCGTGCTGGAGGTCCTTGCCCGCCTCGCGACCGGCCCGCTCCGGCGGAACCAGCGCCACCACGGACAGTGATGTTTTGCCCGTGGCTTGTTTGATCGCGGCGAACAGCGCCGCGGCTTCGTCGTCCGTGCGCGACGCCACGCGGACGGTCCACGGCACGCCGGCGCGCGTGACGGACGTGTCCGGGCAAAGCGACACCACCGGCACCCGCGTGCGGCCGGCGACCTGAAGCGCCTGGTGAACCGTGGCGCCGGAGCTGGGCGCGAGGAGCGCGTCCGCGCCGTCGTCGAGCGCCAGCACGACCGCTTCATTGCCGTCGGATCCCCACTGGCCGGCCTGGCCGCGGACGATGAGTTCAACCCTGGCGCCCGGCTGCCGGTTGACGGCTGCGACCCCCAGTTCAGCGCCGCGACGAATGTCGCCGGCATCGGCTTCCGTGGGCGGCAGCAGCAGGCCGATCTTGAAGCTTGCCGCCTGGGAGGTTTCCGGGGTTTCGCCCTGGCTCAAGACAGCCAACAAGCCGACGGCCGCGACGATGCCAAGCCAGCGTGGCAGACGTCCTGCGTTGGCGTGGCATGAACAAATCGCGGCCAGCCCGCCGGGCGCGGAACGATTCGACCTCATGACCTCCGCGCGTTAACGCTGCGTGATCGTCGGCCGCTCCTCCTGGCGCATCGGCGGCGCGGGCCGGAAATGCCAGGCGCCCTGATGAAACTCGCCCATCACCATCGGGGCGATGTTATCCCAGCGGCCGTCGAACACCATGTGCCCGGTCACGCCGTCGTAGGAATCGAGGTTGGCGAGGTAATCGCGGACGCGCCAGCGGTTCGGGCCGGCGTGCTCGATGGCCTGGATCATCAGGCGCGCGCCGTCATAACCGTAGGCGGCGTAGCTGTCCGGCTTCTCGCCGTAGCGTTTTTCGTACCGCGCCGCGAAATCCAGCCACGGTTTGTCGGTGCGGTTTGGATCGTAGTAATAGGCGATGGTGGTGCCTTCCGCGGCGCTCCCCGCGCCTTGGCGGAAACTGTCCTCCTCCAGCCGGTCGAAGCCGAAGAACTGCGCCTTGATGCCCGCCTGGCGGAACTGCGCGGCAAACCGCCCGATGTCCTCCGGCTGCCCGCAGAAAAAGACCGCGTCCACGTCGGCGGCCTTGATGGCCTGGATTTGCATGCGGATGTCGGTGTCGCCAGGCTTGAACAACAGGTGCTGCACCGGCGGGCAGCCGAGCCGGCGGATGAAATTGACGAAGTGCATCACGCCGACGCGGCCGGGCCGGCTGCTCTCGCGGAAGATGGCAATGCGCTTGCAGCCGCGCTCACGCACCGCCACCTCGGCCAGCAGGAAGGACTCCTGCCGCTGGTCCGGCAGGATGCGCGTGAGCCACGGAATCTGGGTTTCGGTGAGCGTCGGGTCCGGGTCCGACGTGTTGATGATGTAGGTCTCGGTCTTCAACGTCACGCGCAAGGCGACATGCGTGGCGTCGCCGTCAATGGTGCCGAGGATGCCGAGCACCTCGTTGTCCGCGAAATCCACGGCAATGTTGGCCGCGCTGCCCCACTGGGGCGAATCCTCGCGGGCGACGATTTCAAACGGCAGTTCGCCGGGTTTGCGCGCGGCGTTGGCCTCGGCAAACGCCAGCTCCACGCCCTTCTTCGTCCGCGCGCCACGCGCCCCCTCCGGACCGTAGCTCGGCGGACTGAGCAGGCCGACCTTGAGCGATTTGAGGTCCGGCGGGTCGGGATAATCCCTGCCCGGACCGCGAAACGGCAGGCGCGTGGTCCAGTACCGGTAATACGGCTCGATCGTGTGGAAGGGCACCATCCCCTCCGGCACGTTGCCGTAGTAGGGATAGCGGTCCTCGTTGGTGCCGGCGCGGGGCGGGAGTTGCCGGACGCCAGCCGGCGGCTTGTCCTCCAGGTTCAACTGCTTGGGCGGATCCTTTTCCTCGTAGGCGGCCCGGCCCAGGGGCGCGGCCAGCAGGCTCAACAAGACGAACAAGACAGGTTTCATAACGGTCTCCTTAGCGGATGATCATCGCCAGCGCTTCAATCTCGATCAGTAAATCGCTCCGGCAAAGCCGGGCCTGGATGCCCGTGCTGGCGGGAAACGGGTTCAGGCCCAGGGCGCGGAAGAATTCGTTGCGGATGCCGTTGAACTCGGCGTAATCGCGCTCGATGTCGCGCAGGTAGCACGTGGTGCGGACGACGTCGTGCCAGTTGGCGCCCTCGCTGGCGAGGAGCGTGGTGATATTGCGATAGGTGCGCCAGAGCTGGGCGCGGAAATCGCCGGGATGCAGCGTCTCGCCGGCGTCGCCGATGCTCGCGGTGCCGCTGATGAGCAGTTGCGTGACGCCGCCGGGCAGGTCCACGCGCAGGCCGCGGGTGAACGCGCTGCCGTATTCCGGGGCCTCGTTCAACACCGTGGGCGCCTGGATGGCGCGCTTGCCGACCGGCACACGGCCCTTGGGCAACTGTTTCAGAATGCCGCCGGGCGCCGGCTCGCACGGCGGCAAACCCAGCGCCCGCCGCTCGGCCTGCTCGGCCTCGGTGTAAACGACGGCGCTTTCGATCTCGCGTTCCAACGGGGTGATGAGGGAGTTCATAAATTTGATTTCCTTTCGGGTCAGCGGGCTTCAGCGACGGTGGCAGGCTTGGAATGCGGCGCAAACACGCCGTGGCTCAAACCGTTTGACGTGGCGAACCAGACGTCGTCGTCGTCCACGTAAATCCCCAGCACAAAGCTGTTCGGCAAGGCGGTGGTCATCGTGCGTTTTTCCACCGGTTGATTTGGACGATGAATTTCCATCAGGCCCTCGCCGTGCTCGCCCACGAGGTAGTTGACCCACGTGCTGCCGTCGGTCACCGAGACGCCACGGTCGGTGCCGACCCAGCCGACGTGGCGGTGTGACCACACGAAGTTCACGAAATCCGAGGCCAACGGCGACTTGGCCGCCACCCAGGTGCGCCAGCGGGCGCCGTCATAGCGGGCAAGGCCGAAATACGTGGCCTGCCACAAGACGCCATCGTCCCACGCCACCCACGAGGTGATGTCGTTGATCGGGCCGGAGTCGGGCACGAGGATGTATTGGAAGTCGCCGTCCGGATCGCGGTATTCCTTGAACGTGCCCAGTTTCGGATCGTGTTCCACAATGCCGCCGCCCCAGACGCCGATGTAAACGACGTCCTTGGCGCAGGCGATGGAATAGCACCACGGCTCGTGCATGATGCTGTTGTTATGGTCGTAAATCTTCCAACTGCCCGTCTTGAGATTCAACGCCCCGGCGCCCGCCGCCGTGGCCACCCAAAGGACATCCTCGCGGATGCCCACGCCGTAAACCACGTTGTTGGGCAGACCGCTGTCCGTCTGGTAATAGGCGGTGATCCGGCCGCCGCTGACGCGGTTCAGGCCGCGCATGGTGCCGGCCCAGATGTCGCCGGTCTGCGGGTCCTCCACCAGGCACATGACCATCTTGTGGCTGAGGCCGTCCTCCGGGCCGTAGCGATGGTAGGTGCCGTCCTGGGCGCGCACGAGCAGGCCGTTGTAGGTGCCCACCCACAACCGGCCGTCGCTGGCCTTGAGCACCGCGTGGGCCTTGTGGGCCGGCAGGCCGTCCTTCTCGGTGTAATTCTCAAACCGCTCGATCAACGGGAACGGCAGCGCGGAGGCCGGGGATGGATTGGCCGCCGGCGGGTCCGCGAAAACGTTCACCGCCGACAGCAAGCCGGCGGCCGTGAGTAGAGTCATCCACCATTTCTCGCTTAGGAGTTTCGTTTTCATGGCTTGATGGTTTCGGGTTAAAGGGTTTTCAAGAATTCCACCAGCTCGTTGAGCTGATGCTTGTTCCAGTAGCTGCTGACACCGTGCAGGTCGTTGGTTTGATACGTGGTCCAGATTTCCTCCAGCGTCCGCGCCCGGCCGTCGTGCAAATACGGCGCGGTCTGACCGATGCCCAGCAGGTGCGGCGTGTCGAACATCTCATGCGGGTTGCCCGGGCTTTGCGTGCCGACGCTGCTCATCAGCCGGTCGGTGTAGAGCGGCGGCCGGTGGCAGGTCTGGCACTGGCGGGCGCGCGGAATCGGCGTGCCGTCCGGCTGCTGCGTGGCGAAGAACAAGCGCCGCCCGCGCGCCTGCGCCGGCGTGAGCGGCTGGTTGTGTTTCCGCTCCCAGCGCGGCGGCGGCAGGTGCTTCAAGTAGGTCGTCAAATCCTTCAAATCCGCCGGCGGAATCGGGTCCGTCCGCATCAGCACGCGGGCAAAGCGCACGCCGCACTGGACTTCCAGGCTTGGGTTCAGCCCGTTCCATTTGAACGGCTCGGTGCCGGCCACGCCTTGCAGCGAGCGGTTGTCGAGGAAGTTGTCGCCAATGCCGTTGCCGTCGAAATCGTAGGCCAGCCCGTCCACGTGCCCGTCCGGGTGGCAGGACCGGCAGGAAAACTGCCGCTGGAACGTGTGCCCTGCCTGCGTGAACACGCGCTCGCCGCGGCGGATCGGGTCAGCCGCACCGCCGTCGCCCAGCACGATGCGGCCGATTGGCCGCAAGCCCGCGGTGTCCACCTCCAGCACGGAATCGTTCAGCCGTTCGGCGACGAACAATGTGCGTCCGTCCGGGCTGATCGCCAACTGCCGCGGGTTGCGCGCCGTGGGAAGGCGGTCAATCACGTATTGCGCGGACAGCGTCAAATCCCGCGCGGCCGCGCGCTTCGTCGGCGCGTCCGCCTTTGCCAGCCAGTTCGCCAAGCGGTCCAGGTCCACGACGGAAATGCTGTCGCTGCCGCCGGAGGCGACGTAGGCCCGCCGGCCGGCGGCGTCCACGGCGATGCCGGACGGATCCGCGAAATAGTCGTTCGCCTCGTCCAGCGGCACCTGCACGACGCGGCCCAGTTTGTCCGACACCGCCAGGCCGCTGGACATCACCCAGCCGTTGGCGACCTGCGTGATTGGCACCAGGTTCCGCACCTTCACCAGCGGCGCGAGTTCCCAGTCGCGGCCCGGCACGCTGGCCACCGCCTCGGAAAGATGCGCCGAAGCCAGCGACGCGCGTTTCATCACCCGGCCGCTGGGCGTGTAAATCAACGTCAGTTCCGACGCCGACGGCGTCTTGAAATGCGGCGACCACGCCAGCCGGCTGACGACGAAGGCCAGCTTGCCGTCGGCCGACACCGCCACGCCGTAGGGTTCACGGCCGGTTTCCGGCCGGGCAATCTCCCGCAGCGGCGACACTGCCAGCACCGACGCGTCGTCCGACATCGAGTTGGCCACCACCAGCCGCGGGCCGTCCTTTGTCTGACAAAACGCCAGCGCCACCGGCGCGGTCCCCACGCCGAGGCTTTCCACCGGCGTGAACTCGCGCGTGGACACGGACACCACCTGGTCGCGATCACGGCAGGCCACGAAGAGATGTTCGCCCTGGGAATCGAGCGCCAGGCCGAACGGCCCGCCGGCAATCGTCAGCCGCCGCGTGATCGCGCGCGTCGCCGTGTCGGCTTCGACGACCTGGTTCACGTCATCGAGCGCGATGTAAAGGTGCCGGCCGTCGGGCGACACCGCCATGCCCGCCGGCGACGGGTGATGCGCCCGCGGCTGCGCCCACGGCATCCGCTCCAGCTTCACGAAATGACAGTGGTCGCAGGTGACGAAATTGAGATCCTGCCGGCCCGACCAGCGGCGCACGTGCGCCACCGACCAGCCGTAGCCGCCCACGCCCACGCCCGCGCTGCCGATCAGCACGAGCGTGGAAAGAATGACCGAGCCGCCGGGTTTCATGTTACAAGCCCGCCTGTTCTCCCGCACCCGCCGGGCCGACCAGCCTCACCGCCGGCGCGCTCGCGGCCAGCGGACGGACGTTGCCCGGCGAGCGGTTGTAAGGTTCGTGGCAGCCGATGCAACTGCGGTTCTCGCCCGGCCGCAGCCAGAGCATGGGCGGTTCGCGCCGCACCACCCTGCCCTGCGCGTCCAGCGCCTCGAAACCGAGCGGCACCTCCGGCGGCACTTCCGCCATGAACGAGCCGTCGGCCAGCACCGGCACCTCGCCCAGCACGCGCGGCACGCCGGCGTCGCTCGCGGTGAGCACGCGAATGCGTTCCGCCTTGGCCGATCGCGCGTCGTCCGGCGCCCAACGGGTGAAATTCACGTCGAGGCAGAGGATCGTTCCAAAATGCGTCGTCGGCTTCATCGCCGAGACATGGCCCATCGGATTTGGCCGCGCGGCCACGAGCGTCGCGTCGAGACTGTTCCAGGCCGGGTCGAAAAACAGCGGCGTGCCGGCCTCAGTGGCATCCGGCCGCAACCGGAACACGCCGAACGTGCCGCGTGTTTCCAGGCACGCCAGCACGGCGCCATCGCTGGCCGGCTCGACGGACGCGCAATTACCGGCGGAGAACGAAAACAGCCGTGCCCGCGACGCAAACGGCCGCGCGGACTGCACATCCTCGGCCCACGTTTTGCCCGCCCGGCCGGCCGCGTCCGCCGCGACAAGCGCGACCCGGCCGCCGGACAATTCACGCGGGCGATGCACGAACGGTGCGCCGTCGTGGTCGAGCGCGAACGCCGTGAACTCGGTGCCATCGTTGTTGACCGTGAACAGCCCCAGCGCAGGCGATGCCGACGCGTCCGCCGCCGGCCGGGCGCTGACGAACAGGATGCGGCCGTCGGCCAGCACCGTGGGTTCCACCGCGGCGCGGGCGGCAAAGGTCAGCCGGCGCGGCAGGCCGCTGATGGGTTTGGCGAACAACTGCGGCGGCCGGCGCATGGCCCAGGTTTCGCCGACCTTCGGCACGGGCGAACTGAAGACGAGGTCGCCGGTGGCGATGATCGCCGGGTCCATCGCGCCGCCGGGCATGGCCGTCACTGGCGCCGGTCGGCCGCCGTTGTCAGCCTGGTAAATCTGCCAGTCGTCACCGGCCGTGGCCTTGCCGACGAAGAAAATCCGCCGGCCGTCGGGCGCAACGATCGGTTCGCCCGCGGCCAGCAAACCTGCCGACAACACCAGCACGTCGTTCGTTTGGAACGGCGGCGCGGCGAGCACGACGCGGCTGCCCGGCGGGTAGCGCAGGTCCAGGACATCCCCGGCGTTGGTTGCGGCGGTCGTCGGCGGGGTTTGGGAAAGCACGATCGCGCCGGCCGGCGTCGGACGATCGCATCCGCTCACGAGCAGCCAGCCGGCCAGCGTCGCCAGCCATGCAGCCGTGAGCGGCGCACTCCTTTTCTGCTGACCGCCGGCGGAATGCGGCGGCCTGGCCTGTCGTTCAATGAGGGCGCGGCGGGTCACGATTCCTTCACTTTCAGGATTTGGTCGGCGGGCACATTGGTCAACGTTTGCACAGTGCCGCTGGGCCAGTGAATTTCGAGTTTCTCCACGGAGGTCGCCGCGCCCAAACCGAAGTGCAGGCGGCGGTCGGACTGGCCGAGGAATGCCGTCAGGCAGCGGGCCTCAGCGTAGTATTTTTTGCCGGCGGCGGTGAGCGTGATTTTGGCGCCGAAACCGTCGCGGTTGCTCTTGGTGCCCGTGAGGTCCAGCGTGAGCCAGTGGTTGCCGTTGGGGCAGCGGTTGTGAAGCAGAAACGGCCGGTCGCCAATGGCCGTCACGAGCACGTCCATGCGGCCGTCGTTGTCGTAGTCGAGGAGGACATTGCCGCGGGCGCGGAGCTTGGCGGCGAAGAACGCGCCGCCCTTTTCGCGGGCGTTGATATAGTTGCCGCCGCCGGTGTTTTCGAGCAGCAGGCTTTCCCAGCCGACGAGATGGTGGGCGTCGCCGTTGGCGATGAAAATGTCGAGGGCGCCGTCGTTGTCGAAGTCGAGGAAGTTGCTGCCCCAGCCGGTGAACTCCGCGGTCAACTGCCCCAGTCCCGAGGCCACCATGCGGTCCGTGTAAACGCCGTTGGTCGCGCCCATGTAGAGCGAGCCGTAGCCAAGGCGCGACACTAGAATGTCCGGGATCAGGTCGTTGTTGCAGTCGCCCACCGAGGCCGTCATCGAACCCGCCGCCTCGCCCAGCGCGTTGAAGGCGACGCCGACCTTCTCGGCCACATCGTGGAAATGGCCGTGACCGTCGTTCAAGAGCATGACGTTCGGCGTGGCGTCGTTGCAAAGGTAGATGTCCTCGTAGCCGTCCTGGTTGAAGTCATACGAGCAAACAGACATGGCGCGGTGGCCTTCAAGGCGGATGCCCGCGGCCTGGCTCACGTCCTCGAACGTGCCGTCGCCCTTGTTGTGATAGAGCACGTTGAACTCGGCTTTGTAGGAAAGCGGGCCGGGATAGCCTTCGGGGTTGAAATAGAGGCTGTAGTTCGGATCGAAGGTGAGGTAGTTGGCGACGAACAGGTCCAGCTTGCCGTCGTTGTCGTAATCGAAAAACACCGCGCCGATGCCCGTGCCCTTCTCGGTCAAGCCCGCCTTGTCCGTCACGTCCTCGAACGTGCCGTTGCCGCGGTTGTGGTAAAGAATGAGCTTGCCGACGGTGATGACCAGCAGGTCCGGATAGCCGTCGTTGTCGTAATCGGCCGACACCGCCGCCATGCCGTAGCCGGCGCCCGCCACGCCGGCCTTGTCCGTCACGTCCTCGAACCGGCCGTTGCCCAGATTGTGATAAAGCCGGTTGGGCTGGCGCTTGGTGCCGGGCGCATGATGCGTCACGCCATCCAGCGGGCCGGGATTCACCAGATAAATGTCCATCCGGCCGTCCCGGTCGTAGTCCAGAACCGCCGCGCCGGAGCCGTCCGACTCGATGATGTTCGCCAGCCGGGTGTCGCAGAACTGCTGGACGAAGTTGGTCAGCCCGGCTTGGGCGGTCACGTCTTCGAACAGGTCATTCGTGCCGGCGGGAACCGGCGGCGTGACGAGGATTTCCCCGGCGCCCGCCGGCAAGCCGCCCGCCACGGACGCGGCCTCCTGCCCGGTCTCCCGGTGGGGCCGGCACGCGGTCAGTCCCGCAACCAGCACACCGGCCAGGCCAAGGTCAATCCAACAGCGCAAACCAGACTTCATAAAAATCTCCCGTGCGCGTGGGAGTCCGGCCGGCTGCGGGCGTTGCCGCCTGCCGCAACCGCCCCGGCGGCGCGCCACCAATCATTGATTGGCCAGAACGTGTCATTTGGTATGCGTGACTCTAATTCGCGGTGGGGCATGGCTGGAATCCGCTTGTGGCCAAGCGGAGTGAGTCAGGGGTGAACGGGAGAAAAGCCCCTTCGGGAAATGCACCGCCACGGGCGCTTGCCGGGTTGCCACCTATAACGCGCCGTCCGCCACGCCGGTGCGCGGCACGACCAGCACCGGAACCGGCGCGTGACGCAACACCAGTTCCGTCGTGTCCCCCCACAACCACGAGCCAAGCGATGGCTGGCGTTGGGCGCCCAAAACGATCAGGTCGGCTTTCGCTTCCTGCGCGAGGGCCACGATTTCCTCGGCCGCCCGCCCGTGGCGCTCCCGGAAATCCACCGCGCACGCGTTGCCCGTGAGGTCCCGCACCCATGCCTCGGTGTTCGCGGACGACAATCCGGCGGGCCGGGCGCCCGGTTCGATGGCGCAGGCACTGATCAAACGCGCCTGGAAAGCTCCCGCGATGGAGGCCGCCACCCGCAGGGCCATCCGCGCAACGGGCGTCGCGTTCACCGGACACAGGATCGTCTGGAGACGCAAGGGCGACTCCGGCCGCGCCGCATCAATGAACTCGTGTTGCTTTTGCCGGACCACCGCCACCGGCACCTCGGCCTGGCGCACCACATTTTCGGCGACCGATCCCAGCCATAATCGCCTGCCGCCGCCCCGGCCGTGCGTGCCCATGACGATCAAACCGGCCTTCTCCTCCGCGGCGGTGGCCAACACCCCGTCCACGGCGTGGCCAGTGACGATGCGAAAACTGATGTTCAACCGGGCGGCCAGCTCGCCCAGGACCGCCTGGACGTGTTGCCGGAGAGTTGCCTCCAACGCGCCGGCGGCCGCGTGAACTTGCGCCTGGAGCGCCTCGATCTGGCCGGGCGTGAAATAGCGCGGCGGCTCGAAATGACTGGCGTGCAGGACCACCAGGCGGGCGCCGTAGGCCAGCGCCCCGGCGGCGGCATACTTCAGCGCCAGGTTCGACAACTCGCTGAAGTCCGCGGCGCAAAGCATCGTCGCCGGCTGGAAAGGCTGGTCCGCATTCGTCGTCAACATAGCTGTCCCCATTGAGCCGTGAGCCGGACAAACGTTACAACCCGCCGGCGACCGCTCCCGCGAAGCGACCGCCTGCCAGAACGCACTGGCGTGCTGGGCGGGGCCGGGTTGCGCGACAACCGCCGGTTGACGCGGCAGGCGCGGGACGCCACGCTGGCGGGCGTGCAAATGCCTTCGCCGCCGTCGCCGCTGGTCCGCATGACCGGCATCACGAAGCGGTTTGGCCCGGTCACGGTGCTGCGCGACGTGGCGCTGGACATCTTCGGCGGCGAGGTGCTGGTGCTCGCCGGCGAGAACGGCGCGGGCAAAAGCACGCTCATCAAAATCCTCGGCGGCGTGCATCCGGACTTCGCGGGCCGCATCGAAATGGACGGCCGCGCGGTGCGGCCGCGGTCGCCGCAGGAGGCCAACGCGCTCGGCGTGGCGGTGATGTTTCAGGAACTGTCGCTGGTGCCCTCCATGACCGTGGCCGACAACATCTTCCTCGGCCGGTCGCCGGGCCGCGGCGGGTTCGTGGACGACCGCCGGCAGCGCGCCGCGGCGCAACGGTTGCTGGACCAGCTCGGCATCGAGATCGCCGTCACGCGGCGCGTGGAGGACCTGCCGATCGGCCAGCAGCAGCTCACGGAAATTGCCAAGGCGCTCGCCCGCGAGGCGCGGGTGATCGTGATGGACGAGCCGACCAGCGCGCTCAACGCGCCGGAAGTCGAACGGTTGTTCAGCCTGATCCGCGACCTCAAGGCCCGCGGCTGCGGCATCGTTTATATCACGCACAAAATGGAGGAAATCGAGCGCATCGCGGACCGCATCACGGTGCTGCGCGACGGCGAGCGCGTGGCCACCGCGCTGGCGGCGGACCTGCCGGCGGCGAAGCTGGTGAACTTGATGGTCGGCCGCGAGGTGGAACAACAATTTCCCCGCCACGCGCCGCAGGCCGGCGAGGAGCGATTGCGGCTGGAGAACTTCTCGGTGAGCACCGGCGACTGCCGGCGGAGCGTGGACGGCGTGTCATTGTCCGTGCGCGCCGGCGAGATTCTCGGCCTCGGCGGGCTGCAGGGTTCCGGCGCCACCGAGCTGTTCCTCGGCTTGTTCGGCGCGTTGGGCCGGCACGTCAGCGGCACGGCGCTTTTGGACGGCCGGCCGTTGCGCATCGAATCGCCGCGCGCCGCGATCCAGCAGCGCGTCGCGTTGCTGACCAACGACCGCAAGGCCACCGGCCTCATCCTGTCGCTTTCGATCATCGCCAACGCCACGCTCGCCGGACTGCCGCGGCTCTCGCCGGGCGGCTGGCGGCGGCCGGCCCGCGAAGCCGGGGCCGCCCGCGCGCTGGGTGAGCGGATGTCGCTGCGCGCCGCGTCGCTCGACATGGAGGTCGGCTGGCTTTCCGGCGGCAACCAGCAGAAGGTGGCGCTCGCCAAATGGCTGCACACCGAACCGCGGCTGCTGTTGCTGGACGAGCCGACGCGCGGCATTGACATCGGCGCCAAACGCGAAATTTACCAGCTCATGAACGACCTCACGGCGCAGGGCATCGCCATCCTGCTCATCACGTCGGAACTGCCGGAGTTGCTGGCGATGAGCGACCGCATCGTGGTGCTGCACCGCGGGCGGTTGACGGCGGAATTGGATCGCACCGCGGCCACGCCGGAACGGATTTTGGAGGCGGCGATGGGCAGGACACAGGAACGGACTCGATGAGAGGGCAAGCGGAAGACAAATCGAACAGGCTCGGCCGGCTGTGGACCGACCCAGCCCTGCGGGCGGGACTGGCGCTGGCGCTGGTGATCGCGCTGGGCTGCGTGTTCAACGCGGACGGCGCGTTCTTCAAGATCGGCACGCACCGCGATGCGCTGCGGCAGGCGTCGGTGTTCGGCATTCTCGCGTGTGGCATGACGCTGGTGATCATCAGCGGCGGCATTGATCTGGCGGTGGGCAGCGTGCTGGCGCTGGTGGCGGTGACGTTTTCGCTGCTGTGCATTCACTGGAGCTGGTCGCCGTGGCTGGCGGTGCCGCTGTGCCTGCTGCTGGGCGCGGCGTGCGGCGGCGTGGCCGGCGGGCTGACGGCCTGGTTCCGCATCCAGCCGTTCATCGCCACGCTGGCGATGATGGTGTTCGCGCGCGGCCTGGCGAAGACCGCTTCCGGCGGCATGAAGGTTTCCACCGCGGTGCAAAACCCGGACGGGACGTATCGCTACGTGGACGTGCCGGCGGTGTTCCGGTTCATTGACCATCGCGTCCTGGACGGCAACCTGTCCATGGTGACGGTCATCTTCCTGGTGTGCCTGGCGCTGACGTGGATCGTGCTGGCGCGGCACCGCTGGGGCCGGCAGCTCTACGCCATCGGCGGCAACGAGGAGGCGGCGCGGCTCTCCGGTGTGCCGGTGACGCGGGCCAAAATCCTGGCCTACGCCGCCTGCGGCCTGCTGGCGGGCGTGGCGGGGTTGTGCCAGGCGGCGCAGGAACAACAAGGCGATCCCGAGGCCGGCGCCGGCTACGAACTGACAGCCATCGCCATCGTCGTGATCGGCGGCACGGCGCTCACGGGCGGCCGCGGCGGACTGGGCTTGACGTTGCTGGGCACCCTGACGATCGGCTATCTGGAAAAAATCCTCAGCATCAACGCGGTTCCCGAAGCCACGCGCCTGATGCTCACCGGCGCGATCATCGTGCTGGCGGTGCTGGCGGTGCTGGCGCAGCGCCGGCGGCGTTGAGCAGGAGCGCAACCGCCCGGCGGCGCCGGCGTCATCTCGCTGTAACCTGCGCGCGGCCGGGTTCGTCTGACCCGCTGTGAACGGACCGTTCCGGCAGGTGGATGGGTCCGAAAGAACAAATATCAACATCAAGAGACAAACTATGAAGTTCATCAAAGCAAACTGGCTCATTGCCATGACCGTTGCCGGTCTGGTGGCCGGCTCCAGCCTCGCGCTGGCCCAGAACTCAACGGGCGACACGAAGCCCGCCACCACCCAGCGCGCCCAGCGCGGGAACATGCTCAAGCGCATGACCAAGACGCTCGATCTGACCGAGAAACAGCAGGCGGAGTTGAAACCAGTCTTCAAGGAGACGCAGGACAAGATGAAGGAACTGCGCGCGAAGACCGACCTCTCGCGCGAAGATCGCCGCGCCGAGATGCAGAAAATCCGCAAGGCCTCCAACGAGAAGATCAAGAAAATCCTCACCACCGAGCAGTGGGACAAATGGCAGAAGGAAATGCAAAAACAGCGGAGCAAGCGCACACAGCAGCAATAGCCGCGATTGACAATTTTTCTCCGCAACGGGGCGGCACGGGCCGTCCCGTTTTGTTTTCCGCATTGACCGCGCGCCGGCGTTGCCGCATCTAAACTCCATGCATCGCCCGCAGAAATTCATGTTGCTGGTTCTCAGCGTGGGTCTGGCCGCGCTGGGCGGTTTCCTCGCCGGCTGTGGCAAGGCGCCTTCGTCGTCCTCGTCCGCGGACGAAGGCAGCGCCAGACCCGCCGGCAAGGTGTTCGTCATCGGCATGAGCCAGTGCAACCTCGGCGAGCCGTGGCGCGTGCAGATGAACGCGGACATCGCGGCTGCCGCCCGCCAGCACCCGGACCTGAAGGTCGTGTTCAAGGACGCCCAGAACGATACGCTGCAGCAGCGGGCGCACGTCGAGGAGTTCGTCAGCGCCAAGGTGGACCTGCTCATCGTTTCCCCCAAGGAAGCCGCACCGCTCACCGAGCCGGTGGCCCGCGCGATGGACGCCGGCATCCCGGTAATCGTGCTCGACCGGCGGCTGCTCGGCGACAAGTTCACCTGCTTCATCGGCGCGGATAACAAGAAAATCGGCCACGCTGCCGGCGAATGGATCAAGCAGACACTCGGCGGCAAGGGCAACGTGGTCGAACTGGAAGGTCTCATGACCTCCACGCCGGGGCAGGACCGCCACAGCGGCTTCCGCGAGGGCATCGCCGGCTCGCAGATCAACGTCATCTTCGAGGCGGACATGAAATGGCTGGAGCCGGACGCGCGCAAGGAAATGGAATCCGCCCTGTCGCGTTTTCCGAAAATTGACCTCGTCTATGCCCACAACGACCCCGGCGCGCACGGCGCCTACCTGGCCGCCCAGGCCGCCGGCCGGGAGAAGGAGATGAAGTTCGTCGGCATTGACGCCCTGCCACAGGAAGGCGTGGCTTACGTCAGCCAGGGCATTTTGAGCGCCACCTTCCAGTATCCCACCGGCGGCGCCGAGGCGATCACCACCGCGCTTAAAATTCTCGCCGGCGAAAAGGTGCCCCAGGAAATCACGCTCGGCTCGCGGCTGTTCACGAAGGACAACGTGGCCCAGGGCGGCCAGGCGTTGAACTGACCGCGGGCCGCCGGCGCAAGGCCGGTTGACAAGCTGGCCGGCCGTTGCACCTTCTGGCTATGCTTATCAAGACCATTATCAAAACCATTGGGGTTGGCGCCCTGATGGCCGCGACGGCTTCGGCCGCGTCGCTCTACGATATCCCGCTCAAGGACATTGACGGCAAGGCGACGTCGCTCAAGGCGTATCAGGGCCGGGTGCTGTTGATCGTGAATGTCGCCTCGCGGTGCGGTTACACGCCCCAATACCAGCCGCTGGAGGCCGTGTACCGGAAATACAAGGATCAGGGGTTGGTCGTGCTCGGTTTTCCCAGCAACGATTTCGGCGGCCAGGAACCGGGCACGCCGGAGGAGATCAAGTCCTTTTGTTCGGGCAAGTATGACGTCACCTTTCCGCTGTTTGAAAAACTGAAGGTCCGTGGCGGTCCCGACCAGCACCCGCTCTACGCCGCGCTCACCGGCAAGGATTCGCCGTTTCCCGGTGAGGTGCAGTGGAACTTCGGCAAATTTCTGATCAGCCGCGACGGCAAAATTGTCGCCCGGTTCCCGTCGGCAGACCGGCCCGATTCGCCGCCGGTCGTCAAGGCGATTGAAACCGCCCTCGCGGCCAAATAGGCCGCCGCCTCAGCGCGGCATCACAAACAGGTTCTGCGGGCGGACGTGGACGGCCAGTTCGGCACCAGGCCGGCGGATCGCCAGCGGATTTTGCTCGAACGCCTTGATCGTCGCGGTCGCCGAAAGCGCCAGCTCGTATTCCTCGATCTCGCCCAGGTAGGTGACGCGGTTGATCCGGCAACGCAGCACGTTGACCTCGTCCGTACCGATGCGGGCCGCCTCCGGCCGGAAACCGATCCACACCGCCTGGCCCGGCGCAAGGCCCGGTTTGCCCTCGGCCAGCAGGCGACCGAATTCCGTCCGCAACCGCGCGCCCTCCGCGGACGCGGTTTCCACGTCGCCCGGCAGCCAGTTGGTTTCGCCGATGAAGTCGGCGACGAAGCGGTTGGCCGGCGCGCCATAAACCGCGCGCGGCTCGCCCACCTGTTCCACCACGCCGTCGTGCAGCACAGCCAGACGGTCTGCCAGGGACAGTGATTCCTTCTGGTCGTGCGTGACGTAAATCGTCGTGATCCGCGTCTGCTCATGGATGCGGCGGATTTCCTCGCGCATTTCCAGACGCAGTTTCGCGTCGAGGTTCGACAGCGGCTCGTCGAGGAGCAACACGTCCGGCCGGATGACGAGCGCCCGCGCCAGCGCCACGCGCTGCTGCTGGCCGCCGGAAAGCTGGTTCGGCGAGCGGTCGGCCAGATTCTCCATCTGCACGATGCCCAGCGTCTCGGCCACGCGCTGTTTCTTTTTCGCGGCAGAAAATCGGCGCACGTCCAGGCCGTAGGCGACGTTTTCCGCGACCGTCAGGTGCGGCCAGAGCGCGTAATTCTGAAACACCATGCCCGTGTTGCGCTGGTGTGGTGGCACGCCATTCATCGGCCGGTCGCCAAAAAAAACGCCACCTTCCTCGGGCTGGTAAAACCCGGCGATCAGCCGCAGCAGCGTGGTCTTGCCGCAGCCGGACGGGCCGAGCAGGAAGAACAATTCACGGTCGCGGATTTCAAGGGAAATGTCCTTCAGCACCGGCGTGGCGCCGAAGCCTTTGGTGACATGGCGGACGGAGACATTCATGGCGGGTTGATGGCGGGGGCTTCGCCAAGCCGGCGATACTTTTGCTGCGCCCAGGTTTGCCATTCGATCTGCTTGCGGTTGCGGAACGCGGGATCCTTCCACGACGTTTTCGCCAGCGCCAGCGCCTCGGCTTCCGTGAGTGGCGCCCGGCCCAGCGCGACGCAATCCGCCGCCGACTGTCCGCGGCGGATGATCGCCCGCCACGCCTTGCGAAGTTCCGGGTGCGTGTCCACCAGCAGCGCGCCGACGAGCGCGGCCACCACGTCGCGCCGGTCGCGGGCGAGCTGGGCGTTGTAACGAAACGTCTGTTTCAACTCGAACGGCGAGAACGCGATGTTGCTCACGTCGCGGTAGCGCCGGTAGAAGTCCGGCCGCACGGACATGCGTTCGATCGAATACCGCTGCGGGCCTTCCGGATGGCCGCGCGGCAGGAACCAGAGTTTCTGCCCCGGCTCGCCCATCACGAACTGGAGGAACCGCTGCGCCAGTTCCCGGTGCGGCGCGCCCTTCAGGATGCAAATGCCGTCCGGACTGATCGCGGTGAAATCCTCCGGCAGGACGAAGGTCATGTTCGTGCGGCCGGCGACCGCCACCTGCGTGAAGCCGTAAAAATCAATCGCAAACCCGTAGGCGCTCTGGCCCAGCGTCACGTCCTTGGCGGTGCTCGACGAAAAGCGGTCGAAGTTCCCGACGTTGCCGCCGATTTCCGTCACCAACTGCCAGCCGCGCTCCCAGCCGCAGGCCTGGAAGAACGACTCGAACATGTTGTTCATCGTCCCGCTGTTGCGCGGGTCCGCCGCGCCCACCCAGCCGTAGAGCCGCGGGTCGGCCAAATCTGCCCAGCGCCGCACCTGCGGCAGGCCCACGAGGCGCTGAACGCGGGTGTTTTGCAGAATGCCGAAGCTGGAAAGCGCCGCGCCATACCAGCGGAATTGCGGGTCGTAAATCTCCACGCCGTTCGCGCTCTGCGGAATGCCGTCGAGAATTGCGGCCGGCAGCCGGTACGGTTCGGTCAGTTTCCGATCCGCGAGCAGCAAATACGGCTCCGGCCCGCCGCCGAAAAAACAGTCAATGCCGATGCCGTCCGGCTTGGCGGCGAACTCCGATTGCACGAACCGCACCGCGTCCGCCGTGCCGCCGACATCGCGCCACTCGACGCCCGCATCCCCGCCAAACTGCTGCCGATACCACGCCGCAAAGCCGCGGCTGAATTCCTCGCGGATGGAGAGGTTGTGCGGCGAGATGACGATGACGGATTCGGCGGCCAGCATCGCTCCGGGCAGCCATCCCAGAAGCAGAATCGCTGCCCGCCACCAGCCGGGGAACCGTGGTTGGCCGTGCCGCATCGCGGCCAAGGTAGAAGCACTCCGGCGCGGAAAACAACGGCGAAATGCGCGCCGCCGGCGCGCGGCTCAGGCCGGCAACGCTTCAAGCGCGGCGATGCGCGACTCCAGCGGCGGATGCGTGCTGAAGAGCAGGTGCAGCAAACCGCCCCGGCCGCCGTTGATTTTCAGCGTCGCAAAGGCGTCCTGCCCGCCGCTTGCCGGCGCGGGTTGCGGTCCCGCGGCCACCCGCTGCAGGGCGCGCAGGGCGGCGATCATGTTGTCGCGGCCGGCGTAACGCGCGCCGCCGGCATCGGCGCGGAATTCGCGCCAGCGCGAAAACCAGCAGACCACGATTGCGCCGAACAGCGAGAACACGACTTCAAACACCATCACGAGCAGATATTGGAAGAAATAACTCGGCCGGTCATCATCGCTGCGGCGCATGGCGTTCGTGACCGCGAAGGCCGCCAGCCGCGCGAAGAACATGACGAACGCGTTGATCACGCCCTGGATCAACGTCATCGTCACCATGTCGCCGTTGGCGACGTGGGTGATTTCGTGGGCGAGAACGCCGCGGACCTCGTTCCGGTTCATGTTCTGCAATAGACCGCTCGAAACCGCCACCAGCGCACGCGACCGCGACGGACCGGTGGCGAAGGCGTTTAATTCCGGCGAGTTGAAGAAGCCGACCTCCGGCATCACCGGCAGCCCCGCCCGCCGCGCGAGGTCATGCACCAGTTCCACCAACGCCCGCGCCTGCGGATCGTCCGTGTCGGGCGGGATCACCTGCACGCCCATCATCCACCTGGCCATCAGCCGGGAGATGGCGAGCGAAATGAAGGCGCCGCCCATGCCCCACACGAAGCAGAACACCAGCAGCGCGCTGTAACCCTGGCCGCCGAGGCGCGTGCCGACGCCCAGCACGGCCAGCACCAGCGAGATGGTCAACACCACCAGGAAGTTGACCGCCAGAAAGAGCACGACTCGTTTGGCAATACCACCGAATTTCATGGTTCAACCTGAGTTTTGAGAGTTGTCATTTGGACCACCGGAAGGACGGCGCGTTCACCGCATCCTCCCGCAGCCGCCACGACGGGCGACCGGCTACAGCATGAGCACATTTTCCGGCGGCGTGCAAGCGGGCTGCGTCCACCAGGAAAGACACGAATTACACGAAACCGCTCTGTAATACTTGGGGCAGATTCGTCGTAAATAGATGGTTTCAAACATAAACCAGCGTGCGGATTGGATGAAAAACCATTTTGGAGGCCGGCTCAATGCGCGGGCAGGCTGAAAAACGGCTTTTGCGAGCGGACTTGGGCGGCGCGTCAGACCTCCAGCACCTTCTCGAACTTGGTCAGGTTGCGCGCCCCGTTGTCCGTCACCAGCGCCACGTCCTCCAGTCGCACGCCGCCGACCGATGGGTAGTAGAGGCCGGGTTCCACCGTGACGACGTGCCCCGGTTGGAGCACCGCGTCCGAGGCGGCGCTCAAGCGCGGGGACTCGTGAATTTCCAGGCCCAGCCCGTGGCCCGTGCCGTGGAAAAAGCCCTGCATCCGGCCGTTGTGGCGGCCGGTGGGGTAGCCTTCCTGCTCAAAGAATTCCTGGATTGCGGCGTGGACTCTCGCGCCCTTTGTGCCGGCGCGCACGAGCTCGAAGCCGAGCTGCTGCCCGTGGCAGACCGTGTCGTAAAGTTTCCGCACCGCCTCGCTGGCACGACCCTTGACCACGGTGCGCGTGATGTCGCCGTAATAACCGGTCTTCTGCGAGCGCGGGAAGATGTCGAGGATCACCGGCTGGTTGACGTGCAACGGCCCGTGGCCGACCTCGTGCGGATCGCACGTCTGCCCGCCGCCGGCGGCGATGGTCTGGTTCGCCGTGCCGCCGGCCTGGATGATCGCGATCTGGATGATCGCCTGGAGCTTTTCCGACGTGAGCGGCACGCCGTGATAAAGCAACTGTCCGCCGGGACCGACCTTCGAGGTGCGGATGGCCTGGATGCCCTCGGCCATGCCCACCTCCGCCATCATCAGCGCCGCGCTGATCTTCTTCACCTCCGCCGGAGTTTTGAATTCGCGTTCCGGGAAGAAAAACGCGCCGGGGCGCACCTTGACGCGCACCTTGAGCCGGCGCAATTCACGGGCCAGGCCGTGCGGGAAGTTCGCCGGGACAAGGAATTTTTTGACCCCCAGTTCCTTCGCCATGAGCCGGATGACCGGGGCGAAACCGTCGTTGCCGCCGCGCCACCGGCCCAGTTTCCGCTGGCATTGGGACAGGGGCACCACGCGGCAGTGGCGGGCGCAGCGGCGGACGCGGTCCACCTCCAGGTCGCTGGCCACGACGTAAGCCTGGTCCTTCGCGAAGAGGTAAACAAACGGGTCCGGCACCGACATGCCGACGGCGTAACGCATGTTCGCGTCGTGCTCACTGTCGGCAACAATCAGGAAATTGTCGGCGCTCATACAGGTCTGGGCGACTGGACTCTGGCACCACCGCTGCCCGCTGGAAAGTCCGGATTTGTTCTGCCAGTCAGGCCCGAAACGTTCGCGAAATTCCAATCGGCGGCGCTCCGGCCAGGCGGACTTCACTTCGCCGGCCGAAGTTCGGCACCGGTAATTTTGAACGCGTAGGCGTATTGACACGGAAGCCGGTCGCTGTTGACCACGGGCAGTTCGATGGTCAGCGTGTCGCCTTCAACCTTGTGCGCCAGCGGCGTCGGCCAGCCGAGCAGCGTCACTTCGCTGTCCGCCGGCAACGTGATGTCGCGGAGGACGAATTGCGCGCCGGGCCAGCCAGGCGTGATGGCGTAGAGCACGCCGGGCTTTTGCGTGAAAAACGCCTCCTTCACCGCCTTGTCGCCCTTGGGCGCGAACCCGATCTGGTCCATGAGATTGTATTTGATCATGAACTCGCCGTATTGCTGGCCGGGGCGTTTGCCGTCCGACCACTGACAGTCACGACCGGCATAACGCGTGCCGTAGATGGCCTCGCCGTTGACCTTCAGCCAGTCGCCCATCTGGATCAGCCGGTCCTGCATGATCACCGGGATGCGGCCGTCGCCCGTCGGCCCGATGTCGAGCAGGAAGTTGCCGCCGCGGCTGACGAGGTCCACGAGCACGAGGATCAGTTCGCGGGCGGACTTGTAGTCGTCGAAATTCTCGGCGCGGTTCCAGCCGTAGGAGTAGCCCATGCCGCGGTTTTCCTCCCACGGATGCGAGGCGTCCGCCATGCCGGCACCGTATTCGGTGGTGTAATAGGTGCCGTGGTGGTGGCGCGTCTCCTTGCCCCAGCGGTCATCCACCACGACCTCATCCTTGCATGGCGAATCGTTGAACAGCCACGCCAGCAGCTCCTCGCTGTGCCAGTCCTTCGACGGCAGGTCCCATTCGCCGTCGCTGAAAATGATCGCCGGCCGGTAGCGGGTGACGACGTCTTTGAACTGCGGCATCATGTGCTCGGTCACGTAACGCGGTTTGTCGGTGAGCCAAAGCGGGTTGAACCACTCGTAGAGCGAGTAATAGAAGCCGAATTTCAGTCCGCGTTTGCGGACGGCGGTGGCCAGGTCGCCGAGCAGGTCGCGCTTCGGGCCGATTTCCGCGGCGTTCCACGGCCGGCCCCAGGTTTTGCTCGCCTCGGCGCTGGGCCAGAGCGCGAAGCCTTCGTGGTGCTTGGAGGTCGGCACGATGTATTTCGCGCCGGAGCGGGCGAAGAGGTCCGCCCACTGGTCCGGGTTGAAATACTCGGCTTTGAACATCGGCGCGAAGTCCTGGTAGTTGAATTTTTCGCCGTAAATCTGCTTGTGATGCTGCCACCAGACGTTGTCCGGCTTCTTGTCCGCCATGTTGTGCCAATACCATTCGGCGTAACTCTTCGGCGCGCCCCAGCCCGGCACGGAATAAACACCCCAATGGATGAAGATGCCGAACTTGGCGTCGAGATACCACGTCGGGCAGGGCCGTTTGTCGAGGGAGTTCCAGTTGGCCTCGTAGCGCGTCTCCGCGGCGAGCGCGGAGCCAACCAGCGTGGCGAGGGACAGGAGCGGGGCGAATTGGGCGAAAATGTTCATGCGATGACCGAAACGATTGCTGCGTTGTCGCCGTGAGGAAATCAAATTGCCGCCCGTCGGTCAACGGCACTTTGACTTCGTCGCCGCCCACCCTAACTTGGCGCGATGTCCGCGTTGACGATCGAGTTCAGCCACGGCGGCCTGCGCCTGCCACGGCCCGGCTTGTGGCTGGACCCGCACCGGGCGCAGCGTGGGCCGGAGCGGGTCTTCGTCAGCCACGCGCACGCCGACCACACCGCGCCGCATCGCGAGGTGATCCTGACCGAGGCCACGGCGCGGCTGATGCGGGCGCGAATCGGCGGCCGGCGCACCGAGCACATCCTGACGTTCGGCGAGCCGCGCGAGTTTGCCGGGCCGGAGGGCGCGTTCCGCCTCACCCTGCTGCCGGCCGGGCACATTCTCGGCAGCGCAATGATCTTGCTCGAGGCCGACGGCGAATCGCTGCTCTACACCGGCGATTTCAAACTTCAGCCCGGCTTCGCTGCGGAACGCTGCGCCCCGCAGCACGCGGACTGGCTGGTGATGGAAACCACGTTCGGCCGGCCGGAATACGTATTCCCACCGGCGGACACGGCGATGGGCGCGGTGGTGGAATTCTGTCGCGCGACGCTGGCGGCCGGCGCGACGCCGGTGCTGCTGGCGTATTCGCTGGGCAAAAGCCAGGAATTACTCGCCGGCCTGGCGGGCGCCGATCTGCCGCTGGCGCTGGACGAATCGGTCTGGAAAATGACCAAGGTTTACGAGGAATGCGGCTGGCGTTTTCCGGCGCACGAACGCCTTGGCCCGGCGGGAGCGCGTGGCAAGGTGCTCCTCTGCCCACCGCAACTTGCCCGCGCCGCAGCGCTGGCGGCCGGTGAGCCGACGCGCACGGCCATCGTCAGCGGCTGGGCGGTGGACCCGGGCTGCCGCTTCCGCTATGGCGCGGACGCGGCGTTTCCGTTGAGCGATCACGCGGATTTCCCGGACTTGATCGAGTTCGTCCGGCGCGTCGCGCCGAAGCGCGTCTTCACCCTGCACGGCTTTGCCGCGGATTTTGCCACCGAATTGCGTGACCGCGGTCACGATGCCCGTGCGTTGAGCGAGGCCGAGCAATTGACGCTGGCGCTGGGGCTGACCCGACCGGCGCCCGTGCTACGGCCCGGTTGACAAACGCGGCAACTGCGCTTTCTTATCCGCCATTGTGGCTTGCCGGCTGGCGCAACTCGAATTAACCTCAGCCGGTCAAAACAACATCAACCTCATTCAGGAGAAGACCCATGTGTGACTGTGATTGCGAATGCGACAAGACGGTGAGCGTCGGCCAGGAAGTGCCGAATTTTGAGCTCGAAACCTACGATCCCGTAAACCGCGAGTTCGGCAAGATCTCGCTCGAAGAAATTAAGAAGAAGACCCAGTGGACGGTGCTGGTCTTTTACCCGGCGGACTTCACCTTCGTCTGCCCGACGGAACTGGCCGATCTGGCGGAACAGCACGCGGCGCTGAAAAAGCTTGGTGCGGAGGTCATTTCCGTCTCGACGGACACGAAGTTCGCACACCTGGCCTGGCGCGACTCCGAGAAGCTGCTGGCCAACGTAAAATACCTGATGGGCGCGGACCCCACGGGCACGGTCAGCGAGATGTTCGGCGTGTATGACGAGAACAGCGGCCTGGCCTTGCGCGGGACGTTCATCATCAACCCCGCCGGCGTGCTGGCCTCGTCCGAAGTCAACTTCTACAACGTCGGCCGCAATGCGGACGAGCTGCTGCGCAAGATGGAGGCGAACGTCTATCTCGCGGCGCATCCGGCGGAAGCCTGCCCGGCCAAGTGGCATCAGGGCGCCAAGACCCTTACGCCCAGCGAGAAGATGGTCGGCAAGGTCTTCGAGGCGCTCAACGGCTGAGCGTCGGTTTCGAACCATCGCAGGCGTCCGGCCTGGGCCGGGCGCCTTTTTTGCGAGCGAACGACCGGCGGCGCCTTCACGACGGTTCGCGCGCTGCGAAAGGCAAAGCCGAAAAGACCGCGCGTTATTTCGTGCGAAGCGCCGCAATTCCAATTCGAGATCTTGAAACGCAGTTCTCCCAAACCGAAAGAATCGCCCATGTCCAGACTCAACCTCCGCCTGTTGGCCGCCGCGGGCATTCTGCTGCTGGCGGCAGCAACCCAGGCCCAGGACACCAATGTGCTCAAGACCGGGCTTGAAAACTTCGAGGCGCAAACCGGTGTGGTGATAGTGCGGGGCGCCGGCCTCGTGGGAGAAGTTCATGCCGGCTCGGGAGTGGTGTCGGTTATCACCAAGGAATCCCAGAATTTCCGCTCCGGGCAGAAGCAATACGGCATCGCCATCGGGGTCACAAAAGTCCCCAACGCGCTGGAGGACAGCACGGTGGTTGACTACGACGAACTGGACAACCTGATCAACGGCATCGAGTTCGTCAGCAAGGCGAATCACAGCGTGACTTCTTTGCCGAGCTTTGACGCCGGCTTCACCACCCGCGGCGGACTGCGTGTCTTCGCCTACACCAGCATACGTGAACAGGGCGGCGTGCAGGCCGCGGTGCAAGGCCCTCACATGGCAAACGCGCGGCTCCTGCTGACGCCGGCGCAACTCGCGCAATTCACGGATCTGGTCAAGCAGGCGAAAGCCCAGCTCGACAAATTGCGCACGGCCAAGTGACCGCGGCCCGCGACGACCGCCGCGGTTACTTCCGCTTCACGTCGAGGTTCTGCTGAAGCTCCTCCGCGGTGACGCTCGACTCGACGCCGTTCGGCGGCACCTCGGCTCTGGCGATCCAGACCAGGGCGTTGAGCACGATCTTGCGCAGGTTGTCGTTGCCCCAGTTCTTGTGGAAATGGCCGCCGGTGAAGCCAAAGGCGCGCCCGCCAGCCGGCCCGTGGGCCACCCACATCATCACCTCGTCGCGGCCCTTGTTCGCCTGAATGTGCGGATACGGTCCCTGCGGCCACACGTAAGGACCATCGCGCACGGCGTCGGAGGGTTTCGCCACCAGAATCGGCGTGATGCCTTTCATGTCCGGCCGCCAGCGCAGGTTGAAATACCACTCGTCGCGGATCGAGAACGGCCGCACGCCACGCGTGATCGGGTGCTCGGGCAGCAACTGGTAATCTGGCGACCACATCGGATTGCAGGAGTAATGGTCTTCGTAATAGCCGCCGATCCACGAAAGAAATTCCGGTCCACCATGGTCCTTGGGCACCTCGCAGGCGTAGTGCATCACGCCGAAACCGACACCCTTTGCGATCAAGCCCTGTAGCACCTTCAAATGGTCGCCCTGGAGGGCCGGATGACCGGTGCCACCGTCGGAATAAATGACCACGGCATCGGCGCCGTCGAACGCGCCGTCGCTGTCCGGCCAGCCGTTGGTATGGACGTTCACCTGCAAGCCCGGCACGCTGGCGAGGCATTTCTGCAACAGCAGCGCACCGGCGCGGAACTCGTGTTCGCCGGGCGGATGGCTCGGTTTGCCGGCGATGAGAACGAGTTTGCGGTCGGCGGCCAGACCGCTGAGCAACGAGCCGGCGAGAACCGCGACGAGAACAGGCAGAAGGCGTTTCATGGTCGGATTTTCAGGAAACGAGGCAAGCAGTCAACGACCCTTCGGGTCCAGGTTCTCTTTCAGGTCGGCGGCGGTGAGCGTGGACTGGACGCCGTTTTCCGGCACGTCGGCATGAGCGATCCAGAGAATGGCGTTAAGCACGAGCCGGCGGAAGTTCTCGTTGGCCCAATTGTTGTGATAGTGGCCGCCGGTGAAGCCGAAGCCACGGCCGGGCGGTTCCAGAACCAAGCCGTAGCGTTTCCGCATGCGCTCATCCATGCCCGGCCGTTGATACGCCCACATCACCACCTGCGGCACGCCGTTCTTCACCTCCTCGCGCACGGCCGGGTTGCCCTCGTGCGGGCCGTCCGGCCGCTCCATCGTGCTGGCGGGCGCCACGGCGGACAAAATCGGCGTCAGGCCGGCGGAATTGGTCGTGAAGCGCATGTGAAAATACCATTCGTCGTTGATCTCGAACGGCTGGACGCCGCGGGTGATCGGGTGGTCGGGCAGCTTGGCGAAGTCCGCCACCCAGGTGGGATTCACCGACCAGTTGGTCTCGAAGTAGCCGCCGTTCCATTGCAGGAATTCGCGCCCGCCGCGGTCGGCCGGCACTTCGACGGCGTAATGGATGGTGCCGAAACCGACGCCGGGTCCCAAAATGGCGCCGAGGGTTTTGAGCCGGTCGTCCTGGATGAATGGATGGCCGTCGCCGCCATCGGAGTAAACGACGATGGCGCTGGCGCCATTGAAGACGCTCACGTCCGCCGGCCAGCCGTTGCTGACGACGACCGCGTTGATGCCGGGCTGTTGGTTGAGGCACTTCTGCAACAGCAGGCAGCCGGCACGGTGTTCGTGTTCGCCGGGGCCGTGGCTCGGCGGACCGGCAACGAGGACGATTTTTCGCGTCGCTGGTGCCTTGTTTTGTGCCAGTCCAATTGAGGTTCCACCCAGCGCGACGGCGCACAACGTGGCCAGCATGACCAACCGGTTCAATTTCATAGTCGTTTCATTTTGCCGATCGTCCGGATCGGCAGGTCTTGTCTTGCTCCATCCTGACCCGCCCCTAGATGCGCGCGCGCCTTCGCGACAAGGCACATCAACTTCCGCGGGCGGGTAACCCCTTGTTACGCCAGCTTCTTCTTCAGGAACTTCACGCCCTTGACCGCGATTTCGTCGCGGCTCGGCTCCATTTGCCGCCAGATCGCCGCCGCCTTGGCGATGACCTTCACGTCCTGCGTGAAGCTTTCAATCACCACGTCGCCGTCGTATTTGACCTTCTTGAGCGCCTGGGCGATGCCGTCCCAGTCAATGTGGTCGTTGCCCGGGGTGCCGCGGTCGCAGCCGCACGCATGGAAGTGCCCCAGCAGTTTGCCGCAACGTTTGACGGCGTCCGGCTGGAACTTCTCCTCAATGTTCAGATGAAACGTGTCATAATGAATCTTAAGCACCGGGCTGCCGACGTCTTCAATCATCTTCAGCGCCTGGTCCACGGTGTTGATGAAGTCGGTCTCAAAGCGGTTCAGCGGTTCCATGCAGATCTGCCGGCCGCGTTTTTCGGCGTATTTGCACAGCGCCTTGAGATGTTTCACCACGGTCTTCCACTGCTTCTTGTATTCGGCGGGTGGCACGGCCTCGGCACGGCCCACGGAGGAATAGACCGGCCCGATCAACGACGGGCAGTCCAGCACGACCATCTGATCCAGCAGCTTCACCATGTAGTCCATTGCGTTCTGCTGCGCCTCCGGCGTGCCGCGCAAATCGCGGTCCGGCCCCAGACAGGCGCACGCCGAGCCGCAGACCAGACCGGCCTTGTCCAGTTCCGCCTTCACGAAGGCCGGGTCAATGTGCGCCGGATCCTCGATGGCGATCTCCACAGTGTCGAACCCCCATTTCTTGAAGGTCTTGAACAACACCGTGCTCTCGTTGGTGAAGGGTGAAGTAAACAGGAATGTATTGATGCCAAATCTCATAGTCGGTCTTGTTTCCGCGCAGGCTAGAGCAACCGGAAGGCGTGTCAAAGTTTTTCGCGCAACGCGAGCGCAGTTGCCCGGCGGTGCGGCGGCGCGTTACGCTGCGCCCGTGCCGAAAACCGATCAGGTCGAACTCGGCAGCGGCGAGCGGCTGGCCATTCTTTACGAGGACCGCTCGGTGCTGGCGCTCGACAAGCCTCCCGGCTGGATGCTGGTGCCGTTCAACTGGCAGCGCACCGACCACAACCTCCAGGCCGCGCTCGAATCAAGCCTCGCCGGCGGCGCTTTCTGGGCGCGTTCGCGCAACCTGCGCTTCCTCCGGCATGTTCACCGGCTCGACGCCGAAACCAGCGGCATCCTGCTCTTCGCGAAAAGCCGCGGCGCGCTGGAAACCTACGGCCGGCTGTTCGAGTCGCGTCGCATGGAAAAGGTCTATCTCGCCGTCGTGGCGGGCGCGCCGAAAACGACGGCATGGAACTGCCGCCTTGCGCTCGCGCCGGATCCCACCGCCATCGGTCGGATGAAAGTGGATGCCCGCCACGGCAAGGCCGCGGAGACGGAGTTTCGCGTGCTCCAAACGCGCGATGATCCGCGGCTCGGCCGGCGGACGCTGATCGAGGCCCGGCCGTTCACCGGCCGGACGCACCAGATTCGCGTCCACCTCGCCGCTGGCGGACATCCGGTGCTCGGTGATCCACTTTACAATTTGAAGACGCCGGCGGAGGCCGGCACGCGTGGCAGCCCGAAACCGCGGCCGCATTCGGTGTCCGACAGCATGACATTTCCGCTGGCGTTGCGCGCGGTGCGGCTGGCTTTCTGCGATCCGTTCACGCAACGGCCGGTGGAAATTCTCGCGCCGACCGGGGCGTTTCTGCGGGAATTTGGCTTCGGCGAAGCAACGGGATGACCATTGGTCACCGTAAAAGTGACGCCGGGCAGGATCGCCGCCGTATCCGCGGCAGGAGTGGTCTGGCTGGGAAGCGTCAAGCGATCGGGCTGGTCGGCCGGCCGCGAAGCCGCTTCAGCGCCGCCAGCGCCGCCGCGCTCTCCGCTTCCTTTTTGCTCTTGCCGCAGCCGCGACCGAGTTCGACGCCTTGATGATACACGGCACATTCGAAGACCCGGTCGTGATCCGGCCCGCTGGCGTGTTCGAGGTTGTAGCTCGGTCCCTCGGCGGAGCCGGCCTGGAGAAACTCCTGCAGTTCGCCTTTCGGATTCTCCAGCCCCGGCGTGCGGGCGATGACACTGAACTGCTCGCCGAAATGCCGGAGCACGAACTCCTGCGCCGTCTCGAAACCCGCGTCCAGAAACACGGCGCCCACCAACGCCTCGAACGCGTCCGCCAGCGCGGAAGGACGCTCGCGGCCGCCCTGCAACTCCTCGCCGTGGCTGAGGGTGAGGTGCCGGCCCAATGCGAGCCGGCGACCTTGTTCGGAGAGCGACCGCCGGTTCGCCAGCCGGGCGCGTGCCTTCGTCAACTGCCCTTCGCCGAAATCCGGGAACTGCTCGTAAAGGGCGCGCGTCAGGATCAGTTGCAGCACCGCGTCGCCCAGAAATTCCAGCCGCTGGTTGTGCTGGATTGCGGTGCCGTGCTCGTGCGCCACCGAGGGATGTGTCAGCGCCAGGCGAAGCAGGCTTTCATCACGAAAGGCGAACCCCAGTTCGCGCTGCAACGATGGCAGGTCGTCCATAACGTCGGCGGTTAAGCGGGGACGTTGGCGGCGTTGTCCGGCGAAGCCCCGGCCGCGGTTGCGGGTGCGGCGGTCGCCGGCGCTGCTGCGTCGGCAGAAGGGGCCGTCTCTGCCGTTGCTTCCGTCACCGGCGGAGTTGCCGGTGCCGGTGCGGTTTCGGCCGGCGGCGGATTCAGGCCGTGTTCGAGCAGTTGCGCCACGTCGCGCTGGACGACCTCAAGTTGGTCGAGCTGCAAATCGGGATCGGGAATGGTGAACACGTCGCCGGATTTCGGGTGTTCGTAGATCAGCACGCGCCGGCCGTCGGCCACGGTCTGGTCCTTGGCGCGCAGCAGCCGCTTGCGTTCCAGCATCACGGCCAAAATGAACACCGCGCCGGCGTGCTGCGGATCGTTTTGGGCCACGAGCTTGCGCAACAGGGTTTCGGCCGTGTCCTTCTGGATCGGCTCCGGCGCACCCGGCGGCGCCACTTCGAACACGGTTTGCCAGTGCGAGATGAAGCCCTTGCGATTGTTCGCGGCCTGGGAGAATTGGGCGTCCCAGCAGGCCGTGCATACGTCGAGCCGGTGATACTCGCCACGCTGGTCAAACAAGAGCGTGTGCAGCGTCTCGCGGTGCCGAAAAGTCCGCCCGCACTCCTGGCAGACATGGGCGCGGGACTGAATGTTCCATTCCATCGTGTTGTCCGGACGTCAGCGGTGCAGAGCCTACCGGATGAAACCGGCGGGCACGGCGGCCAGCGTCGGTGTCCATTCGGTAAACGCTGCCGACTTCGGAACCGCTCCGCCGCCGGCGCGTTTAGTATGCGCCCAGTATCCTCCTCGCGGGCCGGAGTTCAACTTCATTTACCGCCGTGCCGCGCGTTCGACTCGTGCCCAAAAGGCAGTTGCCCCGGCGGGGGGCTGGGCGGCTCGCGCGAGCCGATGGCCATGTCCGAAGGCGGTATCACCCGGCCTGGCCACGACACGGGTCAGGCGAACACGTCTGAAGTCCTGGCGAAACCGCAGCGGCAACGCGACCGGCAGATTCGTGAACTCCAGTTTGCCTGGACTTCAAGCAGGAAACGGTGGCAATGACCGGCACGCGGTTTCCTTCTCGTCGGGACGCACGCGCGCTGGGGATGTCAGCTTTGGCGGCCGCCAGCCTGTTAAAATCTCATGGTCAGGTCCAGTTGGACGAGGTTGTAGTTGCGAATGGGATTGAGCACCGGAATATCCAGGTTGTTGCCGCCGGTGCCGAGGTTGTTGTTGATGCGGTTGGCGTAACCATAACGGACTGTGCCGATGATGGCGTCCGTGATGCTGTAGCTAACGGCCGTGTAAAAACCCTGGAGGTTGGCGCGGCCTTCGAAGAAGTCGGAGTCTATCAAGTTCACGTCCAAGGCATACTGCTCGATGTGTTGCCAGTATAGCCGGGCTTCCCAGGTGTTCTTCTGGGAGGTGGTTCCGTAAACCAGCCCCTGGGTCGGGCCATAGACGGGTCCGGCGGTACCGATGCCGATGCCGATTTGATAGGCCTGAACTTCGCCGGTGTAGGCTTGCGGCAGGCTGGCAGCCACGGCGGCGGCTTGGGCACGGTCGCGGCCCTTGAGATTGATCGCCCAATCGCCAAACACCCGCGTGTGCAGCGTGCCCAGCGGCGTTTGCCAGTTCTTGAAGTTGAACTCGGCCGGCACTTCAAAAATCAGCAGGTCGTTGATGCCATTCTGGTTGTAGGCCGGGTTGTCGGTGTAGTTGACGTTCATGCCGTTCTTGCCTTCACCCGTATAGGGGAGGTTCAAGCCGCTGCCACTGCCGGTCCCCGTGTAGTTGTAAAGCACCGGCGCAACCTTGAACGACAGGTTCTTGCTCAGGTTCACAGTGGCCCCCGCCTGCCAGGCGAGAATGAACGTGTCGCTGCTGGGAATCGCCGAGGCCGACGTGGGATCCTGGTAGTCGAACTGGGCGAAATCGGCAAACCAATCCACCTTGCCCGAAGTGTATTTGAACTTCTCGAAGGCGCCTTCGGGATTGATGTCCGAGTCCCAAACCATCGGCGTGGTGTAGAGCGGCATGGGCATCCGTCCCACGGTCATTTCGTACCAGTCGCTCGGATGCCAGCCGAGGTAAACCTGGCCGATGCCAATGCCACTCTGCGCCTTGTCGGAGGGAGTGACGGATCCGCCGCTGGTGTTGTTGCCGAAGGTGGCCCACGGCGAGCGCGGGTTGGTGGATGTTTCCAGCCGGAGACCGTAATTGAAATCGTCGTAGAGATCGCCCTTCACGCCGAACCGCACGGCGTAGCGGAACCGCTCGCGATAATAGGTGTCGGGAATCGCACCCGGAGCATTGTCCACGCCGCGGTATTCGTAACGCAGCCGGGCATCGCCGAAAAGCTGGATGCCTTTGATGGCGTCGGAGAGTTTCCACTTGGATGAAGACGGAGGCGTGACGCTGGCCGCGTTGGTCTGCCGGGCGGCGAGTTCGGCCGTGATTTTTTCCGCCTCGGCCTGGTTGATGATGCCTTTTTCAATCAACACATCCACAATGGGATCGGAAGGCTTTGCCTGTTGGGCGTGAACCTGGAAGCCGGGGGCCAGTGCAACCAGAGTGCCGGTGGTCAAAACCGGTGTCAGTCGGAGCGTTCGCTGTAGTTTCGTTAATTTGATCGTCATAGTTTCGAGCGCGCGGACTGTGGAAATCATTTATTAATTACAGATGAATTAAAGATTAAAAACGATTCAGAATGGCCCGTTTTGGGGTCGTTCTGCCATCGAGTATTCAGGGCAATATATCAGTTGAATACGTTGATGATTAGAATTTTAATTATCAAAGAACGCGTCGGATTGAATGACCATATTGAATTCACGGTGACGAAACCGTAACAGAATTGTGTCGCCGCCTGCCGACGGGGGTGCTCTGCCCCGCGGAAGAGAGAGGGATGCCGCCTCGCGCGCCGGTCAGTGGGCTTCTCCCACCAAACCGTCACGCAGGACGACGACGTTGAGGCGTTGAATCGGGAATCCGAGCGCAGGCCGGGAGGGCCAACCAGTTGCCCGGCGGTTTTCGTGTTTACAAAGCCCGTCGGCTCGCGTGCGCGCGAGCCGACCGATGGCGCCGTCCACACCCCGGGGCGATTCAATGAATCATCCCGGTCTGGTAATCGAGGTTGGCCTGCTGGATAAGCACGGCATAACGGGCGCCGGCATTCTCAATTTGGGCCGAGGTAAGGTTTAACTGCGCCTGGCTCAGCTCGACGATGGAGCTGATGCCGTTGTCGTAACGCGCCTGAGCGAGAACGTAAGCCTCCGTGGCGTTGCGCATCAACTCCTCCGTCGTGCGGAGTTGTTCCAGCGCGTTGTTGACACCCAGCCAGGCAATGCGCACATCACGGATCACGTTGTCCTCCGCCGCGCGCAACATGTCGTCCTCCGCCTGCGCCCTCAGCTCGGCTTCCCGCTGCCGCGCGGTGTAAAAGCCGCCGGCGAAGAGTGGTTCGCTCAACTGGATGCCGGCGGCGGCGTAATTGTCCGGCAGATGCACGTCATGGACCGGCGAGGCGCCGGCGGTGCCGACGACTTCGACCGTGGGCAGGCGCGAGTCGCGCTCGGCCCGGGCCAGCCGCTTGGCGGCATCACGCGAATAGCGCAGACTCAGCAATTCCGGACGCTGCGACAACGCCGTCTGAATCAGCCCGGAGACGTCGTTCGTGGATTGACCGGCCGGCAACGATTGTTCGACGAGCTGGAATTCGTGAAATTCGCGGTAGCCCAACGCGGTCGAAAGTGTCGCCATCGCGGCGTCCATGTCGTTCTGCGACTTTTGCAGCAGCAGGCGCGCCTGCTGCACTTCGACCTGGGCAAAGCTCACGTCCAACTGTGACCGCAACTTGTTGGTCGCCTTCGCATTGACCTGGTCCAGCACCAACTGGCGCGTGTCGAGGACTTGTTGCGCGACGTGCTCCAAGGCCAGGGTTGCCAGGGCGTGAAAATAGCTGATGTCCACCTGGAGCAAAACCTGTTCGCGCGTGGTGACCGCGTTCTGGTTTTCGGCTTGCGCCTGGAACTTGGAACTGGCCGAGAGATTGGCGGTGCGGCCAAAATCGGTGACCAACTGACTGACGGACAGGCCGCCGGCGGCGCGGTCAAAGATGCTCGGGTTGTTCAGCGCGCCGGCCATGATGCGTGCGTCCTCGGACCCCGCCCCGACGGCGGTGGCGTAAAGATTCACGCTCGGGAAGAAGGCGGACTGGGTTTGCTTCAAGGCCTGCTTGGCCGCGAGCGCGCGGTAGTTCGCGGCGGCGATCTGCGGATGATTTTGCAGCGCGATCATCTGCGCGTTCGTCAACGTCAGGACCGGTGGTGCGTTGGTGTCGTCCGTCCGAACGGACATCTGCGTGTTCGTCAACGTCAGGACCGGTGGCGGGTTGGTGCCGTCCGCCCAAACGGACGCGGAGCCGGGCAGACAAACGGCCAGAGCCAGAACAAGTTCTTTCATGGATGGATTAAATCAGGTGGCAACCGAGGTGGGCGCAGCGGCGTCCGGCGAGCCGGCCGCCTGTCCGGCGCGGCGGCGATAGATGGCATAATACGCCGCCGGGACAATGAAGACGGTGAGCACCACGGATACGCCCAGGCCGCCAATGATGGCGCGGGCCAGCGGCGCGTAGGCCTCGCTGCCAGCGCCCAGCGCCAGCGCCATCGGAATCAGCCCGATGAGCGTGGCCAGGGAGGTCATCAACACCGGCCGGAGGCGCACGCGGCAGGCCAGCGCAACCGCCTCGCGCAACGGCCGGCCTTCCTCGCGCAGCCGGCGGGTAAATTCCACGATGAGGATGCTGTTGGACACCACGATGCCCACCATCATCACCACGCCCATCAACGACATGATGTTGAGCGTGGTGCCGGTGAGGAACAGGATGAGCAACACGCCGGTCAGTCCCGTGGGCACCGCCAGCAGAATGAGCAGCGGGTCAAGGAACGACTGGAACTGCGCAACCAGAATCAGATAAACCAGCACCGTCGCCAGGATCAATCCCAGACCGAAGCTGCGGAAGGAAACCCGCATGGCCTCGGCCGAACCGCTGATATGCACGCGAATGTTTCCCGGCAAATCCAGGTGTTTGACGATGTCCTGGACGCGGTGAAGCACCTTGCCGATGTCTTCGCCCGAGGGCGACACGTAAACATCCATCGTCCGCAAAAGCTGGTAGTGGTCCACCTCGGTCGGCGAGTTCAAGTGAGTGATCTTGCTCACCGTGTCGAGGCGCGTCGGCAGCGCCGAGTTCGGTCCCCGCAGCGGAACGGAAGCGAGATCGGCCAGGTTTTTCACGTAATCTTCCGGATATTGGACGGTGAGGAAATAGTCGTTGCCGCTCTTGGGGTCCACCCAGTAGCTCGGCGCAATCATCTGATCGGACGTCAGCGCGGTGATGACGTCGCCGACGATCTCCTTCTCGTTCAAGCCGAGTTCGCTGGCGCGCATGCGGTCAATGTCCAGTTGCAGTGCCGGGTAATCCACGTCCTGCGGCACCAGCACGTCGCTGACGCCCGGCAGGGCCTGGGTTTTGCGGGCGATCTCGGTGGCGATGTCGTGCATCTTGTCCATGTCGTTGCCGGTCACCTGAACATCCAGCGGCGCGGGCATGCCGAGGTTGAGAATCGCGTCCACCAACCCGCCGGTCTGGAAATACGCGGCGATTTGCGGCAGTTCCTTTCGCAGCCGGGCGCGCACCAGATCCATGTATTGAAAGCTGCTCACCTTGTGACCGTCGTTCAACCCCACCTGGACAAACGCGGTGTGCGGTCCCGAGTTCGGCGTGTAGATCGAGGAAAAGCCCGCCTGGACGCCGATGTTGGAAACGATGATTTTCAGATCCTTCTTGGGAACGACATCCCGGACAATCTGCTCCACCTTCTGCACGTAATCGTCGGTCATCTCGATGCGCGTGCCGGTCGGCGCCTTGAGGTTGATGACGAACTGGCTCGGATCGGTGCGCGGGAAATACGCTTCGCCGACAAACGGATAAAGACCCAGGCTCAAAACGAACACGCCGGTGATGCCGACGACCGTCGCCGCGGGCCGGATCAGCGCCAGGTTCAAATAACCCTCGTAGCGGTCGAGCATCCGTTTGAATTGGTGGTTGAACCAGCGGTTGAACCGCCCGCCCCAGCCTTTCGGTTCGGCGGATTCATGTTCACCGTGTCCCTGGTGAAGTTTGATGAGCTTCGCGCAGAACAGCGGCACCACCGTCATCGCCACGATATACGACGCGAACAGCGACAGGATCACCGCCAGCGCCAGCGCCGTGAACAGGAACCGGCTGACGCCGTAAAGGAACGTGACCGGGAAGAACACGATCACCGTCGTCAATGTCGCCGCCAAGACGGGGAGCGCGACTTCACGCCCCCCGCGCTCGGCGGCAACCTCCGGTGGCTCCCCCATCTCCATGTGGCGGAAAATGTTTTCGAGCACGACGACGGAATTGTCAATCAGCCGCGAAAAGGCCAGCGCCAGCCCGCCGAGAATCATCGAGTTGACGGTGCTGTCGCCGATTTGCAGCGCGATGAACGCCGCCAGCGCGGACAACGGGATGGAGAGAAACACTGCGACCGTCGCCCGCATGGAGCCGAGGAACACCAAAATCATGAGGCCGGTGAGAATCAAGCCGATGGCGCCTTCGTGAATCAAATTATCAATGGCGTTGCGCACGAACACGGACTGGTCGAACACGACCTTCGTCACGAGTTGTTCGGGCACGTCGAAGAGGTGGCCGATGGCTTTCTTGATGCCGTCCACGACCTGGATGGTGTTCGCGTCGCCGCCCTGCTTGAGCACCGGCAGATAGACGGAGGGCTGGCCGTCCACGCGCACGACGTTGTATTGGATTTCCGCGCCGTCCACCGCCTTGCCGACGTCACCCACGACGACCGGCACGTTGTTGATCGTCTTCAACGGCACCTGGTTGATGTCCTTCATGTCGTTGATCTGGCTGTTGACGTAAAGGTTGTAGTCATACGGCCCGATCTTCACGTCGCCGGCGGGCAGGATCAGGTTCGCGTTGTTCACGGTGCGGACCACATCCATGACGCTCAACTCATGCGCCTCCAGTTTCAGCGGGTCCACATAAACCATGATTTGCCGGTAGCGGCCGCCAAAGGGCATGGGCACCGACGCGCCAGGCACGTTGGCGACCTGGTTGCGCACGTCAAACTGGCCGAGGTCGCGCAGTTTGGACTCGCTCAGGCCCTCGCCTTTGAGCGTGATCAAACATACCGGCAGGCTGGAGGCGTCGAATTTCAAGACCACCGGCGGCAGCGTGCCGGGCGGCAGGCGGCGCAGGTCGGCCATCGCCAGGTTGGCAATGCTGGTGACGGCGGAGTCGGCGTTGAATCCGGGCTGGAAATAAATCTTGATCAGACTCACGCCCGGCAGCGAACGCGACTCGATGTGGTCCACGCCGCTGGCGAGCGTGAAGAAGCGCTCGAACCGGCCGGAAATGTCGGTTTCGATTTGTTCCGGCGGCATGCCGTTGAAGAACGTGGCGACAACCACCACGGGGATTTTGATCGGCGGAAACAAGTCCACCGGCATCTTAATCAGGCTCGTCACGCCGACCACGCAGGTGATGAGGCAGATGACGATGATGAGATACGGATAGCGGATGGCAAATTTCGACATGGCAACGGAAGGTTTTCAGGCGCGGCGCCGGCTGACGGCCTCGCGCAGTTTCTCAATGGAAAAATCCCTGGACTGGCACAACGCGATGATTTTCTCGTCGCGGGCGATGATTTCCTCGGCCGCGGCCGGAACCTCGGCGGCGATCTTGGCGGGGATGGATTGCACGCCGTGCAAATCGCCATGCACCAGCTCGCCGGAGTGGATTTTCAAACCGCCGATCTCGACCGGCGTGCCAAATTCCACGATGTGAACATAGGCGTGTGAAACGGTGACGGCGCTGGCAAACAGCGGGAACTCCAGTTGTTTCGCCGCCGGCAGGTCACGCACCGCGCCGTTCGTCACCGCGCCTACGCAGCCGAGGGCGTGCAGGATGTTCACATGCACGGCGCCCAGCAGCGAGCCAAGCCCGATCTTGGTGGCGACGTCCTGCACCACCACCACGCGCGGCGCGGGCAGCGAAAGAATGTAATCCCACCAGTCGGTTCGGTCGGGATAACGGCTGTCCGCCGTCGGCGGCGCCGAGCCGCGCACCTTCACCGTGGCCGCGTAGCCCAGCATGGGCGGCAGCCCGGGAAACAGGCACCGTAATGAGGCGTCCGCGAACCCCTCGTTGCGGAGTCGCACGTGGAACGTTTCGATGGCGTTGGCCAGGGTGCAGCCGTCCAACTGGCGCAGCCCGTAGATTTGTTCAACCGTGAGTTTCGTGGGGTTCATGGTTTGATCGTTCAGGTCGTGTCCTGCCGGGTTCCGCTTCCGCGCCGCAACCAGGCGCAGGCGGATTTTCATGGCGCAGTCGCCTTGGCAAGGGTTTGGAGCTGCGGTGCGACCGTCTCGCCGGCTTGAAAAGCGCCGCGCTTGCCGATCACCACCAGGTCGCCTTCCTTCAGGCCGGACAACACCTCATACTCGAACGGCGTTTCCAGGCCGAGCTTGACGGTGCGTTGTGCGATCTGGTTGTCGCGGTTGACGACCATGACCGTCGGGGTGTCGCCCATGTTGACGGCCTGGATGGGAATGGCCAGCGCGCCGGGGCGTTTTTCCACCGTCAGGCGCAGTTTGGCATACATGCCCGGCATGATCTCCAGGTCGGGATTGGGCACTTCGATTTCCGTGATCATCTTGCGGGTCTTGTCATCCACGTCATACGTGAAACGCGAAATCGTGCCGGTGAAGGTCTTGCCGTTGAGCGAATCCACGCGCACGGACACCTTGTCCCCGACCTTCACGTCCTTCACGTAGTCCACGGTGACGGGGAAATCCAGCCGCAGGTGGTAATTGTCCGAAACGCGGACGAGCGGCAACGCCTGGGTGTCGGACGAAGTGCCGGCCTGGATGAGCGCTCCCGGATCGGCGTAGCGGCGCGTGACGACGCCGTCGAACGGCGCCCAAATGTTGGTGTAGGCGGAGAGCGTCAGGTATTTGCCCACCTCGGCCTTGGCGGCGGCAATCGCGGCCGCGGTGCTCTGCTCGTTGGCTTCGGCGGTGTCAATGTCCTGTTGAGCCACAAGGTTGGTATGCTGCCGGTTGACCGCCTGCAGCCGTGTGTAAATCAGGTGCGCGTTGGTGTAATCCGCCTCGGCCTTCAACTCGACGGCGATGGCGCTGTGCATTTCATCCTCCAACTCCGGCACTTCGAGCGTGGCCAGCAACTGGCCGGCCTTCACCTTGTCACCGAAATCCACGCTTATCTGGCTCACGTAGCCCGAGACTTTCGCGTGTAACTCCACCTCCGCGTAGGGGCGGAACTCCGCCAGATACTCCACTTGCTTGGAAAGATCTTCGCGGCTCACTTTCACCACGGCCACCGTGGGCACCACCGCCGGGCCAGCCGTCGAGGCGGCGTTGCCACGCTCGCGGCGCATCACCCAGAACGTGGCCAGGCCGATGACGACGGCGGCCAGCAGGACGGCCAGTCCGGCTCGGAAGGGGGATCGTTTTTCTTTGGTTTCGTGCTTGGGGTCGTGGTTCATGGTGGGAGGTGAAACATTTCAGGGTTTGGCCAGGGGAAGTTCAACGCGGAAGCGGCTGCCGGTGGCGGGCTTGCTCTGTGCCTCGACGGTCGCGCCATGCGCCGTGCAAATGGATTTGACGATGGCCAGGCCAAGTCCCGCGCTTTCGGAATCGGCGGAACGGCTCCGGTCCACCCGGAAAAAACGGTCGAAGACATGGGGCAGCGCCGCCGGGGGAATCCCGATGCCGTTGTCCTCCACCTCCATGAGGACGTGGCTGTTGACGGCACGGACGCGCAACTGGATGGCGCCGTTGTCCGGCGTGTATTTGATGGCGTTGTCGAGGAGGTTCACCACCACCTGTTTCAGCCGCACGCGGTCCCCCTCCACCGGAGCGGGTTGGTTGGCGTCGCAGGTGATGGCGATCCCCTTGTCCTCGGCGAGTAAACTCATCTGCTCGGCGGTGCTGCGGGCCAGTTCCGCCAGGTCGAGCCGCGCCCAGTCGGTTTGCGCCTCGCCGGCGTCGAGCCGTGAGAGCGTGAACAACTGCTCCACGATCCGGCTCAGGTGCATGGCTTCCTCCAGCAGGCTGGCGGCGCGCTCGCGCACCTCGGCGTCGAGACGCGCGTCTTCCATCAGATTTTCCAACTCGCCGCGCAGCACCGTCAACGGCGTGCGCAGCTCGTGCGAGGCGTCGGCGACGAAGCGTTTGGAGTTTTGAAACGCGTCGTCGAGCCGGGCAATCATGCGGTTGAGCGCCACGGACAACTGCGCCAGTTCATCGCCGCTGTGGGACACGGGCAGCCGTTCGCTCAGGTTGTGGTGGGTGATCTGCTCGGCGGCGCGCGTGATGTGCTGCACCGGTGTCAGCGCCCGCCGCACCAGCCAGTAGCCGCCGGCCGTGATGACGGCCACCGCCAGCGGCAGGCCCCAGACGAGTTGGAGGAACAGATGATCGAGCATGGTCTGCACGGGGGCCAGGGGCACCCCAAATTCGACCAGGTAGCTGCTTTGGGCCGTCAGCGGATACCGCAGCACGGCGACAAGCAGCGTCTTGCCGTCGGCGAGCTTCAACCGGCGCGCGGATTCCCCGCGTAACCGCGCCAGCGACAGCCTCGGCACGTCGGCGGGCGTGAAACCGCCGTCCTTGGGCGCGCCGGAGAGATACATCACCGTGCCGTCCCCGCGCGTGATGCGGATGAAGCGGTTGTTGACCTCCGGCTCATACCAGTCCTTCACCTGGCTGGCCACGTAGGCTTCGCCTGTCTGCGGGGCGTGTGCGAGCAGCGCGCTGGCGATCTGGCGCGCCCGGCGTTCCTGGGACTTGAGCAGGTCGTTTTCGAGGAAATAGCGCAGGTCGAGATACAGCAGCGCGCACAACAGCGCAAAAATTCCGGTGAGCAGGGCGGCATACCCTGCCACAAGCCGGAAGCTGATCGAGCGCGTGTTCATGCTCACATTGCCGGCTCGTGCGTCAGGCTGTAGCCCACGCCGCGCACGGTGCGCAGCAGTTTGATCGGAAAGGCGTCGTCCACCTTGGCGCGCAGGTGCCGCACGTAAACGTCCACGATGTTCGTCATGCCCTGGAAACTCTGATCCCAGACGTGTTCGATGATCATCGTGCGGGAAAAGACCCGGCCCGGATGCGTCGCGAGGTATTCGAGCAGCGCGTATTCCTTGGCCGTCAGCTCGATCTTCCGCCCGGCGCGCTTCACCGATTGCGCCAGCCGGTCAATCTCCAGGTCCGCCACCCGCAGCACGCTGGCACGGTTCACCGGCCCCCGCCGCAACAATGCCTTCACCCGCACCAGCAGCTCGGCGAAGGCGAACGGCTTGGTCAGGTAATCGTCCGCGCCCAGCTCGAAGTTCTTCACCTTGTCGTCCATGCTGTCGCGCGCCGTGAGGATCAGGATGGGGACCTGCTGGTTTTTGCGCCGGACACGGTCCAGAATCTCCGTGCCGCTCATCCCCGGCAGCATCAGATCCAGGATGATGATGTCGTAGTCGTAGGCCCCAGCCATCTCCCAGCCGGCGCGGCCGTCGAGGCAGACATCCACGGCAAAGCGCTCGGCCTTCAGGCCGCGCTCGACGAAGTCGGCCACTTTCTTCTCATCTTCAACAAGCAGGATTCGCATAATCGGCTACGAACACAGGTATAGACTCGGCACTGATTAAAAGGCCACAAACACCTGATTAAAATTCATTCATAAAATCCGACGCCGCCCACGCCGTGGCAATTGAAATAAATGAAGATGGCTGCCCGCCGTTCGCCGGTGAAGGCTTGGGACCGGCGGTTGCGAACCGAACGGCAACGTTTCTGGCGGAACGCCGCCGGGGCGGACGGGCGCGCATTTCCGCTTTGCGTCGGCGGCGGGTCCGCCTTTTACTACCCGGCATGAAGATTGTTCTCGCCTATTCGGGCGGCCTCGACACCTCGGTCCTGCTTTCGTGGATCAAGGAGAACTACGCCGCCGAGATGATCGCCTTCTGCGCCGACATCGGCCAGCAGGAGGAACTCAAGGGCCTCGACAAAAAGGCCCGCGCCACCGGCGCGTCCAAGATTTACATTGACGACCTGCAGGAGGAATTTGCCCGTGACTTCATCTTCCCGATGCTCCAGGCCGGGGCGATTTACGAGGGCCAGTATTTCCTCGGCACCAGCATCGCCCGGCCGCTCATCGCCAAGCGGATGATCGAGATCGCCCGCGCCGAAAAGGCCGACGCCATCGCCCACGGCGCCACCGGCAAGGGCAACGACCAGGTCCGCTTCGAGCTGACTGCCGCCGCGCTGGCGCCCGACCTGCAGGTGATCGCCCCGTGGCGCGAGGCGCGTTTTCGCAACCAGTTTCCCGGCCGCGCCGAGATGATCGCCTATTGCGCGGCCAAGGATATTCCCGTCCAGGCCAGCGCGAAGAAGCCGTATTCGAGCGACCGCAACCTCCTGCACATCTCCTTCGAGGCGGGCATTCTCGAAGACCCGTGGATGGACGCCTTCGCGCCGGCCAACAAGGACATGTTCAAACTCTCCGTCGCGCCCGAAGACGCGCCGGACAAGCCGGAATACGTGACGCTCGATTTTGAAAAGGGCAATTGCGTCGCCGTGAACGGCAAGACACTGTCCCCGCTCGGCGTGATGCTCGCGCTGAACAAGCTTGGCGGCAAACACGGCGTCGGCCGCGTGGACATGGTGGAAAACCGTTACGTGGGCATGAAGAGCCGCGGCGTCTATGAAACGCCCGGCGGCGCGATCCTCCACTTCGCCCACCGGCAGATCGAGAGCCTCACGATGGACCGCGAGGTGATGCACCTGCGCGACTCGCTGATCCCGCGCTACGCGGAGCTGGTCTATTACGGCTACTGGTTCGCGCCGGAGCGGCTGGCGTTGCAGGCCTTGGTGACCGAAAGCCAGAAGAACGTCACGGGCACCGTGCGCGTGAAGCTCTACAAGGGCAACCTCCTGGTCGCCGGGCGCAAATCGCCGGTGAGCCTCTACAATCCGCACATCGCCACGATGGAAGCCGACCCGACGCAGGCCTACAACCAGGACGACGCCACCGGCTTCATCCGGTTGAACGGACTGCGGCTGAAGGTCGCAGCGAAGGTGCAGCGGAAGGATTCATGAACCACGACTTCAGGCTCCCGCTGGGCGCCGCAGGTTGTGAAGCCCGTCCTCAAGATCGCCCACAGCGATCTTGAATTTGACGGCAACCCACGAACCGGCAGCGCATCCGGACCAGTTGGAAACAAAATTGGCCGCACCGCACAGGGTCGTCCTCCCTTCTGTGGCGCGGCAACCGGTTTCCTCCGTTCCTGCCGCAAGCTTCGTAGAGTGTTGGTCGTGACGACCACGGCCGACAGGGCGACATCGCGGGCCGCGGGCCCGCACGCGGCGGGAGACGATTTTACCGGGGCTTCGGGCGAGGTTCCTCGTCGCAGTTTCCGATTGCCTTGGGCAACGTCGTTGCGCATGGTTGCCAGCATGAACCACCATGATGTCGGAACCGGTCGCACCGGAAATCGGATTGCAGAACTCGCGCGACGGGCGGTCGTCGTTGTCTCCCTTCTCATTTTCGTCGCGGCGGTTCCGTCCGCCCGTGCCGGCGAGTTGTCCGCCGAACAGCAGGCGTGCCTGCGCAAGGCGCAACGCCACGAAAAGAATGGCTGGATTTATTTGCACATCGAGGGCGCCCCGCGCGACCGCGGGTTCCAACACGGCTACCTGCTGGCGAAGGAGATCGCCGAGGACCTCGGCGTGACGCGCATTCTCTGGCATCACGACAGCGCGCTGGACTGGCCCTGGCTGCTTGACCACAGCCGGCAGCTCATTGAGCCGAAGGTGGACGCCGAGGGTTTGGCGGAAATTGATGGCATGGTGGAAGGGCTGAAGGCCGCCGGCGTGACGAGTTCGCGCTCTGAACTGGTCGCCTACAACGCGTGGATCGAACTGGACTGGTATTGGTGGCCGCAGGCAAAAAAGGCGATGGGCTCGGCGCCGCCGCCGGGCCCCCGGCAGTCGTGCAGCTCGTTTATCGCCACCGGCAGCATGACGGCCGACGGCGGCGTGGTGCTGGGTCATAACACGATGGACGATTACCAGGACCCGTGGTGCAACGTGATCCTCGACGAAGTGCCGGAGCACGGACACCGCATCCTGATGCAGACCGCGCCGGGGTTGCTCCACAGCGGCACGGACTTTTTCATCACCGACGCCGGGCTGGTCGGCTCGGAAACCACGATTGGCGGCTTCGACGGTTACGAAACCAACGGCATTCCGGAGTTCGTCCGGATGCGGCGCGCGACGCAGGACGCGGCGAACATTGACGAATGGTGCGCGATCATGAAACGCGGCAACAACGGCGGATACGCGAACGCCTGGCTGCTCGGTGACGTGAATTCCGGCGAAATCGCCCGCCTCGAACTCGGCCTCAAACACATCGCGTTTGAGAAGAAGCGCGACGGCTATTTCATCGGCTCGAACATCGCCGAGGACCTGAAGGTGCTGCGGTTCGACACGGATGCGAACGAGAATGACGTGCGGCTGTCGAGCGTCGCCCGGCGCGTGCGCTGGAAGCAACTCATGACGCGCAACGCGGGCAAGATCGACGTGCCGTTGGGCGAGCGGTTCGAGGCCGACCACTACGACGCGTTCTACAACCGCACGCGGCCCGGCGCCCGTTCGCTCTGCGGGCACTTCGAACTGGACCGGGACGTTTGGGGCTCCTGGCCGAGCGGGCCGTATTACCCCACCGGCACGCTGGACGGCAAGGTGGTGGACACCAAGATGGCCAAGCAAATGTCCTTCGCGGCGCGCTGGGGCGCGGCATGCGGCCAGGCGTTTGACGCGGACCAATTCCTCGCCGAGCACGCGCAGTTCGACTGGATGAAAGGCATCCTGAAAAGCCGGCCGGCCGAGCCGTGGACCGTCTTCCGCGCCGGCGAGACGCGCTGACGGAGCGCGATTATTTGCGTGATTTTGCCGGTGAGCGGCGTGTTGGGGTTGAACGATGGAATGAAACACGAATTGCGCCACGTCATCATGAAAAAAACTGTCAGCGTTCGCCCGCACCTCACCGCCCTCAGCCTCGGCCTGGCCTTGAGCTGGCTTGCCGTTGGCCAAAACGCCGGCGACCAGCCGAAACCCACGACGCCACCCGCGCCGACGGCCACGACCCCGGCCCCGCGCTCCGAGACGCCGCACTACGACCTCGATATCGAGAACGGCGTGTTGAAGATCAGCCCGGCCTTCGCCAGCCATTTCCAGAACGCCACTGGCATAACCGCCACCCTGGCCAATGTCGTGGAGATGCTCCGGCTGATGCACGACAGCGCCAACATCGTGTTGTCGCCAAGTGTGGGGGACATCACCATCAGCGATTTGAAACTCAAGGGGGTGAACCTCGAGGACGAACTGGACGCGCTGCGCGTGGCCAGCGGCGATCAGTTCATCTGGACGCATGGCGCGCCAGCAACCAAATCCGCGGCCATCATTGATCCCAACACGGGACTGCCAGTCCCTCCGCCGGAACAAAGCTCGGCTTTCTATTCGCTGGTGCCGAATCCGGCAGCTCGTCCTGCCACTAACCAGCACGGCGTGGAAGTGTTCAACCTTGGCCCGTATATCAAGCAACAAAAGGATGCGAACCAGGCACGTGATGAGGTTGTGCAGATGATTGCGCAAGCTGTTGACTTCGCCAACCAAGGCCAATCGCCCGCAATGCGGCCGAATTTTCAGTATTTTCCCGGCGGTCAACTCCTGATTGTCGCCGGCCCACCTGAGGTTCTCGATGTCGCACGGAAAGTCGTGCGCGCCTTGACCGGTGAAGCCATACCAGAGCCGGCGCCAATGCGCGGCACTGGCTACGGCTTCGGTGGCATGGGCGGCGGCATGATGGGCGGTTACGGCGGTGCCATGGGCATGGGCGGTATGGGAATGATGGGCGGGGGCATGATGGGTGGAGGTTATGGCGGCGGTGTCGGTGGCCCCGACAATTCGCCCGAGTCGAGGATGCGGGCGCGATACGGGATCCCTAGTCCGCAAGGCGCCGGGCCGACCAACGAGATTGTGCCGAATGTGCCGAAGTCCGCCGAACCGGCGCCCAAACGTTGATGATCGTGTCGGCCAGCATCCTCCATTCCCAGCGCGCCTTGCCTTTCACCGCTCACCCAACGGCGACGGAGGTTGCCATTTCCGCTTCTGCACCATCCGAGGTCGCGCGCCTGACGCGCGGCCTTGCCGCCGGCGACGAAGCCGCGTTCCGCGAATTCCACGCGCGCTACTTCGACCGGCTTTACCAATTCCTGCTGATCGTCACCCGCGGGCAGGAAACCGAGACGCAGGAAGCCTTGCAGGAAACGCTGCTGCGGGTCGCCCGCTACGCCCGCGCCTTTGCCACCGAGGAGGCGTGGTGGGACTGGCTGAAGGTCGTGGCCCGCAGCGCCGCGCGCGATGGCGGCCGGAAACGCCGCCGTTATCTGGCGGTGCTGGACCGGTTCCGCTACTGGCAACCGCCCGCGCAAGTGGCCGCGACCACTGCCGCGAACGACGGCCTGGCCGCGCTGCTGGAGGAATGCCTGGCGGAACTGACACCGGACGAACGCCGGTTGATCGAAGGCAAATACCTCGACGACGAACCGGTGAACGCATTGTCCGCGCAAACCGGGCTGACCGACCGGGCGGTCGAATCACGGCTGCTGCGGCTGCGACGCCGGCTGCGGGAACGTCTGCTCCAAAAACTTCACTCGCCATGAACCACTCCGAACAAAACCGTCTGTTGCGCGAAATCCTGGCCGGCGAAGAAACGCCGGACTTCCGTCGCGCCTCGCTGGAAACGGGCCTGGCCGCCCTGCGTCGCCGCCGGCAACATCGGCAAATCATGCACGCCGGCGTGTGGCTGACGCTGCCGCTCACGCTGGCCGTGGGCATCCTGCTGCAACGATCAGCCGCACCCGTCAACCGGCTGCGGGTGGCCGCCGTCGCTCCGCCGGCGACCGCGCCTTCCGTGTCGGAGGCTGACGTGCCCAAGGTGAAGATCATCACGGAAGAGGAACTGCTCGCGCTGTTTCCCGACCGGACCGTGGCGTTGATCGGCAAGCCCGGCCACCAACAACTCCTCGTCTTCGGCCAGGCGGACCGACGACCGGGGTCGGCCAACGCGAACCGAGGAGTGGATTGAGAGGCGCGGTGATGGACCGGCAACGTGGAATTCCAAGGCGGATTCGCGATCAACGTTCTTCCTTTCCACAAGCCCGACCGCGGTTGCAGCGGGGCCGTGCATCTTTCATTCAAGCACCACAGGACGGCCGGCATTGACCTTTCAACAACCTGGCTTGGTGCGCAGCAGCCTGACCGGTTGACAAGGGCACGTTGAGGGTTAGGTTGGCGCGTTCGAAGCCACCAACCCTTTCAATCTTCCACCAGGCCATGAAACGAATGTCCTTCTTGGTATCGCTGCTGGTGGTCACGGCCCGAGCACTGGCGCAAGGCTACGTGAATTTCAGCAACTACGCGCCGCCTGACCTCAATGCGCCCATGATCTACGCCGATCCAGACCACGGGTTTGAATACCGGTTGGACGGCCGCTGTCTGGCCCAGCTTTACGCCGGCGACGACGACGCCGGATGGAGCCTCGCGCCGGTGGGCACCGCGGTGGCTTTTCGCAACGGGCAGGGTGCGGGTTATTTCACGGGCGGGGTGGTCACCATACCGTTTCTGGCGCCGCAGAACGGCGGCTATTTCCAGGTGCGGATGTGGGCTGCTTCAGGGGGGCCAACTTACGAAACTGCGGTGGCATCCGGACAGCCGTTCGGAACATCCAATGTCTTTCATTTGGCGGTTTTGGGTGGGCCGCTGCCGGGGCTGCCGGTTGACTTGGTCGGTTTGCAGTCCTCCGGCATCTTTCTCATTTCCGAACCTTCGCCGCTGGCGCTGGCGGTGGTGGGTGTGGCGGCGTTGGGATGGGGCCGGCGGCGTTGACCACCGCGGCAACTGTTCGCATCATAGGCCGGTCGTTCTTCGCAGAAAGCATCCTCGTCCGTCGTGGTGGCCGCCGCCGCGATTTTGATCATCGCCAGCCAGCAGCCGTGGTCACTCCGGCCGTGCGCGAAACCCTGCACTTTCCAGTTGACCGGACGGCTTGAACGGGCCTAACACAACGCCATCGCCTCGAATGCGGAAAACCATCTGACACGACATGAATACTCGGAACCTTCTCCCCGGCTGTCCCGGTTGCCCCATGAACCGTCGCCGTTTTTTCGCCCGGACCGGCGCCGCCGGTGCGCTCGGCCTGCTGGCTTCGCCCGGTCTGCTTCGCGCCGCTGAACCCGGGCCGAAGACGCGGATTCACATCGTTTACGCGCTGCACGCGCCGCAGCAACCCGGCCCGGACTGGCCGAACAAGGGCTTTGACTTCGTGCCGGTGATGGACCGCATCAACCGCGAACTGGCCCAACGTTGCGCGGATTTCGAGTTTCATTCCTCGCTCGCCACCGGACCGGACCAGGCGAAGCAAATCCTCGAAGCCGACCGGACCGCGCCGCCCGACGGCTACCTGGTTTACCAGATGAACTGCTGGAACCAGGTGGTGCAAACCCTCGCCACGTCGGGCAAGCCGGTGCTTTACGCGGACTTTCAATTCGCCGGCAGCGGCGGCTTTTTGACTTACACGGCCGCGTTTCTCCGGAACCACACACCAAACGTGGGCTTCGTGGCATCGTCGAAAATCGAGGACCTGGTGGCGGCGGTGAAGTGTTTCGACGTGGTGAAACACGGCGGATCGGTGGCCCAGTTCGTGACCGCCACCGTGCAGGCACGCAGCCAGGAAACGCCGAAACCGGGGGATCTCACCGCCACGACCGACCCGGTCAAAACGCTCGCGCCGGAAGAATGCCTGCGCCGCATGAAATCCTCCCGCATCCTTGCGGTGCGCGATCAAAACGCCGGGCCGGCGGAACCTCTCCAGGGCATTCCGGTGGACTGGGTGTCGTTTGCCGAGGTGAACGACGCGTGGAAGGCCGCCGACCAGGACGCGTCGCGCGCCGTGGCCGACCGCTGGCAGCAGGAAGCCACCTTGGTTGAAGGCGTCAGTCGCGAAACCCTCAATGCCTCCGCGGCCATGTATCTGGGCATGAAAGCGGTGTTGAAGAAGCACGACGCAAACGCCATTACCGTGAACTGCCTCGGCGGTTTCTACGGCGGGCACATCCACGCCTACCCTTGCCTGGGCTTCCATGAATTGCTCAACGAAGGTCTCATCGGCGCCTGCGAGTGCGACCTGCAATCCACCTCCACGATGGTGACCATAACCGCGCTGACGCAGGGCCGGCCGGGCTACATCTCCGATCCGGTGGTGGACACCGCCAAGCGCCAGATCATTTACGCGCATTGTGTCGCCCACAACCGCGCCTTCGGTCCGGACGGGCCGACGAATCCGTATCAGATTCTCACCCACTCTGAAGACCGGCAGGGCGCCTCGGTGCGATCCGTGTTGCCGCTCGGCTACCTGACCACGACCGTCAAGTTCGACCAGGGCCGCAAACAGGTGGTCTTCCATCAGGGCAAAGCCGTGGCGAACGATCCGGACGACCGCGCCTGCCGGACCAAACTTGGTGCCGAACCGGTCGGCGACATTGAAAAGCTCTTCACCCAATGGGACCAGTGGGGCTGGCACCGTGTCACCTATTACGGCGACCTCAAGGAACCGCTTTTCGCGCTGGCGGACGCACTCGGTTACAAGGTCGTTGCGGAAACCTGACCGGCGGGAGGACATCCGGCCGGACGCCGGCTGCAATTGCGGAAGATGCCCCGGCCGGCCTTTGCTGTATTCTCTTATGCCCCGAACCATTTGGATGATAGTCGCGACAATGTTCGCGTTCGCTGCACTGGAAGTCCGTGCCTTGGAGGTTCAACCGTGCGAACCCTCCAGACAGCCCGCCGCCTACGAACGCATCGAGTGGAACGTCGAACTGGACCACCCGTACACGAATCCGTTCGACCCGGCGGAAATCGCCGTGGACGCCACCTTCGCCGGGCCGGATGGAAAGACGCTGTCGCTGCCGGCGTTCTGGTATCAGGAATTCCACCGCGAAACGGCGAACGACCGCGAGCAGCTCGTCGCTGACGGCCAGCCGGGCTGGCGCGTGCGGTTCTGCGCGCCTCGCGCCGGCAAATGGCAGATGCAGGTTGTGGCGACGGATCGCAACGGCACGGTGAAATCCGCCGTCACCGAGTTCACCGTCGCGCCGTCGAAGGACCCCGGCTTTGTGCGCCGCGCGCCGGGCAACTGGCGCTATCTGGAATTCGACAACGGCCAGCCTTATTTCATCGTCGGCGCGAACGTGTGTTGGGCCGGGCGGGAGGGCCTGCGCGGCTACGAGATATATTTCTCCCGGATGAGCGAGGCGGGCGCCAACTATGCACGTCTTTGGATGAGCGTCATGCCGATGGAAACCAGGGAAACCGGCCTGGGCAGATACAACCTTCGCAACTGCTGGTTTTTCGACCAGGTCTTCGACCTCGCCGCGCAGCACCATCTGCGCTGCATGTTGGCGCTGGACACCTACGGCTCGCTCGTCACCGGCGGCGTTTTCAACGAAGGCCACTGGACGCAAAATCCGTTCAACGCGGCGAACGGCGGGCCGCTGAAGGAACCGACGGAATTCGGAACAAATGCGGTTGCCAGGCAGTTTTACCGGCAACGGTTGCGTTATTTGATCGGCCGCTACGCCGCCTTCACCAGCCTCGGCTTCTGGGAATTCTGGAACGAACAGGACCTCACCCGTGGCTGCGTGCCGGCCGGATGGGTCGCCGAGATGTCGGCTTATTTCAAGGCGCACGATCCCTATCGCCATCTCGTGACCACCTCGTTTTCCGGCCCCGGCCCGGCCGCGGTTTGGAACCTTCCGGACATTGATCTCACCCAGCGGCACATCTACGGCAGCGACCAACCGATGCGCGACATGGAAGATCAACTGGCGAAGGACACCCACGCCAGCGAGGTCTTCCACAAACCGCATTTGATTGGCGAAATCGGCATTTCCTGGAAAGGCCCCGACACCAGGTTCGATCCCGAGGGGCTGGGAACCGAGCTTCACAACTACCTCTGGGCCGGCGCGCTCTCCGGCGGTGCCGGCGGCGCGGCAAGCTGGTGGTGGGACAACTACATCAATCCGAAAAACCTGTGGTTTCAATACTCGGGACTGGCCCGGTTTACGGCGCAGGTGGACTGGCCGCGGCGGGCGTTCGAGCCCATCGCGCTTGCGAGTCCGGAGTTCGCGAACGCCGCTGGAGCACCCGCCACCGGCCTGAAACCGATGGCACTGGCGGCGGGCAACGACGAATTCCTCGTCTGGCTGCTCGATCCTGCGTCCAATTGCACGAACGACCTCGCGCACAAACCGCCGCGCCGGTTCACCGGCGCGGTGCTGACGCTGCCGGTCGCCGGTGACGCGCCTTACCAGGTTGAGTGGTGGGACACACGCAAGGCGGAAGTCAGCCAGCGGGGGACAGCCACGCCCAGCAGCGGCGCGTTGAAGCTGCCCATTCCCTCCTTCGAGCGGGACATCGCCCTGCGTGTGGTGAAATGAGAGGCGACCTTTGACCAACCACCGCATGAAACAAATCAGGTTTATTGGACATCAGCCGAACCCCTGCCGTGGCTCCGGAAGCGCCACGGTGAACTCTCCTTCCTTCCGGGTGGCCCGGCGCCATTTCATGGCACTGGCGGCAACATTCCTCGTCGCGCTAAGCCAGGGGCTGGCACAGCCGGACGTTTCCACCGGCGCGCCGCGAATCCGCGTCGCCTGCGTGGGCGCCAGCATCACATTCGGCGCCGGCATTCCGGACCGCGAGCAGAACTGTTATCCGGCGCAAATGCAGCGCCTGCTCGGCGACCGCTATGACGTGCGCAACTTCGGTGTCAGCGGCCGCACGATGCTCAAGCACGGCGATTTTCCCTACTGGAACGAGCCGGCTTATCGGGAAGCCCTCACCTTCAATCCGGACGTCGTCGTGATTGATCTGGGCGGCAACGACAGCAAGCCGCAGAACTGGAAGTTCAAGGACGAGTTTGCCGCGGACACGCGGGCGATGATCGCGTCCTTCCGCGCCTTGCCGGCCAGGCCGCGTGTGCTGCTCTGCCTGCCGATGCCGGCCTTCAAGGTGATGTGGGGCATTGACGACACCGTGATCACCCAACAGCAGATTCCCATTTTCCGCCAGACAGCTTTCGACACAGGCACGGAGCTGGTGGACCTGCACACGCCGTTCCTGAACAAGGAGGCGTGGTTTGCGGACAACATTCATCCCAACGCCGAGGGCGCGGGTTTGATGGCCAAAGTCATCGGCGGCGTGATCGCCTTCCGAGCGGAGCCGGGATTCGATTTCGAAAGGAACCTGGCCGCGCAAGGGATTACTCCCAAGGTGTCATCCTTTTATGGCTGCCGGCAGCTTGACTTCACCCTGAATGACGGCCGCGCCTGCGTGGTCGTGCGCCCCTTCGTCACCGCCGCCGGCCGGCCTTATGCCTGGCGGGGAGAATTCTTCGGCCACGAACCGCAGACGGACCTGGCGCTGCTGGAGCACGGCTACCACATCGTGTATGTGAACGCGCAGGACCTGTTCGGCGCTCCGCCGGCAATGCGCATTTGGGAGCAGGTCCATACGTTGCTGGCCAGGGTCGGCTTGAATGGCAGGATCGTTCTTATCGGCATGAGTCGCGGCGGACTCTATTGCTATCATTGGGCCGCGCTGCATCCCGAGACGGTGTCGGTGATCTACGGTGACGCGCCCGTGTGCGACTTCAAAAGCTGGCCCGGCGAGGGGCGTTACACCACGACCCAGCACGATTGGAACCTGCTGTTGAAGTCTTACGGCTTCAAGGACGAGGCCGAGGCAATGGCCTACCCGCTGAATCCCGTGGACAATCTGGCGCCGCTCGCCAAGGCACACATTCCCATCATCCACGTGGTGGGGCAGGCGGACACCGACGTGCCGGTGGCCGAAAACACGGACGTGGTCGAGCGCCGCTACCGGGAACTGGGCGGCACCATCGAGGTCATCCGCAAGCCTGGCGTGGGCCACCATCCGCACAGCCTGCCCAACCCGGAACCCATTGTGAACTTCATCCTGAGCCACGCCCGGTGATCAACCTGGCGCGGCACTCCGCGGCACCAAATCCAAACAAGCAGAAGGCCGCCTCTCCTTCACTGAAAGGCGGCCGTGCGTCCCCCATCAACTCAAAACAACTTCACGAGAATGGGGTCAGCGAGGCGTGTCCTGTTCCCGCTGATCATCAGTCCACATACACCCACGGCACGCCCATGTAATTGGCATTGCCGTCGCTGAAGTTTAACTGGGCAGTCGAGCCGCCGCCACGCGCATAGACATAGAACGAAGCGGTTACTCTGAGGTAGGCGCGGTCGCCGCCCAGCAGGTCCGAGTAATACATCGTGCGCCAACCGTCGAAGCGGTCGTTGACATCAATGTTCTGGCTGTCCATGTCGAACACGTTGGTGCTGCCGGTGGCCTTGTAATTGTATTGATAGCCTACCGCCGACAAATCCATCCGCGCGTGCGCTTCCTTGGATGTCCAGAAGCCGTCGTCGGCATACAGGATGTAGAACCCATGATAGGGCACCCAGATGGTGTGGCCGTAATTGCGGTTTTGGGGTGCGATATAGGTAAACCACCAGTCCATGAACACGGTGAATGAGCCGGCCCCCGTGCCGAAAATGCCCGAGCCGGCGCCGCTGGCCCAATCTCCCAGATTGATGTTGCCCGGATTGTAGCCCTGCCAATAGACGCTGCCGTCAGACCCGTGGTAGGTGCCGTAATAAGGGGTGAACCAGCCCAGTGAACTGGGCGCCACCAGATGACCGCCGGCCAGGCCGGGATGCGCGGCGGTTTCGTTTTCCGGTGACGCAACCGAGGCGGCTAACTTGGCCTTGACCCGGTCAACGTGCGCCTTCGTGGCGGCGCTCGCTTCATCATGCGTCTTGTCCAGGCTTTGCAGGACGGCAACGATGTCCTTCGGCAGGGTCTTTTTCAAGGCCGCGATCCGGGCCTGGCCCCGGGTTTCCAGGTCTTTGAGCTGGTCGGCTTGTGCTTTCTGCAACCGCTGCACCTCGGCGCGGCGTTCTGTTACAAGTTGTTGGAGAACGTCGTCCGTCGGTTTGAACTTTGCTTCCATAGCTGATGCCTTTCTATAGTTAACGGAGGAGCTTACTGGGCTGCTCCCGTTGTGGATTTAGCTAACAGTAAGGGGCCTTGCTGTGCTGTCAAGCAGCCCCGACGATATTCTCCGAACGAAAGGGCCATGTCCCCTCCAGAGGTGACTTAAGAATAAAGAGTGAGTGATCCGGGTATGCGGCGCGGCCGCTGTGGACAACCCGGAAAAGCAACCACGCTCAATCCTTTCAGAAGCCAATCGTAGTCCGGCACCGCATCCTGTTAACAAGCTGTTAACAAGCCGCCCGTCGGCAGGCCCTTGGGGATTCACCCGCCAGCGTGGGGCTGTTTCGAATGCGACTGTTTGCCGGCCTTCCCAGATGCCGTGGCGGACAATTCAGACCGTTGCACCTGCGGTCAGATGCGCGGGTGCGCCCGGCCGGCGCAGGCCACTTTCCCGGCCAATGCGGGCAGTTCTCAAATCAGGTGCGGGGTTTCCCGAATGCCGGACCTTGTTGCCGCCATTGGCGGGGCAAATTCCCGAAGGAGTGCGGCCACTCCGGCGGTCCCCGCCACCGTTTGCCCAATCGTCCAGCCCCTTGTGCCAATCGTCGTCAAAACGCTGGCGGTGATTCCCCCAACCCTTGGAATCGTTGCCACGAGTTCCGCGATGGTTGCGAAAATCCTGGCGAACATCGGCAGAACCCTCGCGACCGTTGCCAGGACCCTGGTGATCGTCGCCACAACCATTTCTGCCGCTGGGACTACTGTGGCAGGGAACCAGACAACCCTCCCGTTAAAACCATAAACCGCAAAGAGATCAGCAAAGACATGTCGAAAGCCTATTACATTCCGTCCAAAGACGCGGATAAACGTTCTTGGCTCAACAACTTCGCCGCCAAACTGCCGAATTATGCCGCTACGGTCGGCGTGGCCGCAGCCGAGCTATCCAAACCGGCAGTCGCTTGCCACATTCTGTCTCAACGACGTTGAAGGCGCATGACAGCGCCATGCTGACCGCTGCTGTTCCGACCAACGGCACCGCGTGGCGGGTTTCCGTGATTTATCAGGATTTACCTACCAGCCGCGGCAAAGACTTCCTGGGCATTCGAACCGCGATAACACACGCGCTGCGGCCGAATCAAAGGTTCGTTGGGCACTGGATTTGGAGCGAAGAGATGCCCAATGAGCGATTCGTAACACCGTACGAACAACCCGCGCTGAAGTGCGCAGCGTCAGTTACTTCTGCGGAACCGTCGCTTCGGTCTTTTCGGGGCTGCTGAACACCGACGCCTCACCGACGAAACCGTTTCGGCTTAGGCTCCGTGGTTTGGCGATTTCGTGTGCTTCGTGTGTTTCGTGGTTGAAGCCCTCAGCCAGCCCGCCAAACACGCCAACCAAGCGAAAACCAGCTTCGCCAGCGCCATCTCGTAGGACAGCCGTCGCGGCGGTCTCCCTTTTCTTAAAGTCGGAGACAGGCAAGATGCGGTCCTACGTGTGCGGCGCCGGCGCGGGTCACGAGCCTGTTCTTGCTCCGTGACCTCCACGTTGTTGCCGGGCGAACCGGTGAACGCTACTTCGCCACCGGCTTGGGCTGGGCGGCTTCCCATTCTTCCTTGCTGACCGTTTTGACTTCCTGGAGGAAGACGAAGCCGCCTTTCTTGTTTCCGACGACGATGTCCGGCAGTTTGTCGCCGTTGACATCCGCGGCCACCACCTGCGTGCCGACGCCGGAGTCGCTGTCAATCAAGTGCGGCACAAACTCCGCCGTCTTGTCCGCGTGCCGGACGAGTTGGAACCAGTAAAGCACGGCCGGCTGGTTCGGCTCCGGGTCGCCCTCCGGGCCGTGCGCCCAGAAGCGTTTGCCGACAATGATGTCCTTCAGGCCGTCGCCGTCCATGTCCACGAGATCGAGCGCGTGCGGCTGGGTGAACTTCACGCCGTAGGGGCTGTCCGCCGGCGTCTTGTTCATGAAGACGTGCGGCTTGAAGGTGATTTCGCCGTTCTCGCGCACCTGTTCCCACCACGCCAGGCCGTAGCCGTGGGCGGCAAACGCGGTGATCACGTCGTTCAGGCCGTCGCCGTTCACGTCGTAGGCAAACATCTGCGAGGCGCCGAACGGCACGCCCTCCTCCTGCGGACAAAAGGCGAATTTGTGGAACTTCCACACCGGGTCGCCGGCGAGCGAGGCGGGTTGCTCCCACCAGCCGGTGCTTTCCAACAGGTCGAGGCGGCCGTCGCCGTTCACATCGCCGATGCCCAGGCCGTGGGTGTATTTGCCATATTTGTTGTCCGGCGAGATGGGATGGAATGTCCACGGCTTGGCGGCATCGCTCCAGTCCGGCGCGGCGTAGCCGAAGTAACCCTTTGAATTGCAGACCAGCTCCGGCCTGCCATCGCCGATGAGATCGGCAAACCACGGCGATTCGTTGTCCACGACATCGAAGACCTGGTGCCGCTGCCAGTGGCCTTCGCGACCTTTCGGATTCTCAAACCAATACGCCGGCTCGCCGGGCAGGCCGACGACCAGAATGTCCGTCCAGCCGTCGCCATTCAGGTCATAGGCCCAGGTGAAAAAATCATCCGAGTAGGCGTTGTGCGTGCCCAGGCCGCCTTCGTAACCGGGCACGACCTCCTCGGAGCCGTCGGCGGCCTTGCGTTTGAACGTGGCGGTGGCCGGCCGATACTCATGCCGCTTGGTGAACTCCGGCCCTTCCCACCAATACGGGCCATAGGCCACGTCCATCTGGCCGTCGTGGTTGAAGTCGCCATACCAGGCGCCTTCGGCCCAGAATTCCTTGGTCAACTGGATTTTCTTGAACGAGTGGAGAACGTAATCCTCGGCGGCGGCGGAAATCGCGGCCAGCGAGACGGCGGCAAGCAACGCGGTGGACTTGAACATGCGGCCTGTCATCGCAGTTCAGGCCCGCGCGGTCAAGCCGGATGCGTCGGAGCGCAGTTTACGGCGAATGCCTCACTCAGCTTTGACCTGCAAGCCGGGCAGCTTCGTGCCGTCAGCCGCGCGGATGCGACAACCCGCCGCCCAGCCGCCACCGCCCTGGGTGACCTTGAGGAGCAGGACGTTTTTGCCGGCATTCAATGCCACGTCCATCTTGTCCTGCCCGGCCACGTAGCCGCGGTCCACGTTGTTCGCGTGAACAACCTTGCCGTTGAGCCAGACTTTCACGCCATCGTCGCTGCCGATCTCCAGCCGGGCGCGTTGCGCCTGCGGACTAATGATCGTGGCGCGGAGATACGCCACGCGGTTGTCGCCGCCGACAAGCTGGTCCAGTGGCACCACGCCGTTGGCGGCGGGCACGAGCCGCCACGCCACCGTCCCCCCGGCCTGCTCCGGCGGAAACGCCATGTCAAAAAGCTCCGTCATCGTCGCGCCGTCCTTGGTGAACGGCCCGGCCAGCAACCACGCGTTCACGTAATCCTGGCTTCGTTCCAGGTAATCGGTGACCTGCCTCGCCTGCGCGAGGACGGTTTCGTTGCGCGTTGCCGCCTCCACTTTCGCCACGGCGGCGCGGGCCGCGTCCGGCGCGGTGTTGGCGATGCCCTGCGCAATCTTCGCCACCGCCAGCCCCGCTTCATCCTTCAGCGCCGGGTCATCCAAAAACGGCTCCGCGAGCTGCAACGCCGGCAGGCTTGGCACGGTGCTCAGGCCGGCAAGAACAAGTCGCTTCTCATCGGCGCGGTTGGCCACCGCCAAAGCCTGCCGGTAAAGCGCCAGGGCCTGCTCCGGCGTGCGGCCGGGCTGCTCGACCTGCTGGAGGAAGCCGCGCAACGCCACCACGCAGTGGGTCGGGTTGTCGCTCGTCCGCGCAATCGTCATCAACGCGTCCATCGCGCTGGCATCGGGCCAGCCCGCCAGCGCGTGAATGGCGGCGCCGGCCACCGCGGGGTCGCCGTCGTTCGCCGCGGCGGTCACCGCTTTCAACGCGTCCGCTCCGCCCAGCGCGCCGAGCGCGCCGATCAAGGCCACTTTCGTCGCCGGTTTGGCCGGATCCAGCGCGGCAATCAGCGGCGCCGTGCGCGCCGCGGCATCGGCGTTGCGCCGGGCGACCGTCACGGCGGCGTTAACCGCCGCGTCGCGCTCGGTGTCGTTGGCCGCCTTGCCCAGCCGCGCAACGATCACCGGCAACTGGTCTGCGTCCGCGAGGCTGGCCAGCGATTCCAACGCCGCCACGCGCACGGTTTCCTCCGGGTCATCGGCCGCCTTGAGCAATTCCGGCAGGGCGCTTTTCGCGCCGCGCGGGGCGGCGGCCCGGACGGCTTCGGCGCGCAGGCTCGCGTCGTTGCCGCGGATGGTTTCGGCCAGCACGCCGTCCACCGCCGCACCGCGAACCCGGCGCAAACTCTCGCGGGCGGCGTCGCGTTCGGCGCCGGGGCCGGTGGCCGCGGTCTGGAGCAAAAGCGTCGCCACCTCGGCGTTGCCGTCCAGCAGGCCCAGACCTTGCAGCGCCGCCACGCGAACGTCCGGATCGCTGTGCTTCGCCAGTTTCAGCAAGGCTGGCACGAGCGCGTCGTCGTGACGGTCCACCAGCGCGGCAATCAGCGGCGGCAACACCGACACCGGCAATTGATCGAACCCGGCAACCATCTGGCTGACACCGTCCGCCGACAACTGCCGCGCCACGCCGATCGCCGTGACGCGCATGAACGCGTCGTCGCCTTTCAGCAAGGCGAGCAGGATGGGCACCGCCGCGTCGGGTTCCGTCACCGCCAGGCCGCGCAACGCGGCGAGCCGGGCCGGCTTGGGCACCAGCGCGGTTTCGTAGATGCGACTGTAAACCTGCGCGGCGAGGCCGGTGTCGCCGTCCTGCGCGAAGCCTTCGGCGCACCGCAAAAAGGCGTCCACCAGCGCGGTGACGTTCAGTTTCCCCTTCACCGCGTCGGAAAGCTTTACCTCCGTGCGCAGGCCGCCGTCGGCCGCGGAAGGTTCGTAATTGCTCGCCACGGCGCGCAGCGCGTCCAGCGCGTCGTCGCCGCCGATCTTGCCCAGCGCGGCCACCACGGCGTCCACGACCGCCGGATCGCTGTTTTCCAGCAACGGCACCAGCGCGGGCACGCTGTCGTTTTCACGTCGTTCGCCAAGCGAGTTGATCACGCCGACGAGCGGCTTGTCGTTGGTGGTTTTCAATGCCTGGCGCAAGGCGTCGCTCGCCGCCGCGTCGGGGAGGTTTTGCAGCGCGTAACGGGCGATTGAAGAAAGCCGTTCGTCGCCGAGCAATTTTGCCAGCGCGGGCACGGATTGCGCGGTGCCGATGACACGGAGCTGGCGGCAGGCGAAATCCTTTGCGTCGGGCGTGGCGTCAGAATCAAGGATGGCGTCCAGCCTGGCTTCCAGCGCGCGGGCGGCAGCGGGATCAGGCAGCGCGGCGCGGACGGCGTCCTCGACCGCGGTGAGCTTCGCGCGGTCCTGGCCGTAGGCGTAGGTTTTCAAGGCGCCCACCGGATCGTCGGCCGCGAGCACGGGGGCGGCAAACAGGCACAGCATTGCGGTCAGGCGGAGTCCGAATTGAAGACTTCTGATTTTCATGGAATCGGTGCGGCACGGTGCTCCGTCCCGCCGGTTCGTCGCGGGCAAAGGGAAATTCCGGTGTCGCTGCCGTGATTTTAGAACTGCTGCCGGTCGGATTGGCAATCGTTTTCCCGCTCAACGCCGCCACACGTCCCAGCCAAAACGGACGATGAGCACCGCCGCCACGGCGAGGAAGCACACGCGCACAAAGCGGTTGCCCTTCAGGATCGCGAGCCGGGCGCCGGCGATGCCGCCCAGCGCGTTGCCCAGCGCCATCGGCACCGCGAAGCGGTAGAGGATGTGCCCGCTGGCGGCAAAATACGCGACCGCGGCGAGGTTCGTGGCGAAGTTGATCACCTTGGCGCTGGCCGACGCCGCCAGGAAGTCGAAACCAAACCAGCCGATGAAGATGAAAATGAGGAAACTGCCCGTGCCGGGGCCGAAAAAGCCGTCGTAAAAGCCGATGCCCGCGCCCACGAGCGCGCCCAACCACCGCTCCCGGCGGGCGGAAAACTGCGGCGCATGACGGTCGCCAAAGTCTTTCCGAACAAGCGTGTAAACCGCCACGGCCACCAGCAGGCCGAACACGAGCGGTTTCAACACGTCACTCTGGATGACCGACACCGTCCGGGCGCCGAGGAACGAAAACGCCAGCGCGGTCACCGCCGCCGGCAGCAGCGACGCCCAGTTGAGGCGGACGCGCCGCGTGTATTGCGCCACGGCCATGCCCGTGCCGCAGATCGAGGAGAGTTTGTTCGTGCCCAGCACCGTGGCCACCCCGGCGGCCTCCGCCGGCGACAGAAACAGAAACAGCGCCGGCAGTTGAATCAAGCCGCCGCCGCCCGCCACGGCGTCCACGAAGCCCGCGCAGCCCGCGGCCGTGACCAGACACGCGCCCCGGCCAAGTTCGCTCATTGCCAACACACGGCGCAGCCTAGCGGAACCGCCGGTTGCTGTCGCGGTCCATCCGGCGTCTTCGGAACCGCGGACATCCATCGGCAGTGTCCTGATTTCGAGGGCAGGGCCGAGCTGCTGCTCGGCCTGGCGCCGCCGCCGCGCCGCCCTACCATTACAATTCCGCAAATCAGGACACTACCCATCCATCGCGCCGCTTTACTTTCCCCATGAAACGGCGCAAAGCTAGGAACGCGTTTGTTAACCATGCAGACAACATCCATGACACCCGCGGGCTGGTCGCCGACATCCTGGCAGAGCCGGCCGGCGGCACAGCAGCCGGTTTACCCGGACCCGGCGGTGCTGCAATCCGCACTGGCGCACCTTTCGCGGCTGCCGCCGCTGGTCACGAGCTGGGAAATCGAAAACCTGAAACGCCAGTTGGCCGAGGCCACCCGCGGCGAGCGGTTCCTGCTCCAGGGCGGCGACTGCTCGGAGAGCTTTGAAGATTGCGAGTCCAGCGCGATCACGAAGAAGCTGAAAATTCTGCTGCAGATGAGCCTCGTGCTCGTCCACGGCGGCCGCCGGCGCGTGACCCGCGTGGGGCGCTTCGCCGGCCAGTATGCCAAGCCGCGTTCGGCCGACACCGAGAAGCACGGCGACACGATGCTGCCCAGTTATCGCGGCGACATGATCAACCGCGCCGGCTTCAGCGTCGCCGAGCGGACGCCCGACCCGGAACTGCTGTTGCGCGCCTACGAGCGGTCGGCGCTGACGATTAATTTCATCCGTGCGCTGGTGGACGGCGGGTTCGCGGACCTGCACCACCCGGAATATTGGGAACTGGACTTCGTGGAGAAATCGCCGCTCGCCGCCGAATACACGCGGATGGTCGAGTCCATTGGCGAATCACTGCGCTTCATGGAAACGCTGGCCGGCAGCACCGTCGGGGAGATCAACCGCGTGGATTTCTACACCAGCCACGAGGGGCTGCATCTGCCCTACGAGCAGGCGCAGACCCGCCAGGTGCCGCGCCGGCCCGGCTGGTATAATTTGTCCACCCATTTCCCGTGGATCGGCGACCGCACCCGCGCGCTGGACGGCGCGCATGTCGAATACTTCCGTGGCATTGCCAACCCCATTGCCATCAAGATCGGCCCGTCCGTGACACCGGACGCCGCCGTCGCGCTGGCGGAACGGCTGAACCCGGCGGGCGAACCGGGCCGGCTCACGTTCATCCACCGCTTCGGCGCCAAACACGTGGAGCGCTGCCTGCCGCCCATCATCGAGGCGGTGCAGCGCCGCGGCCTGCCGGTCCTCTGGTGCTGCGACCCCATGCATGGCAACACGGAAACCACCTCGCGCGGCATCAAAACGCGGCGGTTCGACAACATCACGTTCGAGCTGGAGGCGTCCTTCCGCCTTCTCAAGGCGGCCGGCAGCCACTTGGGCGGTGTGCATTTCGAGTTGACCGGCGACGATGTGACCGAGTGCATCGGCGGCGCGTGCGGCCTGACCGAGGCCGACCTCACGAAGGCTTATCGCAGCCAGCTTGACCCGCGGTTGAACTACCAGCAGGCGATGGAAATGGCGTTTCTCCTCGCGCGGCTGATGGCGCAAAGCCGCGGCTGACGCCGGGTCCGCCCCGATCCTACGACCGGGGCGCGGATTGAAACATGCTGCTGGCGTTCCACAAGCCGTTTGGCGTGCTCTCGCAGTTCACGCCGGACAGCTCGCCCAACCGCCCGCTGCGCGAATTCGGTTTTCCACCGGGCGTTTACCCGATCGGCCGGCTCGACGCCGATTCCGAGGGATTGCTGCTGTTGAGCGACGAGCCGGAGTGGAACGCGCGGCTGCTTGAACCGCGCCACGGCCACCGGCGAATTTACTGGGTGCAGGTGGAACGCATCCCGGACGACGCGGCCCTGCGGCAGCTCGAACGCGGCGTGCTCATCCAAGGCCGGCGCACACAACCGTGCCGCGCGTGGCGGCTGGAGCCGCCGCCGCCGGACCTGCCGCCGCGCGACCCGCCGATCCGCTTCCGCAAAAACGTGCCGGATTGCTGGATTGCCGTGGAATTGACCGAGGGCCGCAACCGCCAGGTCCGGCGGATGACGGCGGCGGTGGGCCATCCGACGCTGCGGCTGGTGCGGGTGCAGATCGGCGGTTTCGCGCTCGGCGATCTCCCGGCCGGCCGCTGGCGCGAGCTGAGCGCCGCGGAGCGCGATTTGGTGAAGGCGCGCTGAACGGCGCAGCCACGTCAAACCGCCGTCAGACTTCGCCGCGTTCCAGCGCCCCCAGCACCTCCGGATCGCGCACATCCACCCACCGGCCGGCGATTTTCAGACCGGCGATTTTCAGGCCGGCAGCGACCATCGCGATGATGGCATCGGTCAATTCGTATTCGCCGCGCGGCGATTTTTGCAGGCGGGCGGTGTAGTCGAACACGGCCGGTTTGAAGACGTAAATCCCGGCGTTATACCAGGCGGGTTCGCCGGGCTTGAGCCAGCCGGCGGCGCGGAGTTCGTCGAGCTGGGCGTGGCTCGGTTTTTCGATCAGCCGCTTCAGACAGAACTGTTCGTCAAAAAAATTGATCGCGCCCTTGGTCACGTCCTCGCCGGCGGTGACCGTGAGCAGGCCGGCGAAGTCGCCTTCGCCGAAGCGGTGCAGCATTTGCGCGTAGGTCTCCGGCTTCACGAGGATGTCGCCGTAGGTCAGCAGAAACGGCTCGTTGCCAACGAAATCCTTCGCCAGTTCGGGCGCCTTGCCGGTGCCATCCTGCACTTTCTGCTCGACGAACCGGATGTCCACGCCCCAGCGCGACCCGTCGCCGAAGTAATTCTCGATGGACTCGCGCTTCCAGCCGGTGACGAGGCAAAACTCGCGGATGCCGGTGTCGCGCAAGCCGGTGAGGATGTGTTCGAGGATCGGCCGGCCCTGGACCGGCAGCATCGGTTTCGGGAGCGCGTTGGTCAGCTCCTTCATGCGCGTGCCTTTGCCGGCCGCGAGAATGACGGCTTTCATGGGCGGAGGGAGAACCGGCGGGCGCAAAGACGAAACCGGTTTACTGCCGGGTGTCTTTGCGCCGCGCCAAACAGGTGCTCAGGCGCCGAACTTGTCGAACATCCGGGCGTGCGCCTGGAGGTAGCGGATGAGATATTTCGCCTCGAATACGCCGAGCGAGCCGAGGTTCGCGCCGGTTTCCGTGAACCGGTCCAGCTTGTCCGAACCGCTGCACGCCGAGTGGATCAGCACCGGCTGCGGATGCCACGAGTGGCCCTTCATCGGGCACGGCGTGGAATGGTCGCCGGTGATCGCCAGCACGTCCGGCTTCTTCTTCAACAGGATCGGCAGGGCGGCGTCGAACTCCTCGACCGCCTTCTTCTTGGCCTCGAAGTTCCCGTCCTCGCCGTATTTGTCGGTGTATTTGAAGTGGATGAAGAAGAAGTCGTAGTTCGCGTATTCGGCCAGGTAACGCTCGAACTGCTGGGCGATGGTCTGCGGCCCTTCGATCTTCGTCATGCCCACAAGTTGCGCCAGGCCCTTATACATCGGATAAACCGCCAGGCAGGCCGGCTTGAGCAGGTAGCGGTCCTGGAAAAGCGGAATGTGCGGCTGATGCGCAATGCCGCGCATCAGGAAGCCGTTCGCCTTTGGGTGCGACGCGATGACCGGCAGCGCGGCCTTGACGAACTCGGCCACGGCCTTGGCCGCCTTTTTCTGGGCGAGGGACTTGGCGTTCTCCGGCCTGGCTTCGAGCAGCTTCAGCCCCTCGCGGTTCGGGTCGGTCGCCGTCAGCGGGCCTTCCAGTCCCTTGCCGCGGAAGATGACAACAAACCGGTGCTCCTTGCCCGCCTTGATGATGACCTCCACGTCGCCGACCTTCTTGATCTTCTTCGCCAGCTTGTCGCACAGCTCCTGGCAAACTTCCGTGGGAATGCGCCCGGCGCGGCGGTCGGTGACGACGCCGTTCTTGTCGAGCGTGCAGAAATTGGCGCGTGCCGCGACGTCGCCGGGCTTGAGTTCCAGGCCGAGGCCGAGGGCTTCAATCACGCCGCGGCCCACTTGAAATTCGATCGGATCGTAGCCGAACAAGGCCAGGTGGCCGGGGCCGCTGCCGGGCGTGATGCCGGGCGCGACCGGGATCATGCGGCCTTGCGCAACGCCCTGGCCGACGAGCGCGTCGAGGTTGGGCGTCCGGGCGGCTTCGAGCGGCGTCATCTCGCCGTTTTCCTTGGTGGCGATGTCGCCCACGCCGTCGAGGACCACGAGGGCGATTTTGGCGCTGGTTTTCAGCGTGAGTTCCGAGTAGAGGGTGTCGAGGTTCATAATCCAGTTTCAATTTCAGGTTCAGCATCCAAACCGGGGAGGGCACAAAGCGGCATTCCCTCCCGGCGAATGGATGGTTGCGGCAATTCCGGCCCAGCGTCAACGCGATATTCGGCGGGTCATTCGCCGGCGCCGGCGCTCGGCTTTTCCCAAATTCCCGCTTGACGGCTGCCCGCCGGGAACATTCGATGGCAGCGCACCATGAACACCGGATTGAATCGCCGCCGTTTCCTCGAGACTTCCATGCTTGCCACCGCCGCCGCCACGATGGGTGCGCGGAGCGCCGACACCCCACCGGCCGCCGCAAACACGGGCGTCCGGCCGGCCATGCCCACCGGCAAGATCGGCAAGCTCACCATCAGCCGGCTTATCTCCGGCGGGAATCTCATCAGCGGCTGGGCACATTCACGCGACCTTCATTACGTGCCGTCGCTCATGCGCGCCTACAACACGGAGGCCAAGGTGCGCGATACCCTCGCCCTCCTCGAACAGCAAGGCGTCAACACGATCATCGCCGACCCGGCAAAGAAATGCATGGAGATCTTCGCCAAACACTGGAAAGCCGGCGGCAAAATCCAGTGGATCGCCGAGGGCCACCCCGGCGTGGACGACTGGAGGACCGACATCAAGTGCTCCATAGATTTCGGCGCCGCCGCGGTTTACGTGCAGGGCGTCATCGGCGACCAGTGGTTGAATGCCGGGCGCATTGACCTGCTGGGCCAGTGCGTGGACTTCATCAAATCGCAGGGCGTGCCCGGCGGCATCGGCGCGCACAAGATCGAGGTCGTCAAGGAGGCCGAGCAACGCAGATTTGGCGCGGATTTCTACGTCAAAACCCTCCATCACCAGCATTACTGGTCCGCGCGGCGGCCGGACCAGACGCTCGATGTCGTGGACAATCCGGCGGACAACTACTGGGATTTCGATCCGAACAAAACGATCTCCTTCATGTCCGGGGTGGAGAAGCCGTGGATTGCCTTCAAGACGCTGGCCGCCGGCGCCATCCAACCGGAGTCGGGCTTCCAGTTCGCGTTCGCCAACGGCGCGGACTTCATCTGCGTGGGCATGTTCGACTTCCAGGTTGAGGCCAACGCCGCGCTCGTCCGCAAACTGCTGGCCACCTCCGAAATGGAGAACCGCCAGCGCGCCTGGTTTGCCTGAACGCGTCACCCTCACCGCCGGCGAAAGCCCGATCTGCACAGCCGTGGCGTGATGGTGAAACGTGGGAATGGAGTTTGCAGCAAGCGCGGCGTCAGCGCCTTGCTCGTGAAGGCAAAAAAATGATCCGGGTATCAGACGCCAAGGAGGAGGGGGTGGGGAACCCGCAGAAGAAACGTCCTGACACCCGGATCAAAATCCGTCCCCACAATTAATTGAAAGAGCATCCAGATTCGGGCAGCAGACGCCAAGGAGGTGGGGGTGGGGGACCCCGCTGAAGAAACGTCCCGCTACCCGAATCAAATCTTGATGCAGAGGCTATCTTTTCCGGCCCGCTTGTCAACAAGATTAAGCGAAGATCGAGCGATATGTCGGGGGGCTGACGCGGAAGGCCACCGCCCGCGCCATTGCGCGGGCGCGGTTAAAGCTTGACGCTGGACAGCAATCTGGTTGCATACGGCCCTCATGAAGAAAACGATGTCTCTGCTGGTCGCCGGCTTGTGCTTGATGGCGCTGACCGCTGGTTGCTACCACACGGTCGAAGGACGTTCCAAGATGGGCGTGCCGCTGAGCAAGGACCGTATCGCCAGCCGTTACGAGCGCACCGTGGATCAGATTTTTGACGCCGCCAAGAAGGTGCTGGCGTTCAAAGGCACATTGACCGGCGAGAACACCATCGCCAAGACCCTCACCGCCAAGGTGGACAACAACACGGTCTGGGTGAAGGTCGCGGAAGTCGAGCCGGGCATTGCCGAGATCACCACGCAGGCCCGCGGCAAGGGCGGTGGGGCCAAGATCGATCTGGCCAGCGAGATTGACAAGCTGATTGCCCTGCAGTTGCAGTCCGGCGACTAGTGTTTCATTTTCAACCCCAGGCGGGGGTCCGCCGGAGAGCCAAGCGGCACCGCTTGGCTCTCGTTTTTTGACCGCAACTCGCGCTCCAGCGTGGCCAGCCGCCGTTGTGCGGCCTCGGCCAGCGCCGTCTCTGGAAACCAATCAACGATCCGCTGGATGGTCCGGCGGATGGTTTCGGGATTGCCCCTTTCGCGAAGCTGGAGATCGGCCAGCAGGTTGAGCCAGCGGGCGATATGGGGGTCTGGCGCGTGCGGCTGGGCGATGAGTTGTTCCAACTGCTCGGCGGCGAGGTCCAGCCGGCCCAGGTCATTCGCATAGGCCAGGGCCAATTCTTCGCGGGTTTGATTGTCCTGCGGATATCGTTCCAACTGGGAGACCAGCGCCGCAATCCGCACGTTCGGGTCCGGCGGCGGCGGCGCTTTCAAACCCGTGAAATCCGGGCGCAAACCCAGCCGCTCCTCGCTCCGCGGCAGGGCGATCGGTGGCCGCTCCGTCTGCAAAAACTCCGGCGATGCCAGCCGCGCAATCCGTTGGTGGGCCTGGTGCGCTTCGGGAGATTCCGGGAAACGTCCGATGATTTCCTCGAAGTCCACGCGGGCGGCATCCGGGTCCTTTGCCAGGGCCAGTTCCCAGTCCGCAAGCTGAGTCAGGGCGTAGGCGACGTTTTTCGGCGTGTGTCCTGGCTGGTTGATGAATCGTCCGACGGTCAGCCGCGCCGCGTCGAGGTCGTGGAGATCCCTGGCCTGGATGTCCGCCAGCAGCATCAGCCCGCGCACACTCGTCGGGAAACGCTCCAGTTGCTTGACGACTTCCACCACGGCTTCGGCCGGCTTGCCCTGTTTGCGGCGGGCTTCGGCGATGGAGAAGAACGGCTCCGGGTCGGCTGCGATGTCGCCACCGTCGTAAAGCTGGCCGAACTTGCGGCCAAACCAGCCGGCGATGTCCTCGGTCCAGGTCACCGCCAGCACCAGCCCGGCCACGGCAACCATGGGAATGCCGCCGAACGCGCCGGCGTAACCGCCTTCCGCCACCACCGGGGCCGCCACGAACACAAGAAACAGCAGGTCCAGCAGGGTCACGCCCCATTTCACCAGCAGGCTCGGCCGATCTTCGCTCTTGCGCCACCACCGGACGAGCAGCCAGCCCGCTGCCGCGCCCATCACGGCCATTCCCAGGATCAGGCGGACGATGTGCCAGAACTTCTCCATGCGGGGCGAGGGTTCAGCCGGCGCGCTTGGCCAGCCGCTCCGGATGACGGGCGCGGCTCAGGGCCGCGTCGTAGCTGATCTGACAGCGGCAATAGAGATCGTAAAGGCAGGCATCCAGCAAAATCATGCCATCCTTCGCGCCGGTCTGGATGATGGTTTCGAGCAGGTGAAGCTGGTTTTCGCGGATGACATTGCGCACCGCCAGGTTGGCCACCAGCAATTCGTAGGCGAGCGTCCGGCGGGCGTGGTCCACGCTGGGCACCAGTTCCTGGCAGATGATGGCCTGGAGCGAACTGGCCAGTTGCAGGATGATTTGCTGCTGGGCCGGTCCTTCAAACACGCCGACGATGCGCTCCAGCGCGTGAATGACGCTCGGCGAGTGCATCGTGGCGAGCACCAGGTGGCCGGTTTCGGCTGCGGTGAGCGCGGTGGCGATGGCCTCGTGGTCGCGGATTTCGCCGATGACAATCACATCCGGGTCCTGCCGCAGGACGTGGATCAATGCACGGTTGAACGAGCGCGTATCGGTCAGCACCTCCTGCTGGACGACGATCGCGCGCTTGTGACGGTGGACGAATTCGACCGGATCCTCGATTGTGACGATCTTGCACCGCCGCTCGCTGTTGATGAGGTCCACGAGATAATTCAGCGTGGTGGTCTTGCCGGAGCCGGTGGGACCGGTGATCAACACGAGGCCGTTGGGCCGGCGCGCCAGTTCGTCCAGTTTGGGTGGCAGGCCGAGATCCTCGCGGGTGGCAATGTACTCACCGCTGAAGCGGAAACTGAACTCCGGGTGGCCGTCGCGCCGGTAAAGCGTCAGCCGCGTGCGGCCAACCTCCGGAAAATGCAGCGAGGTGCAGAGTTCCCAGTCGCGCTGAAACGCCGCCCGCTGCTCGGGGTTCAGCAACGCCGCCGTCAACGACTCCAGTTCAGCGGCCGTCACGGCGTCGCCTTCGGCAAGAATGACCTCGCCGTTGATCCGGAACGCCGGCGGCGCGCCGGCGATCAGATGCAAATCAGACGCGCCGCGTTCCACCGCCACGCTCAGGAGTCGCTCCAGCCGGTCCATCGTCAACCTCCCCGCCAGCGCCGCCACGCGCCGATGATGTGTTCCCCCAGCCCCGCCGGCACGGGCGCCTCCACGGCCGCCGCCATGACCAGCGGGCAATGCGCGTCCAACTGGCCGGCCTGCGCGAACGATTCCCGCGCCTGCGCCGTCAGGCCCAGCGCCCGCTGGCAACGGGCCAGTTGCACCCAGATCACCGCCTGCGCCGCGTCCAGCGCCAGCGCCTGGTTGGCCAATTTCAGCGCCAGGGAAAACTTCCGGTAAAACGCGTGGACCCGCGACGCCAGCCACGGCCAGAGCCAGTCCCGCACCGCGGCCGCCAGCGCCTTCGTGAAACAGTAGTCCGCCCGCTTTTCCTTCCGCGCCAGCAGCACGTCGCCGCGGGCCAGCCAGACGTAGGGTGTGTCGCCACGTTCGACGATCGCCGCGTCGGACATCGCCAGCGCGCCGCGCAAATCGCCGGTGCGCGCCAGCGTCACGGCCTTGGCAGCCAGCAGTTCAGGTTCCCCGGGAAACTGCTCCAGCGCCTTGCTCGCCCAGACGCCGGCCTCCTGAAAATACCCCAGCTCGATGAGCATCCGCACCTGGCCGACCCACGCCACGGCGCTCTGCGGATTCGCCTCCACCACGCGGGCGAACGACCGCAGCGCCTGCTCGAAGTCGCCCCGCCGGAACGCCGTCTCGGCCTCGCCCAGATGGCGCGCCTCGTCACCCACAACGCTTGCCGGTCGCGACGATTCCGCCTCGCCGTCGAATTCCAGATTGCCGAAACGACTCATGCCTTTCGTGACTTTGCTTATGGCTGACCGTGACAAGTGTGCCAGAAATACGGCCGCCTGACCACCGCAAACCAGCGCGTGGCCCGGAAGTTGGACCGGGCTGCCACCCGAACGTCACGCCGCCCGGTGCCTCAGTGCCGGCGCAATACCAGATGGTGTTCCACCCGTCGGATCTGATGGTATTCCAACGGCGGCAACTCGGTGAGCGTTGGCGATTCGGTTTCGTTCAGGATCGCCTTCGCCATCTGCTGGAATGCCTGCCAGCGTGGCCACGCCAGTTCCGGCGCGTGCGCCACCTGCCGCAGCCGGCTGCGCCATTCGATGATGACGCGGTCAATGTCACCTACGCCGAGCCACTCCCCGATCCACGCGAATTTCGACAGCGGATCGCGGTGGATGCCGGCCACCACCGCCTCCGCGCCGGCGCCGTAGCGCGGTGGCACACCGTTTTCGAGATAGCCCGGCAGACTCTGCACGCCGTAAGCCCGCTGACTGACGATCGCCAGCCGGCCGGCCCAGCGGTTGTCCTCGCCACAAAACCGGAAGCCCGCATCCAGATTCGCCAGGTCGTAAATCAATTCATCCAGCGGATACGACTCGTCCTCCAGCGCCGCGCTGATGGCCAGGCCGTCGCCGCCGGAGAAAAAGCTCACCAGCCGGCCGCGACGCGTCGGCGCGCCCTTGGCGTCCACCAGGCCAAGCCGCCGCCAGAGCAGCGCCGTTCCCGCCGCCGGCGAAAGCTGGCGGCAGATGCCCGCCCGTTCGCACCGCGCGCAATCGTCCGGCACCACCTCGCGCTCCACCGGCCGCCAGAGCGCCACGCCGTGCCGGTCCACCGGCACCTTGATCGTCCATTCCGCCAGGCTGACGAGCGCGGTGATTTTTTGCGGCGATTCGACGAAGCGCACCAGCGGTGTGTGCTGGGCAGTGAACCGTTTTTCCACGAGCGCCGAAATCTTCTGCTGCCAGGCTTCGAGACTGGTCTGCCGGCCATGCCAGTTGGTCAGCCGGCGAACCCATTTGACCAGCACCACGCGACCGTCATGCAACCGCTCCGCCACGGTCAACGCGCGGCCATAAAGGCGCCGGCCGTCTTCTTCCGCCAGCACGACGAGCGTGCCGGTGCCGATTTTCTCCAGCGCCGCTGGTTCGGACAGTGCCGGCCGCAGCGGCAGCACCGCGGGCGGCGTTGCTTCCATTCCGTTTGGGCCGGCCGGCCCCCCGTTTCCGCCGGCAGCTTCATGAACGTCTTCGGACTTCGGCACGGCGAGGCTGACCTCGCGCAACGGCACCTCGCGCAACGCCGGCCAGCGTTCCCATTCGCCGCGGCTGTTGCGGAACTCGCGGAGCCGCCGGCGCACGTGCCGCGCCCGCTCGGCGTCGGTTTGCAGCCCGCACGGCGTGTCCGGTTGGCGCATGGCCTCCTCGACGCCGAGAAAAATCGGCTTCACGGTGAACAGCCGTTCCTGGACGCGCACGGCCTCGGGAAACGGCGCGCGCCCCTGGCGGACGGCGCCGTGCATCACGGCCAGCAGCGCGCCCCAGTCCACCATGCCGTTGCGCGCGAGCTGGGCGGCGTGGGCGTCGCGCAGGCGCAGGTCGTTGGCGCTCACCAGCACGTAGCCGGTTTCATCAATGCCACGCCGGCCCGCGCGGCCGAACATTTGCAGCAGCTCGTCCGGCCGCAGCGGCAGTTCCACGGCGTCGCGCCGGTAGGAATCCGCCGCCAGCGCCACGCTGCGCAGGGAAAAATTGATGCCTGCCGCGAGGCCCATCGTCGCCACCACCACGCGCAACTGGCCGGCCTTGGCCAGCGGTTCCACCACGCCGGCCCGCGCGCCGTAGCTCAGGCCGCTGTGATGGTAGGCGACGCGCGTCTTCAACAACCGCGCGAGGTGGTCGCCGGCGAGCTGCTTCTGCGGGGCGCTGAGCGCCAGCGGATCGGGCGTCGGCAGTTGCCGGGAGAGTTCCAGCGCGAGCGCCTCCGCCATTTGCCGGCGCGGCGCGAAGAGCAGGACCGGCCCCAGGTTTTCCGCGAGCGCCTTGGCGATCATCCGCGGCCAGTAACCGCGGATTTCCGAGGGAACGTGGTAGCTCAGGCTGGCGAGGTAAACTTCCTCCAGCGGCACGGGCCGTTCGTCCGAGCGGACAAGCACTGCGTCGCGGCCAAGCCGGCGCAACCATTTCACGATCTGCTGCGGATTTTCCACGCTGCCGCTCAGGAGCAAAAGCTGCGTGCGCGCCGGCGCGAGCGCGATGGCCAGCTCGTAGTTCAGGCCGCGGTCCGGGTCGGCGATCATCTGATATTCGTCCACGATCAGCAGCGACGGACCGTCGCCCTGGATGAGCCGGTGCTTCTGGGTTTCGAGCGTGGCGACGATCACCGGCGCGCCGAGGTTTTCCGCGAGGTCGCCGGTGGCGATGCCGGCGTTCCAGCCGCGGGCGCGCCATTCGGCGAGCTTGTCGTTGGCCAGGGCGCGCGTCGGCACGGTGTAAATCGCCTGGCCGCGGTTCTTGCCCTGATTGGACCACAGCTCGAAGATCAGCGTCTTGCCGGCGCCCGTCGGCGCGTGGACGACGACGTCCTGCCCGGCGCGCAACGCGCTCACGGCCTCCTGCTGCCAGAGGTCAGGAACCACCACGCGGTTGAACGTGGCGGCGTTGGCAAGCTGTTCGGCCATCGTCTGCACGACCGCAGCATAGCGCAGTTGCGCGGCGGCGAAACGGGGAAATGTTTCCGGCCGCGGTTGTGGGCAGTGTTGAACCGGACAACCTGAGTTGACGCCGGGCCGCGTCCACCTTGCCGTGCCAAATAATCCGTGCGGTAGGGCGGAGCTGCCGCTCCGCCCAAAATTGGGGCGGCGGAGCACCACCGCCCTACCGCAACATGGCGCGTCACAGCAACGCGGACTTGGCCACCAGGCCGGACGCGGAATCGGCACAAGCCTCTGGCAGCGAACTTGACCGGGCGGCGCGGCCGGGGCAGGATATTAAACCATGAAACGCTGCAAGCCAATTTGGCCATCACCGCCAGCTTTGGCAGATTGATACTTTTAGGCCTCGAAGCGCACAATGAACCAAGCCACCGAATTAATCAAAGCTGCTGCGGCCCTTGCTTGGCCGATGATTGCGGGGGTCGTCCTTTGGAGGCTGTTTCCGGTCATTAAGCGAGTGCTAGAGTCCCGAGGCTTCGGCGTGAAGTTCGCCGGAATGGAACTCTCGGTTCAAGAAGCATCAGATCAATTGCGGAAGCAGGTGCGAGACCTCCAAGATAAAATCGTCGCCTTGCAGTTGCCTCCGCGGGAAGATCCCGCGGAGGCAAAGCCAGCAACCACCAAACGGGCATTTGCACGGCGGATACTTTGGGCTGACGACAAGCCTTCCAATAACGCCTTTGAGATCGCGAAGCTCCGCGATGACGGTATCGAAGTTGTTCAGGCTCGTTCGACTGCCGAGGCGATACAAATCCTCACTGCCGACTCCTCCCGTTTCGATGCCATCATTTCTGACATGGGTAGATATGAGAATGGCCGCTACCAACCGTCCGCTGGCATAGACTTCATTTCCGCCGCGCATGCTGCGGGAGTCACTGTGCCAATTTTTGTTTACACTTCCCAAGCCACAGCGATCAAAAAGCATCAGGAAGTTCTCAAGGCTGGAGCGAACGGAGCCACCTGCTCGCCAACCGACTTGTTTGGACTAATTCAAAAAGTCTATGCACATGCACCAACCGAGTCCTAACGACCGCGTGCAGGCGCCACCGAGTCGCACCTTTCTGTTTTCTTGGGTCAGCGGCCTGGTGCGCCTTACCCAGCCCGATATCTGATTCTACTCAATCAAACCGGAATCGCCGCACGCCGATCCACGCCATGACGGCGGCGGCGAGCAGCAGCAGAACGAGGTCGCCCAGCGCCGCGGTCGGACCAGCGCGAAAACTGGCGAGTTGATGGAGCGCGTGCATCGTCCAGCCGGTGGGCAAGGCGCGCGCCACGGCCTGCATCCATGCCGGGGCGATTTCCATCGGCCACCAGCAGCCGCCCAGTGCGGCGAAGACGTTGCTGACCAGCACGCCCAGTCCGATCGCCTGCCCTTCCGTGCGCGCCACGCTGCCCAGCACGATGCCGAACGACGCGCAAAACGCGCCCCACGCCGTCAAGACCAGCAGCACGAACGGCACGTCCGGTCCCCAGTTCATATGGAACAACACGCCGCCGGCGATGAGCGCGAAGACGATTTGCACCATGCCGAGCGCCAGCCGACCGAGCCATTTGCCGGCGAACACTTCGCCGCGTGACATGGGCGCCGAGGCCAGCCGTTTCAGCAAACCCTGCTGCCGCTCGACGATAAGCGACACCGCGCCGCTGGTCAGCATCACGATGAGGCTGATCATGACCATGATGCCCGGCACGGCCTGTTGAAAACCGGTCGGCGGCTCGCGGCGTTTGCCGGCGGGGTGAATGTCGAGCTTCACCGTCCGGGGCATCTGCCGCAATCGATCGAACGCGACCGCCGTCGGCGTCTCGCCCGCCTGCACGCAGGCCAGCAAATCCGCCAGCACCGTGTAGCTCGCCCGGCCGATGCGGAACCGGTCGTAATCCTGCGCCAGCCCGCCTTCCTTGCGCTCCAGCCGCACCACCGCCTGCGTGCCGGCCAGCACCGATTCCGTGAAGTTTTCCGGCAACGTCAGCCGGCGTTCGTAATTGGTCAGCGCCTCCGCCGGCGGATGGTCCACAACGTAATCGTTTTCCTTCAACCGGCGGGTCAATTCATCCGCGAGGAAGCCGCCGTTGGTGAGCGAGTTCAGCGCGAGGGGATCCTTTCCCGAACCGCGGACGCTGTTGCCGCCGCTGACGGTGCCGATGAAATACATGAACAGCGCCGGCATGACGAAGATCCAGAGCAGCACCTCCTTTTCCCGCAGGAAATACTGCACGTCCTTCCGCGCGATGAACCAGATGTTCCGCATCGTCACCTCCGCGCAAAGCCCCGCGCCAGCCGCCAGTGATTGGCCAACACCAACACGGCCACAGTCAGCGCCATGCCGCCGAAAGCCGCGGCCAGCAATGGCAACGTGATCCGACCCGTCAGGATGTCCGTCAGTCGCACCGCCGCCCAACCGTTCGGTGTCCACCGCCCGATCGCCGCCATCCACGGCGGCATGAATGCCGTCGGAAACATACTGCCGCCCAGCATGAGCAGCGGGAACATGATGCTGAACGACAGGAACGACGCGGCGCGGTGGCTGCCCGCGAACATCTGAAGGAGCAGCAACAGCAGCAGAATCCCCGCTCCGCTCGCCGCCGACCACGCGACCGCTGCCGGCCAACGCCTGAACGGCACGTCGAGATACTCCATGCCCCCCGCCAGGATGACGCCGGCGATCACGCCCACGACGATCACCGCCGCGAGCAGTTTGCCCAGAATGACGCTCAATAAATCCAGCGGCGTGGTCACCACGCGCCGGAGCAGGCCATGTTCGCGCTCGCGCCAGATGTCGTTGCTCAAACCCTGCGCGGTGAAGAGCAGCGCCATGAACACGATGCCTGGCAGGAAGTTCAACGCAAACGAACCCGAGCCGTCGCTGGCTTTCGCCGGCTTGGCCACCGGCACAACGGTCTCCAGCTTGATCACCGGCGGAAAGAGGTATTTCCGCAACTGCCGCATCGTGTCGTTGATCGAGGCGCTCAGCCGCGCAACATCGGCGTCGGAAAAAAGGTCTTCGCCCGGTGGCGGACCTTGCGCGAACTGCCGCATCTGCGGGCCGAGCAGCCGGTGGAGGTAAAACACCGTCTCGCTGAACAGCCGCAGCATTTCCTCCGCGATGCCGGGCAGGATGCGCTCGGCGGGATTCGTGATGAGTTGCAGCGTCGTGGGTTCCTCCCGCAAAACCGCCCGCGCGAAACCTGGCGGGATGATCAGCAGCGCGCTGGCGTCGCCGTGTTCCATGCGCCGGCGGCCCGTCGCTTCATCCACCTTCTCGGCCCGGATGAACTCCCCGGCGCGGTCGCTGGTCAACGCGCGGATCAACAGCCGGCTGCCAAAGCTGTCATCCTGGTCGGCGATGAGCAGATGCACCTGCGGCTTCGGCCCGTTGCTTCCTCCCATGGCCAGAACCAGCAGCGCGCCGATCATCAACGGGATGATGAACCAGAGCACCAGCGCGGCCGGATCCCGCAGGCACCGCAGCAGGTTCTGGCGCGTAACAAGGAGGACGCGGTTCACGGTCTATTCGCGGAGTTTGCGGCCGGTGAGTTTGATGAACAGGGTTTCGAGGCTCGGCTGCGTGAGCGTGGTTTCGCGGATGTCCGCGCCGCCGGCCGCGAGCGCGCCGAAGATTTCCGCCAGCTTGCGCGTTGCCTCGCGCGACGCCAACCGCACTGCGTCGGGTCCGGCCTGGACCACCTCGACGCCGCCAACCGTTTGCAGTGCGGCCCGCGCGCGCTCGGGATCGAAGCGGCCGTTCAACAGCAGCAAATCGTTTTCGCCCGCCATCGCGCGCAATTCGGCGAGCGTGCCGGCGGCGATGATCTTTCCGTGATCCACGATGGCCAGCCGGTCGCACAGACTCTCGGCTTCCTCCAGGTAATGCGTCGTGTAGAGCACGCACGCGCCGCGGGCCACTTCCTCGCGCACCAGCTCCAGCAGGCGCATCCGCGACTGCGGGTCCACGCCGGCGGTCGGCTCGTCCAGCAGCAGTATTTTCGGCCGGTGGAGGATGCCGCAGGCGAGGTTCAACCGCCGCTTCATGCCGCCGCTGAAGCGCTTCACCGGCTCGCGGGCGCGGTCCAGCAGGCCCACTGCGGTGAGCACTTCGCGGAGGCGCGCCTTCAATTCCGCGCCGCGCAAGCCATAGGCGCCGCCCCAGAACTGCAGGTTTTCCGTCGCCGACAAATCCTCGTAAAGCGCCAGTTCCTGCGGCACCACGCCAAGTTGCTGGCGGGCGGCGCGGCCGTCCGATACCACGTCGTGGCCGAGCACGCGCACACTGCCGGCGGTGGGTTCGAGCAGACCGGAGATGCAGCCGATGGTGGTGGTCTTGCCGGCGCCGTTCGGACCGAGCAGGCCGAAAATCTGTCCCGGTTCCGCGCGGAAACTGACGCCGTCCACGGCGACGAGTTCGCCATATTTCTTCTGAAGGCCGGTGACTTCGATCACGGTGCGGTGCCTTTGGTTGAATGGTTGGGCCGGCATCCTGAAGCCGCGCGACGCGGAGTGCAAGGACTCATTCCGCCTCTTTCAGGTGTCGGAAGGTTGCGTTGGCGCAAACGCCGCGTTCACCACGGGCTATTTCGGTGCCGGCCGCGCCGTGCCCCAAACCGCCACCGCGCCCACCACCAGCACCCAGAACGGCAGCGCGCCCACGCCGGGAATCGCCTCCATGATCAGCCCCGGCAGCAACAGCCATGTCATTGACCTGTCCGGCTTCTCCACCGGCAAGACATCGCCTCCATGATCAGCCCCGGCAGCAACAGCCATTGCCAGCCCAGCACGACAAACAGCAGCAACGCCGTCACCAAATCCACCGCCCACTCGATCGGCAGCGCGAAGGTTGCCACCGCGGAGATGACATCGGAAACGCCGGCGATGGCAAAGGCCAGCGCCAGGCGCCATTTCACAACGCGCGGCCGCAGCGGCGTCACGGGCGGCTCAGGCTCCATCTTGACAGGCAGTTCACCGGGCATGACCGCGTATTGGGTCCCTCAATCGCACTGGCTTGTCAACGGGCAACTAAGGCCGGCAGTGTCCCATCTGGGGAAACACGGCTTCGGTGCGCCACCGCGAACCAAAAACTCCGCGCGTTGAAGCGGACTAAAGTCCGGGCTTCACGGAAAAATTAGGACACTGTCCCCCGGACCGGCGTCCTTGCGGGGAAGGCCGGCCGATGGCACGTTGGCGCCCATGCACGCCCAAAGCTTCCTCGAACCCGGCCACCAACGACGCGCGCCGGCCAACGGTTTCACACTGATCGAATTGCTGGTGGTGATCGCGATCATCGCCATTCTGGCCGGTCTGCTGTTGCCGGCGCTGAGCCGGGCCAAACTCAAGGCGACGCAGGCCGCCTGTTCAGCCAACCAGAAACAGTTGATCCTGGGCTGGTCCATGTATTCCGGCGACAACAGCGACTCGCTGCTGTCCACCAGTTCGTTGAATCTCGCCGGCGGCGGCTGGTGGCTCGGCCCGACTGCGCCGGGCATCGTCTCCGGGATCAGCACCACCGAGGCTATGCGGCGCGACAGCGTGGCACTGCAAAAATCGCCGCTTTACCCCTTCTGCCCGGCGGTTGCCTCCGCGCATTGTCCCGGCGACCTGCGGACCAAGCGCCTGCGGCCCGGCAACGGCTGGGCTTATGACAGCTATTCGCTGGCGGACTCGATGGCCGGCGGCAACGAGTGGAACACGAGCCCCGGCCAGTTTTATACCAAGGCGACGCAAATCCAGTCGCCGTCGGACGCATTTGTGTTCATCGAAGAGTCGGACCCGCGCGGCTACAACGAAGGGACGTGGGCGCTTGAGGTGAATCCCCCCGGCTGGGTGGACGGCTTCGCGGCATTCCACGGCGTGGTGACGACGTTCGCGTTCGCGGACACGCACGTGGAATCGCATCGCTGGCTCGAAACTTCGACGATCAAGGCGGCGACAGACTTTGCGAAGGGAACGGGCGATTTTTATTGGAATGGCGGCAACGTGAAGCAAAACCGCGATTTCGTCTGGGTCTGGAATCACTTCCAATGGCCCAACTGGAAACCACTGCAATAAGGCGCGCGATCGCCGTCACGCCGCAGCAAACGCGTTGAGCGCCACCTCGACCGCCGCGATTCCAGGCGCTGGCCGCCCAAGTCATCAGACTTCAGGCTGGTTCATTGACTCCGTCCGCGACGATGCAATAGTGCCGGTATGAGAACTATCAGGCAATGGCTCTGGGTCGCGGTTCTGGGCTTCGCCACGGCGGCGCCTGCCGCCGACACGCACTACGCGAAGCTGTCCTCGGACATTCGGGACACGATGGCGTTGTTCAAGCAGACGGACCCGTCGTTGAAAAAATTCTTTGAAAATTCGGCCGGCTTCGCCGTGTTTCCCAATGTGGCCAAGGGCGCCTTCGGGGTCGGCGCCGCGCAGGGCGAAGGGCAGGTGTTCGAAAAGGGGAGGCCCGTTGGCGCGACGAAGATGACTCAGATCACCGTCGGGTTCCAGCTCGGCGGGCAGGTGTATGCCGAGGTGATCTTCTTTGAGGACCGGAAGACGCTACAGGAATTCAAGGAAGGCAACGTGGAATTCAGCGCGCAGGTGAGCGCGGTGGCCGCTGCCGAAGGCGCCTCCCAGAATGCGAAATACAAACTCGGCGTGGCGGTGTTCACCATCGCCCGCAGCGGACTCATGTTTGAAGCGAGCATCGGCGGGCAGAAGTTCTCGTTCGATCCTTACCCAGACAGCGGGTCGGCCGGGGACAAGAAGTGATCAGCGGTGGTGCCGGACGCGTGCCCGGCGCTTCTTTTCAACGAACGCCACGGCCTCGACGTCGCTCATCGTCTTGCCGGTATTGGCTCGATGCGCCCGCGCGCGTTCCGGCGAGAGCCGGAAATTCACCAGCCTGCCGCCGACAATGGCTTTCACTGGCATGATTTGAAAGTAGCTTCGTGCCGCGAGCCTGACAGGCGTTCAAGAATCAACTGACGCATCAAGCACGTCACGCAGGCGGAAGACTTCGGCTTCAACTTCAGCAAGAGGATCACGTCGCGGTGCTTTCCTGGCCCACGGAGGTCAATGCCGATGCCGCCCGCTGACGCCGTGCCGTGCCCGAGCGTGACGAACCAGCCCTTGTTGCGCTGCAACCCAACGGGCGTCAGCCCATGAAAACAATGGCTGCCTTCGTCAGACTTGTGCCATTCACCCCGGCCAAAGGCGAAGAATGCGAAGCAGTCCTTCGTTTGCGATCAGCGGCGCGGCGCCGAAGACAAACAGCCACACCAGCAATCTCCGCACGTGGCGATTGCGAGTCTGCCGTTCAATCAATATGCCGATGGCTTGCAACAGAAAATAAAGAATCATGGATCCAAAACATTTTCTGCCGGTGACGATGTAAAGCGGAACGTTGATTACCCATTCGTGAAGAATCCCCGATGCCAGAAAGACCAGGAACAGCGCGAACACGGGACGAGTTTGCAGCGGCCGAAAAATGATTTGTCGAAACCATTCGCTCAACCACACATTCCAACGCCGGCCCCAGAAATCGGAAAGACTTGTGGCGAGTGGTGGCGCTGCTCCGTGGGGGAGTGGCAACAACCGTCCCCAAGGCAGCGCAAGGAACGGGGCCAGCGAACCGAACGCTTCACTCACCAGCCAAAGGTGGCCTTGCCTCGATTTGGTGGACAGTGTTGGGGTGACACATGAGGCATGGGTTTAGTTTTAGTTCAGATGGGTTTCAAAGTCCACAGGAGATTGGTAGCCGAGGGCGCTGTGGAACCGCACCCG
>JAJXZJ010000001.1 GCA_021780105.1 bacterium
AGCCGGTGCCGGAGGCTTTCATGGCCCAAATCCGCGGCCAGAATTTCGCGAAGGATGTCGGGCAAAGTCCGCAGGTTGCCGGGGCGATCCGCAAGCTGGAAAGCATCGTGGTTCGCGACGGCACCATCGCCATCACGCCACGCCCGCCCCCGGCAACGCCAGGTTCGACGAACTAAACCTGAAAACCGAAGTCTGCAGGGGAGCGCCCGCGCATTGCGCGATCCGGTGTCCACGAGGTTTCACTGGAGCCTTTGCAGCAGTCCGCTGGCCTTGCGTCCACTGGCGGGAGGTTCCGTTTACACAAACAAATAGACGTAAATCGCGAAGAAGATCGCCAGCAGGCCGGCGGCGGCGGCGAGCGACCAGAGCAGGCTGCGTCGCTGCGTGGCGAGCGCGAACGTGGAAACAATCACCGCAGCCTGGGCGGCCAACATGCCGAAGAAGAACCGCTGACTGCGCCGGTGATGTCGTTCGGCAGTCAGGTTGCTCTTGCGCACCTGCAGTTCGAGGAGATTCGCGATGCGTTGGTTCAGGCGGGCCTCCGTTTCGTAGCGATGGGAAAGGCATCGCAGACGCACGGCCGTGATGTCGCGGCTGAGCGAATCGCCGGCAGCGGCATTCAACGGCAACCGGCCGGCAAGCTGTTCCAGGAGGTCGAGCATGGCGTTGAACGGTTTCACGGCGGAGTCGTAAGCCTGCGAGCGGTCGCGAGCCGAACGCAGCGCGGCATCCAGCTCCGGGTTGCTGACGGGCGCCAGGAGTGGCGTGATTTCGGATTCCGGTCGCGCGTCGGCCACTGCATCCAGCGCGGCGGTGAGCACGGGATTCAACCCCGCTTCCGCCGGCGGCGCCGGCATTTCCCCTTGCGCCAGCGCCCTCAGCGTCGGCAGGCCGTCGGCCAAATCCAGCCGGGCCAGGAGATTTGTGCGAATGGAGGCGGCGGCGGGCAGCGCTTTGGCCGCCTGGCGGAGTTTGGCGGCATCAAGCGGACGTATTTCGGTCGTGCTCTGCAAAAGTTCCAGCGTGTTTTGCTGGAGGGCGCTGCGGAGCCGTTTGGCCTGGAAGAAACTCCACTGGTCGCCGGCCTTGGACTGCTGCTGGGCGGCGAGGGCGCGGTCGTATTGGGCGCGGGTCATTTCGCTCGAAGCCAGCCCGGCCAGGAGCGTGGCCACCACCGTCATCACGACCGGCGTGGAACTGAGAATTTTGCCCCATTGGTTTGGCGGCACGTCCTTTTTGAGGTCGTCCGGGATCGTGAGTTTCATGGAATCCTGCCTCTCCAGCAGAACAACCGAAGCGTGGTCAGGCTGTCCGCAAATTGCCGCGTCATGTTAGTTGCCATTTGTCGCGAAGAACATAGGTGAAGTAGATGACCGGGCGCTTTTGGCTTATCAACTCCAGATAGAGCGGCAAATCATCGGTAAGCAGCAGCACGTTCCGGCCGGCCAGTTCAGCAAGCGCGACATCAGTCAGCCCCAGACGAGGAAATGAGCTTTGAACCACGAGGCTTGCCGATGGTGCTGTACGTTCGTCGCAACTTTGAATGATCCTGGCAATTTGCTCACGAAAACTCTCGCAAACCGTTGTGTCCAGTTGGCCAGCCAGGTTGCTTAATTCCGTCAAAACATGCGGGGTAATGAACAGCCGCGAAATGGGCTTGGTCAGTGCCAGCAGAAGGTCGAAGCTTTCGGAATACTTTCGCGTTCGCTTAAATCTTGAAAGCAGACCGCGGTCAAAAGAGCCAACCCACCAAGGCAACAACAGATTGGTATCGAGCGCAACGCCTGATCGGCGGTGGCGGTGAACCCGTTGGTGCGCATCCTTGAAGGTCACAAGCCTGGCCGGATCTTGATGGAGACAGGGCGGCCGGTTTCAGCATCCACTTTGACGATTTTATATTTCCGCAGAGGAACCTGATGGGGAAGGACAAACTTGTGAGAGACCACATTGATGGCTGTCGGATTATCGTATCCTACCGTAATCAGCCAGAAACGGCCATCTTCAGACATTTCAATCTCTTCCAATTGTGCATCGGAAGGTTTTAAGAGGCCAAATGAATCGGTGAAGAATCTGAGGGCGGTTTTGACCGCCTGCCGCAAGTCAATCTGAGGTTTGGTTTCCGTGGTGCCCATAGTTCAGTGAACATGGTAGCCAATTCATGCCGGGCTGACAACCTCCGGCTCCACCCACTTGCCGTGCTCCTTGATGAGGTCCACGAGGCGGTCCACGGCCTCGGCTTCGGGGATGTTGAACTTGATGGCCTGCTTGCCGACGTAGAGGTTGATCTTGCCGGGTGCGCCGCCCACGTAGCCAAAGTCCGCGTCCGCCATCTCGCCGGGGCCGTTTACGATGCAACCCATGATGGCAATCTTCACTCCCTTCAGATGCTCCGTCCGTGCCTTGATGCGCGCCGTCACGGTCTGGAGATTGAACAACGTCCGCCCGCAGCTCGGACAGGCGACGTAATCGGTCTTGAAGCTGCGGCAACCGGCGGCTTGGAGAATGTTGTAGGCGAGGCGCAGGCTCTGGCCGGCGCCCGCTTCGCCGCGGACGAGGATCGCGTCGCCGATGCCGTCCGCCAGCAGCGAGCCGATGAGGACCGAGGCGCGGAGCAGGGCAATCTTCGGCTCCTGAGGAATCGGCTCAAAATTGATGCAGTCTTTGAGGAGAATGGGATTGGTGCGGCCGAGGCGTTTCAATTTTGCCACCAGCAGCCGGAACGCGACAATTACCGGCAATTTCACGCCGTCCTTGACCGTGACAAACTGCGTCTCGCAGTTAATGTCGACGTCTTCTACAGGATCAATTTCAGCGACGTTCAGATCCTCGTAAATCGCTTCCGGCTTCACGTCGGCGTTGGGGCGGATCTTGGGCGAAACCTTGTGCCATGTCGCGCGCGTAACGACCACACGGACGGGCTGCTCGCCGCCGCATTTAACACCCTCAGCCAACTCAATTTCAGGTGTTTCGCGGCGTTTGAAGTTGAAGGGATCAAACGAAACCGCATCCGAAGCCCAGCCATGCGGCGGACAGTCGCTTGTGAGTTTCGGCACCAACTCCAGCAAATCGTGGCACACGGGGATCTCGCGCGGCGAATCCTCCGTGAGTGAGACGCGGATGGTGTCGCCGAGTCCGTCGCAGAGCAGGGAGCCGATGCCGATGGCGGATTTGATGCGGCCGTCCTCGCCTTCGCCGGCCTCGGTGACGCCAAGGTGAATCGGATAATTCCAGTCCGGTCCAAGCGCATCGAGCCGTGCCACGAGCAGGCGGTAGCACTCGATCATCACCTTCGGGTTGGACGACTTCATCGAGAACTTGAAGTTGTGGAAGTCGTGCCGGCGGCAGATGCGGGCGAATTCCAGCGCGCTCTCGACCATGCCCAGCGGCGTGTCGCCGTAGCGGTTCATGATGCGATCGGAGAGCGAGCCGTGGTTGGTGCCGATGCGCAGCGCGCGCTTGAGGTTCTGACAGAGTTTCACCAGCGGCGTGAACTTTTCCTCAATGCGGTTCAATTCGGCGGCGTATTGCCCGTCGCTGTATTCCTTGATCGCGAACTTCTTGGAATCGGCGTAATTGCCGGGATTGACGCGCACCATTTCCACCCAGCGGGCGGCCTCCATCGCGGCTTCCGGCTTGAAATGGATGTCGGCGACGATCGGCACATGGCAGCCGCTTCGGTGCAGTTCAGCGACAATGTTTTGCAAGTTGGCCGCGTCCTTCACGGTCGGCGCCGTGATGCGCACGATCTGACAGCCGACGGCCACCAGCGCCAGCGTTTCGCGCACGCAGGCGGCAGTGTCCATCGTGTCGCAGGTGATCATGGACTGGACGACGACCGGATGGTCGCCGCCGATGATGACGCCGCCGTGGTGGGGATCGCCGACGACGACTTCGCGAGTCCGCCGCCGCCGGTAGGAGTAGAACGAATGTCCGTAACGCATGGTTTCAGCGAACCGGCGCTGGCGCGGGATTCTCTGCGGGGGCCGGCTTGGCCACCTCCTCGACTTGCGAACTGTGCTGGAGCAGGGCCTTGAAGAGCGGCAACCGACGGAAGTCAAAGAAGGTGACGTAGAGCATGAAGGAAATCAGCAGCACCGCGAAGCCCGTGTAAGCGTATTCCACGAACTTCATGTTGAGCGGCCGGCGGCGGATTTTCTCGATGATGGCCATCAGAATGTGCCCGCCATCGAGGACCGGAATCGGCAGCAGGTTGAGGATGGCGAGGTTGATGTTCAGCAGGACGAGGAAATTCAACGCGAGGCGGTAATCTGTTTTCACCTGCACCGCCATGTTGGAAATGATGCCCACCGGCCCGGAAAGATCCTTGGCGCCAATGCCGGTTTGCTTGGAGTGGAACAAGGCGCTGAATGTGTTGCCCATCATGTCCAGCGTGCCGGCGATGTTCTCCCAAGGCGTCGGGCCGGGTTTCTGGAGCTGGTAAACCACCGTGGTGCTGGGCGTGAGCATGACGCCGAGAAGCCCGTTCTTGGTGGCCGGATCGAATTTCGGCGTCACGGTGAACTTGAGCCGCTGGCCGTCGCGCTGGACGTGGATGTCGCTGGCTTGGCCGGGGCGTTTGCGGATGAGGCTGACCAGTTGCTGCTGGGCGACGACCGGCACGTCGGCGAACGAAAGCACCTGATCGCCTGGCTTCAGTCCCGCCTTCTCCGCCGCGCTGCCGGAAACGACCTCAACGATGACCGGGTGGTCTTTCGGGTCGAGGTTGAGCAGTTTGATGCCCACCAGGTCATTCATCCTGGCCGTCAGATGGTAGAGGTTGGTGACGCCCTCCCGCTCGATGGCGACGCCGATGACGTTCGTGCGGGCAAACGCCGTGTTCTTCTGCACGTCCTGCCAGGAACTGACCGGCTTGCCGTCCACCGCCACAATGCGGTCCCCCTGCCGGATGCCGAGCTTGGCCTCGGGCGAGGCGGGGTCCACGTAACCGATGATGGACGGGTCCACCGCCACGGGCAGACCGACGAAATAAATCACCACCGCGACGAGGAAGGCGAAGACGACATTCATCGCCGGCCCGGCAAACGCGACGAGGATTTTCGAGCCGGGCGGGGCAGGAGGCACTTCTTCCGTCTTGGTGCCGCCCTCCAACGTTTCGGAGGTAAACATCTGCGGCAGGCGGACAAAACCACCCGCCGGAATCCAGCGCACCGAATACTCGATCCCGTTGCGAACCCGGCTGTAAATCTTGGGTCCCAAGCCAATGGCGAACGCCTCGACCCTCATCTTGCGGGCGACGGCAACGAGGAAATGGCCCAGTTCATGCACAAAGATGGAAGCGCCAAACATGAGCACAACTGCCAGTCCCACCGCAAAATAGGTCAAATATGTTTCCATGAGCCTGTTGTCGGAGTCACCGACAGACAGGCGACTTTAATGTTCAATTCCAGCCGGCGCAACCTTGGAAAGAACGTGCCAAACTGCTTACGGAGCCGCCGGCCGGCCGGTGTGGCGCTCCTGGCGTGACGAGGAGCGATGCCTCGCGGCGAGCGCGGCTGACCGAACGGCGGGCGGCAGCCACGGGCGCAGCACCGGGGGCGCTTCCCTGCGACCGCAGCGCTCGTTGTCCCGCTGAAGTGATGTCGCCGCACGCTTGCCGTCGCAACCGGCAGTCTCCGTAAGATACCGAAATATCAGTCCCACCAACGTGGGCAGGGCAATGGCGTGCTGCCGTCCGGTCTGCGCGAACAGCCAGTCGCTCAGGCGCCAAAACGCGGCAAATGGTGAACCGCCGCCGGCCCAGAGCAGCGGCGTGGTTTCGACGAAATTGCCGCTGTTGCCGATCAAATCCCAGAACCGTGCAAACCGGCGCAGCCGTTGCATCGTGGCAAAATCAATCAGCTTGTTCCGCAGAATCTCGTAGGGCGGCCGCGGCGAATAAACCATTTCCCATGCTGCGTCGTGTCGGCGGATCGGCGTCCCGCGCAGCCGCTTGAGGATGCCGACCTGAATTTCCTGCGGCCGCAGCGCGATCAAACGATCAAAGCCTGCCGCGAAGCTTTCCACGGTTTCGCCCGGCAGGCCGACGATGAGGTCGGCGTGGACATGCACGCCCGTCTGCCCGCGCAGGAAGCGGAGGTTTTCCTCCAGCCGCGCGTTGTCCTGCCGCCGGCTGATGTTCGCCGCCACGGCCGGGTTGAAGGTCTGGACGCCGACTTCAAATTGCAGCGTGCCGGGTGGAAAACGGGCGATGACATCGCGCAGGCCGTCCGGCAGCCGGTCGGGGATCATTTCAAAGTGGAGAAACAGATCCGGTCGCGGTCGTGCGTGGAAAAACTCCAGAATGCGCCGGCTGACGGCGAGGTTCAGGTTGAACGTGCGGTCCACGAATTTGAAATGCCGGACGCCGCGCGCGAGCAGGCCGTCCAGCGCGGCGAGAAACGGTTCCAGCGGAAACTGCCGCACCGGGATGTCCAGCGACGAAAGGCAGAATTCGCATTCGAAGGGGCAGCCGCGCGATGCTTCGACATAGACCAGCCGGTGCGCCATATCGGCCCCGGTGTATTCGTCGTAGGGCAGGGCAAGCTGCGCCGGGTCCGGCAATGGCGCGACAATGATTTTTTGCGCCGGCGGCGAGCCGGCCAGCAGGCCGCGGCAAACCTCGGCAAACGCGAGATCGGCTTCGCCGGTGATCACGTAGTCCGCCAGCGTCGCCAGTTCCTGCGCCTCCGTCTCGTGGCTGATCTCCGGTCCGCCGAGGACCATCGTGAGTTCCGGCTGGATGCGCTTCAACAGCGCCACCAGTTCGGTCGTGGCCGTGGCGTTCCAGATGTAAACGCCAAGGCCGAGGATGCGCGGGGCGAGGGCGAGAATCCGCTCCGCGATGTCGAGCGGCCGCTGGTTGATGTCGAACTCGGCGATGACCGACCGCACGCGCAGTTCACCGAGGTTGGCCCGCAGGTAGCGCAGGCCGAACGCGGCGTGAATGAACTTCGCATTGAGCGTGGCGAGGACGATGTCCGGCATCGCCCAAAAGCTAACGCGTCCGCGCCGGTTTGGCAGCGAAAACCGCGCCGGCGGCGGCTTCAGCACCGGTGCCGGAAGCGGAAGCCGACCCGCCGCAGCCAGCGGGCGAGGGCGTTGGGCGCGGTCGCATCCGACGGCAGGTCGCTCAATGGATACGTTTCTTCGCCGGCGGGCAGGAATTCCTGGATGCGGTCAATGTCGTCGCTGTGGACGACATGGACGCCGGTGAGGTTCGACACGGTGGGCCAGCCGCGGCTGCGCCGCCAGAGGAGCAGATGGAAATTGAACAGCGACGGAAGAATGCGCACCTGGAGAATGGACTGGTGCAACAGCTCGTTCAGCGTCAACTGATCGTCCACGTTGGCGCGGAACCGGGTGCGCCCGCGCTCGACAATCCGCCGGCGCAGTTCGCGCGAGGCGGCAACATCCCAAAACGTGACGCCGGCGTTGAAATACGTCGTCGTGTGGCTGACGCCCAGCCAGCGGCTGCCGAGGTGCTCAACGACGGCGCCAGCGATCGCGCCGCACAGCAAATCTTCCGCCGGCGGCAACGGCCGCACGCAGTAAGTGTCGCCGCCGTCCACGACGACCGCGAAGTCGAATTCCTCGATCACCTCCCACCGGCGGTAATTCACCTCGCGGTATTGCGGGCCGAAGCCGCCGCGAAATTCCACCGGGTGATACGTGATGTGGGGATCGGGACGCGGCGGTGGCGCGCCGCCGAACACGAAGGCGTGCAACTCGTAGCCGTGGCATTTGGCGAAGCTGCCGAGCGTGCCCGGCAGGCGGTCAACGTGGCTGCCAAAAACGGAGGTGACAATGGCGCGGCGTGGCATCGCAGCAGACTTCATCGCGAAGGCAGCAATCGCGCCGCGAACCGGAACGCCATCAGATGTTGGAGCACGGCGATCATTGCGTTTCGCCTTTGGTGACGCGCAGGAAGACTTCTTCCAACCCCATTTCGTCCTCACGCAGACCCACCAGCCGCGCGCCGCCTTTGACGAGCGTTTCCGCCACGATGCTGTGATCAGTGTCGAGGCTGGCGAGCGTCACCTTGAGCTGTCTGTCGGTGGGCACGACTTCCGTGATTTCCGGCCGGCCCTTGAGCAGTTCAACGGCCTGCGCGGGGTCGCTGGCCACCTTCACCCAGATCACGCGGCCGGTGGCCATCTGGTCGCGCACGCCCTGCACCGGGCCGGCGTAAATGAGTTTGCCCTTTTCGATGATCGCGACGCGATTGCACAGTGTCTCCAGCTCGCTGAGGATGTGCGAGGAGATGATGATCGTTTTGCCGAGCCGCTGAAGTTCCTGGAGAATGGCCATCACCTCGATGCGGGCGCGCGGGTCGAGGCCGCTGGCCGGCTCGTCCAGCAGGAGCACCTGTGGATCGTGAATGAGCACGCGGGCCAGGCCGAGGCGTTGTTGCATGCCGCGGCTCAGCGCGCCGATCAGCGCGCCCTTCTTTTCCGTCAGACCGACGAGTTCGAGCACGTCGCTCACCACTTTCTCGCGTTGCGCCGACGGAATCTTGTAACACGCGCCGAAGAAATCCAGATACTCCGTCACTTCCATGTCCTTGTAAACGCCGAAGAAATCCGGCATGTAGCCGATCACATGCCGCACGGCGTCGGCGTCCTTGACCACGTCATGGCCGGCCACCGCCGCAGTGCCGGCGGACGGCGCGAGGAACGTGGCGAGGATGCGCAGGGTGGTGGTCTTGCCCGCGCCGTTCGAGCCGATGAAGCCGAACAGGTCGCCCCGGTTCACCGTGAGGCTGAGATCGTTCAACGCCACCATGTCGCCGTAAAGGCGGGTGAGTTTGAAGGTCTGGACGGCGGGGGTTGGTTCCATAGCTAAAGCGGTTTGCCCACCGGCACGGCCAGGCGGAACAACGTGCTCTGGCTGGTGCGCGGCGGATTGAAGCGTCGAAGCGTGCTGCCGGCCACGGTGTGCCCGGCATCCCACGCGAGGAGGACGGCGTCGCCGCGGGCCACGAGCGGACTGAGTTCCGTGCCGGCGGGATACACGAATGTCCGCACCGCCCCCTGGTAAATCCCCAGTTGCCCGATGAACGACGCGGCGATGGCGTTGGCCGGCGACAACTCCAGCCGCGCAGCCTGGTCGTTGCCAAACAATTGCCGCCGCCCGCCCGCCGCCTCTTGAAAACGCGACGCCGTGTTCCGCACGAAATCGGCCAGCGCCATGCCCGCTCCGGGCGCGACGATCAGGTTTTTTGTTTCGCCAGCGGCGAGGTTGCCGAACGGATACAGCCGCCCTTGCAAGGCCAGCCGCACGTCGGTCAGCGGCCGCGGCAGGCGGTTCTGCACCTTCACATCCCATCCGCCGTTGTGCGGCGTGACGGTGGCGGCGACCGGCGCCGCTGCGCTTTCCTCCCAGTCGCTGATGTAGAGCAGGCTCATCCAGACCGGCACGGCGACCTCGGCGGCGAAGCCGTGCGGCCGGACCTCGGCGTCCACCCGGCTGCTGTCCTGACCGCCGCCGGCGGGGCCGGTGAACTCGCCGCGCAACGTGGCGTAAGGCTGGTCGCTCGCGAGCTGGTAGCGCGCGTTGACCGAGGAATACAGCGTCGCAAAACTGCGGCCGCGGAGGTCGGCCTCGCCGGCGCGCGGGAGCACGTCCACAAGTTGAAACTCGTTCCACTCAGTTTCGCCGGCGCGCAGGCGGTAGCCGATCCAGTAAATCAGCAGCGAGAACAGCACGACGTAGGCGGGAAACGTCAGCCACGTGAGCATCTGGCGGTTGAGCTTCTTGAGCACCCAGCGGTCCACCGGGCCGATGACCAGCAGATACACCACGAGCAACGCCAGCAGCCATTCCACCGGGAGCTTGTGGACCTGGCGCGTGTCAATCATCGCGCCGAACACCGAGTCGAGGCTCCAGCCGCCGTAGATGTTCCGGTTTTCCTGCACGAACACGCTGCCGGGCACGTTGAGCAATCGCGCCCAGAACCAGCTTTTGTTCTTCCACGAACGGAACGGCTCGCGCTCCGGGCTGAAGGCCAGCGCCGTCACCTGGCCGCGCCCGCGCGCCGCCGTCCACGCCAGTGGCTGGCCGCCGGCCGAGAGCACCACCTCGCCGTCGCGCACGCGGCCGGTGAAGGCGAGAAACTCGGCGTTCTCAAACGCCGGGTCCGCCGCCAGCCCGGCGTAGGGATTCGCGCCCGGCCGGCCCGGTTGACCCGGAAACGCCGGGGCCGCCGCTTCGACGGCCGGCGCGCCGGGGCCGGTTTGCAGCCACGATTGCAGCGCGCCCTGGCTGCGATTCGTCGTCGCTGCGTCCAGCGTCACCGGCATCAGCCGGTCCAGCCACGGCGTGCTGCTGATGTCCTGCGCCTGCTCCGGTGCGATGATGACGTGCCCGCCGTCGCGCACCCAGGCGAGCAGGGCGGCGACCTGGTTGGTGCTCAGTTCGAGCGCCTTTTCAGAATTCAAATACAGCGCGGTCAGTCCTTCGAGCGCGATCGGGTTGTCGGGAAACAACTCCGGCGTCATCCGCGCCACCTGCGGCTGAAGGTCCGTCCGGCCGGCCTTGGCGGCGGGAAACGCCGGCAGGCCGCCAAACGAGCGCGCCACGCTGCCAAGCAGGACGGTTTCCCAGGCGAGGTCGCGGCTGCGGATGTCGGTGCGCTCGGCGCGGAGCTTGCCGCCGGTGTCGTAGAGCCGCGCGTGCCAGCTTGCGAACCGGCTCGCGCCGGCAAAAACCGGGAACGTGAAGCGCTTCCGTGTGTTGGTCGGCAGCTCGATCTTCACGCGCCGGCGCTGGTCGCCGGTGAACTGCTGCGACGTCAGCTCGAACACGGCGTTGAAGCCGGGGCCGTCGTTGAACACCTCGCACGCCACCGGGAACCAGTTCGCCTCATGCACGAAGCCATCGTTGCCGCCGCCGCTGCCGTAGCCGAGGAACACGTCGAACTGGAGTTCGGCGCGCGCCACCGGCAGCCAGATGGTCATCAGCGCGACGAGCAACGCGGACAGCAGACAACACCGACCCGCCGCGGAGAAAAGTCCCCGACGCTGTCGCCGCTGGTTCGTCTGCCTGGCCGGTTTCACGCTTTGGAACGGTTGCCGAGCGTTATAATCGGCCTGAACGTGGACGCAATCACCAACTCGCGGAAGACCCGCGCAGGACCGGCGTCGCGCCTGTCTCCATCTTCAAGAGAAACTGGCCTTGCCTCGATTTGGTGGACAGCGTTGGGGTGATGGTGTGAGCTAAAGGCACAACGCACCATGAACGACGAAAACCAAGTCCCGCGCAAACACAAACGATACGACGAAACCTTCAAGCGCAACGCCGTGGAGCTGTGGCTCTCGGGGGGGGCAAATCGGTCCGGCAGATCGCCGCCGAGCTGGGCGTCAGCGACCAGAGCCTCAAGCAGTGGAAACAGAAGCTGGCGGCGCTGCCGGCCACCGGGCCCGGGCAGCGTTCGGCGCCACAACTCGAAGAGGAAGTCCGCCGGCTCAAACGCGAACTGCTCCACGTCGCGCGCCAGCGGGACATTCTAAAAAAAACCTTGGGCATCCTCTCCGAACCCAGCGGGAGCGCTTGGAACGGATAAAGGCCATGAATCGCGATGACACCATCAGCGAACTGTGTGAAGCCCTGGCGGTTTCGCGCAGCGGTTATCACGCTCGGGAAGGACGAGCGCCCCACCGGCACCAGACCTTATTGCGCCGGCGGTTCCGGTGTGGGCGGTGTGGGCGCCGGCGGTTGGGGTTCCGGTTCGGAACCGCAATTGGCCGGAAGCACGCCACCGTTGGCGGGAAAGCGGGCAAGACCCGCGCGCCGGATTGAAGAATTGGGTGCGACGACAAACCGGTTTCGGGCGCGAACCGCCGAAACGCCTTCTTCCCACTCCCAAAACTGGTCTGCCCGGAACCCATGGGGAAGCTGAACACCCGAATTTTGAAAAATCGAGGCGAACGCTGTCACCTCATCAATCCGTGGCGGAGGGCACACCAGCTCGCGGCAAAGCGCTTTGCCAAGCCGGCGCCGCGTGGCTACGATCCGCGCCATGCGCTTCACCGCTCGGAGTCTGATCCTGCTGCTCACCTGTGCCGGCTGGCCGGTCATCCATGCGGACCCGCCGCGTGCCGCCGTCTGGCAGGTGGACGTGCCGGGCGGCGACGTCTCGCTCGCCCGCGACCTCGCCGGCGATGTGCGTTCCGCGGGTTACGCAGTTACGATGTTGGACAGCACGGCGCTGACGAACGTCGCGCGGCTGAACACAAATTCCTTCGACCTGCTCGTGGTGCCGAACGCGCGTGTTTTGCCGGTCGAATCGATCGGCGCGGTGGCATCGTTCCTGCGCGGTGGCGGCGACTTGTTGGCGCTCGGCCTGACCGCGTGGGAAACGCCCACCTTCCGCCTCGGCGGACGCTGGCTGTCACGCGCCGACTACGATGCCGCGCTCGCCGCGCAACAACCGGAACGGAGCCTGATTGACTTCGCCAAGGAAGGCGCGGCCCGTTGGACGCGGCACGCCTATCACGCTGCGGTGCCGGCGCACCGGGAAATTGTCACCGACGCCGACGTCACGGCGCTGCACGTCACGCTGAACGCGCTGGATGGCTGGGACACGCTGGAGGCGCCGGCCCGGCCGTGGACGTTCGCCGCCGGGCAAACCCTGACGTGCTTCCGCGCAAAAGGCACGGCAGCCACGCGGCAACTCGCGGTTGAGTGGGTCGAACGCGACGGCTTGCGCTGGATTGCGACGGTGGAACTTGCGCCGCAGTGGCGCAGCTACGTGCTGCCGCCGGAGGCGTTTCGTCCCTGGCAACCGCCGGCGGGCCGCGGCGGCCCCGGCGACCGGCTCAACGTGACGAATGTGGCGCGGTTCACGGTGGGGCTGGCGCTCACGCACACCAGCGTCGGTCCCGGCCGGCAGGAATACTGGTTCGCGGACCTGGGCACCGCTGCCAATCCGTTCGGCGACGCCGCGCCGCCGGCGATGCCCAGCCTGCCGCGGCTTGAATCACTCTCGCCGGCTTATCAGTGCTACCCGATCACGACGCCGGTGACGATCAAGCCGCGATTGTGGCAGGCGTTGATCCGTCAAACCGCGTCCACGAATCGCGAAGACAGAACGAATGACGACGCAATTTACTGCGCGCCCGGCTTGCTGGCATTCAACCCGCGGCCGCGCGGCGTCGGCTTCGCCCAGGAACGTCCCTGGCGCTGGCAACCGCTGTTGTCCGCGCGGGACGTGGCGAACGAAGATTACCGCGGCGCGGTCGGGACGCTGGTGGCGCACGTCGCGCCGCCCGGCAACGGCGGCGTGTGGGCGCTGTTCACGCCGGCGAACGCGGACTTCTATCGTCGGCCGGAAGTCGCGGACTGGCTGCGACAAATCCTGCACCGGATGCGTGTGGGTGTGTTTCTGGCCGAGGGCGGGAGCGAGTTCTTCACGGTGTTCGACCATCAGCCGGTCCACCTCGGCGCGCGGGTCGTCAACTTCGGCCGCGCGCCGGCGACGAATTTGACCGTGTTGCTGACGGTCGTGGACCAGCAAAGCAGCCTGGCCATTTACCGTCATCGGCAGGATCTCGTTCTCGAACCGGGCGGCCGCGCGACGGTGGAAGCGGTGTGGAATCCCACGAACTGGCCGGCGGGCGGCTGCACGGTGGCGGCGCAAGTGCTTGCTGGCGGCCGCGTGGTGGACGAGGTGTTTCACGAGCTGAACTGCTGGCGACCGAAGGCCAAACCGGCGTTCGTCGAGACCCGCGACGGCGGTTTGTGGCTCGACGGCCGGCCGTGGCGGGCGCACGGCGTGAATTACATGCCGTCCTCCGGCATCGGCGTGACGGGCGATTATTTCGAATATTGGCTGGGCCGCGGGGCTTACGATCCTGAAGTCATTGAACGCGATCTTCGCCGCGTCAAGGCGATGGGGCTGAACGCCGTCAGCGCCTTCATCTACCATCGCGACCTGGGCGCGCAGCATTTGCTGGATTTTCTCTTTCGCTGCGAGCGGCTGGGTTTGAAGGTCAATCTTTCCCTGCGTCCGGGCACGCCGATGGAGTTTCGCTGGGAAGAAATGAAGGAACTCATCGAGCACTACCGGCTCGCGGAGAATGACACAGTGATGGCCTACGATCTGGCGTGGGAACCAAGCCACTTCGACCATGCCTACCAGGTGCAACATTACGCAACGGCGTGGCACGACTGGTTGCTCCGGCGACATGGCTCGCTGGACGTCGCGGGCGAAGCGTGGCGGGCCGAAACATCAAATTTCACGTTGCCGTCCGCCGAATTCGCCGCCATCCCGCCGACGTCGCAACTGATGGCCGACGGTCCGTGGCGCCGGCGCGTGGCGGATTATCGCGCGTTTCTCGATGATTTGCTGCGCGAACACTACGCCGCGGCGCGGCGGCTGGTTCATTCGATTGACCCGCATCATCCGGTGAGTTTCCGGATGCAACTTGCCGGGGACCCGACCTACAACTCGGAGGGCCTGTTGCCTTACGACTTTTATGGCCTGGCCGACGCTGTGGACATCTGGGAGCCGGAGGCCTACGGCCGCATCGGCGACTGGTCGCAGGTGCGTGCCGGCGATTTTACCGCAGCCTACGCGCGGTTGTGCGATGCCGCCAAGCCGCTGGTTTGGGCGGAAATGGGCTTCGACGTGTGGAACTTGACCCGCATGGCGCCGGCGCCGGCGAAACTCGAATTCGACGCGCAGTTCTACCGCGACTTCTATCGGATGCTGCATGAATCCGGCGCAGACGGCGTGTTCTTCTGGTGGTATCCCGGCGGCTTTCGGGCGAACGAGCAAAGCGACTTCGGGATCATCAATCCAGACGGCACGGACCGCGAGGTCACGCGCATCATCCGCACCGAAGGGCCAAGGTTTCTTGCCGCGTCGAAACCGCCGGCGCCAACGCAATGGATCGGCGTGAACCGCGACCGCGACGCCCGCGGTTTGTTCGGCATTTACAACGCCGTGAAGGATGACTACTGGCGGGCGGTGGAACGCGGCGCCCGCGTCGGCTTGAAATGGCAGACGCCGCCCGGCGGGAAGCGGCAGTGACGCGGCCGCCTACCGCGCTTCCGGCTCAAACAGAAAATACATCCGCCCCACGCTCAATCGCGGCAGGTCGAAGCCGAGGTCCACCTTGACCGTGTGGACGTCCGTTTTGCCGAAAAAGCGGAAGAGGTCTGCCAGTTCGAAGGGCAGGCCATATTGAACCAGGTTCGCCTCGGAGATGCCGGCCAGTTTTTTGGCACGCACTACCGCGGTCTTGAAGTCGCCCAGTTCATCCACAAAACCGAGGTCGTAGGCCTGTTTGCCGGAGAGCACCCGGCCGTCCGCGTAGTCGGTCCAGTCGCTGGCGAGTTTGCGGCCCTTGCCCTGGTTTGCCTCCGCGGCGCCGTGCCGGCCGTCGGCGACGACTTCCTTGAAGCGGCGGTAGGTCTCGTCAATCAGGTTCTGCAACATCTGGGTTTCCTCGGGCGAAATCTCGGACGGAGCCTTGTCGCCGCGCATCATGTCCTTGAATTTGCCGCTTTTGAACACCTCCGGCCGGACGCCGATTTTATCCAGCAATCCGCGGTAGTTGTAGCCGTGCATGATGACGCCGATGCTGCCGGTGATGGTCAGTTCGTTGGCCACAATCCACTGGCACGGCGCGGACACGTAATAGCCGCCCGACGCGGCCAGCCCGCCCATGGAGGCGATCACCGGCTTGCCGGAGTCCTCCTGAAATTCGCGGATGGCGCGCGCGATGTCGTCCGAGGCGAGCACTTCGCCGCCCGGCGAGTCAACGCGGAGAATCACCGCCTTCACGTTCGCGTCGTCCCTGGCGCGATCCAGCTCGTCGGCGATCAAATCCACCAGGCTGAGGTCGCCGGCGCCGACGTAGCCGCCGGTGATGATGCCGTCTATGTCGAGCACGGCGATTTTGGCCCGCGCTCCGTTGTCCTCCAGCACGGCCTCCTGAAGCTTGGAAGCGGCGCGGCGGGAACCGCCGTCGGCCATGGCGAACAGGCCGCCAACCACATGCCGGACGTTGGCGAGAACGCTGAACAGCAGCAGCGCCAGAAGCACGATGGCCAGCACCTTCCAGCCGGCGCTGGTGCGTGCCGGCGGGCGCGGCGGCGAGGGGGGAACCAGCGGAGGCGGGGGCACTGGCGGGCGTGGGGGCGGCGGAACAATCGGCGGAGGCGCCGCGGCCGCCACCGCCGGTGCGGCGGGCGTTGGCAACGCCGGGGCGGTGGTGGATGGCGTGTTGGCCGTCTCAGGACCGGAATTTTCCATAGCGAAAGGAGACTAGTTCAGCCCATGCCATCGGGCAAGTGGCTTCACCCGCGCCGGCAGCGCCATCAGTCCGTCTTGAACGCCAGCGCGCCGGTGGGACAGGCCGCGACGCATTCGCGGCCGGTTTGCCGCAGACCCTCCTCCAGCGATTGGTCGAACGGCACCCCGATCCGCACATCAAAACCTCGGCCGATGAACGTCAAACCGAGTTGCTCGCGCGCCCGTTCGGCGATCTGCACGCACAGGCCGCAGAGGATGCACTTGCCCGGTTCGAAGACGATGCCGCCCGGTTGAACGTGTTGCTCGAACGTGCGCCGCAGCGAGCGGTAGCGGGTGGTGTCGGCGCCGTAGAGTTCGGCGTAATGCTGAAGCTGGCAGTCGCCGGCGGCCCGGCAGTCGCAGTGCAGGCAGCGCTGTGATTCGCCTGTAGCCTCGGCGGACGTGAAACCGCGCAGGATGTCCAGCGCCGGAGGCGTGCGTGGCGCCGGACTGGGAAGGTTCAGGAAGAGCTTCAACTCAGCCCGATCCAGCCTGCCCATCATGCTGGAGAACGGTTTCTCGGCGCGCTGAATTTTCAACCCGCGCAAAAGCTGGTTTACCGCCAGCGCGGCGGCACGGCCTTCGGCCATCGCCCGGATGATCTGCCGTGTCGGCTTCACCGCGCTGCCAGCGGCAAAGACGTTGGGCAGGGAAGTCAATCCGGTGTCCGGTTCCACTTTGAGACCGCCGGCTGTGGCCTCCAAACCCAACGCCGTCGCCCGCGTCCTGGCGTGTTCACCCATCGTCAGCAGCACGGCAGCGAAATCGCGCCGCAGAGCGTCCAGCGTCAAATCCTCGCCCAGCACCGCGCCCGTTTTGAATTCGGCGCCGAGGGCCTTGAGCCGTGAAATTTCGGCGGCGAGCACCTCGGCTGGCAGGCGGCCCTCTTCAACTTCCCGCACGAGCGAACCGCCGGGCCGTTCGTGGCGGTTGAGCAGCGTGACGCCGTGGCCTTCGCGCAGTAAAAAAAACGCGGCGGCCAGACCGGTTGGACCGCTGCCGACGATGACGACGCGCTTGCCCGTGGCGGGCTTGGTCGGCGGCTGGAACGGCCGGTCGGATTTCAGATCGCGATCGGCGACGAAACGTTCCACGTCGCGGATGGCGGCGGGTTGGTCCCAGGTGCCGCGCCGGCAGCCGTTCTCGCATGGCCGGTGACAGAGCCGGCCGAGCACGGCGGGCAGCGGCAGGGCTTGTTTCACGATCGCGACGGCTTCGTCGAGCCGGCCGGTGTCCACGGCGCGCAGCATCACCGGGATGTTCAATTGCAGCGGACAAAGGCGATGGCAGGGCGAAAGGCAATCGCCGACGTGATCGCTGAAGAGCAGTTCCAGCGCCGTGCGGCGGGCGGCGTGAACCTCGACGGTTTCGCTTTCCACGACCATGTCCGACGCAACACGCGTGGCGCAGGAAGGAACAAGTTTGCCCGTGGTGCCGGACTTCACCTTCACGAGGCACACGAGGCACGAGGTCGCCGGCTGGCACTGCTCCAGGAAACACAGTGTCGGGATGTCAATGCCTTGCCGGCGGGCGACTTGAAGCAGGGTCTCGCCTTCGGAAACCGTGACCGGCGCGCCGTCGAGAGTGATGCTGAAGGTGCTCATCGCGCGGCCGGTCATTTCACGTCAATCGCCTGATGCGGGCACACCTGCCGGCACGAGTCACAGCGCGTGCAGAGGTCGAGGTTGATCTGGTGGCGCTGGTAGGGTGTGAGCGGGATGGCGTTCACCGGGCAATGTTGCGCGCACAGCGTGCAACCGGTGCAGGCGTCGTTGACGACGTATTTGATCAACGCGCGGCAGCGGCCGGCCGGACAGCGGCCCGCGAGGTGCGCCTCGTATTCGTCGCGGTAGTAACGAAGCGTGGTGAGCACGGGGTTTGGCGCGGTTTTGCCCAACCCGCAGAGGCTGCCGTGGCTGACCTGGTGGGCGAGGTGTTCGAGTTCCGTGAGGTCCTGCCGTTGCCCCTTGCCGGCGCAAAGGCGGTCGAGGATTTCCAGCATCCGCTTGGTGCCGATGCGGCAGAAGGTGCATTTGCCGCATGACTGGTCCTGCGTGAACTGGAGAAAATACCGTGCGATGTCCACCATGCAGTCCGCGTCGTCGAGCACGACCAGCCCGCCGGAACCCATGATTGCGCCGACCTCGCGCAGCGACTCGTAATCCACCGGCGTGTCTGCCAGCCGCGCCGGCACGCAGCCGCCCGACGGCCCGCCGATTTGCACGGCCTTGAACCGACGGCCCGCCGCCGCGCCGCCGCCGATTTCCTCGACAATCTGCCGGATGGTCGTGCCCATCGGCACCTCGATCAGCCCGCCGCGTTGAATCTTCCCCGCCAGCGCGAACACCTTTGTGCCCTTGCTCGTCGCGGTGCCGATGGCCGCGAATTTCTCCGCGCCGTTCCGGACAATCCACGGCACCAGCGCAAGGGTTTCGACATTGTTGATGAGCGTTGGTTTCCCCCAAAGACCCGATTGCGCCGGAAACGGAGGACGTAATCGCGGCATCCCGCGCCGGCCTTCCACGGACGCGATCAGCGCCGTTTCCTCGCCGCAGACGAACGCGCCGGCGCCTTCCTTGATTGTGAGCCGCAGCGGATAGTCCGCACCGAGCAACGTGTCGCCGAGCCAGCCGCGTTTTTCCATTTCCGCAATGGCGGTGCGCGTCCGCCGCACGGCCAGCGGGTATTCGTGGCGGATGTAGAAGACGCCGTCGTGCGCGCCGGCCGCCACCGCGGCAATCGCCAGGCCCTCGATGATGCGATACGGAAACGACTCCAGCAGCATCCGGTCCATGAACGCGCCGGGGTCGCCTTCGTCGCCATTGCAGATGACGAACTTCTTGTCGCCGGGCTGTTGGCGCACGACGCGCCACTTCTGGCCGGTGGGGAAACCGGCGCCGCCACGGCCGCGCAGGCCGGAGCCTTCGACCGTTTTGATGATCGCCTCCGGCGTCAGTTCGTTCAGACAGCGCCGCAACGCAACGAAGCCGTCGTGGGCGAGGTATTCATCCAGGTCGAGCGGGTCGAGCCGGCCGAAGCCGTCGGTGGCGATATGGACCTGCTGGCCGAGAAACGCGTTGACCTCCGGTGCGCGGGTGTCCATCGCACAGCGGCTCACGGCGTCGGGCGCGCCGTCGTCCAGCATGAGGTCCAACGCGCCGGTCCACAGCCGCGAGAGCTGCCGCGCCAATCCGCGTGGCCGGAGATGGCGCTGGAGCAAATCCCGCGCCTGGGCCGGGCCGAGTCCAGCGTAAAACTGACTTTGCCGGCCGGGCACCGTGACTTCCACCATCGGCGTCCGGTGGCACATGCCGACACAACCAACGCGTTTGACCACGACGTTGGCCCCGGCCTTTGCCGCGCCATTTTGCAGCGCAAGGAACAACTGGTCGCTGCCCTTGGCCATGCAGCAGGAGCCAAGCCCGACATGCACGTAAACGGTGCCGTTGCCCCCGCGGCGGAGCGGCCGCTCAGTGTGATGCGGGTCGTGGGCCGCGCGGGTTTGGTCGAGATAGTCCCGGATGATCTTCGGCAGTTTTTCGACGCTGACATGGCCGTGCGTGTGCTGGCCCAGCTTGACCACCGGCGCGAGCGTGCAGCAGCCGAGGCAGGCCACCTGCTCGATGGTGAACAGCCGTTCCGGATCCGTGTCCTGCGTGGCCGGGATGCGCAGCAGGCGGCGGAGCGAATCTTCCACGCGTTCCGCGCCGCTCACGTGGCAGGCCGTTCCGCGGCAGATGCGGATGAGGTGCTGGCCCACCGGTTGGTGGCGGAACATGTCATAAAACGTGGAGACGCCGGTGATGGCCGCCGGCGTGATTTCCGTGCGCTCGACTACCCGGCGCAGCGCCGCCTCCGGCAGCCAGCCGTAGTGGTCCTGTAGTTCCTGCAAAATGGGAATCACCACGTCCGGCGTTTTGCCGCAACGCTCGACCGCCTCGTCCACGAAGCGCAGATCCGTCTCCGGCGCGGCCGCCGCGGGCACGAGCGCCACGGAGGCGGTGTTGGTTTCGTCGGCCGCGGGCATCAGCGTTTGACCTCCAACGTGCCGGCTTTTGCGCCCAGGCAAATGAGCGATTTTGTTGTCCGCACGAACAGGTGATTTGCCACCAGCGCCGGGCTGGCGAGCACATTTTCCCTGAGTTCCGCCTTGGCGATGAGCTTGAATTCCCGCGCGGCGGCGGCCACAATCAACGTGCCCTTTTTGGTGATTACGATGAGCCGGCCGGCCGCCAGCACCGGCGAGGCGTTGATTTCAGATTCCAAATCCTGCTCCCAAAGTTTTTTGCCGTCCTTCGTGTCGAAGCAGGTGGCGAGGCCCGAGGACGCGGCGGTGAAAACCAGCTCACCGTCGCTCACCGGGCTGGTGATGTCCGGCACGTTTTCGTCGCTCGCCCAGGCTTGGTGCGTCTTGGTCACGTCGCCGAAACCGTCCGGGCGGATGGCAAACAACTGGTCTGACGGGCTGATCACGAACACGAGGCCGGCGGCGAAAATCGGTGACGGCGTCACTTCACCGTTCAGTCCTTGAAAACGCCACAACTCGGTGCCGTCCTTGGCGGCGTAGGCGATCACCCATTTGCCGCCGAGGGTGATGATCTGCGGCTTGCCGGCGGCGTCGGCGACGATCGGCGTGGCCCACGAGGCGCCGACCGGCCGGCTTTTCTGCCAGAGCACGCGGCCGGACGCGCTGTCCAGCGCGTAGAGCCGCGACTTGCCTTCCTCCGGCTCGCCCTGGTCGAACTGGACGATCAGCCGGCCCTGCCAGCATGCAAGCGAGGTGGCGTGGCCATACATGTTCTTCGGCACGCCGAGGCTTTTCGCCCAAACCGGCGCGCCGGCGAGGGTGAAGGCGGCGAGGTCGCCGTTGCCAAACCAGGCGAATACGCGCCGGCCGTCGGTCGCCATCGTCGGCGCGGCGTAGCCGGTGGAATCGGGAATCTCCAGCGGTTGGGCCGGACTGCCGGGCACGTTGGTCACCGGCCGCTGCCAGACGAGCGCGCCGGTGGCGGCGTCAAAACAAAATACCGCGCGGTTTGTCATGGTCGCGCCCGAAAGAAATACCTGGTTGCTCCAGACGATCGGTGAACCGAAGCCCAGCAGCGGCACGGCCGTTTTCCACGCGACGCCCGTGCCGTTCGTCAAATTGATCTCCGTCGGAAGCGTAAAATTCGTGACGCAGGCGTTGCCGTCCGGCCCCAGGAACCGCGGCCAGTTGGCGCGAAATTCCGCCGGCTTGGGCAGATCGGCGAGGTCCGGTCCGCCTTCGCCGGAGAGCTTCGCGAGCGATTTCGCCAAATCCTGCGGCCGGTCGGGCAGGGTGGATTTGGCGCTCAAGGAAAGTGCGAGGAAGCCGGCGCCCGTCGCGAGCGCCACGCCCGCCACGGCCCAGCGGGCCAGCGCGGCGGTGCGGGCCGCCCGCTTCTCGGCGTCGGTTTTCAACGCTGGCAGCGGCGGTTGGGCGCGCAGCCTGGCCGCCTGGCGTCCGCTCAAAATCAACACCGCCAGCCCGCCCACCAGCAGCCAGCCGCCGGTGTGGCTGAACGCAAGGTGCCGGAAATACTGCCGGCGCAGTGCCAGATCGAGCTCGCGAATCTGCTGCTTGAGCTGCTCGTTGCGCGGCTCGTTCCGCAGCCGGTCCTTCAACGCGATGGCTTGCGGCGATTTCAGCGGGTCTTCCGCTTTGGCCCGCCAGTAGCGAATCAGGAAGGCGCTGCCGACGATCACGCAGAACAGGCTCGCCATCACGACGACGTTGACCAACGCGCGATGAAGCACCGCGGTTGAAGCGGCGGACGCGGGGGAAGTGGTCCTGGCGGCGGCCGGCATGGCTTATGCGGGTTTGGCGGGCGGAACCGAGGCGGCCGTCGCCGCGACGGCAGCGGGCGCAGGGAGATTTGCCGGCGCCGGTTGTAGTCCGAGACGAACGCGCTCGTTGGGGCAGAAACTGAAGCACCGGGCGCAGCCGAAGCAGGCGCCGCGGTCCGGCTCGAAATCGGTGCGTGCCACCCGGAGTGACAGGCCGATGAGTTTCACACCGATGACCAGTCCCACCCAGCCGCCGAACAGCCAGCTCGCCGCGGCGAATTTCTGGCGTGCCGCGGCTGCGGCCGCAAGCAGTTCCTTCGGGTTGTCTTCGGCGCGGCCGAGCGCGAGGCTTTGCGGGGTCTGCACGCCCGGCAGCGGGGCGGCTTTCCTGGGATCGAGAAATTTTTCCGCCAGCGCCACGTTGGGATCGAGCCGCGACAGCGGCACGCTGAGTTTTCCGCCCAGCCAAGCGCCGGCGGCGATCAGCACCGGTAACAGCAACAACAGCCAGCCCAGACGCCGGCGGTCGGCGGATTGGGCGGCGGGGTTGGCGGCGGGAGCGGTCGGTTCGCGCATCGCCCCGAACGGACAGGAGTGTTCACAAAGCTGGCATTGCGTGCAGAAATCCGGTGTCACGCGCACGCGCCAGCGCGCCACCAGCGCGCCCAACCGGAGCAGCGCGCCGTAAGGACATACAAACCGGCAGTAAGGCCGGCCGACGAACATGCCCAGCACGACAAATGCTGCGCCCGTCGTGAGCATGAGAACACTGCCGGACAGCCGGAACAGCGGCACGAACGGATCGTAGCGGCAAATCAAGAACGCGCTGCCCGTGGCGGCGAACATCACGCCGGCGCCGAGGTAAAGGTAGGGCAGCACGCCCAGGGCGTGTTCCAGCCAGGCCGGCACCTTGACCGGTTTGAGCAGGACGAGATCCTGCAGCGCGCCGTGCGGACAAACCGCCGCGCAAAACGCCCGGCCGACGACCAGGCTGAACACGATCGGCACGAGGCAAAAGACCAGCACCGTCACCGGCAGCGCATAACTGCGGTCGAACAGCGCCAGCGCCACGTTCTGCACGGAGCCGATGGCGCAGATGCAGCCTTCCCGGTAGAAACCGAAATAGAGCAGCGAGAACAGCGACAAGCCCACGACGCCGGCACGGGAGCGTTTGCGCAGGATCAGGTGGCACGCCAGCCCGAGCGCGATCAGCAGCACCAGCACGTCGAAGTATTGCAGCCACTCGGCGCGCGGCGCGGGCGTTTGCGTCACCGGCAGTTGGTAGCCGCTTTCAAAGTCAGGCGGCGGAAAACGTTGCTCAGCCCCGGCAACCCCGGCGGCGGCGAGCCAGGTCCAGAGTCCGACGAGAAACGTGTGGGCGCGCCGCTTCATTTCAATGGCTGACGGTGGTCTTGAGCAGGTAGGGATGACGCGCCGGCACGCGGTGGATGGCGTCGCCGGGACAAACGCGGGCAATGGAGCACTCGTTGCAGTTCAGACAGCGGTCGTGGCGGATCTGGAGATACAGCGAGCCGTTGCCGAAACGGTTGCAGCCTTCGACGCATTTGCCGCAGCCGATGCAGAGGTTTTCGTCAATCGTATATTCGTAATACGGATCCTCGACATATTTCCGGCGAATGGCCGCCGTTGGGCAGAGCTGGTTTTCGGCGCCGGTGTTGAGCGCGTTCGGATCGGGCACGAAATAGCCGGTGCAAAGCTCGCAATAGCCGCAGATGGCGTGCGTGTGGACGCACTTCACGGCGGATTGTTCCAGCACACATTCGGTGGCGCACTGGCCGCACCGCAGGCACCGGGCCGGATCAATCTGCCAGACGGTGCCATCCGTCGCGGAGCGGCCCGCCAGCGCGCCGACCAGCGCGCCGACGCCGGTCATCGCCGCGACGCGCAGCCCGCCGCGCAAAAATTGCCGGCGGTTCACGGGTTCTTCCTGGGAAAGTCCGGCGGCCATGTCACGTCCTGGGTTCCATCACATGAATGCGGCTTGTCACCGTGTCGAGCACGAACACCCGGCCCTGCCCATCCACGGCCGCGTCCAGCGCAGCGCGCACGCCATCGGCTGCTGTCTCGCCGGCGCCAACGCGCGCGTTGTCCGGAAACATTTCCGGTCCGGCGACGACGCAGTCGAGCGCGCCGTGTTCCTGATAAATTTTCACGCGCGGCAGCCCTTTCTCGCAGGTCACGTAACGGCCATCCTTTGTCAACGCCAGCGCGATGGGATTGCAGCACCCGCAAAACCCGTCAATCGCCATCGAGGGCCTGCCCCAAGTCAACTCAAGGTCGCCATCCAGGGTATAAACCTCGACCCGGTGGCGGCCCGGGTTGTTCACGCGCAGCAGCCCATCCGTGTGCCAGACGACATCGAGATACGGGCTGGGCAGGATGAAGCCCGCGATGTCGCGCTGCGGGTTTTTTTCGCCGATGCGCGCGAGCACCTTGCCGGCGCGGTCGCAACGCAGCACGACGCGGTTGCCGGAGTCGGCGGCGAAGACGTCGCCCTGGTTGCCGAGCGCCAGCCCGGTGAACCAGGTTTTTTTTCCGGGAGAAGCCCACGCGGCCTTGCGCTCTCCCTTGGCGTCAAACAGTTCGATGTGATCGCGCAGGCCGGCGAACACCGTGCCGTCCGGCGCGGCGGCCACACAGCGCGCCGCGGCGGTGAGCGCCAGTTCGTTGACCGGCGTGCCGTTCGCGTCGAGGATCACGACGTAATTGCCGGCGGCGACGTAGAGGTTGCCACCGGGACCGAGCGCCATCCGGCGCGCGTCGGGTCGCGGGCAGCGAAATTGCCTGGCCTCCGTGTAACGCGCGAGCTTGGGATCAAATTTCTCCAGGCGGCTGACGTCGTAGGCGAACGGATTGGGCGTGGTGTCACTGCCGGCGCAGGCCGGGCGGGCGGCACTCATGGCAGCGCTGCCGGCAAGTCCCAGCACGGCGGCCTGACGGGCGCTGGTGCGCAGAAAACCGCGGCGGGTCAAACGAATCGGAGAACGATCTGGTTTCATGGCACACCTCCGGGAAACAGCGTTCGGGCGGTCAGCGCGGAAGGCAGGGGGCAGTGGCGCAATCCGGCGCACCCGGCGCACAGCCGCGGGTCAACGGCCGCGCCAGCGGCCCGGCACAGCCGCCGATTCCACGCCAGCGTGGCGGCGGCGGCCCCGATTCCCGTCACGGCCAAGGTCCGCGCGGCGCCGCGGAGCCAGTCGCGGCGGTTGAGCTTGTCGTTCCCTTTGCGCATCATGTCCGGCACCGGTGCAGGATAGCCTTCCGGCTGATCAATTCAATCCTCTGACAAAGCACATTTTATGTCAGAGCAAGGGCAATTTTCGGTTGGCAGCAAGTCTGCCGGCAACACGGATTTTGCCGGAGTCCGGTCCTTGGTTGCGGTTTTGACCGATGGCAGGCGTGCGCGTTGCGGAGCGCGGCTCAATATGGCTTGACGATCAGACGCAGCCGGACGCGCCGGCCGTTTGCCACGTTGAAACCGGCGCTCTCCACGGTCCGCCAGCCCCGGGGCAGCGCCGGGAAAAGTCGCGCGGCCTCGCCCGCGTCCAGCACGCAGGCGCGCGGACCGGGCTGCCGCAGGAAGTCCGGAACTTGCTCCGGCGCGAGCTTGGTGGGGAAACCACGGAGACGGGCGCGGAAATACCAGACGAGGCTCGGTTCGTCGAATTCGGTGATGGCCAGGGCGGTGTCGGGGTTCAGCCACGAGGCACCGGCCTGGGCGAGCTGGCACGCCGGAAAATAGCGGGCCGCGATGGGGAACGCGATCAGCGAAATCCCCAGGTTGAAGATGACCATGCCGATGGCGCCGCGGCGAAGCGCCGAAACCGGGCGCCCGGCGATGGTCCACTCGCGCGCCAGCAGAAGCGCCAGAAAAGGGAAAGCCGGGAGTGTGTAGTGCGGCAGCCGGGTGTTGTAAAACGTGAACAAGCCAAAAATCAGGACGACGCCCGCAAGCAGGTAGCTGGTTTCGGCGTCGCAACGGCGACCGCGCCAGACGCGTTTGAACCACCAGGGCAGCCACAGCGACCAGGGGAAAAAGCTGGCGAAGACCGTGAGGAAATAGAATGGCAGCAGCGCCAGATAGGACAGCAAATGCCCTGCACCGTGGCCTTCCAGTGACACCACACCGCGGGCGAGAACATGGCGGCCGATTCCGACTTCCAGGTATTGACCGTGAGTGGCTGACAACGCTGGAATTGCCCACAAACCCACCGGCAACAGACCCGCCACAAACAGCGTGCCGATGGCGGTGAAACCTGGCGCTCCGGGCAAACGGCGTATTCTTGCCCAGAGCAGCATCCCCACCGGCAGCCACGCCACCGGCCCTTTGGCGAGAAAACCGAATGCCAGCGCGGCGGCGAATACCACGCGCCAGCGCCAGCAGACCGCGCGGCCGGAGGTGAGCCGGCCGGCGACCATCAATTCCCAGCCCGCCCAGCCTCCCAGCGCCACGCAGAGAATCATCGTCGGATCGGCGAGCGCGAGCTTGGAGTGAATCATCACCTGCAGTGCCGTGGTATAACTGACTGCGGCCCAAAGACCGGTCCGGTCATTCGCCATCCGCCGGCCAAAGGCATAGAGGACGACGGCGGTGAACGCCGCCGCCAGAACCGACGGCAAACGGGCCGTGAACGCGGATTCCCCCAGCAGCCGGAAGGCGGTGGATTGCAGCCAGTAAATCAGCGGGGGCTTGTCGAAACGGTAAGTGTGGTTAAAATAAGGGACGACGTAGTCGTGCCGTTCAAGCATTTCGCGCGAGGCTTCGGCGAACCGGGGTTCATCCCGGTCCAGCAAGGGGAGGAGCCACGTTCCGGATACATGCACGGCGCATGCCAGCAGCCAGATCAAGGCCAGCCTGTGGCCCCAGCCCGGTGAATCCTGCGGCGGGGGTGGGAACGCGGCGCCGGCCGCAGGTGGAGTGGAACAATTGGCTGGGGAAAGCACGGAAATGGATTTGACGAGCGAAAGAATTTACCAAGGTGTCAGAAACGCGACACACCAGCGACAAATTGCCGGCGAACAGTTGCCGGCGATGGTTTTTACGACGGTATCCGACGAGGCGCCAGGCCCGGCTTGCGACGGCTCCAACCGCCGGGAGCGGACGGTAAAGTGGTTTTTGTTTGGCGGCCTGGCGGTGCTGCTGATCGTCATGGCGTTTGCTCTCGACTCGCCGGTCGGTCGGTTGGTGTCGCGAAACCCTGATCCTGTGTGGCGGGAAGCCGCCAGTTTGATCACCCAGTATGCCAATCTGCCTTTCTTGCTGCTGGCCGCAGCAGGGTTGCTGGTCGCCGGCGTCTGGCGCCGCAACCGGTTTTGGAAACGACTGGCGCTCGCGCTGATCCTTTCTTCCTGTCTTTCGGGTCTGGTGGCCACCACCATCCGGTCCACAACCGGCCGCACGCGTCCCTTCGCGAAAGAACCGCAGGGATGGTATGGCATCCGGTACAATTCGCAATGGCTAATCGGGAAATACGATTACGGTTCCTTCCCTTCCGGCCACACCGGGACGGCCATGGGCTTCGCCGGGGTGTTGCTGCTCGGCGTGCGTCGCTGGAAATTGCCGGCCGTGTTGCTGGGTGTGCTCATGGCCTGGTCCCGGGTGTTCCTCGGCTGCCATCATTTCTCGGACGTCGTCGTTTCGGGGCTGATCGGGATGGCGGTCGGTTATCTGACGTGGCACCGCATTTTGCCGGCCTTGGATCGGATGTGGTCGCCAACGCAGCCGTCGCCAGCCGTTTGAAACCCAGTGGATGGGAATCCGCGGTCGCCGCAGTGCCATTGCCTGTCGTTTGTGCATGTGCCTTCTTCCTGTAGAAATCCCGGATGGACTTATGGCCTCCCGCCGGTGTTGAGTAGCCCCCGGTGAACGACTACCTGCGTGGCCAATTGGCGCCGTTGCTCCCGACTGTCTCGACGGTCGAGGGGATTCTCGCGCTGCTTTCGATCCTGTGGTTGGTCAGCGCACCTTCCCCGAACCAGGCCGGAAGCGTGCCACCAACTCCACCGTCCGACCGGCGCTGGTGGTGGTGGAGCGGCGGGGTGCTGGTCGCGCTGCTGCTGGGCCGGCTGGCTTACCTTGCCAGCGGCCGGATTGAACTCAGTCAGGACGAGGCTTACCAATGGATTTGGTCCAAGCATCTGGCCCTGTCCTACTACAGCAAACCGCCCCTGATTGCCTACACGCAGTTCCTCGGCACCTGGCTGTGGGGCGACACCGAGTTCGGCGTGCGCTTTTTCGCGCCGGTGATCGCCGCGGTGCTGGGCTTCATGGTGTTTTGGTTCTGCGCCCGCGAGTTCAACGCGCGGCTGGGCTTTGCCTTGATCCTCATCACGACCGCCACGCCGCTCCTTGCCGGCGGGGCAAACCTGATGACGATTGACCCCCTGAGTGTGCTCTTTTGGACGGCCGCCATGCTTGCCGGCTGGCGCGCAGTCCAGCCCGGCGGGGCGGCGCGCCATTGGGCCTGGGTCGGGCTGTGGATGGGGCTGGGTTTCCTGAGCAAATACACGGCCCTGTTCCAATGGCTCTGCTGGGCGGTGTTTTTTGCGCTGTGGCCGCCGGCGCGGCGGCATCTGCGCCGGCCTGGTCCGTATCTTGCCCTGCTCGTAAACCTGCTGCTGGCCCTGCCGGTGCTGGTGTGGAACTCCCATCACGGCTGGGTGACAGTGACGCATCTCAACGGCCGGGCCGATTTTGGCGACGCGCTTCATTTTACCAGCCGCTTTCTTGTGGAGTTTGCAGGTTCGGAATTCGGCCTGCTCAATCCGGTTTTCTTCGTGGGCACGGTCTGGGCCGCGCTGGCATTCTGGCGTGTTACGCCGCGCGATCCGCGGGCCGTCTATTGCTTCAGCATGGGCGCCCCTTTGGTTCTCGCCTACCTGTTCCAGTCGTTGCATGCCCGCGTGCTACAAAACTGGATCGCCCCCGCCGTGGTGCCGCTGTTCATGTTGATGGTGCTGTTCTGGGATTCGCGGCGGCAGGAGCGGTGGGTCCGGCAATGGTTTCGGGTCGGGCTGGGCATCGGTTTCCTGGTGCTGATTGTGATGAGCGAGACGGGCTTGATCGGCTGGGTTACCGGGCATGAACTGCCGGTCAACCTCGATCCGCTGCACCGGTTGCAGGGCTGGCGGGAAGTCGCCCGCACGGCTGGCGAGGCGCGACGAGAACTGCTCAAGGAGGGGAAGCCGGTGTTCATCCTTTGCCCGGAATATGGCTTCACGGGGGAAATTACGTTTTATCTGGACGCGGCCCGCGCCGCCGTCGGTCCCGGTCGCCAGCCCGTGGTGTATGTCCAGCAAACCGGACAACCGGAAAGCCAGTTCGATCTCTGGCCGGAATACCGTTATCGCGAGCGGGTCGGTGACAACGCCATTGTGATCGAGCGGCTGGAGCGGCCACGGCATGAAACCGACCCGCCGCCGGCGCCGCCACCGCCGCCGGCGTCGCTGCGGGGCGAGTTTCGCCGTGTGGAGAGTCTGGGTGTGTTTAGTGCGAGCTATCGCGGGCATAAGATTTGGTGGTTCCAAATGTTTGCCTGCCGCGACCAACTCCCGGCCGGACCGGAGGCCCGGCCGTCGCCATGAATCGGGCCGCGCCGCGCGGCAATCCGCCCGGCGTGTTCACGGCACCACCGGCCGTCAGCGCGCGAAAATCCGGCGAATGATGTCCTCGATGGGGACTTCCTGAATGTCCATGTCAGCGACCGGGAACTCGTCCAGCAGCGCCTTGCACACGGGAATCACGCGGTCGCGTTTGACCTTCAGTTGGAAGCCGGCGGCGGTGTTTTCCACCACCTCGCCGAAGCGGCCGAGCACGTCCGCAGGCCACGGCTGGTCGGCCGGGCACTGGACGGTCACCCGTTTGAAATCGGCAAACCGGTCGAGGATTTCCGTCAGCGGTCCGTCGAAGAAGATGGCGCCGTGGTCAATGATGATGACGCGGCGGCACAGTTCCTGGATGTCCGCCATGTAGTGGCTGGTGAGCAGGATCGTGGTGTGCCGCATGGCATTGTGCCGGCGGAGAAATTCACGGACGGTTTTCTGCGACACCACGTCGAGGCCGATGGTGGGTTCGTCGAGGAACAACACCTTCGGCTGGTGGAGCAGGGCGGCGATCAGCTCGAGTTTCATCCGTTCGCCCAAGGAAAGTTCGCGGACCATCACGCTGAGCTGGTCGCGGCAGTTGAGCAGTTCGGTCAGTTCGGCGACGGTGCGCTCGAACTCCGCCTGCGGCAGGCCGTAGATGCGGGCGTTGAGTTCGAGCGATTCGCGGGCGGGCAGGTCCCACCACAATTGGTTCTTCTGGCCGAGCAACAGCGCGAACTGGCGGCGGTAACCGTCCCGCCGCTCCCACGGCACGTAGCCGAGCACGCGGGCCGTGCCGGTGCTGGGATAAAGCAGGCCGGCGAGCATCTTGAGCGTGGTGGTCTTGCCCGCGCCGTTGGGACCGAGGAAACCGACCAGTTCGCCCTCCTCGACCTGGAAGTTGACCGCCTTGACGGCCACGGTGTCCTGGTGTTCGCGGCGGAACAGCCCCTTCACGGCGCCCGCAAGGCCGGGCCGTTTTTGATACACACGGAAGGTCTTGGTCAGGCCGCGGACTTCAATGACAGGCATGGCAACAAGGACGACGCCAGACCGGCCGCGGTCTGGGCGTTGACTCAATTCAAACGCGGGAAACATCCCCCGCGCGTGCCGGCGAGCTTCAGCCGTTCGGCGCTACCGCTGCAACTGTTTTTCCAGATAGGTGACGGCCTGGCGGACGTTGGCGTCCACCTCCATCCGGTCTTTGACCAGGCGGCAGGCGTGCAGCACGGTGCCGTGATCGCGCCCGCCAAACGCCTCGCCGATGGTGTTGAGCGAGCTTTCGGTGAGCTGGCGGGCGAGAAACATGGCCACCTGGCGCGGAAACGCGATGTTCTCCGGCCGCCGTTTGCTGAGCATGTCCGCCTGCCGGATGTCGAAATGCTCGGCCACGCGTTTTTGAATGACCTCGATGGTGATCGTGTGCCGGCCTTCTTCGTGAAGGATTTCGTGCAGCAGTCCCTCCACCATGTCCAGGCCCAACCGTTTGCCGGTCAACGAGGCGTAACTGGCCACGCGCGTCAACGCGCCCTCGAGCCGGCGGATGTTGGACCGGATGCGCGTGGCGAGGAAATTAACGACTTCATCGTCCAGACGCACGTTCAGGAACTGCTCTTTCTTGCGGAGAATGGCAACCCGGGTTTCGACATCCGGCGGCTGCAAATCCGTGACGAGGCCCCACTCGAAACGTGAGACGAGGCGGTGCTCCAGGTTTTGGATTTCCCCGGCCGGCCGGTCGCAGGTCAGGACAATCTGTTTGTGCGCGTCGTGGAGCGCATTAAACGTGTGGAAGAATTCCTCCTGAATGCGTTCCTTGTTGGCCAGGAACTGCACGTCGTCCAGCAGCAGCACGTCCGTCTGGCGGTATTTCCTGCGGAATCGGGCGAATTGGTTGGACTGGATGGCGTCAATATATTCGTTCGTGAACCGCTCCGAGGAAAGGTAGGCCACGCGGGCGCCCTTGCGATGCTGTGTGACGTATTGGCCGATGGCGTGCAGCAGATGGGTTTTGCCGAGGCCCACGCCGCCGTAAACGAACAGTGGATTGTAGGATTTGCCGGGTGCCTGGGCCACGGCGAGCGCGGCGGCGTGCGCGAAGTTGTTGTTGTTGCCCACCACGAAGGTGTCGAACGTGTTCTTCGGGTTGAAACCCACGTCGGCCGGGGCGCCGCCCGGGGCCGGTGCCTGCATCATGGTGGCGGGGCTTTCTGGCGGAGCCGGCGGCGGCGTGGTCTCTTGGGGCAGCGGGGCTGCAGGCACGGCGAATTTTACGCGCACGGAGCGGTTGGCACAATGGCTGATCGCGTCGCGCAGAAGACTCAGGTAATTGTCCTTGAGCCAGACTTCGCAAAAATCGTTGGGCACCTCCAGGATGATCTCGTCACCCACCAGGCCCTTTGCCCGGATGTTGGCAAACCACAGGCTGTAAATGTCCTTGTTCAGCATCTCGCGCAGGACGGTCTGCGCGGAGTTCCAAATCGTTTCAGCGGCAGCTTGCATTGCGATCAACTCTTTGGGGTGGTCCGACCCGGAATTATTCACCGGCACGCGTAACCCGGTTGTAACAGCCCTTTGCACAGTCGGTTAGCGGACCATTCTGGCCGGCGGGCGGATGGCTCCTGCGGGCGGGTCCGGAAAATGACCGATATGTTCGCAAGGTTGAACCACAATCGTTTGCCAATTAATAACTTATGAAATCAGTGTTTCAGCACCGGCAAACGCCGGCAGGAAACCAATTGCTCTGGGCGGTCGTCGGATTACGCGGGGTTCCTTTTAGGACTGGCTCCGGGCGTTGACGAGAACAACATATTAACTCTTATTCCCAAGTTATTCACAACCGCATTCCGGCCGGCCAACCCGCCCATTCCAGCGCCTTTTTTGGGCGAAAAAAGGGCACCCCGCGCAAGCGGAGTGCCCTTGGAAAATCAACGCGCTTTACACGTCGTAGTAGAGGAAGAACTCGTAGGGGTGGGGGCGCAGGCGCAGGGCGTCGGCCTCCTTGCGTTTGGCGCTGACCCACATTTCCAGGAAGTCGCGGCTGAACACGTCGCCCTTCAAGAGG
>JAJXZJ010000033.1 GCA_021780105.1 bacterium
ATCTTGCCGAAGTGAAGGAAACGGGTTCCGCAGCTTTCGCCACCACACATTGGAGCATGGTGCTGGCGGCCAGCCGGGAAGAGTTGCCCGGAGCGCGCGACGCTCTCGATCAATTGTGCCGCACCTATTGGTATCCCCTCTACGCCTACGTGCGCCGCCAGGGGCAGCGTCCGGAGGACGCGCAGGACCTGACCCAGGAGTTCTTTGCTGGATTATTGGCCAACGGGTTCCCGAGAGGGGCGACGCCCGAACGCGGCAAGTTCCGCTCGTTCCTGCTAACCGCTCTGCGCAATTTCCTGGTCGATCAGCATCGGCACGCCAAAGCTATCAAGCGTGGGGGCGGAGCGTTCCTCATTTCGTGGGATCAAATCGAAGCGGAGGAGCGGTTTCGGTTAGAGCCCCGGCACGAGCTGACACCCGAGCGGCTTTTCGAGCGGGAGTGGGCCATGACTCTGCTGGATCGCGCCCGGTGTCGTCTGAGCGAGGAATACTCGGCGGCCGGCAAGGCCAAGCTTTATGCCGCGCCGAGCGACTTTCCGTTTGCCGGCAAGAGCGAGCGCTCGTTTGAGCAGGTTGCCTCGGAACTGGGGCTGACTGTGCCCGCGCTCAAAGCCGCGGTACATCGGATGCGGGCGCGCTATCGCGAACTGGTCCGCGAGGAAGTGGCGCACACGGTGGCCGATCCGGCCGAACTGAACGAAGAGGCTCGCCACCTGATCGAGATTATGAGCGCTTGAACGCCTTCCCGAGAGCGCGGTTCGGGAAGAGCGCATCGAAATGTCCGATTCTGCGTAGAATAGAGTATGCCACCTGAGCGGATTTGCCCGGAATGCGGACGGCGATTGCCACCAGGAGCATCGGATCTGCTTTGTCCGATCTGCGCCCTGCGGGATGTGGCTGCGGACAGCTCGACTGGCAGCGGTTCCTCCCAACCCGTCAACCTTCACCCTTTCAATCTCCGGCCTCGAGGTTCAACTGACTTGCCGCTCACCGGCGCTTTCGGCGACTACGAGTTGATCGAAGAGGTGGCGCGTGGCGGCATGGGGGTGGTGTACAAGGCCCGGCAGAAGAGCCTGGATCGGGTGGTCGCACTAAAGATGGTGTTGGGTGGTCCGCTGGCTTCAGCGGCGGCGCGCCAGCGATTCCTGGCCGAAGCCCGGGCGGCGGCGGGCCTGCAACATCCGAACATCATCGCCATTCATGAAGTTGGCGAGTATGCGGGCCAGCCGTTCTTCTCGATGGACTACGTGGCAGGCCCCAGCCTGGGGGAACTTCTGCGCAACGGACCCCTTCTACCCCGGCGAGCCGCCGGTTACGTGAAGACCATCGCCGAGGCGGTGGCTTACGCCCACAGCCAGGGCATCCTGCACCGTGACCTTAAACCGTCGAACGTGCTGATCGACGTGTCCGATCAACCAAGGGTCACCGACTTTGGTTTGGCGAAGCACCTGACCGGGGAGTCCGATTTGACGGTGAGCGGGCAGGTGCTGGGTTCTCCCCATTTCATGGCGCCGGAGCAGGCGCAGGGCCGCCACCGGGAAATCGGCCCGGCTAGCGACGTGTACTCGCTGGGGGCCTTGCTGTACCATTTGCTCACCGGCCGGCCCCCATTCCAGGCCGCCACGCTGACCGAGGTGCTGCGGCAAGTAACCACGACCGACCCCGCTCCGCCGCGCCTGCTCAATGCGGGCATCCCGAGGGATTTGGAGACGATTTGCCTCAAGTGCCTGGAGAAGGACCTTCCGCGCCGTTACACAACCGCCCAGGGGTTGGTGGATGAGTTGGGCCGGTTTCTACGCGGCGAACCGATCCTGGCGCGCCCGGTGGGAATGGCCGGGAAGGCGGCCAAGTGGTGCCAGCGCAACCCGCTGCTCGCCGGTGCAGTTGGCGTGGCGGCGCTGACTTTGCTGGCTGGCCTGGGCGGCGTGAGTTGGCAATGGCGTCGGGCTGAAGCGCACCGAGCTCACGCGGAGGCCGAAGCCTTGCTCAACCGCCGCAACGCCTATGCGGCGGACATGAAGGAAGTAGCCCGCGCACTCGACGACAGCGATCTGGGCCGGGCGCTTGAACTCCTGGATCGCTACCGCCCCGGAGCGGAGTCCGAAACCGATCTCCGCGGGTGGGAATGGCGCTACTTATGGAGTCGGTGTCAGAGCGAAGAACGCCTCACCCTCTGCCGTTTTTCAGATGCAGTCGCCGCCCTGTCTTTTTCGCCGGACGGCAAGTGGCTGGCCGTGCGCCGCGAAGGCGGTGCCGTCGTCCTTTGGGATGCGCTCACCAAGAAGAGGCAGTTGGAACTGCCGGCGCAGGCCTGGGGATCCTCCGTAAAGACCCTGGCCTTTTCGCCTCAAGAAGCCCTCTTCGCCTGGAGCAACCGGGACACAAACGGCACGAACGTCGTCTATCTGACGGAGCCCGGCCAACGGCAGGCAACAGCCTCGTTGGTCCACCCGGCGCCAGTCCGCTCGGTGGCGTTCTCGCCGGATTCGCTATTGCTGGCGACCATGGCCGACGACGGAGCGGTACGACTCTGGGACCTCAAATCGCACCAGACTGTAACCAAGCTGACCACCGTACCCTTTGATTTCAACGATGATCATGGCGCTGCCTGGCGAGGGCCTTCACTGCATTTTGCCAGTCTCAGCAGTTGGGCCGATCGCTACGGCTGGGTGCTGTTTTCTCCCGACGGCCGCTGGTTGGCCGTGGCAGCGCTCAATAAGCGAACTCCTCAGATTCACCTTTTTGACCCGACGACGGGCAACGAGCGAGAGGCAATCCCAATTCCACCACCCGGAGACGGTGTCACCGCACTGGCCTTCTCGCCCGATAGCCGGCTCTTAGCCGCCGGGTGCGGAGTCGAAGACACAGCAATCCACCTCTGGGATCTGAGCACCGGCACAGAAGAGCGACTTACGGGGCACAGCCGCTGGGTCGCGGCGCTGGCCTTCTCACCGGATGGGAAAACACTTGCCTCGGCAGGCGCGGATCAGACTGTCCGCCTTTGGGATGTGGCGGGGCACACCGAGAAGCGGCGGTTTCAAGGTCACACCGACGAGGTCTGGGCTATAGCCTGGTCGCCCGATGGCAAGCAGTTGGTGACCGGTGGCAAGGATGGGGCGGTGAAATATTGGGGCGCCGAGGCGAAGGCGGCAAATCTTTCTGTGCTCCCCTCCAACGACATCTGCTCCTGGGGGTTAGCCTTTCTCCCTGAGAGCCAAAACCTGCTCACCCTCAGCAAGTCGTCCAACCGCACAGTCGTGCAGTGGGATCTGAAACAAATGCGGGTGGTAGAGCGATTCTCCTTTCTAGGCACCAACCATACAGCTATGGACCTTTCTCCAGATGGCCGCTGGCTGGCGTTAGGCGATGACGCGGGAAACATGGACGTGTGGGACTTACCAGCGCAACAGAAGGTTACCACCCTGCCCGTGCCAGGATGCAAGATTTCGATCGTCTTCTTCTCGCCTCACGGCCACCTGCTTTGCGGCGCAGACGCTGGCCCCGGTGATCCCCGGGGCAAAATCTGGACCGTGCCTCAGTGGCAGGAGGTCAATCTGGAGGGAATCAATCTCAAAAACGGCCTCGAGGGCATTTTTTCCCCCGACAACCGACTCGTTGCGATAGGCTATAAGAGCGGTGGTAAGGCCGCCTGGTGGGACCTGAAAACCCGGCAGCTAATTGCCTCTTTCGAGAATATTCATGCGGGGGCCGTTTGGGTCGCCTTCTCGCCGGACGGACAGTTTTTCGCTACCGGCGGGGTGAATGACGGCCGGTTGATAATCTGGGATGTGGCCAGCCGAACCGCCCGACCGTTCGGTCGCGTGACCCGCAATGGGATGCAGCACCTTACCTTTTCGCCCGATAGCCAGCGATTGGCCGTCGGGGAAATGGGCCCGCCAAGCGCTGTCCGGCTGTGGGATATGGTGACTGGTCGTGAGGTGGCGACTCTGCCGGGGCACTTCGGGTTTATTAACCACATTCTGTTCTCCCCGGATGGCAATACTCTCCTGGCGGCCAGCATCGAGGGTACAGCCCTGCTCTGGCATGCGCCGTCCTTTGAGGAAATCGCGCGGATCGAGAATCAGCGCGCAGGGCCGAAGCTGGCCGAGAGCCCTGGAGCACGCCGCGCCAACGATGTGCCGGCGCCGGCGGAAACAACGCGTTACTGAGGATTCCGCGATTCGCGGTGTCGCCCGGCCGGGGGGTGGTTTGGCTTGCACCCTTTCTCTCGGGTTTACGTAGTAACCAGTGTGAGGACACCTGTCCAGTCGAGTTCCCACGGAGCGCGGCGCGCGACTCGCCCGCCACCAATCAGGGAGGCTGAACTCCTGGCCATCGCCTTGACGGGTGTTGCTCATCCGTTCTCAAATCGACGAACAAAGAAAGGAAATGGAGTATGATCAGGATACAACACTTTGCCATGCTCGCCCTGTCTGCTGTCGCCTGCGTCCTCAGCCTGCCGCCGCGAGCCAGCGCACAAACCACTTCTTTCACCGCCACCGGTTGGGTCAACGCGGTGCTCGCACCCGGCCTCGCCGCTACCGACGCCATGGGTCACGCGTCCATTCGCGGCGCCACCTACACGGTGCGGATGGAAGGCTCGGACGCGCGAGTCACGGGTCAACTGCTCGTGATGAGCGAGGGCGGCTACCTTGCCGACGGCACTGCCAACGTCCAAGGGCCAGCCTACCTGCAGGTGGGAACCTGGGACCCTGCGGGCACCAGCTTCACGCCCGGCGCCGGGATTTGGACGCTGAATTGGTCTGGGGTAATGCAACCCGACTCCAGCCAGCAACTGAATCTCGCCGGTTACGGCCTCGGCGGAACCATTGATGGTCAGCGCGTCCAGGCGACGCTGACGCGCGGACCCGCGTCGGGCCTGATTGACGAAACGGTTTCCTATACTTGTGCTGGAACGATCAAAGCCGCGCCGGTCACGACCACCGTAGCGCTGAGCAATTGGCTACCTCCCGCAGCCAGCGGTGGCACAGTGACCACGAGTTTGGTCGGTGGAGAACTGACCATTAGTGGCGATTTCCCCGTCCCCACCACCAATTCCACCGATTCTTGCGCCTTTGACGGCGTCCCTTATTCCTGGGTCGCACAGCCCGGCCAGACGCTGGAGGCGCGCGTGGACCTCGTGGGTATGAACTCCGCCGCCAGCGGCGTCATCCTGTCGCTGTTTCACAGTGGTGGCCAAGGCTACGGCGTGTCGAAATCGAGCGATTGGGTGGGGTTCTGGAAACAGAAACCCCCGGGAGACACCTGCTTCTGGGCGGAAAAGGTGGCCACGAAAAACCAGAACGTCGTTTTGGTCTTGGCGCTGACTCCGGCCGGGCAGAACCTCCTGCTCACCGGCAAGGTGTTGGACAAGGACAGCGGAGCGGTGCTATACCAAAAGACCATCGTGGACACACCAGCCTCAGATTCCAGTCTGAGCGCGGTTCCGCTGTCCCAGATTACCGGGTGCAGGGTCTGGCCGGACATCGTAGCCGACCCGGCAGGCGCCCCCTGGCTCAACGGCGTCGCGCTGTACCTGTTGGTCTTCCAGGACACGGACGGCACCAAACCACCCGCCGAGGCCACGTTTGCCAACCTGCAACTGCGCACCTACGAGGTGCCGCAGCTCAGCATTGACGGAGCCGTACAACTTTCGTGGCCCGCTTCCGCCGGCGTGAATTATCTCGTCGAAGCCGCAACTACTCCGGAAGGCCCCTGGCTGCCGGTCCAGGAACTGATTATACCCGACATTCAGAAGACCACCGTTCCGATGACAGCCCCGGCCAAATTCTTCCGGTTGGTGGAAACACCTTGAGTTCATGGGAGAACGGAGGGGTGGAACGTGACGCCATTGAACTCTCCACGAGACGCAGAAGAGCGTTCGCCCTGGTCGAACGCTGGCGGTCATTGCGATTCTTGCCATTCCGCCGGCGCAAGTTCAGGGCGATCGACTTGTCGTTAGTGCGCAAACTTACCTATGAAGCTCCAGGCTGACGATGCTCGCGCCTTCACGCGGCTTGATCTCTTGGTCGTCATCGCGGCTCCCCGGCGCGGTGAACGTGGTGTTCCCCGACGGTCACGGCGAACTGGTGAAATTGGACCGTCTCTGGGAGTTTTACTGGGACCGGGAATTTAAGCCGCGCAAACGACCCTGTCCTTCCCGACCGATCGTTCCGGGGCTGTCACTTCGAAGCCGACCCAGTGGAGCGGCGTGGCCGGTGACGCAGGCACCGACCGGAATTGATCGGTCTTTTTTCGAGCAACTTTTTTGTTCTTTTCTCCCAGTAGTGGATGACGGCTTGGTGTTCGCCCGCAACAGGCGGGGGTCTCCAGACAGAGCTGAATCTGAGGCCATTACGGCCCGCCATGGAGACTCCGGCGGCGGGAGACACCAAAAGCCCGAAAATCAACAGAAAGGCATAATCGTTATGAAGAACTCGGTCTTGAAACAACCTATCGGCGCGATCTGCGCCTGTGCAATGCCGGCGGCCTTGTTAGCGCTGCTGCTATGGGCGCCTCCGGCCGGCGCGGGAGAATGGAAAACTGCTGATATCCGCGCGACAATGGTCGCCTTAAACCAAGGGGAATGGACGGCGACACCGAGCGGGAATCTACGAATCATAGGGGCGACTCAAGTGCTCATGTTCGAATCGGAGAACCCTTTGTTCACCGGGCGGTTCACCTGGGAGGGGGATGCCAATGCGGACGCGGCGCTCAACGGAATCTGTGTCTGCAGGAACATATTTGAGGTTGGGACGTGGGAACAGGACCCTGAATCAGGAGAGTGGGTGTTCACGCCATCGCCGGGGGGGGGTGTGTTTGCGGGAGTGGCCCTGGCCAAAGGCAACCTGTTCGGCCCGTTCGACGTCAAAGGCGAGGCTCACGGTATCCTCGGAGAACTCAAAAAGTTCAATATTCACCTTGAGGGCCACGCCGACAGCCTCTTTGGGGAACAGAGCTACACGGTTGAGTACTTGGACCCGAAGGCGAAGAAGTTATCGGTGCTGATGGCGGTGCCAGCGGGCGAATTCAGGAATCAAGCGCAGCGGGGCAACCATAATCACCAAAGGGGATAAAGGTTGCCCAGCGGAATAAGCCAGAGCAGGGACAGGGCAGTCGTGAGGGTTTCGTGAAGCACAAGTTCTGCGCAACTTTTCCGTCTTTGTCTCCCAGTAACAGGTGACGGCTGGGTGCCCCATCCGCCGATGGCACAAGCTTCAGAGGAGAGTCGGAACGAACGAGGACCCGAGCTTGGGTGCGCGGACCATTTCGGTCGGTTGTACCCGCGGAAACAACAAAACAAAGTCGTCGAATGAAAACGAATATGGTCCGTTTGGCTGCTCTTCGAGGATCCTCGATCCTCGATTGCCCATCTTCGGTTATGGTTCCGATTCTGGTGCTCGCGCTATGCGGAACGGGCGCCTGGGGCCAGCCAGTCATTACGAATCAACCGCAAACCCAGGCTGTTGGGCATAACAAGCAGGCAATCATCACGGTTGGGGTGAGCGGCGATGAACCGCTGGCTTGCCAATGG
>JAJXZJ010000013.1 GCA_021780105.1 bacterium
TAGAGCACCGCGTTGTTGTTGTCCTTGTCCAGCACGCTGGCGTGCAGAATCACGTTCCCGTTTTGCACGGTCATGGCCAGGACCATGGTGACGTTCGTGGTCTTGACCGGCGGGTCGGGCGTGTCGTCCACAAAATACTTGTTGATGCCCTTGGTGATGAGCAGGTCGGTCGTGGACATGGCAAACGCGTAGCCGGCCAGCGAACTGGCGTTGGACGGGTCGCCGGGAATCCACGCGAGCACGGCATAAGAGTCGGGTCCGTTGCCATTGACCAGGTCCACCCGGTATTCGATGGTCCGGCCCTCCTGCAAGGTGAACGTCTGCGTGGTCTTGGTGCTGGCCACGAAGAGCGGCTGGCCGGCCGGAGGGAGATTGAAGGTGTATTGACCGCCGCTTTGAACCGGCAGTCCAAACCCCGGCACGAAGGTGAAATCCTGCCAGCCGCTCCGGCTGGCGGCATTGAAATCATCCAGCACCACCCCCCAGGCGGGCAGGATGAGCAAAAGCGACAGCAAAGCCGACCAGAAAAATAGCTGCCGACGGGGAAACAGGCTGACGTGGTTGTTCATGGAATTACAATCCTTTCGATCGAAGCCGGCGGGCTGGCGTCCGCGGCTCCACAGATCTTTTGGGTTTCTTGGCCTCTGATCACAGCAGCAAGACCTCGCTTCAAGGCTTGTCACTCAATTTAATCCGGGCTACTGGTGGGAATCTACTGCCCTGTAGGTTGGCGCGTCAATCAAATACGATGTGACGCAAACGGCGCCACGCAGTGCCGGGATTTGCCCGCGTTCCTTCGATGGGCAGCCGCCGGAAACGTCTCCGTCCGCATCCAAGCTGGCCAGCGAGTGTCGGTTGCCGTAGTCTCGGCGCGCAATGGATACGGACTTGCGGGACAAAGTGGTCTTGATCACCGGCGCGTCGGGCGGCATTGGCTCGGCGATCGCCCGCGCGTCGGCCGCGGAAGGGGCAGTCCTGGTGCTGCACGCGCACCGGAACCGGGCCGGAGCGGTCGCGCTGGCCCGTGAGCTGGCGGGCGTGGAATCGCTGGTCGTCACCGCCGATTTGCGTCGCGAGCAAGCCGTAACCCGGCTGTTCGCCGCCGCGGTGAAGCGCTTTGGCCGCGTGGACGTGCTCGTCGCCAACGCGGGTGCCTGGGAAACGCGTGACGTGCCCCTGCACGCCATGTCGCTGCGGCAGTGGAACGACACCTTCGCCACCGTGGCGACGACGGCGTTCCTTTGCCTGCGCGAGTTCTTCCGGCTGCTGAAACGACAGCGGCACGGCAACGCCGTGTTGATCGGTTCCACGGCGGCCGTCTTTGGCGAAGCGGGGCACGCGGACTACGCGGCGGCGAAGGCGGCGATGACTTACGGGCTGACACGCACGCTCAAAAACGAGATCGCCCGTGTGGCGCCACGCACCGCGGATTACGGCGGCGGGCGGGTGAACTGTGTCTGCCCTGGCTGGACGGTGGTGCCGCGCAACGCCGCCAAACTTGGTGATGCCGCCACCGTGCGCAAGGTGGTCGCCACGATGGCCCTTCCGAAACTGGCCAGCCCCGCCGACATCGCCAACGCGGTCGTGTTCCTTGCCTCCGACCGGCTGGCAGGACACATTACCGGCCAGACGGTGGTGGTCGCCGGCGGCATGGAAGGCCGCTGGCTCTGGCGGCCGGAAGAAGTGGATGTCGCGGCCGCGTGACCGTGTTCCCGCATGAAATCTGAAACCGCTTTCCGCCAGGCCGCACCTTGTCGTGCGGCAGTCTTGTCGTGTGGGAACATGTGACCCTGCCGCTGTGAATCCGGACCAACAAAGCCGCCGTTACCAGTTCAGCCTGATCATGGGCGCGCTCGGCGTGGTCTATGGCGACATCGGCACCAGCCCGCTATACGCCCTGCGGGAATGTTTCAGCAGCACCTACAGCATTGCTCCCGACCGGGCCAACCTCCTGGGGGTGGTGTCGCTTATTCTCTGGTCGCTGATCCTCATCGTCTCCATCAAATACCTCACGTTCATCCTGCGGGCGGACAACAAAGGGGAGGGCGGTATCCTGGCGCTGTTGTCGTTGGCGGAGCGGGACCGGCCGGCACGGGGCCGCCGCGGCGCGGCGTTGCTGTTGATGGGCGTGTTCGGGGCCGCGCTGCTCTACGGCGACGGCATCATCACGCCGGCGATCTCGGTGCTGAGTGCCGTCGAGGGGCTGAACGTCGCCACGAACGTATTTGAACCCTACGTTCTGCCGTTGACCGTCGTGGTTTTGGTGGCGCTGTTCTACCTCCAGAAGAACGGCACCGGCCTGGTGGGCAGCGTGTTTGGGCCGGTCATGATCGTCTGGTTTGCCACCCTGGGTGTCCTGGGCGTCCGGGGCATCGTGCATGAACCGGCGGTGTTGCTGGCGATCAATCCGTGGCAGGGGGTGCGGTTCCTGGGCGGGCACGGCATCGCGGGCTTTCTGGTCATGGGCGCGGTGGTTCTCGCCGTGACGGGAGCGGAGGCGCTTTACGCGGACATGGGGCATTTTGGATCGCGGCCGATCCGCCGGGCGTGGTGGGCCATCGTGTTTCCCGGTTTGATGCTCAACTACCTCGGCCAGGGGGCGTTGATTTTGTCGAACCCCGCCATGACGGCCAATCCCTTTTACCAGCTCGCGCCGCGCTGGGGGGTGCTGCCGCTGGTGGTGCTGGCCACGGCCGCCACGGTCATCGCCTCGCAGGCGCTGATTTCCGGGACGTTTTCCCTCACGATGCAGGCGATCCAGCTTGGTTATTTCCCGCGACTGGCGGTGCAGCACACCTCTTCGGCGGAACGGGGGCAGGTTTATGTGCCGCGCATCAACCACATGCTGGCGGTGATGTGCGTCGCCCTGGTGCTGGGCTTTGGTTCATCCAGCCGGCTGGCGGCGGCCTACGGCGTGGCGGTCACGATGACGATGGTCATCACCAGCGTGCTGTTCTTCTATGCGGCCCGGCGGGTTTGGGGCTGGAGCACGCTCAAGGCCGGCACGCTCTGCGCGTGTTTCCTGGCTTTGGAAATGACATTTTGCGTGGCCAACTTGCTCAAGGTGCTGCACGGCGGCTGGGTGCCGCTGGTCATCGGCGGCGGAGTTTACCTCCTGATGTCCACCTGGCGGAAGGGACGGCAAATCCTGCGCGAGAAGTTGCAGGCCGCCTCGTTGCCCCTGGAACTCTTTCTGTCCGAACTGGTGCGACACCCGCCGACGCGCGTGCCGGGCACGGCCGTGTTTCTGGCCGGCAACCCGCTGGGTGCGCCGCTGGCTTTGCTGCATAATTTGAAACACAACAAGGTGCTTCACCAGCGGGTCATTCTCCTGACCGTGCGCATCCACGAGACGGCGCACGTGCCCCTGGCCCGGCGGGTGAACGTGGAGTCGATGGAGAGCGGGTTCAGCCGGGTGACGGGGCATTACGGCTTCATGGACGAGCCGGATGTGCTGCAGTTGCTCCGCGCCTGCGAGGCCCACGGCATGGCATTCCGGCCCCAGGAAACCACCTTTTTTCTCAGCAGTGAAACGATCATTCCCAAGCGCCGCGGCGCCATGGCCCACTGGCGCGCGGCACTCTTTGCGCTCATGGCGCGCAACGCGCAGCGGGCCACCGCCTTTTTCCGCCTGCCGGCGAACCGTGTCGTCGAACTGGGCATGCAGGTGGAACTTTGATCCGGCCGCGGTGCGCTTTACAACGGCGCTGTGCTCAAGCAAGATTGCTTCATGAAAAAACGTCTCATTTGGATTGTCGTCGCGGTGTTGATCGTGCTGGTGGTCCTGGCGGTGGCGCTGCCGCTGATCTTCATTGATCCGTTGGTGAAAAAGGGCGTCGAAACGGTCGGTCCGAAAGTGGCCAAGGTGGCCATGAAACTCGAGGGCGCCCACATCTCGCTCTTTTCAGGCAAGGGCACGTTGCGCGGTCTGTTCGTGGGCAACCCGGAAGGCTACAAGGAGCCGTCCGCCTTCACCGCCGGCGAAATCACGGTCGCTGTCCAACCGTCCTCGCTCTTTTCGGACAAGCTGATCGTTCGCACGGTGCGGATCATCAACCCGGACATCACGTTTGAAGGCGGCCCCAAGAACAACAACTTCACCAAGATTCTCGAAAACGTGCAGGCGTTCAGCGGCAGCGGCGGCACGAACGACGCGAAGGCGTCCTCGGGCGGACCTTCCAAAAAGTTGCAGGTGGACGAACTGACGATCACCGGCGCCAAGGTCAACGCCACGACGGCACTGTCCGGCGGCCAGCCCGTGACGTTGACCTTGCCGGACATCCACCTGACGGCGCTCGGCACCGGGCCGGAGGGCATCACCGCGTCCGACCTCGCCGCCGTGCTGCTCAAGGAAGTCTCCGGCCAAACCGTGGCGGCGATGGGCCAGGCCATCAGCAAACTGGGCGCCGAGGCCGTGAACTCGGCCGGCAAGGCCGCCAACGAAGCCGTGGGCAAAACCGCCGACAAGGCCGTGGGCGAGGTGACCAAGGGTATCGGCGGCCTGTTCAAGAAGAAGTGATCCTGCCGGCACCACTGCCACGATGGGCAGCGGCGGGCGGTTTGCTTTCGCTCCGTCCCTGGGCCGGGTGCCAGCGTGGCGGTTCGCGGCTTTTCCGTGTGGATGTGGTGGGCAAAATATTGATGGTCGTCGGCCTGGCGTTGGTCGCCGCTGGCGCGTTGATCTGGCTGCTCGGCAGCCGCGGCGGACACGGCCTGCTGCCGGGCGACGTTTTCATCGAGCGCGGCAACACGCGGTTTTATTTTCCGGTCGCAACGTGCCTCGTGCTCAGCGCGCTGCTGAGCCTGTTGTTCTGGTTGTTCCGCCGTTGAACCGGCTCGCGAAATGAGAAAACTATGGGTGATTTGACGCGCGTGAAATGTCCGACCTGCGGCCGCGTGGGTGCCTGGTTCGACGGTCCGTCCGGTCCGTTCTGCTCGCGCCGCTGCAAGCTGGTGGACCTCGGCCAGTGGTTTGGTGAGGAACACCGCCTCTCCGAGCCGCTCCGTCCGGAACACTTCGCGGCGGGAGACGACACCCGGGAAGGCCCGCCGGATTGAGCCGCATGCCGCCGCGCGCGAGTTTCGGATGGCATCGGCGGCGGTTTCATGATTGGGTGGCGCGCAACGGAAACGATGTTTTGCTATGGCCAGCTTCCTTGATGAGATTGAACCGTTGAAGCAATCCGCCCTCGTGGAATTCCGCGCGGCGCCGGACACCGCCGCACTCGACCAGGCCCGCGCGGGTTTTCTCGGCGTCAACGGGAAATTCACCGCGTTGATGAAGCGGCTTGGCACCCTGCCGAAGGAGGAAAAACCCGCCGCCGGCAAACTCATCAACGCCGCCAAGATCGCCCTCGAAGCCGCGCTGGCGGAGCGCCGCGGCGAACTTGAACTCCAGGCCGCGCTGCCCAAGGAGCCGACCGATTTCACGCTGCCCGGCCGCCGGCGCGTGCTCGGCAAGCTGCATCCGCTGACCCAGGTCACCGACGACATCGTCCGCAGTTTCCGCAAGATCGGCTTCGCGGTCGCCGACGGGCCGGAGATCGAGGACGACTATCATTGCTTCGACGCTCTCAACACGCCTGCCGACCATCCGGCGCGCGACATGCAGGACACGTTCTATTTGAGTCCCTTGTCCGCAGGAGCGGGAGAGGGTGCCGCGGCGGCAGCGCCGGGTGAGGATCGTGCTGGAAAATCATTTCTGCTCCGCACGCACACCTCGTCCGTGCAGATTCGCGTGATGGAGAAACAGCCGCCGCCGGTGCGCATCATCGTGCCCGGCCGCGTCTATCGGCGCGACAACGCGGACGCCACGCACAACCCAACCTTTCAACAAATCGAAGGACTTTACGTGGATCGCGGCGTGACCGTCAGCGACCTCAAGGGTACCGTGGAATTCGTGTTCCGCGATCTGATGGGACCGGACACGAAGATTCGCTTCCGGCCGCACTATTTCAGCTACACCGAACCGAGTTATGAAATTGATTTCAGCAATGCGCTCGTGAAGAAGCTGGGCAAGGACTGGCTGGAAATTGCCGGTTGCGGCATGGTGCATCCGCAGGTCTTCGAGAACGTCGGCTACGACCCGGAAGTCTGGACCGGCTGGGCGTTCGGGTTCGGGATTGAACGCATCGCCATGATTCGTTACGGCATCAACGACATCCGGCTCTTCTACGAAAACGACGTGCGGTTTTTGCGGCAGTTCTGACCTGGCTGCTCGACGGCGTGACGGAGTCCGGCGGGTCGGCGGCCTCCGTTTACGGCGGGGAGATCGAAGCGGGTGGGTCCGCCCGGGACTGGGTTTGGGTTTGAATTTGTCCGGCTGGAAGCGGCTTAATCAAGGTCATGAAAAGCTCAAATCGCGTCCCTTGGCTGCGCTGCGGACTCGCGGCGTGTTTCATCCTCGTTTCCCATGCCCCCGCTTGGGGAGCCGACGCCACGGCGTCTGCCCGCGTCAAATTCGTCGAACTGGGTTGGGACATCCCTTCGACCGTGTTGCTGCGCGAAAGCTGGCGCGCGATGGAACAAACCACGCCCTTCGACGGCGTCATGTTCAAGGTCGAAACCAGCGACGATCACGGCGCCCGCCTCAGCACCGAGGCGATTTGGAACGGCCGGGCGTGGAAACGCGCGTGGCTGCAAAGCGCGCTGGCCGATTTGCAGTCGTGCCAGTTCACCCGGTTCACGGATAACTTTCTGCGGGTCAACGCCACGCCCGGCGATCTGGACTGGGCGGACGACGCCGGTTGGGCCGCGCTCGCGGACAAGGCGGGGGATTGCGCATGGCTGGTGAAACAGGCCGGCGCCAAAGGGCTGGCGGTTGATTTCGAGTCCTACGGCGCGCACCAGTTCAAGTTCGCCGCCGGCCGGGGACGTTCTTTCGCTGACACCGCGGCGCTGGCCCGGCGGCGCGGCGCGGAATTCGCGCGGGCGGTCGCCCGTGAATTTCCCGACGCCGTCCTGCTCACCCTCTGGATGAACAGCATCAATTTCAAAGCCGGCGCGAGCGACACGCCGGACAAGGTGCTCGCGTCCGCCAGCTACGGGTTGTTACCGGCGTTCATTGACGGGATGCTCGCCGCCGCGCCGCCCGCGATGGTGTTCGTGGACGGCTGCGAGAATGGTTATTACATGGACGGCGCCGAGGAGTTCCTGCGCTCCGCCCACGAAATGCGTTCGTGGACCGGCGACGCCATCCGCCTCGTCTCCCCGGCGAACCGCCCGAAATACCGCCAGCAGGTGCAGGCGGGCTTCGGCTTCTACCTCGACATGTTCCTGAACGACGCGGCGAATCATTACTATCGCGGCCCGATCAACGGCTCGCGCCTCGCGCACCTGGAGCGGAACCTCGCCTTCGCCCGCGACGCAGCCGACGAATACGTGTGGGTTTACGGCGAGCAATGCCGCTGGTGGGGCGCGCCGATGAATGTGCCGAACAGCGTCGGCAAGGGCCGGCTTTGGGAGGAGGCGATGCCCGGAATCACGCACGCCATCGCCGAAACGCGCGCCGGGAAGACTCCGCCGCCGCGATGACACGCTGATGGTGAAAATCAGGCATGATCATGCGCGGGGAAGTCGTGGTTGTGCGCGACGGCCCGTCGCGCGGTGAATAACCCGTTGGTGCGAGTCGTTGGCGGCGGGCAGATCAGGAGCGATTTCCCTTCACGGTACACAAATGACCGGCGCTTGCCCGTCCGGTCCCCGCCACGACCGCCATGCCGTCATCGCCCGCTGGCCTTCCGGGCTGCTGGCGGCGTGCCACGCGGAATCCTCCACGCTCTTGACCAGCGTGTTGGTTTGGACGAAGTCGCTGTTCCGCGCCGGCACGCCGCCGGCGAACGGTTGGCCGGAGACGTGCGCGGTCCGGATTTGATCCAACAGTTGCTTCAATTCCGGAGTGTAGCTTTCCAGGTAGGCGATGCGCCGTTTGCGAGGATCGTTTTGCTCGCCGCGGAATGCCACGACCACGGCGCGCACGCCGTCCCCGCTGGGGCCGCCGATACCCTTGTCCGGCGGGAGGGTGTCCCGCGGCATGGCATAAAGCCGCTTCGCGCTCTGGTCGTAAAACCAGACGCCAGCGCCTTCCTCGCCGGTGCGGTGGAATCCGCCAAATCGTTCGCTGACGAAGGCCACGGCGAACACGGCCAACGCCACCGCGGCCGCGAGCTTCCAGGTCGTGGAATTTGGGGGACGCATGTCAGGGGGCGCGACCGCCGGTGCGGGAACTGATCGCCACCCGCCGGGCGTGCGCGTCCAACTGGAGCGACCACCAGCATTCCTGCTCGTCGCAGCGAAGGTCGTTGGCGTTGTAGAGGGCCGTGTGCCCGTCCGCGAAGGCGTAGTTCGCCCTGCCGTTGTGCCGGCGGCAGCCGTAATCGTCCTGCAGGATGCGGTTGAAGCCGGCGTTGTCCTCGGCGCCCGGAACAACGTCCTTGATCCACCAATTATCGTCGCTCCAGAAGGCGGTTCCGCTCCCACCATCGCCGAACCAGATCAGTTTCGACGGCGCGCCGATTTCCGTGGTTTTGTGCAACCCTTCGTAGTAACCCTCGTTTTTCGGTCTTCCGAAGGGCATGGTGCTGACGCGCGCCTCGGGATTGGGATTGTTCCTCACGGGAATCCAGTGCGCGCCCGCCACGCCGATGCCGCTGGCGTTCCAGACCTCGAATCCACTCGGGAATCCGTAAAGATGGCGCCAGTCGGTGCTGCTGTTCAACGTGAAGCCGCCCAGCGTGGCGTCCGACGCCGAAATGCCGTCCGCATACACGGCCACGCGCTCGGCGGGACAGTCGAACACGGCGGGAGCGCGCCCGGCGTATTCCCAGAGCACGACGCGGAAGGTGGTTTCGCAGGGCGCACCATCCGGCCCGGCGCGGACATCCTGGAGGGGGTTCATCCACTCGTTGTTGTCGAGGGCATAGGTCATGGCCGCCAGCGCCAACTGCTGTTGATTCGAGGAGCACACCACCATCCGGCCCTTTTCCTTGGCCCTGCCCAGCGACGGCAACAGCATGGCGGCAAGAATGGCGATGATCGCGATGACCACGAGCAACTCGATCAGCGTGAAACCGCCCGGATTGCGCAATTTATTGATCGGCACCATGATTTCAAAATTCCTCAGCCGGGCCGGAACTTCCGCTCAAGGGACCACTTCGCCCCGCCGTCCCGACCGCAACGATGGGCAGATTGCGCACGCGGCCCCGGCCTGTCAAATCCCGCGCGGTGTGCCCGCGCCGGCCTTTTCCGCGTGACATCGCCGGTGCGATTCAGTCCAATCGCGCGACTATGGGCAGAGCAACCTCGAAGCTGACGGCCGCCGCGGCCGCCGCCATCCGCCTTGTCACGAAAACCTGTTTGGTGGCGCTGGCAGGGATTGCCTTCGACGTGCCGCTCACGCACGCGGGTGCGCCGCTCGTTCCGATTGGCTCCATTCCACTCAAAGGGGTCGAAGGCCGGCTTGACCACTTGAGTTGTGATGCCCGGTCGCAACGGCTGTTCGTCTCCGCCTTGGAAAACCACACCGTCGAAATCATTGATCTGGCCCGGCACAGGCGCGTCCACGAAATCACCGGCGTAAGCGAACCGCAGGGGGTGGTGTATCTTCCGCGGCAGAACCGCCTGCTGGTGTGCTGTCGCGGCGATGGCACCTGCCGTGGTTTCGACGCCACAACCTTCCGGGAAGGGTCGTGGGTTGACCTTGGTCGCAACGCGGACAACGTTCGGTTCGACCCGGAAACGCAGCTCGTGTTCGTCGGTTCCGGCGGCGAGCCGGGCACCGGCCTGCTCTCCGCCATCAAAATGACTTCCCTGCTTCCCGTGGAGCAGGGTGGACGGCCCGCGCCTCCGCGGTCGCCGGCCGATTTCCTTGTGAACGGCCCGCGGCAGGCCGATGCGGCGATGGAGATTTCGCTGCCCGCGCACCCGGAATCGTTCCAACTCGATCCGGCGAATCACCGGGTTTTTGTGAACGTTCCGGACGCGCACGAAATCGCCGTCCTGCAGGTCGTGACCAACGGCTTGACGCAGGTGGCCACCTGGCCCGTCACGGTCGGCGACAACAATTTTGCGATGACGCTCGATGTGGCGACCGACCGGATGTTCATCGCTGTCCGCCAACCTTCACGGCTGGCGGTTTACAACCTGCGCACCGGCGCGCTCCTTGGCCAATGCCCGTGCGTCGGCGACGTGGATGACATGTTCTACGCCGCGCCCGTGAAACGGCTTTACCTCATTGGCGGCGACGGTTTCGTCGAGGTCTTCCAGATTCCCGGCAACTCGGGGGAGCCGAAACGCCTGGCCCGCCTGCCGACGGCGCCGCGGGCGCGCACCGGCCTGTTCATCCCGGAGTTGAACATGCTGGCCGTCGCCGCCCCGCATACCAGCGGCGGGCCTGCCGCGGTGCTGCTTTACCGGACCCAGCCCTAGTCCGGCCCGGAAACGGGCATGGCGCAGGCGTAATTGCGGGCACCGCAAAACGTGCTGGACAGGCCGGGTCGCTTGTTGGACGTTGCGCGATCAATGACGCCAGACAAACCATGCACCGTCGGTCATGGCGGGCGTCCTTGGATTTCGACCGGCTGGTTGTCCACCCGGGCGGACGACGCCAGCCTCCCTTTGAAAACGTCGCCGTTGGAGGTTTCCCAGCTTCCCCCGGAGCAGGCAGAATGTCATTTAAGCCGGGAGAAACCTTGGCATTTCTCTAGCTTCATTTCAAACACACTCGAATGCGTCTCGAACCCATGATCAATTCCTTGCCGCGCCGGAGCAGGACGAAGGAGCCCGCCAACATGTGCGGTCTTCGTCTTTTGACCTGCGTGCTCTTGTTCGCGGTCGCAACCACCCATGCCCAGGTCAAAATGGCTCCGCTGAGCACGTTCGGCACGGGCGGCTGGCTCGCTCCCAACGGTCTCAACGGCAGCACCTACACGTATCTGACCACCAATGACACCGAGCGCGGCCTGGCGTATGGCAACGGGCACCTTTACCTGGTCAGCCGCAACGGCGGGGATTTTGTGCGCATCCTCGATCCGCAGACCGGCCAGGATCTGGGCGCGCTGAACCTGGGCACGGGCATCGTCAGCGGCGGCACGTTCGACGTGAACATGATCGTGGTCGGCGGCGATGGCGCGATTTACGTCGCGAACCTGGCCATCGCCCCGGACGTGTTCCGGGTTTATCGCTGGGCCAACGACCTGCCGGGCACGACGCCGACGGTGGCTTACAACGGAATGCCGTTGGCGGGGTCGCGCATCGGCGACAGCCTGGCGGCCATTGGTGGCGGTGCGGCGACGCGGCTGGCCGCCGGTTTCAACAGTGCGCCGGCTGTCGCTGGCAACAACGGTTACGCCATCCTGGATCCCACGGCCGGCACGGCGACCGCGGTGAACTTCAGCGGCGCGCCGCCGGCGGCGGGTGATTTCCGGCTGAGCATCGGCTTGCTGGACGCCAGCCACGTCGTCGGCACGCCGGGTGGTTCGGGCAGCACGTTGGATTACACGAGTTTCTCCGGCGGCACCGGGACGTATCTGGCCGGCGCGCCCCTGGCTTCCACGGATGAGCGGCCGGTGAGTTTCGCCGTGGTTGGCGGCATTCCCATGATGGCCGCGCTGAGCACGGTGGACAACCACGTCAGCGTCTATGACATGACCGACCCCACGCAGCCCGTGCTGTTGGGGCAGGCGAACGCCACGACCGGCACGCTGCCGACCGACTCGCACAACACCGGCGCGGTCGCTTGGGGCGCGATCGGCGACACCTCGGCCACGCTTTACGCGATGGCGAGCGACGACGGCATCCAGGCGTTTCAGATCAACCTCCCCGAGCCGGCGCCGCCGGCGATCACCTCGCAGCCGGAAGGCCAGACCACGCCGGAGCTGGCGTCGGTGACGTTCAGCGTCGTTGCCACCGGCAATCCCGTGCCGACGTATCAATGGATTCAAGGGACGAACCTGATCACAGGCGCGACCAATGCGAGCTACACCATCCCGGCCGTGCCTTACCGCGACAACGCGGTGCAATTCCAGGTGATCGTTCAAAACACGTTCGGCAACGCGGTGCATTCGCTCACCAGCAGCGTGGCCACGCTGACGGTGCTGCCGGACACGACGCCGCCGGTGCTGCTTGGCGCGCGGTCGCTGGGCTTGAGCCAGGTGGTGGCAAGTTTCTCGGAACGGGTTGATCCGGCGACGGCCACGAACGTCGCCAACTATTCGATCACCAACACCGCAAGCGCCCTGGTCATCACCGGTGCCGGCCTCGACGCCTCACAAAGCAACGTGGTGCTCGCTGTCACGGGCATGACCGAGGAAAGCACCTACACGCTGACGGTGCATGACCTGCGGGACCAGTCGGCCGCCGGAAACGTGATGGCGCCCGGGGCGCGCGCCGATTTCGTGTCCAGTTCCTATACGCTCGCGGCCATTGGCAATCCGGCGATCACGGCCGCGCAGCAGGTCGTCGCCGGCGGCGTGGACATCACCGCGGGCGGCGCGGGCTTTGGCGGCAGCAACGACGAGGGCAGCTTGAGCTACCAAATGCGGACGGGAAATTTCGATGTGGCGTTGCGCGTGGCGGGATTGAGCCTGTCCGACGTTTCCGCCACGGCCGGGTTGATGGCGCGCGAAACCCTCGATCCGGGCAGTCGCTTCGCGGCCGCGCTCACCACGCCGGCGATGGTGGGTTCGTTCTTCGAGGTGCGCGATCCGGCGGGCAGCGCCAGCCGGCCGAGCGGCAGTTTCGGCGGCAATTTCCCTTACACCTGGCTGCGGTTGCGGCGGGCGGGCGGCACGTTCCTGGGTTACGCCAGTTACGACGGTCAAACGTGGACCCTGCTGGGCACCGCCAGCATCTCGATGGCCAGCCAGGTTTACCTGGGCTTTACCGTCAGCAGCCACAACGCGCGCCAGCCGGCCGTCGCCCAGTTCCGGGACGTGGCGGACGTGACCAGCGGTGCGGTGGGCATGGTGGTCAATCCGAGCGAACCGCCGGGGCCGTGCTCGCGCAGGACGGAGTTTGTGATATCTGAAATCATGTATAAGCCGGCGGCGCGGGCGGACGGACGGCAGCTCGAATTCGTCGAACTCTACAACTCCAATCCGTGGTGGGACGACATCAGCGGCTACCGCCTCGCGGGCGACATCGCCTACACGTTCCCGGCCGGCACGATCGTGCCCGGCGGTGGTTTCCTCGTGATCGCCCGCGCGCCGGCCGACGTGGAAAGCGTTTGCGGCATCACCAACGTCGTCGGTCCTTACGCGAACTCGTTGAAGAAATCGGGAACGATCCAGTTTCTCAGCGACCAGGGCGCGGTGTTGTTGGAGGTTGCCTATGACAGCAAGCTGCCGTGGTCGGCCGGGGCCGCCGGCACGGGACACTCGATCGTGCTGGCGCGGCCCAGTTACGGCGAGGCGGACCCGCGGGCCTGGGCGCTGAGCGGTGCGCCGGGCGGATCACCGGGCGCGGCGGAGGCGTTTCAGCCCAGCCCGCTGCAAAACGTGGTCATCAACGAATTTCTGGCCCATCCCACCGCCGCGCAGAGCGCCTACGTGGAGCTATATAATCACAGCAACCGCCAGGCGGATTTGTCCGGCTGCGTCTTGACCGACGGCACGGCGAATCAATTCGTCATGCCGACGAACACCGTCATTCCCGCGGCGGGATTCCTGAGTTTTGGCGTCGGCCAGCTCGGCTTCGCGCTCAATCCTGCCGGTGGGTTGCTCCTTCTCAAAGGACCGGACGGCCGCGTGTTCGACGCCGTGAGTTACGAACCGCAGCGGTTGAACGTGTCCAGCGGCCGGTGGCCCGACGGCGCCTCGGAGTTTTATCCCCTGGCGACCAACACGCCCGGCGCGCCGAACGGCGACATCCTCATCGGTGACATCGTGCTCAACGAAATCATGTATCGCCCGATTTCCAACAACGACGACGACCAGTATGTGGAGCTGTTCAATCGCGGCACCAACACGGTGGACCTGGGCGGCTGGGCGTTCACGGCCGGCATCACATTCAGTTTTCCCGCCAACACGTTCATTGCGCCAGGAGGCTACCTGGTGGTCGCGCGCAACGCGGCCAATCTCTTTGCGCATTACCCGCAGTTGAACTCCGGCAACACGGTCGGGAATTTCGGCGGGAATCTGCCGCACAAAGGCGGCCGGCTGGCGCTGGCCCGGCCGGAGGACGTGGTGACGGCGAACGCCGGCGGCGGCCTCACCACGAACACGGTGCTGGCAGTCGAGGACGAGGTGACGTATCAAGCCGGCGGACGCTGGGGCCAATGGGCACACGGCGGCGGCAGCAGTCTGGAGTTGATCGACCCGCTCACCAACCACCGCCTGGCCGCGAACTGGGCGGACAGCGACGAAACCGCGAAGTCGGCCTGGACCAACCTGGAAGTCACCGGACTGCTCGACAACGGCGCCAACTACGGCAGCGGCGTGGACCTCGTTCAGCTTGGCCTGCTCGATGTCGGCGAATGTCTGGTGGACAACGTGGAAGTGCGACCCAGCCCGACCGGCGCCAACTACATCGCCAACGCCGACTTCGAGAGCGGGATGACGGGCTGGACGCCGCAAGGCAGCCACATCCGGTCGGGTCTTGAAACGGCGCTGGGCGGCTACCAGAGCCGCCAGTGTCTCCATGTCCGCGCAAGCGACCGCATTTGGACGCTGTTCAACAGCGTGCAGGGGACGCTGACCAACATCACCTTGCACGCCGGAAATACCGCCACCCTGCGGCTCAAGGCGCGCTGGCTGCACGGCTCGCCGGAAATCCTGATGCGCCTGCACGGAAACTGGCTGGAGCTGACTGGCGCGTTGCCCGTGCCCACCAACCTGGGCACGCCCGGCCTGCCGAACAGCCAGGCGACCGGCCAGCCCGGCCCGGCCATTTTCGAGGTCAAACACTCGCCTGCCATTCCGCCGGCGAACCAGGCGGTGCTGGTCACCGCGCGTTTCCACGACGTGACCGGCGTGCGGCCGACGCTGGCTTATCGGATTGACACGACGGTGAATCCGAATCCGACTTACACCACCGTGCCGATGGTGGACGACGGCACGGGCGGCGATCTCGTGGCCGGCGACGGCATTTACACGGGCCGCATTCCGGCGCAGCCAGCCGGGCGCGTGGTGGCCTTCATCGTGCAGGTGAGGAATCCGGCGGGCATCGCCACGTCCTTCCCCGCGGACCTGCACGACAACTCCGGGCTGCCGCGCGAGTGCGTGGTGGTGTTCGGCGATCCGGCGCCGTTGGGGAGTTTTGGCCATCAGCACCTCTGGCTCACGCAGAACTGGATCAACCGCTGGAGCCGGCTGGGTGGCCTGAGCAACGAGAATCAGGACGGCACGCTCGTGGACGGCAGCGGGCGGATCATTTACGACTGGCAGGGACGCTACGCCGGCAGCCCGTATCACCAATACCTGGGTTCGCCCGTGACCACGACCGGCGGCCTTCACGGCACCGTGCCGGATGACGACCAGCTTTACGGCACCACGTCGTTCAACAAGCTCCACGTGCCTGGCAACGGCCCGCTGGACGACGACACGCTGCAACGCGAGCAAACGTCCTACTGGATGGCGCGCCAGCTCGGGGTTCCGTGGACTTACCGGCGCTATTTCATCATGTATGTGAACGGCAACCGCCACGGCCCGCTGATGGAGGATGCCCAGGTGCCGAACAGCGACATGGTCAAAGAGTATTTTCCTTACGATAACAACGGCTTTCTCTACAAAAACATGGGTTGGTTTGAAGGTTCGCCTGGTCTGGACGGCAGCGGTTACGAGAACTTCACCATGCCGACGTGGTGTTTGCTGGGCAAATTCCTGACCACCATCAATGGCGTGCCCGGCCAATACAAGCTGGCCCGGTATCGCTGCATGTATGTAATCCACCAATACCCCGACTCAGCCAACAACTACACGAACATCTTCGCATTGATCACTGCGGCCAATGCGCCGACCACCACGTTCGCCACAAACCTGGAACCGCTGGTGGACATCGAGGAGTGGATGCGCATGTCCGCGCTGGAGCACGCCACCGGTGACTGGGATTCCTGGTTCACGCAAAACCAGTGGAACATGTATCTCTACAAACCCATTTACGGCAGATTCGTTGCCTTGAAGTGGGACTGGAACATCACGCTCGGCAGCGGCACCCAGACGTGGCCGCCGGATGGCAGTCAGTTGTTCAACAGCGGCTCCAACGATCCGATCATGGCCCGCCTGCACACGTATGCGCCCTACCGGCGGGCCTATTTGCGCGCCTTCAAGGAGATTGCCGACCGCGCCATGAACACGAACATTATCAGCCCCGTCCTCGACGCCAAATACGCCGCCTTCGTCGCCAACGGCCTGACGACCACGGCCTACAACGGTGTGATCGTGAAGGACCCTGGTGCGGCTGGCGGACTCAAGAGCTGGATCGGCACGATGCACACCTCGCTCCTGCGGGCGCTCACCAACCAGGGCGTGGCCAACGTGAGCTTCAGCGTGGACGGCCCGACTAACGTCGTCACCGGCACCAATGCGATTTACGTGACCGGCGTTGCGCCACTCGAAGTCAACACCATCGTCGTGAATGGCGCGCCGCTGCCCGTCGCGTGGACCAGCACCAAGACCTGGCGCGTGCTGGTCCCGCTGGGCGGAGCGACGAATTCATTGACGTTTGCCGGTCTTGATCTTGCTGGCTTCGCGCTGACCAATGACACGGCTGCGATCTCTGTCGTCAACACCAACGCCGTCGTCACGCCGCTCCAGCCCATCCGCATCAACGAATGGATGGCCAACAACAACCATGTGCTCGTTGACCTCGCGGATGGCACGCCACACGACTGGCTGGAGCTTTGCAATCCCAACCCCGTGATTGTGGATGTATCGGGCTACTTTCTGACCGACAAGCTCACGGACCTGACGAAATGGCAAATCCCACCCGGCACCGCGATGGCACCGAACGGATTCCTCCTCGTATGGGCGGATGCGGGATTGAGCGGAACGGATTCCGCGCTGCACGCCAATTTTAATCTCAGCAAGGCCGGCTCGGTGATCGCCCTGTGCGACCCCGAGGGCAACTTGGTGGACAGCGTCAACTTCGGTGCGCAGAGCGCCGATATCAGCCAGGGCCGCTGGCCCGATGGTGCGGCGGACATTTACTTCATGCCAGCTCCGACGCCAGGGTCGGCGAACCAGTTCGTCAACTCGCCGCCGGTCCTGGCGCCGCTGGCCGATGAGATCGTCCGGGCCGGCAGCCCGGTCACCTTCACTGCCATCGCCACGGACCCGGACGCGCCGCCCCAGACGCTGACCTTCAGTCTCGACGCCGGCGCGCCGGCTGGTGCCATGATCAACGCCACCAGTGGTGTATTCACCTGGACACCCTCAACCAGTCTGGCCCCGGGCACCAACGCGGTCACGGTGCGCGTCACGGACAACGGCGTGCCGCCATTGAGCGTTGCCCAAACGCTGACGGTTGTTGTGCAGACAAGCAGCATCAGCATGACGGGCGTTTCGCTCACGCCCGATGGCCGGCCCACGTTTTCCTGGGCCACTCAGCCGGGCCGGACTTACCGCGTCGAATGGAAGGCAGACATCAATGACCCCGCCTGGCAGCCGCTGGAGGACCTCAACGCCACGGGCGGATCGCTCACCTTTGCTGACTCGTTGTCACCAGCCTTCACCCAGCGCTTTTACCAGATTGAACTCCTGCCGTAGGTCGCGCCGCAACTGAGGCGTTACGCCAACGTCCGCGCGGCCGTTGCCGGATGGCAAGGAAGACATCAACCGCGGTGGCAAGCGGGCCATGTCCGTGGTGTCCGTAGCTTCGCCGGGTGGCGGCACGCTCCAGTTTGGCGGAAAGATTCGCTGCAGCCAACTTTCTGAATGTGTCCCCTGAACAGGCGACACCCGGGAAGTTGACTTTCTGTAAAGGACGTTCCATCATAATCTCCATTGGGTCGCCCGAAAGGGCGCACCGGTCAGCCAAAGAACCCATCCTGCCAAAGCACGGGCCCATCTCGTTGTTTGAGGGAGCTCATGCATCGGAAACGGGACGAGGAGAACCAGTGATGGGAAATCACGGCGTGCCAGCGAAAAAAGGAAGGTTATGACCGGCGAATTGCCTGCTCAACCGCGACTAACAGACCGCTGGAACGCTGTTCGGGCAGCACCGAAATCTCTTGGTTCCGAGATTTTCAGCGAGGAAATTTGGGCGGAGATTGCCCGCTCGCTCAAACTGTCCCGCCGGGAACTCCAAGTTGTGCGCGGTGTGTTTGACGACCGCACGGAATACAACATCGCCAACGAGCTTGGCATTTCACCCCACACGGTTCACACCTACCTGGATCGCCTGCACCGCAAACTGGGCGTGGTTGACCGCGTTCAACTTGTCCTGTGCATCATGCGCGAATTCGTTCTGCTAACCCTCTCGTCAGTTCAGCCGCCTGCCGGGTCTGCGCACGCGACTGAGCCGGCGACCTGATGGAAACGATCCGCAGCGACGGGCTGTTGCCGCCATCGTTGTCCTCCCGGCCAAACCAGTCCGCGTTGCGCCAGCTACCGGTCAGTGGTTGTTTGCCAGCCAGAGGCGGATTTCCGCTGCCTGCGGATGATGCGGCGCCAGCGCCAGCACCTGGAGGTAGTGTTCCCGCGCTTTCGCGCGGTCGCCCAGCGTGTCCGCATAAAGACTGGCCAGGTTCAGATGCGCGTCCGTGAACGCCGGGTCGGTCGCCAGAACCTTCTCCAGTTCCGCGGCGGCGTCCACCGGATAGCCTGCGCGAATGAGCGCCAGGGCGAAGTTGTAGCGTGCCTTGGGGTCGGCCGGCTTGATGGCGAGCGCCTCCTCGTCTGCCGCCAGCGCCTGCGGCCAGTCGGCGGCGAGATGACAGACAACCCCCAGATTGAACCACGCATCAAAAAAGTCCGGTGACAAGGCAATCGCCCGGCGGAAGGCCTGCTGCGCTTCGGCGAGGTTCCCGCGTTGCTGTGCCTGCAAACCTTCGGTGAGGACCGGCGCCGCCGCCGCGCGATCGCCTGCGGCTGGGGCGGTTGGCGACAAATAATGATAACGCGGAAACTGTGGTTTCGCGGGCGGTGCCGGTGCCGGCGCCACGGTCGCCGGTTGCGCCGCGGGGGCGGTTTGGTTGACCACCGGCGCCGGCGCTGGAGGGGCGGTGGTTTCGGCTTCTTCTTTGGGAGCCTTGTCCTTCGATCCGAACCAGTGCAGCGGATTCAGCTTGTGGACGAATGACTTCTTCTCCGGCTGCGGCGGAGGTGGCAGCGGACGCAAGGGTTCGCTTGCAACCGATGCCGGCGGTGTCGTGGTGACAACGTGGGGAACTGTGATGGCGTTCGTCGTCGGATTGACAGCAGCCGCCACGGGCTGTTCCGGCGGCAGCGTCAAATCCTCGCCCGCTTTGAGCTGTGGCTCTGCTGGCAGCGTGACGACCTGGACCGCCGGTTCCGGTGCGGCGGGTTTCGGGGGCGGCTTGACTTCCACGCGCTCCGGTGGCGGCGAGGTCGTGGCTGGCGCCGGCGGGGGATTGGTCGGCACGAAGGCGACCCGTGGCGGGACAGGGTTTTCGACGGGTGGCTGCGGCCTGGCCGCCCCTACGACTGCGTTGCTCGTCACTGTTGCCGGCGGGGCGCTCGTGGCCGGAGCGACGGGCGGGGGGGCCGGTTGCGCCGGCCGGCTCACCGGCGCCACGGCGACTGGCGGCGGATTCGTCGGCACGACCGCCACAGGCCGCGGCGGCGGTTCCAGTTCGTGGACCAGCGCTTGCAGGGCCGCCGCGTTGGAGACTCCCGGCGCTGCGGCGAGGTAGGCGCGGTATTTTTCCGCGGCCAGCCAGCGGTCGTTGAGTTGTTGCTGCGCGATGATCGCCTGGTTCAAAAGGGCCGGCGGATAGTTCGGCTGGACCTTCAACGCGGCGTTGAGGAAGAGGAACGCGTCGCGCGTGTGCCGGCGCATCGCCTGGATCAACCCCAGATTGTTCAAGGCTTCGGCGTGCGCAGCCGGGGCGGGGTTGAGCCGGAGCACTTGCTGGAAACTGCGGTCGGCCGCGTCCAACTGCCGGGCGCGAAGCTGGGCGGTGCCCAGTTTCAACCACGCGTCAATCTGCCGTGGTTCATGGGCCGTGTAAGTGGTCAGTTCGCTGATGGCGCCGGGGAGATTGTTCACCTCCAGGAACAGGCAGCCACGATTGTAACGCGCGGCGAACAGGTTGAAATCCTTCGTCAGCGCCATGCCGTAGGCCTGCGCGGCCTCGGAGTAATGCCCGCTGCGATGATACGCCAGCCCCAGTTCGTTCAGGCCCAGCGCGGCGGCCGGAGCGTTCGTGCCGAAAGCAAGCACCGCCTCGCGCAGCGGTTCGATGGCCGCCGCGGGCCGGTTCTCGCGCAGCAACCGTTCGCCTTTGCGCAAGGCCCGCGCGCCCGGCGGCTCGCACGCCGTCAGCCCCAGCAACAGCAACGCGGCCAGGCCCAGCAGCCAGAGCCGGCGGCGGGGCGAACGCGCGCCGTCCGGCTGGACGCGGGCGGGCGGCGGGCCGGTCGGGGCGGGAGCGGGAAGTTGCCCCCACTTTTTTGTGGTCAGCATGTGGTCCGGTGGTAGCATCCGCCGCCGGACGCGTCAAGAAACGCGGTCATGGGATTGTGATTCCTCGAGTTTGGTTATTCCTGCCGATTTGGCTGTTTGTCGCGGTCCAATCCGCGGCGGGCGATGGTTTACCCGTCGCCACGAACCGCGTTGCGAGCGCGGTGAACGGCCCGCCCACCCGTGCCCGCGTGGTGATCGTGGAGGATCCCGCGGCGACGGTGGCGTTCAATCCGCAGCCGGCCGAGATCCGCAAAATGGTCGAGCGCGGCCTCATTGCGCTCACCCGCTGCACCAACACCGCGGCGGCGTGGCGCAGCCTGGTGTCCACGAACGACACCGTGGGCATCAAGGTGTATTCGGCGCCGGGGGAAATCGTCGGCACGCGGCCGGCCGTGGCCGCCGCGGTGGTGGAGGGGTTGTTGAGCGCCGGGTTGCCCCCCAAGCACATCATTGTCTGGGACAAGGAGGCCGCTTCCCTTCGCCTGGCCGGTTTCTTCGATCTGGCGGATCGTTACGGCATCCGGGTGGCCGGGGCGATGGAAGCCGGGTATGACCCCAGCCATTTCTACGAAAGCTCCTTCATCGGCCAGTTGGTGTATGGCGATCTGGAATTCGGCGAGAAAGGGCCGGGCGTGGGCCGCAAATCGTTCGTTTCGAAATTGGTCAGCCGCGACATGACCAAGATCATCAACCTAACACCGCTGCTCAACCACAATGACGCCGGCGTTTGCGGCAATCTCTACAGCCTCGCCATCGGCAGCGTGGACAACACGCTCCGGTTTGCCGGTGACGCCAGCCAGTTGCCGATCGCGGTGCCGGACCTCTACGCCATGGAAATCCTCGGCGACCGCGTGGTGCTGAACGTGACCGACGCCCTGATCGCGCAATACGCCGGCGAGGACCGCAGCCAATTGCATTACGCCACCGTGTTGAACCAGCTTCGGTTCAGCACCGATCCGGTGGCGCTGGACGTGCTTTCCATCCAGGAACTGGCGCGCCAGCGCGAGTTGAACCGCGCCCCCGCCGTCAAGACCGACATGTCGCTTTACCAGAACGCCTCGGCCGTGGAAATCGGTGTCAGCGACCCGACGAAAATTCAGGTCGAATACATCCAGTAGGCCGCACCCGGCGGCGCGGCGCCGGCGGAAGGAATGCTTGACGTGACCTCCGTGCTTCGCTACCAAGCGCCGCACGCATTGAATGAATCGCCGGCTCCTTCAAACTGCTGTGACCAACGCGTTCGCGCATTGGAGCGTGGCACCGCCGGCAAATGCGGCGGTCGTCGTCGTCCGCGGCCGCAGGTTTCCCTGGGCACCGGTCACGGACGATTGATGTTCGTGGCCCGCGCCCACCGGCGGTTTGCTTCACCCGATCCATTGGCTTTACCATGAGTACCGAGAAAAAAAGCATGTTCGTCACGGATGACGGGAAGAACCTGATGTTCACCTTCATCCTCGTCAGTTCGCTGTTCCTCCTCTGGGGCGTCTGCAACGGGATGATTGACGTGATGGACAAACACTTTCAAACCGAGCTGGGCCTGAACAAGGCCCAGTCCGCCTGGGTGCAATTCGCCCACTACCTTGGCTATTTCCTCATGGCGATGCCCGCCGGCGTGCTCGCGAGCAAGCTCGGCTACAAGGGCGGCATCATCATGGGCCTGTTGCTGGTGGCGGCGGGCGGCTTCTGGTTTGTCCCGGCCACGCACATCAACGCGCTGGCCAAGGCCGGCACGGTGTCGCCGCAAACCGCGTTTGTCGGCTATCTCGCCGGGGTTTGCGCCATCGCCGCCGGCCTGACGTTCCTGGAAACCATCGCCAATCCCTACACCACCGTGCTCGGCCCCACGCGCTACGCGGCCACCCGCATCAACCTTGCCCAATCCTGCAACGGCATCGGCTGGATCTTTGGACCGATCATTGGCGGCATGTTTTTTTACGGCAAGGACGCCGCCGGCCACAGCACCGGCAACGAGACGCTCTACATTCCTTACCTGACCGTGGCGATCGTCGTCTGCGTCCTCGCGGTCGTCTTCTATTTTGCCTACATCCCGGACATCAAGACCGAGGACGATTACCATCTCGACGACTCCACGCCGGACGCGTCGCACTCCATCTGGAAGCATCCACACTTCGCGCTGGCCGTCGCCGCGCAGTTCCTCTACGTCGCCGCGCAGGCCGGCATCTTCAGCTTTTTCATCAACTACATGACCTCCGAGACGCCGGCGATTCCCGCCTCCGTGACTTCCGACCTGCTCAAAAGCTGGTTTGAAACCGGCAAGTCCGGCGCCACCATCCTCAGCGACAAAGGCGCTGCCAATCTCGCCTCGCTCGGTTTCCTCTGCTTCCTCATCGGCCGTTTCAGTGGCGCCGTCATCCTGAGAAAATTCTCCGCCCACAAGGTGCTCGGCCTCTACGGCCTCATGAACGTGCTCATGTGCTTCCTGGTGTTCCTGAAGCTTGGCTGGCTCTCCGTGATCTGCGTCTTCCTGAGCTATTTCTTCATGTCCATCATGTTCCCGACCATCTTCGCGCTGGGCATCTTCGGCCTGGGCGCGCGGGCGAAAAAAGCCTCCGCTTTCATCGTCATGGCCATCATGGGCGGCGCCATCCTGCCGAAACTGATGGGTTTCGTGGCGGACAAGTACGACATGTCGCGCGGCTTCATCGTGCCACTGGCGTGCTTCGCCTTTGTCGCGTTCTACGGTTTCAACTGGCCGAAGTTCAGCGGCGCCGCATCGCTCAACGGCACGAAAATGTCCGGCGGCCATTGAGGGCGGCGGCGGTTTCACGGTGCCATCGTGGCAAACCGATTTCATCGGCTCGCACGCGCTCAACAGCGGTTCAACCGGGCGCACGTACGGGGGCACGACCTCCCCGCTTTGGCATCCGCATCCATGTTGGCTTTGTGGTGAAACAGTCTCGTGTGACGCGTGTCGTCCCGTGGTGGGGAAATTGGTTTCCCGCCAAACACGCGAAACATGCCCCAAATACTGGAACACGAAGACGTTCGTCTTGTCGAAGTGACGGCTTTGAGATCGCCACCGGGGATGTGACTCAGACTTTCTGCTGGACAACGCGGCTCGGGGTTTCTTCACTGACGGGCAAATGAAAACTGCCCTGTCTCGTCGTCAATTCCTCCGCCGCACCACGCTCGCCAGCGGTGGCCTGTGGCTGGCCGCGCCGTTCCTGAGCCGCGTTCACGGTTCTGCCAACGGCAAGATCAACATCGGCTTCGTCGGCGTCGCCAATCGCGCCGCCGAGGACTTGTCCGAAGTCGCCAAGCAAACCGGCAGTGTCAACGTCGCCGCGTTGTGTGACGTGGACGACACCTTGCTGGGCCAGGCGAAACAGAATCACCCCGGTGCGGAAACCTACAACGATTTCCGCCGGATGATGGATCGAAAGGATTTGGAAGCCGTGGTCGTGGCCACGCCCGACCACACGCACGCGGTGGCGACGGCCGCGGCGTTGCGCCGGGGCTGGCATGTCTATTGCGAGAAACCGCTCACGCACACGGTGTCCGAGTGCCGCGTCGTCCGCGAACTGGCGAAGCAGCACCATTGTGTGACGCAGCTTGGCACGCAGATTCACGCCGGCAGCAACTACCGGCGCGTGGTGGAGCTGATTCAGACCGGCGCCATCGGCCCCGTGCGTGAGGTTCACGTGTGGTCCAGCGCCGTTTACGGCAACGTGGTCCCGCCGACGGCCCGGCCGCCCGTGCCGGCGGGGCTGCACTGGGATTTGTGGCTCGGGCCGGTTCAGCCGCGGTCTTACAGCCCGGAATACGCGCCATTCAAATGGCGCAACTGGTGGGCTTTTGGCGGCGGCACGCTCGCGGATTTCGGCTGCCACTTCATGGACCTGCCGCACTGGGCGCTCGACCTGCGCGAGCCGGTGTCTGTCGAGCCGGTGGACGGTCCGCCCGTGAACGCCGAAACCACGCCGCCGTGGCTGATCGTGCGCTACCAGCATCCAGCCCGGCAAAAGGCGGGGGCCGCGCTGCCGCCGGTCATGCTCACCTGGTATCACGGCGGCAAACAACCGGCGATGCTCGACGAGGACCAGCGGACGTATTTCAAGAGCGGCGTGATGTTCGTCGGCGAAAAAGGCAATCTGCTGGCGGATTACACGCGCCGGCAGTTGCTGCCGGAAAAGGATTTTGCCGGCTTCAAACCGCCGACACCGTTTATCCCGGATTCCATCGGCCACCACAAGGAATGGGTCGAGGCGATCAAGACCGGCGGGCCGACGACCTGCAACTTCGACTATTCCGGTGCGCTGACCGAGACGGCCCTGCTCGGCAACGTGGCGTACCGCGCCGGCCGGAAGCTCGAATGGGATGCCGCCCAACTGCGCGCCACCAACGACGCGGCCGCGGATCAGTTCATCCAGCACCACTACCGGAGCGGCTGGAGCCTGTAGCGGGCACGCGGGCAGGGCAGGGCAGGCAGAGGAGCGCGGGCGATTCGGTCAGGGTTCGCCGGCCGGTTTGGTCAGGGTGCGCGCTTCGAGAAACGCCTTGAGCCGGGCCGCGGTTTCGCCGCCAAATCCGGAAACCGCGGCGATTTGCTCCACCGTTGCGAGCCGCAGCCGGTGGACGGAGCCGAATTTCTTCAACAGCGCCGCCTTGCGTTGCTCGCCGACGCCGGGGAACTCATCGAGAATGCTCTCGGAGATTTTCCGCAGCCGGAGTTGCGCATTGTAGCTGTTGGCCACGCGGTGCGATTCGTCGCGCACGCGCTGGAGGAGTTTGATGGCTGGATGATCGAGGCCCAGCCGCAGCGGCTCACTCGCGCCCGGCCGCCAGATTTCCTCGAATGCCTTCGCCAAACCGATGATGGGAACGCTGCCGAGGCCCAGGGCGGCAAGTTCAGAGCAAGCGGCGTTGAGCTGGCCGCGGCCGCCGTCAATCACGATCAAATCCGGCAGCCGTGCGCCGGCGGGCGGTTTCGGCACCCACGGGGCAGCCAGTTCCCCGCTCGCCGGCAGGCCCGCGGTGTCTTCCGCGATGACCGGCGGCGGATTCAACCGCGCCGCCGCGGCGTCCTGGTCGTGCTTTGGCGGACGGTCGTGAAACGCCGCAGCAACATCGTCGGCGGCGCGTTGCAGGTCGGCAGGAATGGCTTCACCGTCGTCGTCGGTTCGCGTTGTCGGATGATGCAGTTTCGCCTCGCGGAGCAGCCGGGAATAGCGCCGGCGGATGGTTTCCGCCATGCAGGCGAAGTCGTCCTGGCCGGCGACGGATTTGATTTTGAAGCGCCGGTAGTTTGTCCGGTCCGGGCGGCCGCGCCAGAAGCTGACCAGCGACGACACCTTGAACGTGCCGCTGATGTTGGAGATGTCGAAACCCTCGATGCGGTCCGGCTCGCGCGGCAGGCCGAGCGCGTCGCCGAGCGCGCGCAGTTCGGCTTCCGGGTTCAGCGAAACCGGCAGTTTGTAGGGAATGCGTTCGAACTTCTCGGTTTTCTGCGTGGTGCGCTTGATGTCGGCCAGCAGGTCGCGAATCTGCGCGGCTTTCTCGAACTCCAGCGCCGCGGCGGCCTTTTTCATTTGCGCCTCCAGTTCCGCCGCCATTTCATCGCACTGGCCCGCGAGGAAATCGCACGCGGCGGTCACCTGCATGAGGTATTGTTCGCGGGTGACATTGCCGATGCACGGCGCCGTGCAGACGCGGAGATGCGCGTAGAGACAGTGTTTGTAGTCCTCCTCAGCGGGCGTGAGCGGACGGCAGCCGCGGAGGTTGAACTTGTGCCGCACCAGCGCGAGCGTGCGCCGCACCGCCCCGGAGTTTGCAAACGGGCCGAAGTAGCGCGCGCCGTCGTCGGGTTGCAGGCGGGTGAGCGTGAAGCGCGGGATTGGATCGTTCAGGTTGATCTTGAGCAGGAGAAACTGCTTGTCGTCGCGGAAACTGACGTTGTAGCGCGGGTGAAATTCCTTGATCAAGCGGCCTTCCAGCAGCAGCGCCTCCGGTTCGCTCCGGACGACGTGGACGTCGAAGTCGTGGATGGCATCCACGAGGGCGTTGAACTTGAGGTCCCAACCCAGCCGGCGCGAGGGATGAAAATACTGGCTGACGCGCCGGCGCAGGTCGCGTGCCTTGCCGACGTAGATGACCGTGCCAAACCGGTCCTTCATCAGATAGACGCCGGGCCGGTGCGGCACGGTGCCGAGCTTGCTGCGGATGTGGTCGGTGACGGGCATCCGGAGACAGTAAAGAGCCGCAGCCGGCCGCTGGCAAGCGCCTGTGGGCGGGCTGGCCACGCGCGGAACGCAACCGAAAAATCTCGCGCGCCAAGGGGAAAGCCGCTTGCACCCCGGCACGAGTTTTGCTCTTTTTGGGGTGTATGCGTGCGTCGTGACGGCGGGTTTCATTGGGTTGCGGCGCCAAAGGGAAGCAGCTTTCGACATGACATTGACCGGTTTGCAAACTCGCAGTGCGCTGCAGCGTTATTCCGCGAAGCGGATGCAGAAGCCCGTGAACTTTTACTTTGCGGCGCCTGGCGCCCAGGCGGTTTCCGTCATCGGCGACTTCAACGACTGGCAGCCCGCCGCCAACCCGATGCGCCGCCAGCCCGACGGCACGTGGACGACGCAGTTGTCGCTGCACCACGGACATCACCAATACCAGTTCCTCGTGGACGGCCAGGCCGTGCTCGACCCGCGGGCGCAGGGTATTGCGCGCAATGCCCGGAACGAACGCGTGTCGGTGGTCGCGGTAAGCTGAACGCCCGCCGTGGCGCTCAACCGTCGCTCCCGACGGTGCCTTTTCCCCGTTGCGCCGCAAAAAAGCCGCGCAGCAACGCCCGCGCCTCCTCCGCCCGCACGCCGGCCGTAATGGCGCAACGGTGGTTCAGCGTGGGAAACTGGAGCAGGTTCATCGCCCCGCCCGCAGCGCCGGCCTTGGGGTCGCTGGCGCCGAAAACAACGCGGCCGACGCGGGTGTGAACCAGCGCCCCGGCGCACATCGGGCAAGGTTCCTTGGTGACAAACAGCGTGCAATCGTTCAGGCGCCAGTCGCCTACCGTCTCCTGCGCCTGGGTCAGGGCCAGCATTTCCGCGTGCGCCGTGGCGTCGTTTAACAGTTCCACCTGGTTAAATGCACGGGCGATGATCCGGCCTTCCCGCACGATTACCGCGCCGACCGGCACTTCCTCCGCAGCCTCGGCCCGCCGCGCCAGCCGCAGCGCCTCGCCCATGAAGTAATCGTCACTGTGCAGGTCTATCAACGGCGCCGGCAGCGTGACGCCGTCGCGTTCCACCGTTGGGGCTGGCGCGGAGGACGTGGTTTCCGCGGCCGTGTTGGGTTCCTCGTCAGCCTGCTCCAAAGTCCAGTCGTTGTGGCCGTCCGGGTGCGTGCGGCAGTGGGCGGCAAAAAATCCGCCGCGGTGCCGCCAGAACTGCGGCCAGATCATTTCGCGATCGGTCTGCGGCAGGTTCAGGACAGCCATTTCCTCCGGCGTGAAGAACGCGAACCGGCCTTCGCGGCTCGGCGGCGGCAGTTCGCGCAGCTGCGGTTTCACCTCGAACAAGAACATCAACCAGTGCGCCTTTCCTTCATAGCCATGCTCGCTGATGATGCCGGCGAGGTGCAGGTCGGCGGCCCGCAGCGCCAGGCCGGTTTCCTCGGCCGCTTCACGACAGGCGCACGCCCAGGGCGATTCGCCGGTGGCGGTTTGCAGCTTGCCCCCACAGGGACTCCACTGGCCTAAATTCGGTTCCTTGGCTCGCTCCATGAGCAGCACGCGACCGCGGTCGTCGAAGCAGTAAAGCAACGTGGAAATTTTGTAGGGCAACGCCATGCGGCGAGTGAATCATCGCCGCCGCCGGCCGGCAAGCGGCGCGGAGAACGACGCGGAATCACCAATCCGGCCCGACTCCGTTTGGTACCGAGTCCACCCGCGGCCCTCGCACCTTTCCGAACCGGCTTGCCGCCGACAAGAGGGCCGGCTTAAGCTGGATCCCAGCGGTTCTCGATCAGCAGTGGGCGATTGGCGCAGCGGCTAGCGCGTCTCCTTTACACGGAGCGGGTCGCAGGTTCGAATCCTGCATCGCCCACCATTCCACCACTTGACGCGTTTTGGGCGAGGAGCGACCACGGTTTGAGGGCGGAAGCACGGGCTTTTCTGCCGTAGAGCGCCAGGTTCGAGCTGAAGATTTCTGAGGCCAACCCCTTCTTCTCCTGCGGAGAACCCAAAACCGCGATTTCACCCGCGTTTTGCGCGGTCTTTATCCACTTTTCAAACGGTTCGAGCCAATAGGCGCGACCGTTGCTCAAGGTTCGGTTCTGCTCCTCCAGCGTCTTCTTCTGGCTCATGAGTTGGGTCTTCTCGGTGGATCAAGCCGAGCACGCCGTGAAGGATGCCCGGCATGATATCTGCCCGCAGCGGGGAAATGGAGGCAAATTGTTTCTTCATGTGTGGTTTTGTTCGGAAGTTGAAGGAGAAATTAAAGCCTGGCCAGACTCAATTTGGGAGTTCAAGACACGGCCCGTCGGACAACACTGAATTGTCGTTATCGCCGAAGGCCATGCGACACTGAAACCTTCTCTCGTGGGTTTTCGTTACGGGAGGATTCGTCTTCCGTTTAATTACCATGGCGGGGGCATGGAGCCGTTCACGTTCGCAGATGTGGAACGCTCCCCTAAAATTGAGCCAGGAGTTATGAGCGTTGCGGCGGCGCGGAGCGCCGTCAGGAACACGGACAACCGATGAAACGAACAAGACACAGTCCCGAACAAATCGTGACGAAGCTCCATCAAGCGGCCACGGAGCTGGCTGGGGGCAAAACGATCGAAGAAGTCTGCAAGAGCCTGGCGATCAGCCCGGCGACGTATCACCGCTGGCAGGCGCAATACGGCGGCGCCGACGTGAACACCGTGAAGGAACTCAAAGCCTTGAAGGAGGAGAACGCCAGGCTCAAGAAGCTGGTGGCCGACCTGTCGCTGGACAAGGTGGCGCTCAAGGAGTTGCTGGAGGGAAAATGGTAGGCCCGGCGCGGAAACGCGAGGCGGTGGGACATCTCCAGTGCGAACTGGAGCTGAGCCAGCGCCGGGCCTGCAACGTGGTGGGCCAGCCGCGCGCCACCCAGCGGCACACGCCCCAGCCGGACGCGGAGGAAGATCGTTTGCGCGAGCGGTTGAACGAGTTGAGCCGGCAGCGCCCGCGTGCCGGGTATCGGACGGCCTGCGGCCAATTGCGTCAGGAAGGGCTGCGCGTGAACCCCAAACGGGTGCAACGGCTCTGGCGGGAGGAAGGGCTGAAAGTGCCGCGCAAACAATGCAAGAAGCGGCGTTTGGGCACGAGCGAGCACGGCAGCCAGCGGCGGGTGGCCACCCGGCCCAACGAAGTGTGGAGCTACGATTTTGTGAGCGATCAGACGAGCGACGGGCGGCGGTTGAAGTTGCTGTGCGTGGTGGATGAGTTCACGCGGGAATGTCTGGCGCTGGCCGTGCGGCGGAGTTTCCGGGCCCAGGACGTGATTGCGGTGCTGGCGGGATTGATCGCCCTTCGGGGTGCCCCGGCGCATCTGCGGAGCGACAACGGGCCGGAGTTTGTGGCCCGGGCGGTGCAGGCCTGGCTGAAGGCGCACGCGGTGGGGCCGCTGTATATCGCGCCGGGCAGTCCGTGGGAGAACGCGTCTGTGGAATCGTTCAACAGCCGGTTGCGGGACGAACATTTGAACCGCGAAGCATTTGCCTCCCTGTTGGAGGCGGAAGTCCTGACCGCCGGGTGGCGGCGGGATGACAACGAAGCGAGGCCGCATTCGTCGCTGGAATATCTGGCGCCGGCGGTATTCGCCGCGCGCTGGCGCGCTCCGGTCGGGGCTACGCCCCTCCCTGCGCACGCCAGCGCGGAACAACCAAAACCATG
>JAJXZJ010000041.1 GCA_021780105.1 bacterium
TCCGTTGAGCCTTTTTCCAGATGGACATTATTTTCGGGAAGGACGTAATCCGCACCTTTGACACCGGCTTCAGGTGGCTCCCATTCAGCGGTTCGCGCTCGCCGGCGACCAGGTAAACCGCGACGCTGGCAAAGGAAGAAGGCTGGAAATGCGTCCTAAGTGTCAGAATGGCGCATGTTATCAGCAAAGCACTGTCGGCGTTTTGTTTGGAACTGTCTGAGTTGAGGTTCAGAACTTCAAGGTTGGAGTTCAGAGCCTCAACCGTGAGGTTCGGAGCTGCAAGGTTGATGTCTGGAACCTCACGGGTGAGGTTTCAAGCTTCACCGTTGAGGTTCGCGGGGTCACGATTGAGGTTCTCCAACCTCAAGGCTGAGGTTATTTGCTTCACGGCTGGGCTTTCGGGGTCTGAACGCTGAGGCTCAAAACCTCAACGCCGGGGGTTTATCATTGCCGTGCGACGGTGGATAAGTCACAATGCGCCCATGAATACGCCGAACTATTGGATCCTTTTGCTGGCGTTTGCTTGTGCCAGCAGCGGTTCGTTTGCCGCGTCATCGGAGAAGGAGACGGCCATTGCCGCCCCGGCCGCGCTGTCGGCCGGGCCAACACTTTCCGAAAATCGCGACGTGGGCGGCGGCGGTTACCGCTTCGTGCTGACCAATGGCGAAACGCGCGTGCCAGTGGTCGTGGTCGGCGGCACGCCTTATCAGATGGGCTGGCATCTGGGGCACCTGATGCAGGCGGAAATCCAGCGCTACATTCCAGCCGCGCTGGCTGGATTTCAGCAACGGCTCCAGCTTTCCGACGATCAACTTGACCGCGTGTGGGCCACGACCGCAGCCTACACGGACAACCGGTTCGCCCAGGAACTCGTGGGGCTGGCCGACGGCTCCGGCCTGCCGGTGCGCGCGCTGCAACACGTCCATTGCCTGCCGTTGCTCATGCCTTACTCCTGCAGCAGCATCGCCGCCTGGGGCAAGGCCACGGCCGACGGCCATCTTTATCAGACGCGCGATCTGGACTGGGATCTTGAGGCCGGCGCGCACGAGTTTCCGGCGTTGGTGGTGTATCTGCCGCTGCGCGGTCACGCGCACGTGCTGCCGACGTTTGCCGGCGTGATCGGCGCGAACTGTGGCATGAGCGCCGCCGGTGTGGCGCTGTCCGAAATGGGCGACTCGCCGCAGCGCGAAATGCCCTACGTCCTCCAGGCGCCGCATTTCACGACGTGGTTCCGCACGGTGCTTTACGATTCCTCCAGCCTGTCGGACGCGCTGGCCATCTTCAAGGGAGTGCCGATGACGAAACGCTATCATTTCGTGTTCGGCGACGGCCAGGTCGAACACCGCGCAGTCAAAATCCGCGCCCACAGTCCGGAGCCGGCGGCGAACCGCGTCCGCATCTGGCGCGACAACGACCCGACGGACGAATTCGCGCCAAACGTGCTGGCGGACGTGGTTTACAACGACGAGGGCCGCGGCGCGTTTCCCACCTTGAAGGCCGAATACGGCCAGCTCGACGGCGAAAAGATGATGAAGCTGGCGTGCTCGATTCCCATCCACGGCGGCAACGTGCTGGACGCCATTTTCGACGCCACGGGGCTGCGGCTGTGGGTGTCCTACGCGGGCGGCAAGAAAGAGGCTTACCAGCGGCCGTTTGTCTTTCTCGATTTGACGAAACTGGACGGCGACCACGACGGCCGGCCGGACTTGCAGGAAGGCGCCAAGCCAGCCGGCGACACGGGAACGCCGGCGTTCCTCGATCCGGCGAATTGAGGTGCAACAACGCCTTCAGCCGGCGAACAGGGCGCGAGCGTCGCTTGGTTGCGGTTCGCTCAGGTTAATTTCCACGGTGCCCGCATCGGGCGGATTTGGCACATCGCGTTGGCCTCGGCGTCGCCAGGGAATTCTTCCTTCACCGGATCCCATTTCAACTTGCGGCCAAGTTTGATGGCGAGGTTACCCAGGTGGCACACGGTCGAGACGCGGTGGCCGATGTCCACCGGGAAATACGGGTCTTTCCTGCTCTTCATGCAGAGCAGGAAGTCGTGGTGCTCGCCCTGCGGGTTTGTGTAAAGGTGGATTTCCTCTGGCCCGATGCTGGAATTCTTGATCGCGTCCGAACTGGCCTGCAGATCGCCGCGCCAGCCGGTGTTGCCCACCCAGCCGTCGGTGCCAATGAACTTGATGCTCGGGTTGCCCGGCTTGCAGGTCATGACCACGCCGTTCGCGTAGCGGTAGGTCACGTCGTAATCCTTCACCGTGTTGTAGAGGCCGCCGTTCCAAAACGTGCCGGTCCCTTCGATCTCGACCGGACCGCTGCGTTCGGTGTTGTTGCCCCATTGCGCGGTGTCGAACAGGTGCGCGCCCCAGTCGCAGATGATTCCGCCGGAATAATCCCAGATCCACCGGAAATTGAAAAAAATCCGGTCCTTCGTGTAAGGCGCGAACGGCGCCGGCCCCAGCCACAGGTCGTAATCGAAATCCGGCGGCACCGGCTGCGGCGTGGGGTCGCCCGGCACGTTCGGCTGCTTGGGCAAAATCACCTCGATGCGCTGCAACTTGCCGATGCGGCCGTTGCGCACCAACTCGGCCATGCGGTGATACACCGGCACCGACCGGTCTTCGGTGCTGGTCTGAAACACGCGTTCGTGCTGACGAATGGTTTGGATCAGGACCTTGCCCTCGCCGATGGTCAGCGTCGGTTTTTCGCACTGGACATCCTTGCCCGCGCGGGCGGCCATCACGCTGATCAGCGTGTGCCAGTGGTCGGGCGTCGAGATCATCACCGCGTCAATGTCCTTGCGGGCGATGACCTCGCGAAAGTCCTTGGTCATCGCGCAATCCTTGTTCAGGTATTGCTCGTCCACGATGTCCTTGGCGTGGCGCATCCGCTGGCTGTCCACGTCACAGACGACGAGCACACGGGCCATGTCCTTGAGTTCGAGATACCGGCGGAGATTCCATGAGGTGCCGTGATCCCCGGTGCCGATGAAACCGACGGTGATCAAGTTGCTGGGGGCGCCAGCGCCCAACAGGCGGCTGGGGATGATCAACGGCGTGGCGACGGCCGCGGCGCCGATGCGGGCAAATTTGCGACGAGTGATTCGCTTCATGACAGGCCTTGGTTTTAGTGCAACCCCGCGAACCTAAGCAGTGAGCGTCCGTCTGTCACGTCCGCAGTTCCGGCAGCAAAGCTGAGCGCCGCACGCGCGCCGCAGGCGGCTTGACACCCTGGTGGAGCCGGCGTTGAGGAGGCCCATGCGCTTTCCACCCGCCACAACGGCCGCGGGCACCCGCCGTTTTCCGATCTGCACATAGAAACCATGAACGCCCAAGCCGCCACAAACCTCGGGCGCAGCAGGCGTTTTGGGTTCCCCACGGCCGACACGACCGGCCAGGGCGGCATGCAAATCGGGGCGGGTCTGCCGGATCCGTGAACGCCCCGGCCCGCAACTTGACAGCCCCGCCGGCCGGGCGTAAAAACGATTATGCCAACAGACAAGATTGTGATGAAATCAAGAAGCACGACGCATGTCCCGCGTCATGCCCGGCCCGGCAGCCGCGGCGCTTTCACGTTGATCGAACTGCTGGTGGTCATTGCCATCATCGCCATCCTCGCCGCGATGTTGTTGCCGGCCTTGGCCAAGGCGAAGGCGAAGGCCAAGCAAACCGCCTGCATCAACAATCTCCACCAGATCGGTCTGGCCACCATCATGTACGTGGGGGACAACCGGGCCTACCCCGGCAGCGGTTCGATCCTGGGCAACTATTACTACGTCTGGCCGGTCCGGCTTTTCCAGCAGATGGGCACCAACCGGGCGGTGTTTTACTGCCCGGCGGCAATTCCGAGCGCGGCGTGGGACACCAACGTGAACAAGACGCTCGGCGGGCAGTCCCCGTTCGGCGGGTACGATCCGTGGGGCATCACCAGTCTTTCTCGCTTTTCCTACGGTTATAACGACTGGGGGTTAAACCTCGCCTACAAGCCGCAACTCGGCCTGGGCGGCGACATTGACGGCGGCTGGTATCAAGGCCTGGTGACGGACAGCATGGTGGTGGCGCCCAGCCAGATGATCATGCTGGCGGACACACAGGCGCAAAAGACGGGCTATTCCTGGGAAGCGAACCTGGATGCCACCTCGCCCGACCAATGGCCTTCCAACCGCCACAACCGCCGGACCGACATCATGTGTGCCGACGGCCATGCCGAGATGGCCATTCGCAAGAACGTCATTGACCCGGCGAATCTGGACTGGCGGTCGCGATGGAACAATGACAACAAGCCGCACCTGGAAGTCACCTGGACAGTCAACTGGGTCCAGGAAGCCCAACTGAACCCGTAAGCCCGCCGCCGCGTGTTGGACCGCCGGCTTGACGCCGCGAGAGCGGCCTGTTAGACGGCTCCCGGTCGGCGCCGGCCGTCAGCCAGAAACGGAAGCGGCGGCGCCACGCAACGCGATGCGACTCTTTCAAATCATTTTCAACCCCACCAGCGCCGCCGAGCTGGCGCGGATGCCACGGGAACTGCAACTGGAAATCCTGGGCCAGTTCCGCGGCCTGCCGCAGGAGGTGATGAGCACCGACCTCGAACGCTTCGGCAAACTCCGGCGCGAGGGCCGGATGCTGCATCGCTTCCGCATTGGCGATTACCGCGTCTATTTCGAGCGGCACGAGCTGGGCGTGGTGGTCCACCGCATCCTGAGCCGCAACACGCTGAAGGATTTTCAATTCCGCTCCAGCCTGCCGATGGGCGAGGACGAGGCGCTTCAGGAAAACCCGCAGTTCTGGGAACTGATCGAAGCCGCGAAATCGGCCACCGCGAAGAATTGAACGCCGGTGCGGCTCAGCCCGGTTCCTCGCCCAGTTCCACGTTCCAGTAGGCGAGGTCGAGGAAATGCTTCCAACTGTCGTGGTAGGGCAGGTCGAGGTTGATCTGCACAAACGGCCGCCACTTGGGCTTCTTCGGTTTGCGGATGAGGTGCATCCCGGCCTCCTGCGGCGTGCAGTTGGCCTTGCGCGTGTTGCAGACGATGCAGGAGCAGACAATGTTCTCCCACGTCGTCGGCCCGCCGCGGTCCCGCGGGATGACGTGGTCGAGGTTCAAATCCTTCCGGTCAAACACGCGGCCGCAATACTGGCAGGTGTTCTTGTCGCGCTCGAAAATGTTGTGCCGCGTGAACGTGACCTCCTTCCGCGGCACGCGGTCGAACAGCAGCAGCAAAATGACGCGTGGCACCCGGATGCGGAAGGCCACGGTGTTGATGCTTTCGTGACCGGGCTGTTGCTGCGAGAAGTGCCGCCACTCGGAGAAGCTGAACGTGCGGAACGAGCCGTCGGCGCCATCCAGCACCACTTGGGCGTGGCCTTCGAACAGCAACGCCAGCGCCCGGCGGACCGTGCAGACGTTGACCGCCTGCCAGAGCCGGTTGAGCACCAGCACGTGTTGGCTTAAGAACGAGTTCATGGCGCTTGACCAACCGGCCGCGAAGCTATCATCTCCGCTAAAATCGTGTCAATCATCCGCCCGTGCCGTTCGGATGAACCCCTGGCGCCGTCTGCTGACGGGAAACATTGCCAAACTCGCCGGCCGCCGACTACTATTCCGCCATGAAACGTGTCGGCATTCTGAGCTTCGCCCTGGCGCTGCTGTTCGGCGGTTGGCTCGCCACCGCGGGACCGGACGACGAATTCGTCCTCGTTTACAACCTCATCCAGGCGGGAGACACTCTCAGCGACGGCGGCCAGAAGCTCGCGGCGCAGGAGAAATATCTCCAGGCCCAGGCCGCGCTGGAAAAACTTGCCCGCGAATTTCCCTACTGGAATCCCACCATCATCACCTACCGCCGGCAATACCTCGCGGACAAGCTCGGCCCCGCCGCCGCCCGCCTGCCGGCCGCGACAAACGCCGCCCCCGCCGCGCCGGCCACCTCCCCGGATGAGCGTGATCAGCGCATCGTCGCGCTGAACCGGGAAATCACCGGCCTGCGCCAGGACCGCGCCCTGCTGGAGGCCAAACTGCGCGAGGCGCTCGCGGTCCAGCCCGCCACCGTGGATCCGCGGGAACTCGCGAAAGCCGAGGATCACGTCAAACAGTTGCAGCAGGAAAACGACACGCTCCGCGCCAACGTCACCGCGCAGGAAGCGAAACTGGCCCAGGCCGCCGATCCCGCCGCCCTTGCGGCTGCCCGCCAGTCGCTGAAGAAGGCCAACGACGATCTGGCCCGCCAATCGGCCCAACTGGCGGCCTTGACGCGCGACAAGCAGAAGCTCGAGGCCCGCCTCCAGAAACGCGAGAAATCCTCCGCCAGCGCCACGGAATCAAAGGCCCTCGCCGACACCCAGCGCGCGCTCAAGGACGCCAACCAGGCGCTCGCCAAACAGTCGGCCACCGTTTCCACGCTGACCCAGGAAAAGACGTCGCTCGAGCAGCAGCTCAAAGACGCCAATGTGAAACTTGCCACGTCGAGTCACACCGCGGCGCCGGCCCCGGTCAAGCAGTCCGCCGACACCGCGGCGCTTGCCGCCGCCAACACCCAGCTCGCCGAAGTGAAGCAGACCCTCGCCGCCGAGCAGTCGAAGAACAACGTGCTCCAGGCCGAAAAGGCCGCGTTACAGAAACGGCTCGATGAACTCGCCAGGCAACCCGCGTCCGCCGCCGCCGCGGCGCCGGCGCCCGTAGAAACCAAACCGCCCGTGAGCACCAGGGCCACCAAGGCCGAAGCCAAGCGCCAGATCAAGGAGCTTGAGGCCGAACGCGACGAACTGCGCAAACGCGTCAATACGCTGAATCGCGAACTCGACAGCCGCCACGAACGCCGGGAACTCGCGCAAGGCGGCCAGTTGGCCGAGGAAGTCACGATTCTCCGTGCCCGCCTTGCTGCTTACGAATCCCAGAAGGTTCCCTACACCCCGGAGGAAATGACGCTGTTCAAACAAACCGCCTCCGTCACCCAGCCCGCGCCCGTGTTCGCGGCCACGAAGCCGGCGCGCGAAATCCCGTCCGACGCCGTGCCGCTCGTGGCCGAGGCGCAGCGCGAGTTTGCCAATCACCAGTATGCCGCGGCCGAGTCCAAATACGTGCAAGCCCTCAAACTGGACGAGACGAACGTGGGCATGTTGAACGATCTCGCGGCCACCCAGATCGAGGAGGACCACCTCGACGCTGGCGAGGCCAGTCTCAAACGTTCCCTGGCACAGGATCCGGACAATGCCAATGCGCTGGCCCTCATGGGGCTGCTGCGCTTCAAGCAAAAGCGCTACGACGACGCCCTCGACACGCTCAGCCGCTCCGTCAAAATCAATCCCGACAACGCCGTTGCCCAAAATTACCTCGGCATCACGCTCAGCGAAAAAGGCCTCCGCGGCCCGGCCGAGGCCGCGCTGCGCCGGGCGGTGACGCTGCGGCCGGATTACGCCGAGGCGCAAAACAACCTCGCGGTCATCTACGCCACGCAGAAACCGCCGTTCCTCGCCCTGGCGCGCTGGCACTATCAACGGGCCATCGCCGCCGGCCAGCCGAAACAGCCCGAGCTGGAGAAACTGCTCTTCAGCGACGGCAAGCAGCCCTGAGCCACGGCGCGCCCGCCGGCCATGCTCGCCCAGCACACGACCATCTTCACGGTGCCCACGCGCGGGCGCGGCCTGTATGAAATCACCGGCGAGGCTGTCGCCTTCGTGCGCCGCGCCGGCTGCCGCGCCGGCCTGCTCACGCTCCAGATCCGCCACACGTCCGCGTCACTGCTCGTCCAGGAAAATGCGGACCCCGAGGTGCGCCGCGACCTGGAGCGGTTTTTCGCCCGGCTGGTCCCGGAGGGCGACGCGCTGTTTTGCCATACGTCCGAGGGTGACGACGACATGCCGGCCCACGTCCGCGCCGCGTTGACGGCGACCTCGCTCAACGTGCCGGTCATGGACGGCGACCTTGCGCTCGGCACCTGGCAGGGGATTTACGTGTGGGAACACCGGCTCGTCTCGCACCGCCGGCAGGTGGCAATCTACCTGGTGGGCGAATGACTCGAAATCCGGCGGAGTCAAATAAATGATGCTTGCTGAAGATTGGCCGGCCCCATGATTGAGGAAGTCCAACCGCCAGCCGGGGATCACGCCGGCGTCGGGCAACCGACGCTGACGTTCACCCCGCGTTTGATCCAGGGCGTGGAGTATCTTCACGCGCAGACCGCGTCAGGCGGCGACCTGTTCCTCACCCGGTTCGGCCTGCCCTTCGCGGCGTATCTGCACCCGGACAATTGGCTGGCCTCCGCGTGGTTTGCCTCGCACCGCCAGCGCTTGCGCGGCACCAGCGCGATCTACCACACACAAACCCAGCCGGTTCACGGCCGGAGCCTGGAATTGCTGGTGCGTTACAACCGCGTCGGCGAGGACCTGCCGGTGGACACCGTCACCCGCGATTGCTACACGCACGCGGAGTTCAACAGCCCTTTCGAGGAGGTGGCGGAGGTCATGGCGTTGCGCGCCGCGCGCTTCGGCCCCCAACGCCGGCGCATCCCGACCAAACGCCCGCTGGCGATCTACTCCCCGCCGGACCGTCTGGCGCTCTGGCAGACCGGACGGCACGCCTACCGCATTGCCGCCAAGCAGTTGCGCCTGCCCGAAATCGCGCTCGACATCGAGCGCCCGTATCTCCTGGTTTACGGGTGGATCCGGGGCGTGGACGCGCAGGATGCCGCGGACCAGTTCGCGTTGAACAGCCAGTCACGCGCGAGTTTTCTCGCCGGCACGATGGACGAGGTCGTGGGCGAGCTGGCGCAGGCGGGCTTCCGCGTGCTGGACATGAAGCCGGCCCACATCATCGTGCGCTTCACCGCCAACGGCCAGTTGCTCCGGCGCCAGGACGGGCGGCTCGTCTATGCGCTGGTGGACTACGAATTGCTGGAGCGTATTCCTGAGAACGAGCGGGACCGCGAAGGCGCGGGCCAGGGGGCGCCGCGGCGTTAGCGCGTTCCGCCGATCCGGCAAGCCGGAGAATGTCGCGGTCGCGGGGTTGCTCGCCTGGCTCAGCCCGTGCTCTTCATGCCGAAGGCGATGCCGTGAACCGTCAACGCCAGCAGGCGGCGGAGCGTTTCGGTGCGGTGCGTTTCGCCCGCCTTGCGCCAGCGGGCGAGAAAGCGGATTTGCAGATGGTTCAACGGGTCCACGAACGGATTGCGCCGCTGGATGGATTGGGCGAGGACGGGTTGGTTCTCCAGCAGTTCACGGCGCCGGGCGATCTTCAACACCGCTGCGACCGAGCGGTCGTATTCCTGCCGGATCAGGCCGAAGACGGTTTCGCGCACGGATCGGGAGTGAACCAGCGCGGCGTATTGCGCGGCGATGCCGAGGTCGGTCTTCGCCAGCGAGAGTTCCGCGTTGTCAATCAGCGTCCGGAAAAACGGCCAGTGCTGGTGCATGTCGCGGAGACTGGCAAGGCCGCCGGTTTCCTGCCGCTCGAATTCGTCCAGCGCGTGGCCCACGCCATACCACGAGGAGAGCAGATGGCGGGATTGCGTCCAGGCGAAGACCCACGGGATGGCGCGAAGCTGCCGGATGTCGGCGGTTTGCTGGCGGCGCGACGGTCGCGAGCCGAGCCGCAGGTGCTCGACAAGGTCAATCGGCGTGGCCTGCCAGAAATACTCGGTGAACTCCGGCGTGTGATAAACGAGGCGCTGGTAGGCGTCGAAAGAAAGCCGCGCGAGGCGGTCCATGTGGGACTCCCATTGCCGAAGCTGCGCGGCCACCGGCTCGGGCGTGGGCAGGCATTGTCCGGCCATGACCGCGGAGGTGAGCTGTTCGAGATTGCGCTGGGCGACGGCCGGGCTGGAATATTTGAGCGAAATAACTTCGCCCTGTTCGGTGATGCGGATGCGGCCGCCGGGCGCGGCGTGCGGCTGGGCGCGCAAGCTGCGGTGGCTCGCCCCGCCGCCGCGGTCAATGGTTCCCCCCTTGCCGTGGAACAGCCGCAGCTTCACGCCGCTGGCATCCGCGACGCGGGCCATTTCCTCCTGCGCCCGGTAAAGAAACCAGTTCGCCGCGAGATAACCGCCGTCCTTGTTCGAGTCCGAGTAACCCACCATGACTTCCTGCACGCGGCCACGCCGCCGGAGATGGGCGCGGTATTGCGGGTCGGCCCACAATTCGGCGAGGATGTTCGAGGCGTTCTCCAGATCGTGAATCGTTTCGAAGAGCGGCACGAAATCGAGGTCGCGCACGCCGGCGCGGGCGGCCAGCTCCCGCAGCCGGAGCAGATCGCGGGCGCTGCGCGTCATGCTCAGGATGAAGCGGCGGACGGCGGACGGGCCGTATTCCTGCTGAATGGCGCGGATGGCGCGGAACTCGTCGAGCAACTCGGCCTCGGCGGTGTCCAGCTTGCCGCTGTGGTCGCGGAAATCGAGTTCCGCCAGATGGAGGCCGAAGGTCCGGACCTGCGTCAACAGGCGTTGCAGCCGCCCGCGGGCGGTGCGGTGGGCCTTTTGTTTGAGCAAACCCTGTTGAACTTCCGTGAGCGTGCCGGTGATTTCGCCGGCGCTCGCCTGGCCGGTGCGCAACCGGCTGCGGAGTTGCGCCAGCTTTGCGCGGAAGCCTTCATACGGTTGAAACACCATGCCATTCACGACCGGTTCCGACGGCGTTGCGTGCCGCGGCGGCGGGCTGGCATGGGTGATTTCCTGGACCAGCCGGGCGTGTTCGCGGTCGTAGAAATCCATAGCCGTGCAGACGTGCCATTGAAGGGTTTGGCGGCTGACGTCCGGGGTGACGAACGGATTGCCGTCGCGGTCGCCGCCGACCCAACTGGCAAAGGTCAGGAACTGCCGGCGGCGCTGGACGCCGGGGTAGTGTGCCGCCAGTTCTGCGTCGAACGTGGCGTAGAAGTTCGCCACCGTCTCGAAAATGGTGCGGTCAAAGTAGAACACGGCGTTCTCGACCTCCTGCAACGGGCCGACGCGGCGTTCGCGCACTTCCTCGGTGTGCCAGAGCGCCTCGAGGATTTCGTCAGGATCGTCCCAGTGCTCGTTGAGCCGCCAGATTTGCGTGAGCGTGGCCCGGCGTTTGGCCTCGGTGGGGTGCGCCGTGAGCACGGGCTGGATTTCCAATTCGTCCAGGCAGCGTTGGAGCTTCGCGGCCGGGATCCCCGCCTGCCGGAGTTCGCGGAACAGGCTGCGGAGCGACATCGCGGGCGCCGGCGTGGTTTGCAAGTGACGGATGCGGGCACGCTCCTCGCAGAGGTTGACGAGCTGGAAAAACAGGCTGAACGCGTGCGCGATCTGGTAGGCTTCGGCCACGGTCAGGCGCCCGATCAACGCCGGCGCGGCACTGAATCCGGCGGCGCCGGCCTGCTCCCGCCGGGCCAGGGCGTGGCGCCGAATCCGGTCCAGGTGGCGGAAGACCGTCGCGCCGGCTTGTTCGCGAATAATCGCGTCAAGGTGATGGGTCAGACACGCAATCTCCTGTTGCATCAGTTCACTCATACGAATCCGGGACCGGCGGCAACGCAGGCCACTGGCCGCCCTTGCACGCGCTTATAGTATGCCGGCGGCGCGACAATGCAACCGGCGCCCAGTCCTGTCTTGCTTTGCCCGGTGCATGGGATAAACTCCGCGCGTGCGCCTTGGGCGTGCAGTCGGCCGAGTTTGGGACTCCGGGGTGTTTGGACCCGAGGGAGTCCCTTCTTGTATCGTCCGCCGCCAGACCAGGTTGAACACGCCGTCGTGAGCGGCCGGCACGGGTGTGCGGCCCACGCAGCACAATGAAAATCATGGCAATGCTCGGAACCTGCAACACAAACAATCCCGCCGTGCTGGCGTGGGTGAAGGAAATGACGGAACTCTGCCAGCCGGACCGCGTTTTCTGGTGCGACGGCTCCGCGGCGGAAAAAGAGGCGCTCACCGTCCAGGCGGTCGAGCAAGGCGCGCTCCTCAAGCTGAACCAGGACAAGCTTCCCGGCTGCTATTACCACCGCTCCCATCCGAACGACGTCGCCCGCGTGGAGCAATGCACTTACATCTGCACCGAGTCCGAGGACGAGGCGGGGCCGACGAACAACTGGGCCGCACCCAAGGAAATGAAGGCCAAGCTGCTGGGCATGGCCCGCGGCGCGATGAAGGGCCGGACCCTGTATGTGATCCCCTACCTCATGGGACCGGCGGGCTCGCCGCTCTCCAAGGTGGGCTTCGAGCTGAGCGACTCGATTTACGTGGTCCTCAACATGGGCATCATGACCCGGATGGGCCGGATCGCGCTCGACGAACTGGGCGACAGCGACGAGTTCAACCGCGGCCTGCACTGCATGTTGGACGTCAACCCGGAACGCCGCTACATCTGCCACTTCCCCCACGAAAATTTGATCATCTCGGTCGGTTCCGCCTACGGGGGCAACGTGCTCCTGGGCAAGAAATGCCTCGCGTTGCGCATCGGTTCCTACCTCGGCCGCAAACAGGGCTGGATGGCCGAGCACATGCTCATCCTCGGGGTCGAGTCGCCCGCAGGCGAAACCACCTACGTTGCCGCCGCCTTCCCCAGCGCCTGCGGCAAGACCAACTTCGCCATGATGATTCCGCCCGAGCAGTTCAAGGGCTGGAAGATCTGGACGGTCGGCGACGACATCGCCTGGATGAAGCCCGGACCGGACGGCCGGCTCCACGCCGTCAACCCCGAAGCCGGTTACTTTGGCGTCGCGCCGGGCACCAACCTCAAGTCCAACCCGAACGCGATGCGCAGCATCGCCCGCAACACGATTTACACCAACGTGGCCCTCACGCCCGACCTCGATGTGTGGTGGGAAGGCAAGGACGGCGAACCGCCCGCGCAGGCCACCGACTGGCAGGGCCGGCCGTGGACCCCGGCGTCGAAAGACAAGGCCGCGCACCCGAACAGCCGCTTCACCGCGCCGATGGTCAACAACCCGGCGCTTTCCCCCGAGGTGAACAACCCCCATGGCGTGCCCATCAGCGCCATCATTTTTGGCGGCCGGCGCGCGACCACCTTCCCGCTCGTGTTCGAGACCTTCAACTGGCAACACGGTGTGTTCGTCGGCGCCACCGTGGGATCGGAAATGACGGCTGCCGCCGTGGGCGGGCTGGGCCAGGTGCGGCGCGACCCCATGGCCATGCTGCCGTTCTGCGGCTACAACATGGGCGATTATTTCCGCCACTGGTTCCACATGCGCAAGTCGCTGAAATTCCCGCCGCGCATTTTCCATGTGAACTGGTTCCGCAAGGACGCCAGCGGCCAGTTCCTCTGGCCGGGCTTCGGCGAAAACATGCGCGTGCTCAAGTGGATCGTGGACCGTTGTCACGCCCGCGCCAACGCCACCGAGACGCCGCTCGGCTGGGTGCCCGGCTCGCGGGACATTGATTTGAGCGGCCTGGACGGTTTCTCGGCCGAGCAACTGGAAAAGGCGCTCGCGATTGATGTCGAAGAATGGCGGCGCGAACTGCTGATGCAGGAGGAATTGTTCCTCAAACTCCACCACAGCCTGCCCAAGGAACTCCTTTTCCAGCGCGAGCTGCTCGTCTCGCGGCTCTGAGCGCCGCCCGCCCGCGTGCCGGTCGTTTCCGGTTTCCGGCCGCGGTTCGGACTTGCCGCCGGCCGCGGCTCACGCCTAACCTTCCGCCCAGCAAGGTTCCACGACGCGCCGCGGTCGCGCCTGGGCTTCGCCGGTCGGCCACCGGCAGGCTGGGGTCGGCGTTGTTTGCGCGCAGAACAATCGTTGACGTAACGTGAGCAAAAGCAATCAGCCCGGACCGTTTCATCCCGCCAGCGCGATGGATTTCCTGCCGCTGGAACAATTGCGGCAAATTCAACTCACGCGCCTCCAGGTCATCGTCCGGCGCGCCTACGACCGCGTGCCGCTGTTTCACCGGCGCATGAAGGAGCGCGGCCCCAACCCCGACGACCTGCGCACGCTGGCCGACCTGGCCCGGCTGCCGTTCACTGTCAAGACCGACCTCCGCGACGCCTACCCGTTCGGTCTTTTCGCCAGCCCGCTACAGGAGATCGTCCGGTTCCACGCCTCCAGCGGCACCACGGGCAAGCCGATCGTCGTGGCCTACACGAAGGAGGACGTGGACGACTGGGCGCGGGCGATGGTGCGCAGCTTCAGCGCCTGCGGCGTCCACAACGGCGACATCGTGCAGAATGCCTACGGCTACGGGCTGTTTACCGGCGGCTTGGGCGCGCACTATGGGGCCGAGGCGCTGGGCGCGAGCGTGATTCCCATATCCGGCGGCAACACGGAGCGGCAGATCATGGTGCTGAAAGATTTTGGCGTCACGGTGATCTGCTGCACGCCGAGTTATTTTCTGCACCTGGTCGAGCGCGGCAGCGAACTGGGCGTGAATTTCCACGACCTGCCGCTGCGCATCGGCGTGTTCGGCGCCGAACCGTGGACCGAGTCCATGCGCCGGCGCATCGAGGAACTCAGCGGCATCAAGGCCTACGACATCTACGGTTTGTCCGAGATCGTCGGACCGGGTGTGGCCATGGAATGCCAGCACCAAAGCGGCCCGCACCTGTTCGAAGACATGTTTTATCCGGAGATCATTGATCCGGACACCGGCACGCCGTTGCCCGACGGCCAGGAAGGCGAGCTGGTCATCACCACACTTTGCAAGCGCGCCATGCCGATGATCCGCTACCGGACGCGCGACATCACCTCGTTGGTGGCCACGCCGTGCGCCTGCGGCCGGACGTTGCGCCGCATTTCGCGCATCAGCCGCCGCAGCGACGACATGTTGATCATCCGCGGCGTGAACCTGTTTCCCTCGCAAATCGAGACCGCGCTGCTGGCCGTCGAAGGCACGCTGCCGCACTACCAGATCATCGTGGACCGGCAGCAAGGCCTGGACACGCTGGAGGTGCAGGTGGAAGTCACACCGGAGTTTTTCAGCGACATGGTGGGCGGCCTGGAGAAGCTGCAGGGCAAGCTGTCCCACGCCATCGAAAGCGTCACCGGCCTGCGCGCCACCATCCGCCTCGTCGCGCCACGCACGTTGCAGCGGAGCGAAGGCAAGGCGAAGCGCGTGATTGACCGGCGTCAGATGTGAAACCGTCCGCGAAGGGCAACCCATGAAACTCAAACAACTCTCGCTTTTCCTCCAGAACGAACCCGGCGCGCTCACCGCTCCCTGCCGTCTGCTGGCCCACGCCGGCGTCAATCTGATCACCCTCTCCCTCGCGGACACGCAGCAGTTCGGCATTCTGCGGCTGATCGTCCGCGATTGGGAGGCCGCCCAACGCCTGCTCGAACAGAACGGCTACCTCGCCAAGCTCACCGACGTTGTCGCCGTCGAAGTCGAGGACAAACCCGGCGGACTGGTGAACATCCTGACCGTGCTGGAACAGGGCGGCATCAACGTGGAATACGTTTATGCGTTCACGCTCAAGCACGGCAACCGGGGCGTGCTCGTCTTCCGGTTCACCGACCCGGACGCCGCGATCCGGCAATTGCAGTCCGCCCAGGTCCGCGTGCTGGACGCGGAGGAGCTGGCGCGCCGGCTCGAAGCGTGATTCGCGCTCACCCACGTTGCGCTCTTGCGTGCCCCGCCGGCGCGACGCACACTGGCGGCACGTCATTGTGACAAAGGACTTTGCTTATGAACGAAATGATTGATCGTAGAAACTTCCTCAAAAACACCGCCCTGGCCGGGGCCGCGCTCGCCACGCTGCCCGCACTGGCTGCCGACGGTACCGTCACGCTCGCCTTCGTGGGTTGCGCCCACATTCATACGCCGGGCTTCATCGGCCTGTTGAAACGGCGCTCGGACGTGAAGGTCAAGGCCGTGTGGGATTACAACGAAGTCCGCGCCGCCAAGCGGGCGGCCGAACTTGGCGCGAAGGTTGTCACCAACCTCAACGAGATTTGGTCCGATCCGGAAATCAAGGCGGTGGTCATCTGCTCGGAAACCAACCGTCACCACGACCTCGTCCTTGCCGCTGCCAAGGCCGGCAAGCACGTTTATGCCGAAAAGCCGCTCGGCATCACGGCGAAGGACAGCTACGCGATGGCCCGGGCGCTCGACAACGCGCACGTGCTGTTCACCACCGGCTATTTCATGCGCACCGACCCGAAGCATCTGTTCCTGAAAGCGCAGATCGCGAAGGGCGCCTTTGGCAAAATCACCCGCGCCGTCGCGTGGAACTGCCACGGCGGCGCGCTCGGCGGCTGGTTTGACGACAAGCCGGACGATCCCGCCAACAACTGGCGCTGGATGGCCGATCCGAAGGTGGCCGGCGTCGGCGGCTTCGGCGATCTGGGCACCCACTCGCTCGACATCCTGATGTGGACGCTCGGCGACATTGATACCGTCGTGGCGGACATTCGCACGGTGACCAACCGCTACCCCGGCTGCGACGAAAACGGCCAGGCCATGATTAAATTCAAGAACGGCGTCATGGGCACGCTGACGGCCGGCTGGGTGGACGTGGCCAACCCGGTGACGCTCATGATCAGTGGCACCGAGGGCAACGCTGTCATTTTCCACGACCAGCTTTACTTCAAGGCCAAAGGTTTCGACGACAACCGCCCGGTCACCGACCTGCCACCGGCGTTGCCGGAGCCGCTCAACCAGTTCGTGGACGCCGTCGCCGGCAAATCCAGCCAGACGCTGGTCACGCCCGACGAGGCCGCGGCCCGCGTGGCCGTCATGGAAGCGATGTATAAGTCCGCCCGCGTGGGCAAATGGGAGGCGGTGGGCTGAGCGCCGTCGCCTCGCGGAACGTTGATTTTCCGCCGGTTTCAAATCACCCACGGTTGCGCTGCTGAGCGGCGCGGCCGTGGGTGGGAAAATTCTTCCAGGTCAAATCCGTTCGGGCAAAGAAAAGGCGGGCATCACGGAGATGCCCGCCCAACCCAAACAACCAAACTCCCTCCTTTCCGCCAGCACCCGCCGGCGGCTCTATTCCCGACAGTCGCCCGGAAAGCAGGATCCGTATCGGCTGCCAGAAACCTCAAACTGTATGTTCAGACGCCGCCGCAACGAATTTGTTCAAACAATTTTTTACCGGGCCGATATTGCAGTTGACCCCAGGCCCCGGTGTGGGTTTACACACGCGCTGTGCGAATTGTAAATCTGAATCCGGGCGACGATGTCGGCGCCAGCGCATGGTGGCTGGATTTCGGCGGACACCGGCTGTTGTTGGACGCTGGCACACATCCAAAACGGGAAGGCCGCGCGAGCCTGCCGCTTTACGACCGGGTGCGCGGCGAGGAGCTGGACGCCATCGCCATTTCCCACTGTCATCACGATCATGTCGGCTCGCTGCCGGTGGCCATGCGACATTTTCCAAAGGCCCACGTCCTGATGTCGGAACTGAGCTACTTCCTCGTCGAACGCGTGCTGCACAACTCGGTGAACGTGATGATCCGCCAGCGCGACGAGGCCGGGCTGACCGAGTATCCGCTCTATTCCCATGACGAGGTGGATGACCTGGCGGCGCGTTTTCAGGGATTCCGCTGCAATCGTGAAATCGAATGGGCGGCGCACCACAAGACCCGCGGCGGCGCGGCGTCGCCAACCCTCGAATTCCACGACGCCGGCCACACGCTCGGCTCGGCCGGCATCATGGTGCGCGGCGCCAGGCAAAGCCTGTTCTACACCGGCGATGTCTCGTTCGGCGACCAGACCATCCTCAAAGGCGCGCAATTCGAGGACGTCACGGCGGACGTTTTACTCATGGAAACCACGCGCGGCCGCCACGTCGTGCCGCCGGACTTCAGTCGTGCCGCCGAAACGGAACGGCTGCTGGCCGCCATCCAGCGCACGCTCAAGCGTCGCGGCAGCGTCCTGATTCCCGCGTTTGCGCTGGGCCGGACGCAGGAAATTCTCGGTCAGCTCGCGCTGTGGATGCGGGCCGGCCGGCTCCGGCCGCAGCCGGTTTACATCGGCGGCCTCGGCCGCGTGTTCACGGAAATTTACGATCTGGAGGCCCACCGCACACACCGCCAGCACAGCAACCTCCAGTTGCACGAGGCGCTGGACCTGACGGTGCTCGACAAGAACCAGGCGGAAACCATGAAGCTCGGCGGCGGCCGCATTTTCGTGCTCACCGCCGGCATGATGAGCGAGCACACCGCCGCCCACGACCTCGCCCTGCGCCTCTTCGGCGACGAACGGCACGCCATCCTCTTCGTGGGTTACGCCGACCCGGACACGCCCGGCGGCCGGCTCAAAATCTCGCACACCGGCGTGCCGTTTTTCTTCAGCGACAGCGGCGGCACGGTCACGCGGGTTTGCGAAGTGGATCAGTTCGACCTCACCGCCCATGCGAACCGGGACGAACTGCTGGACCTGGTCGAGACGGTTTCGCCCCGCGTCGTCGTGCTGGGTCACGGTGATCCGGTCGCCCGCGCCTGGTTTGCCGCGGCGATTCACGAGCGCCATCCCAAACTCCGCGTCGTCCAGCCTGGCCCCGGCGAGGCAGCGGAAGTCTGAATCCGGTCCGCGCTGATCTCGACGCGGGCCGCGTCGGCGGGTAGGCTGCGCCCGCCAATGCGCCTTTGCGTCATCTTCAACCCCACGGCCCGCGGCAACCAGGCCCGGCGGTTCCGCGCGCGGTTGCAGACCCTCGCCGGCGATTGCGCCTTGAAGCCCACGACCGCGCCCGGCGCCGCCACCGCGCTCGCCGCCGAGGCCGTGGCGGAAGGTTTCGACACCATCGTCGCGGCCGGCGGCGACGGCACCGTGAGCGAGGTCGTCACCGGCCTGGCCGGCACCAGCGACGGCCTGGCGCGCTGCCGCCTTGCCATCCTGCCATTGGGGACGATCAATGTTTTCGCGCGCGAACTCGGCCTGCCGCTCCAACCCACGGCCGCCTGGCAGGCCATTCAACAAAACCGTGAAACGCGGGTGGATTTGCCCTGCGTCGAGTTCGCCGAGGCCGGCCAGCCGCGGCGACGGTGGTTTACTCAACTCGCCGGCGCGGGACTGGATTCCCGTGCCATCGCGCGGGTGGACTGGCAATGGAAACAACGCGTCGGCCAATTCGCCTACATTGCGGCGGGACTGAGTGCCCTGCGTGGACCGCAACCGAAAATCGAGGTCGGCGGCGGCGGCCATCACGCCACCGGCGAGCTGGTGCTGATCGGCAACGGCCGTTTCTACGGCGGCCAGATTCCCATCTTTCCCGGCGCCGACCTGCGCGACGGACGGCTGGACGTGCGGGTGTTCCCGCGGACGGACTGGGCCACGCTGCTCCGCTTTGGCTGGAACTGGCTGTGGCGGCGGTTTCCCGTGCCGGCGGATCAAGTTTGCTTTCGCGCCGATGAGTTTGAACTGCGCAGCGATACGGCCATGCCGTTCGAACTGGACGGCGACAACGTGGGTTTGCTGCCGGCGCGCTTTCGCGTCCAGCCCCAGGCCTTGCGCGTCACCGGGATTCCGGGCTGACGCCCCCCCGCGCGGCAGTCCATGTCCGCCGGGTGTTCAGGGAAGCGACAATCTTGGCTGCCCGCTGGCGCCGCGATCCCGATCAGACCCGTGCGCCGGCCAGGTCATGCGATGGCGATATTCCGGCCACCGGTTCGCGAAACCGCGGCGGCAATGCCACTGGGAATGCATCATGCGTGCGGCCGGGACTGATCTTCGAGCAACCCCGCACGGGGTTCCACGTTGCGTCCGTCCACTCGATTTTCGTGTTGTCGCTCATTGGGGTGGATTCCGGCAACGATGCTCCGACGGCGTCTCCACCCGCGCAAGCGGATGTCCCATGAATAGGCGACTAGCGCGATCGGTTTGATTCCGTTATTAACAATTATATTCCTATGAAAATGCCAGGTCAGGCAATCAGCCGAGTGCCTGAGGGTGCTGGCGCAGGCTGTTCCTGTGGCATCGGACCTGCCGGCTCTGCCAAGCACGGGTCACAAAGCATGGTAAGTGTCAAAAGTAACGACTGCCCCATTTACCGTTTCCGTCTCTTACTCCGATCCATGGTGCGTGAATTGCGAATACTGGCTGGAAACGCTGTCCGTAAAAGGACCACAAAACTGGCCTGGCCACAACTCTTGGAAGGCGAAAGGGTCTGACGTAACCCAGAAACAAACACCAAAGTCCGGCGCCAGGCGCCAGCACACGAAAGGATAAAGCAATGAATACCAAATGGAACCAACACACTCCAAGACATCAAGTCCTCATGCGGGCCTGCTCAGCGCCTGTCGCGGTGCTGCTGGGCATGACCTTGCTAACGCTAGCTATAGGACAGGCACAAGCAGCAGCAGCCGGAAATACGCGTGGCCCCTCTTCGCCAACGAAGGTGATCGAACCGCCGATCCTATGGGCACACGCTTACGGCAATGACGACCTGTTCGCCGCCGATGTCATCCAGACAAGCGATGGCAACTTCGCCGTGACCGGACAATATCAGTTCTTCTCGCCCGACGGCGCGGACATCTACCTGCTGAAAGTTGGGGCCAATGGACTAAAGCTTGGCCAGACCTTTGATGACTACGGTGCATTCCGCTTTTATGGCGGATCATTTATTGAGCAGACCGAGGATTTAGGGTTCATCGTAGCAGGCTCAGGGAGTAAATTGATACCACCGTCCAGCTTCTTCTATCTGGCAAAATACGATGCCAGTGGCAACAAGCTGTGGAGCAAGGAATACAAGCCGGAAGGCAGTGACGCCATGTGCCTGGCAGCCACCGCGACGCCGGATGGCGGCTATCTCATGGTGGGGTCCATGGTGGCATCGGCAAGCGTTGATTATGTCTATGTGGTCAAGGCCGATGGGCTTGGACACACGGAATGGGACAGCATCATCTCCAATCCCGCCGGGCTGGGTGACACATCAGCAATCGCCCGCTCGGTCACACTTGCTCCTGGGGGATATGCCCTTACGGGCGAGGTTTACGATCAAAATACCGGGCTGACCTCCGCGTTTCTATTGAGGTTAAACGTCTTCGGGAAGGTTGTCGCGAGAGAGCACTACAATTTCCGGCTGCCATACTCGACCAAGACTGATATTGATGGCCGCTCCATCCAATACACAAAAGATGGTTTTATCATCGCCGGCAGTGCCTACGGCTATAATAGCCCGCCGAGCTTGACCCCAAGGGCGGCCTTCCTGCTCAAGGTGGCTACGAGCGGAAATGTCCGGTGGTTCAAGACCTACGGGCGGAGTGCTGGCAGTTCCGCTTCGTCAGTTTGCGAGACACGCGATGGCGGATACATCCTCACAGGGAACACTGACTGGACCACGGTCAGCTCTTCATTCCACGCCTATGTCGCGAGAACAGACTCGAACGGAAATCAGCTTTGGACCAAGACGATCACGAGTGGTGGTATGGTTCCCTACGCCACGTCAGCCGGGAACAAGATCATAGTGACCTCTGACGGAGGATATATCATGGCTGGAATGGCCGTGCCAGGCGCCGCGGCAGATACGCTGCTGGTGAGGATCGAGCCGGATATAGTATCCGGGAAATCGCATTGATAAACGATGGCGTTTTGCGGGCTCGCACGTAGCCAGTTCTGTGCCGGCGAGGAAGAGTTGGTTTGTCAGGCTAATCGTCCGCCCTTCTCGCGTGTGCGGGCCAGAGAATCGTCTGAGCCGCAGCGTCTCGCCCATTCGGTCACTGTCTCGCCGGCCTGGTCGGATCGGATGGCCAGAATGGGAAAGGGCGGGGCGTTGGAAAATGCGAGGTTCGAAGTTCTAATGGGCTGTTCGCAGCCTCTCTGCCAATCGGCGCACCCGCGGCTCGTCCGCCTGGTTGGGCCTCGGGAAAACGTCGTATTGGAACTCCGTGCTCATGGGCTGCCTTGCAGACAGGATTCACGGGATGACGTGGTGAAATCCAGCGTCTGGCATCGTGGAATCCTGCCAATCCTGTTCATCGTGTCGCTCCGGGGCCGAGGCCAAACTCCGCCTGCGCCCCAGAGGCAACCGCAGCCAAGGCGAGGACGGTTTCTTCATCTGGGACCATCCGTGTTTATCCGCGGTTTGGTCCCATTGCCTGCGGTAACCGGCCTCCTGCCGGCGCCACGATCCAGATCGGAAACGTGCCCCGGCCAGGCCGTGCGGCGATGATCTGAGGTCGGTCCGCGGCTGCTGAAGCCGTCCCAACCCGTCTTTTGCGCGGCAGCGTTTCGCGATTCCGTTCTTGAAAAGGTCGGCGTCTCCCTGAAAATCAGGTTCATCGGATTAATCGCGTGAAGCCCGACGACATACTGCTTGCCCTCGAAGACCTCACCCGGCGCGAGCGCATTGACTTTCTGCCGCTGGCCCCGGAGGCGAGAACGCCGTCGCCATATCCGCCCATCGAAAAATATCTGCTCGACCTCAAGAGCAACGCCAAGCCCGAATCCGCTGCCGAAGACCTGTTCAATGCGCTGAGCAAGGACTTGCTGGGCTTTGAACCGACAAGGCAGGTCGGCCTCCGGGAAGGTTTCGTGGATTTCATGCTGCCCGACCCGATGGGACAGCCCGTGCCGCTGGAACTCAAACCGCTCTTTCAGCGTGACGGCCCTGACACTCTTTGGCGCGCGGATGCCAATCCGAAACATCACGTCGCCCAGGTCAAAAAGTATCTCCGCGACAACGAATACCTGATTCTCACCGACCTCCGCACGGCCTGGTTCTTCGGCGCCCGCGATTTTTATTTTGAGGACAAACCGTTCGCGGCGCTGCCGTTTGTGGATTTTCTGCGCCGCTGCCGCGCCACGCGCAGCGTGCTCGACGCTGTGCGCCGCGTGGAGGACACGGCGGAGAAGCCCGAGCTGGAGCGGCAGTTCTTTGAAGACCTGAAAATCTGGTTCAACGAGTTCGACAAGGTCCAATGGACGCCGCGCGAACAAACCGCCGAGTCCATCATTCTCCTCATCAACAAACTCATTTTCGCCCGCACGATTGAGGATTTTGGCCTCGTCCCTTACCGCTACACGCAGGACGCCTACGCCCAGCACACCCGCGACTGGCAGGCCAAAGGCCCGCACAAAATCGTCCCCAAGTTCCTCGACCAGTTCGAGGAGTTCTTCGACGAATATTACGACACCGAGATCTTCTCCGCCCGCGTTTGGGCCCGGCTCGACAAAGACCCGAACAATCTCAAACGGTTCTGCGACAAGCTCAATTTCGTCCTCGGCGTCAACACCTGGGATCAGGTTTTCAGCCGCGGCATCGTCCACTACAACTACCGTCGCATTGACGAGGACATCTTCGGCAAGAGCTACGAAATGTTCCTCGCCGCCAACCGCAAAGACGAGGGCATCTACTACACGCCGGCCGGCATCACTGGTCCGATGGCGGATTCGCTGGTCAACTCGCTCGTCGGAAGACTCGTGGATGATCTTTGCGCCGCCGTCGGCAGCCAGGTTTGCGACTTTGCCCGCGCCGACGCGCTCATGGCGCAACTGGCCGAAATCCGCGTGGCCGACACCGCCTGCGGTTCCGGCGGTTTCCTCATCAAGGTCCTTCGTGCCTTTTGGCGGCAATACCAGCGCGTTGACCAGGCCAGCCATTGGGTGGTTGCCCTGACACGCCCGCAAAATGGCGAACTTTACCTTGCCGAAATGCCGCCCAATGTCGAAGCCGCGCTCGCCTTCCGTCGGCGGCACAACTTCGACAATCGTCGCATCCTCATCGCCCAGATTCTCCTGCGCCACGTTTTCGGCGTGGACAAAGATCCCGGCGCCATCGAGGTAGCCAAGACCAACATCTGGAAGGAAGCGGTCAAACTCTCGCCCGAGGACTATAATTATCGCCTGCTCAAGACCGACGTCGTCCGCATCCTGCCGAATCTCGAACTCAACTTCCTTGCCGCCGATTCGCTGGTGGACGTGGACCTGCCCAAGCAGGTGGAATGGCTGGCTGAATACCACCAAGCCGGGTTGAAAAAGCTCTCCGAACTGCGCGCCAGCTACATCGCCAACCCGATGGACCACGCGCCGCTGGACGAAGCCCTCGCCTTGCGAAGCAAGGTCCGCGAGGATTTCATCGAACATTTCCAGACCGGGAATCTCCCGTGCGAGCCGGGAGCTTTCGCGCTCCACTTCTGGCCGTGTTGGTTCAACGCCGTAGGACAGGCTCCCAGCCTGTCTCCATCGTCAAACGCCACCAGGAAGCCAGAGACAGGCGCGACGCCCGTCCTACAGTCTGGCTTTGACGGCGTCATCGGCAATCCGCCGTGGGAAGGCTTCAAACCCATCCGCAAGGAATTCGCCGCCAACTTCCATCGTGGCAAACCGCAGTTCAGCAAAATGGGCATGGACGGCCCGACGTTCGACAAATGGTTCGCCGAGGAACTGAAGACGAACACCGAGTTCGCCGCCCGCTGGCGCGAGCACGAAGCCTACTACGAACGCCACAAGGAATATTTCGGGCGGACCTTCACCAGGCAGGGCACGGGCGACTGGAATCTGTTCAAGCTCTTCATCGAACGCGACCTTTCCCTGGTCCGGCAGGGCGGACAATTTTCCCTGCTCGTGCCCAGCGGATTCCAGACCGATGAAGGCTGCGCCGATCTTCGCCGCTGGTTCATTGCCGAACACCGGCTCGATGAACTCACTTCGTTTGAAAATCGCGGTTACACCGACACCGTGAACGGTCGGGAACGCACCCGGCACATCTTCCCCGACGTGGACAACCGCTTCAAATTTGGCTTCTTCAAAGTCGTCAAAGGCGTGGCCGCGCCCAAGGGCCATGCCTTCGACGCGCGGTTTTATCTCCGCGATCCGAAGGAGGCGTTCGCCCCACCGATTCGGTACAGCTTGGGAATGGTGTCCACCTTCTCGCCTCAGAATTTTGCCTTCATGGAGTTTCGTTCACCTCAAGACTATGATCTCGGACGGAAGATTCGCGGCAGCCATCCTTTGTTCGGAAGTCTGAATTATCAATTCCGCCGCGAACTTCATCTAACCGGCGACGCTCACTTCCTCACCAAAATTGGTGCCAAGAAACTGGATGCAAAGGAAATGCCGCTGTTGGAAGGCAAGTCCATCTTCCAATACGATGCGAAGTTCTCGCCACCGTCGTGGTTCGTGACGGAGGCGGAAGTCCGGAGTGAACTTCTTCGCAAAGAAGTCTTCCGGCTTGTCGATTTTGTCCGTGGTCAAGAGACAGGTGTTTTTGAAGGGAAGCCGTTGCCCAAGACACGAGAGGAATTGGAGGAGTCTATCCGCGCAGTTTTTGAGAAACGAAAGTTCAAGCTTCACTACGAATTTGTGCGACTGGCATACCGCGAGGTGGGGAGTTCAACTAACGAGCGGACACTGATCGCTTCCATTTTGCCAGAGCACGCGTGTTTCAGTCACAAGCTCATGTATTTGACTCCCTGCCGCTACACTCTCGGAGCGGGTGGAGAATTGCTGCAAGAGGCTGTTTCGCTGGCCGAGGTGCTGGTGTTGCTGAGCCTGATGAATTCCCTTGTGTTGAACTTCTACGTGCGCAGTAAAGTTTCAACAGGAGTCAGCGTTCATCATCTCTTTGAGACTCCCATTCCCAAACTAACGGCCGCGCAGGGGAAGAACCTGACTGCTGCCGCCACCAAGCTGCTGAAAAACCCGCACGACGTGCCGGAACGGGCCGCGCTGGAAGTCTTCATCGCCCGTGACCTTTACGGTTTGTCGCGGGACGACTGGCAACACCTCACCGGCACCTTCACCTTCGGCAGCGGCGAGACCAAGGCGGAATTGGACGAAATCATCCGCCAGTCCCTCGCGCTCTGGGCCAAGTAGTTCGCGGCTACGCCACCAGCGCCGCTCATAACTCCTGGCTCAATTTTAGGGGTGCAGACCAGCTGGTCCGCCTGGTTGTGGCTCAGGATTACTTCGTATCGGAATTCCATGCTCAGGGGCTGTGTTTCCAACAGGATGCACAGGATGGACAGGCTGACGTGGTGAAATTCAGCGTCTGGCATCGTGGAATCCTGCCAATCCTGTCCGCTCCGGGGCTGGAGTCAAATCCCGCCCGCAGCCCCAGAGACAACCGCTGCCAATGCGACGACGGTTTCTTCATCCGCGTTCGCCGGCGCTCGCTGGGCGTTGACCGCCGCCATCTTGGCGTCGAGGTCGTTCAGCCGGCTGGCTTGATCTTCCTCCGCCTTGTGCTGGGCTTCGTCGGCTTTCTTCCACGCTTCCAGGGCCGCGCTGGCGGCGGCGAGCTTCTCCGGTTTGAGGCGGGCAGAACGTCGGTGCCGGCCTGGGTGATGATGTTCTCCGCGTCCTGTTCCAGACTTTCGCGGTCGGCCCCGAAGTTCTTCTTGTTGATGCCGTAGGCGGCGCGCTTGGGATCGCCCACGGGGAAGCGGCGTTTGGCGCGTTGCTGGAAGTCGCGCAGGCTCCCCATGAGGGTGGCATAGGCTTCCTGCTCGGTTTTCGTGGCGGCCAGCCGGGCTTTTTTGGCGGCGACCACCTTGCCCACCTGTTCGCGGGCGTCCTTGGCCGCGGCAATCAGGTTCGCGGCGGCGTTGGCGTCGAGTTCCTCCGCGGCCAGTTGGGGCGCATGGTCGGGGTCCGCGGCGGCAGCGGCCACGTCCTCGGCGAGGGTGAGGTCTGCGAGGATCGTCTTGTCCACGTCACCGCGGGTTTGTTTGGGTTGGTCGGGCGTTGGTTCTGGATTCGGAGGAGTCGGCGCTGGATCGGTCATTATTCGAGGATGGTTTAGGGTTGATGGTTACGGCTGACGTTGAAGGTGATTTGGGTTGGGCGCTCAGGTTTTCGAGTTTCAGGTTTCAAGGTTTCAAGGGGTTAATGTTGTAAGTTGTTGGATAATAATGTGTCTCGGCGCAATTACCAGCCAATGAGGCGGGGATTTTGATGACGGAAGCTCCAATTCCGGTTCCCGAAGCTCGAATTTTGGTCGCCGAGGCTCCAATCTTCGTTCCCGAGGTTCCCATCCTGGCTTCCGAGGTTCGATTTTTGCCTCCCGAGGCTCCATTTTCGGTTTCCGAGGCTCAGTTTTTGGTTTCTGGAATTCCTGACCTGATGCCAATGGGGTGGATTTGGCGGCAGGCACACGGCTTGGCAGCGGCGGACGCGGTGCGGGTTGAGCGGCCTTCCCCGGCCGGGCGCACGGTCACCAGAACTGACGCACCGCTGCACATAAATTGCCCTTGCTGATTACAGCGCCAGATTGTCCATCGCGCGCGAACTGCGTCAACCTTAAAAATTGGAAGGACTTGGGGAAATTGCGCCGCCGGGCGCACGAGGTGCGAACCGTCGTCACAGGGAGGATGGCGGCCGGAGAATGGTTTCCGCATGGCTGACGGCAGCCAAAATGAAACACGCCTGCGGTGGGACCACAGGCGTGTGCGTGAAGCGGTTCGATCCGCCGGCCGTGACCGGCGCAGGGGCTTAGAACTCGCGCTTGCCCTTTTCGCCCGGCTCCGGCTTCGCGTAGTCGCCCTTGGCGTCCGCTTGCAGCGGGGCCGGCGAGTCCATGGTTATTTGGTCCAGACCGGGCGCGTAATCCGCCGAGTTGAGCATGTCATCCCAGGTGATTTCCTGACCACTGTGCGCGGCCATGCGGCCCATGGAGGTGGTCAGGCTGGCTTCGACGCCGCGTTTGACCTCGTTGTAGGGCTTGTCATTGCGGATGGCGGCCACCAGCTCCTGCCACTCGTTTTCATACGGGTCGCGCTGGTCGTTGGGAACCCGCGACACCCAGAGGCGGTTGGCGCTCACGGCATCCAGACCCTTGTAGGTGCTGGAGGGCATGCCGCAGTCGCCGTCGTGGGAGGCGACCGCAAAGCCTTTCGTGCCGTGGAGATAGCTGGAGTAAATGTCGTTGCAGCCGGTCATGCAGCGGCCGTCCATGAAGAACTTGGTGCCGTCGGCAAAGGTGTATTCCACCGAGTAGGAATCGAAGTTCTGGTCCACGTAAGGAATGCCTTCGGGGCTGAGCTTGTAATGACGGCCACCGACCGCCTGCGCCTTGACCGGCCACGCGTTCTTCATCCAGCAGAGGTGGTCAATGATGTGGATGTAGAAGTCGCTGTAGCAACCGCCGCCCGCCCACAGGAAGCTGTGGAAGCGCTGCACCTGGTAGAGCAGTTCGCTGATGCCCTGTGGCTTGGGCAGCGAGGAGAAGAAGCCGACCGGTCCGTGCATCCGGTAGCCGCGCATGAGGACAATGTCGCCAATCTCGCCGTCATGGACGCGGTTGGCCAGTTCCTGGAGCGCCCGGCTGTGACGAGACATGAGGCCGACGCCGCACTTGAGGTTCTTGGCTGTGGCGGCTTCCGCGAGCTTGAACATCTTCTGGCTGGTCGGGCCGTCCGATGTGAGCGGCTTTTCCATGAACACGTTCAGGCCCTTTTCGATCGCGTAGGTGAAGTGGACCCAACGGAACGCCAGTGGCGTGGTGAGAATCACGATGTCACCGGGCTTGAGGCAGTCCATCGCCTTTTTGTAGGCGTCGAAGCCGATGAAGCGCCGCTCCTCCGGCACATCCACCTGCTCGGGGAACTGCCGCTGCAGCGTGCTGTAACTGCTGGCCTGCCGCGCATGAAAAACGTCGGCCATGGCCACCAGCTTGATCGGCCCCTGATTGCGGGTGCCAAACGCGTTGGCCACCGCGCCGGTGCCGCGACCGCCGTTGCCGACGAAGGCAACCTGGATCGTGTCGCTGTTGGCGGCGTGGACGTGGGGCAGGGCGACGCCGGCCAGCGCGGAGGCGGCCGCCACACGGCCGGTGGTCTTCAAGAATTCACGACGAGACGTTGTCGAATTTGGGACTGTGTTCATGCGCGTATGCTTTTCCGGCTTTGGACGTGGTGTCAATCCCGGAGATTCAACGCTGCCTGTTTCGCGGCATCCAAGGCTGGCGGAACCAGCCGCGAGGCCTTTTTCGCGCCCGTGGTCCGCCGCAACGTCACCCGCGCAGGAAACACGGGACCGAACCCACCACCGATCAACCGCGCGCTTCCGTTTCGGCGGCGCGACGCCGGGCCACTGCCGCGGCCATCGTGGAGACATTTTGCAGCACCTGCTTCGCGGTTTCCGGGTCGGGGATTTTCAGCCCGTAGTTCTTGTCGAGCGCGACGACGATTTGCAGTGCGTCCACCGAGTCCAAGCCCAGCCCGCCGGGGCCGAACAACAGGGTTTCGTCACCGATCTGCTCCGCGCTGACCTGCAGCATGAGGTTTGCCACGAGCAGTTGCTTCAGTTCCGCCTTGAGTGTGTCAATGGGTTCCATTCAAAAAATGCCGCCGTCAATTTTAAGTCGTGAGCCTGTGATATAACTGGCTTCGGAACAAGCCAGAAAACGAACCGCGGCGGCGACTTCCGCCGGCGTGCCGAAACGCCGCATGGGCACGCGCGCCAACGCCGCCTTGCGTTCCGCGTCACCGAGGCCGGCCAGCGCCTCGGTTTCGAGATAACCGGGGCAGACGGCGTTGACCGTGATGCCGAGGCGGGCGACCTCCTTGGCCAGCGACTGTGTCAAGGCCAGGATGCCGGCCTTGGCGGCGGCGTAATTGGTCTGGCCCGGCGGCGCCAGCAGCGCGCTGAGCGAGGCGATGTTGATGATCCGCCCATGCCGCTGGCCGATCATCGTCGGCAACACCGCCTGACACCCGTGAAACACCGCATTCAAGTTTGCGTCCAGCACCCGCTGCCACGACTCCGCCGGCATGGTCGCGAGCAGGCTGTCCTCGTGAAAACCAGCGTTGTTGACGAGCACGTCGAGCCGGCCGTCGCGCGCCAGGATTTCCGCCACGGCAGTTTTCCAGTCTGCGGGCTGGGTCACGTCAAGCGGGAGACACGCAGCGCGGTTGGCGTGGCGGCAGGCAAGTTCCACGGCGCTGGCCCGGCGCGTGTGAACACCGAGCCAGACAAAGTTGGCCGGCGCTTCCGCCAGGAACGCTTCGGCAATGGCGCGGCCGAGGCTTCCGTTCGCGCCGGTGACCAGGATGACACGCGTGCTCACGGCGCGAGCATATTGATCTGCCTCATCGGAGGGAACGGGAAACCACGCCTCGCGCCCGCAGCGCGTTCAACGCAGTGTCGGTCTTGACCGCCACCAAAACACGTCCACGCCGCGAAATGCCTCACGACTATCAATGATTTTTTTGAAAAATATCCGCCAACGATCTCGCCATCCTTTCTGCCTGGACGCCGGCAGGCCGCTGTCAGTTCGCCAGTGAGGTGGGCGTTGACCCGCGGGCGCGGTGGGCATCTCAACGAATTCGCACGCCCCTTCACCGGAACACCCACGCGCGGTAGCAGGCGAAGTTCCAGAGCAGGCCGGCGCCCACCGCCGCCGCCTTGACGGTGTTGCGCGCCACCGCGTCCTCGCTCCAACTGCGGGTCCACCGGCATGGCCGCGCCCGTCGTGCCACCCACCGCACCGGCGCCCGCCACCATCGGCTCAGGCCGTGGATCACCAGGTTTTGCAGGCCGTAGGACGACGCGGCCGTC
>JAJXZJ010000048.1 GCA_021780105.1 bacterium
CGGCCAACGGCTACGGCGTGGTCGTGGACAACCAGGCGCACCAGGAAACCTGCATGCGCATGGGTTCGCTTGGGGGTGGCATCGGCGCCGGCGTCAAGGACGTGCGCGTCATCTTCGTGTTCCATGATGCTAAGGTCATGAAGCAGTTCATTGAGGAAGGCTGGCAGTTCGGCGGCCAGGCCGATGCCGCGGCGAAATATCAGGACACCGGGGTGGCCGCCGAACAGAACGTGAGGGGCGCGGTGAGCTGCCACGACGGCACGGTGGCCGTCGGCAGCTCCACCGACACGCGGGCCGGGACCGAAGCGGGCGATGTCAGCAGCGCCGCCCTGGCCACGCGCGGAGGCATGGAGGTTTACCAGTTCACTGAAAGCGGCGTCGCCCTTCAGGCAACCGTTTCGGGCACCAAATATTGGAAGGATTCGAAGCTGAACCAATGAACTCAAACCATCAAATGAATGCGACCTCGATGAGAGTCCTCCTTTTTTCCATTGTCCTGGCCGCCGGCAGCCTGTTCTTAACCGGGTGCGCCACCTCGAATCAGAAGTCAGCCGGCGCGTCGCCCGACGACGCCAGCGCCTGCTTCGAGCTGCTCCGTTCGGACTTCAACGCGGGTAAAATCCGCACACTCAACCAGGTCATGAAGCTCACCGTCGCGGAGGCGGACAAATTCTGGCCCATCTACCGCAGTTATGAGAAGGACCTCGCCTCCGTGGACGACCGCAAGCTGGCCTTGATCGTCGAGTTCATGCGCCATCAGCAGGCCGGCACCCTCACCGACCAGAACTCACAAGCCATGGCGGCTCAGTGGCTGCAAAATGTCCAGGACCGGCTCGACCTCTGGAAGAAGCATTACCAGCAAATCAGCGAGGCTGTGTCACCCATCCGTGCCGCGCAATTCCTGCAGGTCGAAAACCAGATGGCGATTTTTGTGGATCTCAATATCGCGTCCGAAATGCCGGTGATCGGCACCCGGCCGGGCGCCCATAACCGCTGAGCACGATTGACTCCATGAACCAAGGAACCAGCAAACGGTTGAGCTGCTCACGGGTGGCGTGCCGGAACGGCGCATGCAAGGCATGACCGGGCAAGCCGCTGCGACACCAGAAGGAAAAACAAATGAGCAAACCGTCAAAACCCAAGAAACACGGCGCCGGAACCGCCGCGTCCGACGGGAGGCGCCTCCTGCGGCGTGGGGCGATCGTTCTGGCCGTGGCGGCCGTCGTGGGCCTGAACATCTGGCTGAATGAGCCGGAAAACGCGACCCCCGAGGACAATCACCGACCGGTCGAAACCAACGCGGCACCCGTGGCGGCCGGCAGCGGTGCCGCAAAGACCAAGCCAGCGTTCCAGCCGCTTCTGGGCCGCTGGCAACGGCCGGATGGCGGCTATGTGATCGAAATCAAGAGCGCCGACGACAGCGGCAAACTCGCCGCCGCCTACTTTAATCCGAACCCGATTCACATGGCGCGGGCCGAAGCGGAGCAGGAAGGGGCGGCCGTGGACGTCTTCATCGAATTGCGCGATGCGAACTATCCCGGCTCCACCTACACGTTGGCCTACGACCCGGCGAACGATCAGCTCAAGGGCATTTATTTCCAAGCGGTCGCCAGGGAGAAGTATGAAATCTATTTCGAGCGATTGAAATGAACTCCGTCGAACCCCAACCCCCTTCGCCATCGGCCGGACTCCAGGCCGTCGAGCCGGGCGCACCGCCGCGACCGGCGGACAAATACGACGCGCCGTCACTGGTCGGCAACCAGGGGCAGAAGCGATTCCACGTCATGGCCAAGCCCAGCGGCTCCACCTGCAACCTGGATTGCCGCTACTGCTTTTACTTGAGCAAGGAAACCCTGCCCAACGGTCCCGGCGCCGGGCGCATGTCTGACGAAGTGCTGGAGAAATTCATCCAGCAATGCATCGCGGGCGTGACCGGACCGGAGGTGGTGTTTAGCTGGCAGGGAGGCGAGCCGACGTTGGTGGGACTGGATTTCTTCCGGAAGGTCGTCGCGCTGCAAAAGCAATACGGCGTGCCGTTCAACACGCTGACGTGCGTCAACCGCTTCAACGCCCGCAAACCGCTGGATGTCTATCGCTTTCTCCGGCGCGAAATCGATTCCACCTACCTGCAGTTCATCCCGATTGTGGAATACCGGGGTTTCGAGAAGACCGCGCCGCACACGTGGAACAACGACGCCTTGCCCAGGGACGGCGATCCCGAAGCCCGGCCCGGACATCCACATTCCATCGTCACCGACTGGTCCGTGGACCCGGACGACTGGGGGTATTTCCTGTGCAAGGTATTTGACGACTGGCGCGGCAAGGACCTCGGCAAGGTGATGGTCAATCATTTCGAGACGCTGGTGGCGCAGCACCTGGGCCTGGGTTCGCAGCTTTGCATCTACAGTGAGTTCTGCGGCAAGGGCGTGGCCATCGAGCACGACGGCGGCGTTTATTCCTGCGATCATTACGTGTATCCGGAATACCGGCTGGGCAACATCCGGGATCAGAGGCTCGACACCCAGGTTTTTTCCCGGACGCAGGTGAAATTTGTGTATGCGAAAAACGAAACACTCCCGAAATATTGCCGCGCGTGCCCGTTTCTCTCCGACTGCTGGGGCGAATGTCCGAAGAACCGGATCATCCGCACGCCGGACGGCGAACCGGGCCTGAATTATCTCTGCGCGGCTTCAAGACATTTTTCGCGCACGCCATTCCCGAGGTGGACCGCATTGTCGCGGACCTGCGGAAGCAACCCCTGCAACCCCGAAAACGGATGTGACCTGTTCAACCTAACAATACGTTGTCCGTCGCTGACACAATCCGACCACGCCACGGACAGAAAACACAGAAAACCAACAAAACACCATACAGATGAAACAAAATAATCTCCCAAGGTATGGTCTGACCGTGTTGACCGCTTCCTCGGCGCTGATCGGCGTCGGCGGAACCGCCACGCCCAGGCCAAGAGGCGCAACATCCTCGTCCTCTGGGGCGACGACATCGGCTACTGGAACATCAGCGCCTACAACCAGGGCATGATGGGCTGCAAAACGCCGAACATTGACCGCCTCGCCAAGGAGGGCGCGTTGTTCACCGACTGGTATGGCCAGCAGAGTTGCACCGCCGGGCGCGGTCGAGGCCAACCTGCAAGGCTCCCGACCGGTACGCCCGGCCCGCATTCTCAGCGCGAAAAAGAAACCGGCCGATGCCTATGTGCAGTGGAATACCGCGACCATTGGTTCTGGATCGAGGATGGGGATATGAAATCCAAGCGCGCCTTTGCCTTCATGATGATGCTTTTCACCTTGATGGATACCGGCGAGAAGCAGGGTTTGCCCGTCCTCACGATCCCGACACAGTAACGGGCCAATATCCCGAGCCCCGGCGAATCACCAGGCAGACCACAGGCGCCCTGACCAAATGAGGAAATCAACGTTAGTGAAAACCCTTCTCGGCGTAACGCTGTCCTTCTGGTGGGTGGTGTTGCCTATGAGCGCCGACATTCTGATCGGCACCAATGGCGACCGCTTCACGGGCAAAGTGCTCGAAGAAACCGCTGGCTCCGTCGTATTCGACTCCGAACTTGGCGGAAAGCTCACCATCCCCCGCACCCGCATCCGCGAAATCCAGCGTGCCCAGCCACCGATCACTGGTGACCGATTACTGCCGACTAATAGCACCCCAGCCGTCCCAATGCTCGCCCCGAGCAACCCACCCTCAACCAACCTTGCCTGGCTTCCCCCAGCTATCGGCTACGACAAAGAAGACTGGATCCAACTCAAGTCTGGCGAGTGGCTCCGGGGTCGCCTCTACTACATTCAGCAACGAAAGGTCCAATTCGACAGCGACGAGCTTGACGACTTTTCTCTCGACTTAAACGATGTCCGACAAGTCTATCCAGCCAACCCTCTGTTCACGAAATTCGACGGCCGCGACCAGATCTACGGCACCGTGGTCGTCAGCAACGATGTGGTCACGGTTTCCGGGCCAGAGCAGGTCAGCCTGCCCCGTGACCAACTCACGGGCATCACCCCGGGTGGAAAGCGGGAATTCGATTTTTGGTCCGGCAACCTCAGCGTCGGACTGAGCTTGCAGTCCGGCAACACCAGGCAGATGACGCTTGCCACCAGTGCCGAATTGGCACGCCGGACACCCGCAACCAGTCTCCAACTGGACTACCTTGCCAACTTCAGCGAGGCTGAGGGAGTTCAAAGCGCCAACAACCAGCGTGTTAACGGCCTCTACGACGTCCGCCTCAATCGCCACTGGTTCCTGCGCCCCGCCTCCCTGGAGTATTACCGGGACCAATTGGCCAATATTGCTCACAAAGGGACCGCGGCTGTGGGCCTGGGTTATTACATCTTTGATCGCCAGGGCCTCGAATGGGCGGTGGCAGGCGGCCCGGGCTACCAGCGCACATATTTTGAGACGGTCGAGCCGGGTCAGAGCGACAGCACTTCCACCGCGGCGGCAGTGCTGCAAACCAACTTCAAGGCCGACCTCACGCGCCGACTCAAATTCATAGAGACCATCAACCTCACCCTGACCAGCGAGGAGGCGGGTCTTTATTCCCATCACGCGGTGTCCACGTTGGAATTCGAAATCAAGCGGCATCTGGACCTGAATGTCTCCTTCGTCTGGGATTATCTGCAAAATCCTCAAACCGAATCCAGCGGTGCCGAGCCACTGCGCAGCGATTTCCGCCTCAATGCGGGAGTTGGGGTGAAATTCTAGCCACTGAACATTCGACGCTGACTGCGTCAGTGGCCTTTCGAGTTCAGGCGTGTCAGGTCGCTGGAGCTGGCAATCAGGCTGTTTCTGTCAGAATGGCTGCTTCCAAACAAAGGACTCAAGAGCTTGATTCCGAAATGAGAACGTCGAATCGAGTGGCGGAGAGGACTGCCCTTTTGGCCCCCCACACCACCAGATATGTGGACCCCTGCCTGCCGGCAGGCAGACGCGTCCGGCGTTCCTGTCAGGTCAATGGCGGCAGGATCGGCGCAGCGAACGCGTCTTCTTGCGGGTGAAGCCGACCGCACCCTGCGGTAAGTCCACGTCCTCGCCCTTCAAGTTCGCGGTGGCTCCCTGGCTGGTTCCCGCGTGCCAGCAAGATTGGCAGACGTTCGCCAAAAGCCGGCTTGCCAGCGCCGCGCGCTTGTGAAATTTTCGGCGCACGATATGGCGCACGTTAAATTACACATTCCGGGTCCGGTCGAGGTCAGCGACAAAACGTTTCAGGCGTTTCGCAAGCCGATGATCGGTCACCGCGGCCAGGGCTTCAAAGATCTTTATGCGAAGATCCAGCCGCAGCTCCAGCAACTGCTTTACACCAAACAACTGGTTTATATTTCCACCTCCTCCGCGTGGGGTGTGATGGAAGGCGCGATTCGGAATCTCGTCGCCAAGAAGGTGCTGAACTGCATGTGCGGCGCGTTTTCGGACAAGTGGTTCGACGTGTCCAAGCGCTGCGGCAAGGACGCCGAGGCGCTGCAGGCGCCGTGGGGTTCGCCCATCCGCGCCGAGGCCGTGGACGCCAAACTCGCCACCGGCCAGTTCGACGCCCTCACCGTGATTCACAACGAAACGTCCACCGGCGTCATGAGTCCGCTGGCGGAGATCGCCGCGCTCAAGAAGAAGTATCCCGACGTGATGTTCATCGTGGACTCGGTCAGCTCGATGACGGCGACGAAGATCGAGTTCGACGCGCTGGGCATTGACGTGCTGCTCGCCGGCACGCAGAAGGCTTTTGCGCTGCCGCCGGGCACGGCGCTGTTCGTCTGCTCGCCCGCGGCGCTGGCGAAGGCGGCGACGATCAAGGACCGCGGTTATTACTTCGATTTCGTCGAGTTCCAGAAGAACGCGGAGCAAAGCATGACGCCGAGCACGCCGAGCATCGGCCATGTTTACGCCCTCGAATCGAAGCTTGAAGACATTTTTGCCGAGGGCCTCGAGGCGCGTTACGCCCGGCATCAGAAGCTCGCTGGCATGACTCGTGCCTGGGCGGCGAAACATGGCTTCGTGCTCTTCCCGGAGGCGGGCTTCGAATCGGTCACGCTCACCTGCATCAGCAACGGCGCCCGGCCGGGCGGCCGCGTGGTGGACGTGCCGAAGCTGCAAAAGCTCGTCAAGGACCAGGGCTTCCTGATTGACGGCGGTTACGGCAAGATCAAGGGTGCGACCTTCCGCATTTCCAACATGGGCGACGAAACCGAGGCGACGATGAACCAGCTTTACGCCGCGCTCGACAACGCGATGAAGCAGCTCTGAGCCGCGTTCCCGAACGTGGACGACGGCTGGCGCGGGGTCAGATTGTCTGGCTCACGTCCAGGTCCACCGTCCACGCTTCCGGAACGTGCTGCGTGATCACCAGGCGGGCGAGGTTGATCCAGCGGTCGCAACGGTCGAGAATCACGCTGTCGGCGGTCGCAATCACCTCCTGTGCTTCGGCCAGAATCTTGTCCGGATTAAACACAAGTTCCACGTGCCAGTCCCAGCCGCTGGCCGTCGCGAGGTCACGAATCCGCCGCTTCAGCCGGCCGCTGTTGGAAACCGGACGGTCCAGCCACCATTGGCACCGCCGCACACCCCAGGCGCCCAGCGTGGTGCCGAGCAGGCGGAGGGCTGGAGCGGTTTCCTGGACTTCATGATGACGGGCGTAAACGCTCGCCAGATCGCGGCAGCAGCCGTCGCAGCCCAGCAAGATCACGCCGCCCGCCAGCGCGGCCTCGATCCCCGTGAGCACGTTGAACCCGTCCAGCCACAGCTCCTGCCCGCGTAGTTGATCGGGGGCCGCCTCGTGTTGCCGGCGTCGTTGGCAGGCTTCGTTGGTGCATACCGACCGGCTCACGGCGAGCCGCTGGCGCGCGGTCAGGCGATGCCGGTTGCCCACCAGCTCGGCGGCCGAAGGCAGCGCGTAGCCGTGGTTCAGCAGCCAGCGGAGATCCGCCGTCGCCTGGCGGAGGCCCGGCCAGCAGCGCGGCGCGAAGAGACGCGCGTCCTCCGGGTCGGGACCGCGATGGCTGCGCTTGTCGGACATGGCTTGCGCTTTGAGCATCGGCCGGAGTGGTGTCGGTGGCAAAGAAAACTTGCCGGCGAACGGCCTTCCGGACGGCCGCAGAGTCACAGTCAACCGCCTCCCGTCACGCCGGCGTCACAGTCGGGACTTCCGACGGCGCAAATCGCGAACGAACGCCGCGGAAGAGCACGACCAGGATCAGCAAATCCACGACGAGCGTGGCCAGGGCGCGCGCCGGTTCGCCGGCGGGGACGGCGATGAACAGGGCCGCCTGCAAGGCGTTGTGCAAATACCAGCCCAGGCCGAAGATCGCCAGCGCCGGCAAAGCCAGCCACTGGCGCCGCCGCAATTGCCAGGCGTAGAACTGCACCACGGCGGCCAGCGCGAGGAAGAACAGCGGCGCCGGCACCTTGCGCGCCGCCAAAAAAATGAAGCCCCAAAACGGGACGATGACGCTGAAGCCCAGGAAGAACGGCTTTCGCGTCCAGGTGAACTGACGGGCCGGCGGCCGGCCGCGGAAAACACCTCCCAGCCCGAACAAGACCACCATCAGCGCGAACAGTTCGACCAATTGAGTGGGCGTCCCGGTCACGCCTTTTTCCGACGGGTGCAGGAACCCGGAGCTGCCGAGAAACAGAAACAGAGCGGCGATGGTCACGGCGAGCCAGCCTTTCATCCAACGCAGTGGGGCGGCTTCCGGAAAATAATGGTGCGTCAGGATGATGGGGAAAAGCACGGACGCGCAGGCGTGCCAGACGCCGATCGCCGCCATCCACGGGTAACTCAGCCCGAACCAGTAACCGTAGTGGTCGTATTGATTGATGGGCAGGTTTTGGTCCCCGACGAGGGTTTTGGCCAGCAGTCCCTCGTTGAAAAGCGAATAGCCCAGCCCCATCAAAAACAACCCCAGCAGGCCGCCGCCGCAGCGAATCCACAGTTCGCGCACCAGCAGCACGGACACGCCGTAGCCGAGCGCGAGGAAGAACACCAGTCCGGGCCGCAGGATGAAGCTGGGGAGCGGCGTGCTGCCGGAGAACAGTTCCGGCAGGACGGTGGTCAGGGCCACCAGCGTGAGGATGGGCTTGGTCTTCATGCCGCGGAGGCTAGCGGTTCGCACCCGCGACGGAAACCAGTTTCGCCGCGGCCGGCGGCGGATGAAGACCGGCGGAGTTCAATTCCGCGCGGGCTGCCGGAACGCGCCGGCGCGTCCCTGGTGACATTCAATCGCTCTCTGGATTTACACTGACAGAGTTGGTTGGTTACCGGTGCGGGCGGCGGGAATATCCGGGATATGGTTTCTGCCGTGTGCTTGATAGCGCCAAACCTCCGGCGACAGACCGATCCGCCGCTTGAACAGCCGCGAGAAGTAATAGGGACTTTCGAAACCGAGTTGGGCGGCGATTCGCTTGATCGGCAGCGAGGTGCCCTCCAACAGTTGTTTGGCCTTGCTGATCCGGAGTTCGAGCTGGTATTGGTGCAAGGAAAATCCCGTGTAGAGCTTGCATGCCCGGCGCAGCGTATTGTAGCTGACGGCGAGATGACCGGCCAGGGCCGGCAAGTCGATGGACTCTTCCAGGCGCTCGGCCAGATGAAGCTTGGTTTCCAGAACCACCTTGCGAAGTTCGTCCGCCCCCACCTCCGTGGTGCGTTCGGCGGCATGAATGCGCCCCAGAATCTCCAGGACCAACGCCGCGAGGCCCTGCTGAAATCCGGGCGATTCTTGTTTCACCAGGTCAATCGCCTGGATGAACGCCGCGATCAGATCTGAGTCCAGGCCGGCGTTGAACACGGGGCGACGCGCAGCGATCAGGCCCTGCTGGAGCAATCGCTCCGCGTATCCACCGGCAAAACCCAGCCAGTGTTCATCCCAGCCTTCCTGCGGGGCGGGACGATAGCGATGCCATTCGCCGGGAAAGAGCAGGAACGCTTGCCCGGCCCGGACGGTCCTCGTGCCCGCCGACTTCGTCTCGAGCGTGCCTTCTCCGCGGGTGACGTAGATGACCTGAAACTCCGAAAGGATGCGTCCCCGCTCCCAGATGAAATGGTAGCCCGCCGGGTGTGGCGCCGGCGGATAAGGGCGCCCGCGGTTCACCCCAACTGCTGCCGACCGTCGTGACGTAGAGGCCCCACTGGCGGTCAGCATCGCTCACCGGCGGATGGCGGAAGAGCGAAGGTGAAGCCATGGTGGATGACGCGTGTTGCGCAAAAAGTAGGCGAGGGAGCAGCGGTGTGTCAAATAGTGCATTTGAATGGGCACTTTGTGCATTGTCGGTGGATCGTCCCTGCCTCATATTAACGAACATGAAGTCCACCATTACGCGCTTGTCGCCCCGTGTGCTGGCAGTTTGCTTCCTTGGGGCTTGTGTCATGGGCGCGGCCCAGTCCCTTCCCGTCACCCAGGGCCTGCAACTCTGGCTGGAGGCCGATGCCGGCGTCACCACCAACACCGCTGGCTTGGTGACCGCCTGGGCTGACCAGTCCGGACAAGGCAATAACGCGGTCCAGTCGGACCCGACCCAAGCCCCGTCGCTGGTCCAGGGCGCGCTCAACAGACACGCGGTGGTGAACTTCCCGGGGGTGACACGAGGTTCCTTGATGTCGCCGATTCGGCGAGCATCGCCAACCTGGTGGACGATGTGACCATCTTGACCGTGTCGCGTTACGACGACTTGAGCACCTACCGCTGTGTGATCGCCAAGACGTTGGGGAATTAACCGGCCCCGTTCGATTGGTGGAACAACCAAGGCGTGGACGGCGGACAGACCCATTTCTGGCTGGGTGACGGAATCACCCCGGTCGGCTTCACGGCGACGACCGCCCCTTCGGTTGGGGACTATGACGTCATGGGTTTCACCTGGGGCAGCGGGGTGCTAAACCAATACCTGAATGACCTCAATAACGGGCAATCCACCTACACCGTCACCCCGGCCGACGGCGGGACGCCGCTGCGGATTGGTTCGCGGGACGACTTGGTCACGCAGCTCAAGGGGGACGTGGCCGAGGTGTTGATTTACCAACCGGCGCTGCTCAAAACAGGCGTCCACCACCTGGGTATTGCCACCACCTTGACATACCAGCGGTGCGACCGGCCTGCCATTTTGAGCAGCCGAAATAAGGCTGGTGCGCTCCCGCCGTTGGCCTGAAATCTCCTGATCAATCCGCTCCCCGCGGAGGGACCAGCCACGCTCACGATCCAGCCGGTGATCCACACCGCATTCGTCCCGCTAAAACACCGGAACGTTTCCCGGGTTTTCCAGCTCGCGCCCGAAGAGCCGGCGCTGCACCTTGTTGCGTTCGCGGTATTGTGTGAGTTTTTTTGGGCGTGAAGCCGATCTGACGCAGGCGCACCCACAGAGCATGATGGCTGACACCAAAGACCGGTTGCCGTTCCTTGAGCGTGGCTGAAGGATGCTTTTGGACGTGCGCTTGAAACTTTTGAGGGTCGAGTTTGCGCCAATGCCCCCGCGTTGCTGGGGGGCCAGGGTGGCGGTGCCGCCCCAAGTCACACGTTTCGTCCCGGCGCCGGCATGGCCCATTCGTTCAAGCCGCGTTCGCCGTTGACCGGGACCGGTGCGGCGCCGAGCAACTCCAGCGCCTCGCCCACGAGGTAAAGCGAGCCGGTAACGAGGCGGAATGGTTCTACCGCGCTTTGGGCCAGCGCTCCGGCCAGGGACGCGCTGACGCGCATATTTTCCGCAGGGTGCAGGCCGCGGCAGGCCGCGCAGAGTTCTTGCGGCGTGGTGGTGCGTCCATTGGCCACGGGCACGAACCACACTTTGCCCGCGTGCGGCACCAGCACCCGGCACATTTCCGTCCATTCCTTGTCGCGCAGCACGCCAACGATCAACGCCGGTTTTTGCCCGGGGAAAAGGCGTGCCAGTGCGGCAGTGAGAGTGGCGACGCCGGCCCGGTTGTGCGCGCCGTCCAGCAGGTTGATCTGACCAGCCGGGCCGAAAACCACCTGCAGCCGGCCGGGCCAGCGCACCGTGGCCAAACCACGGATGAGGGCGTCAGAACTCACCGGCAGGCAATTCTGCAATCGCTCGACGGTGGCCAGCGCCAGCGCCGCGTTCATTCGCTGGTGCTCGCCCGGCAACGGCAGATCGAGTCCGGCCAGCGGGTGACGGACGGTGTCGGCGGCGGACACTTCGTGCAGCGGCGTGCCGAGACAGCGGGCGGTGTCACGGATGACGGCGAGCGCGTCCGGGGCGTCAGTGGCCGTGAGGACGGGCACGCCGGGCTTGATGATGCCGGCCTTTTCGGCGGCGATTTTCGCCAGCGTGTCGCCCAGCCATTGCATGTGGTCGAACTGGATGTTCGTGATCACGCTGGCCAGCGGCGTGACGATGTTTGTGGCGTCGAGCCGGCCGCCCATGCCCGTTTCCCAGATGACGAGGTCGCAGCGTTGTTCCGCGAACCAGCGCAGGGCCATGACGGTGACGACCTCGAAAAACGTCGGCGAGTGATCAGTCCGAAACTCACGGAGCAGCGCCTGTGCGCCTTCAACCAGGCGCACCACGTCCGCCTGGCTGACCGGTTGGCGGTTCACCTGCAGGCGTTCACTGAAGCTGACCAGGTGCGGTGAGGTGAACAGGCCCACGCGCAGGCCGGCCGCGCGGTAGATGCTCTCCAGCATGGCGCAGGTGGAACCCTTGCCGTTGGTGCCGGCCACGTGGATGAAGCGGAGCCGCGTGTGCGGGTTGCCGGCGAGCGCCGCCAGCCGGCGCGTGTTTTCCAGGCCGAGTTTGAGGCCAAACAGCCGGAGATCGTAGAGAAACCGGATGGCGTCGGCGTAGGTCATGGGGCGGTCGCGGGCAAAAGTGCTTGTTCTGAATCCAGACGGCGGCAAAATTCACCGCCAAACATTGCTGGTGTCAATCACCGTATGAAACTGTCTGCGTTCATTGTGTTGTCCGCCACGTTCGCCCGCCTGGCGACCGCGGAAAACTGGCCCACCTGGCGCGGCGCGCGCGGCGATGGCACCAGCCTTGAGACCAACATGCCCGTCGCCTGGAGCGCCACCAGCAACGTGGTCTGGCGGGCCGAGGTGCCCGGCGCCGGCCACGCCTCGCCCATCGTCTGGGGCGGCCGCGTGTTCCTCGTCAGCGCGCTGGGCGACACCCAGGAGCGCGTGCTGTTGTGTTTCGACCAGGCCACCGGCCGTCGCCTCTGGCAACAAACGGTCATCACGGCGCCGCTGGAACGCAAGCACGAGTTGAACAGCTTCGCCTCCAGCACGCCCGCCACCGACGGTGAGCTGGTGTTCACCGCATTTCTCGACGTGCAGGACATGGTGGTGTCCGCCCACGATTTTTCCGGCAAGCAACGCTGGCAGGTGCGCCCCGGCAGGTTCGCCAGCATGCACGGCTTTTGCAGCTCGCCGGTGCTGTTCGAGAACAAGGTGATCGTCAACGGCGACCAGGACGGCGACGGCTACATCGTCGCGCTCGCGCGCCGCGACGGCAAGGAACTCTGGCGCATCAAGCGCCCGAACCACACGCGCAGCTACTGCACGCCGGCGATCTTCGAGGCCGGCGGCCGCATGCAAATGGTGCTTTCCGGCACGAAATGCGTGACAAGTTACGACCCGGACGACGGCCGGCTGATCTGGATCATTGACGGCCCGACCGAGCAATACGTCGCCTCGATGGTCTTCAACACACGCGCCAATCTCTTCTTCATGACCGGCGGTTTTCCGGACCATCATCTGCTTGCCATCCGGCCGGACGCCACCGGCGAGGTGACACCGTCACACATCGCCTGGCACCTCACCCGCCCGTCATGGGTCAGCTACGTGCCGTCGCCGATCGCCGCGGGCGATTACTTCCTGCTGGTGTCCGACGCCGGGTTCGCGTGCTGCTTCGAGGCAACGACCGGCAAGTTGCAGTGGCAGGAAAAAATCGGCGAAAGCCACGCGTCGCTCGTGTCGGCGAACGGGCTGGTTTATTTCCTTAACGACAAAGGCGTGACCACGGTGGTGAAGCCCGGCCCGACCTTCAACGTCGTGGCGCGAAATGAAATTGGCGAACGCTGCTTCGCCTCGCCGGCGTTAAGCCAGGGCCGGATTTTCCTCCGCGGCGGCCAGCACCTGTTCTGCCTGGGCGCCGCGGAAGGCACCGCGGCTCAGGCCCAGTAGGCCGGCTCGACGTGCGGGAAGAGGTTGTCGCGTTCCTCGACGTCGCCCAGTTGCGCGCCGTCCACCGCGCCGGCCTGGAGCTGGTCGTGCAACGCCAGGAACCGCGCCAGGTGCGTCTCGACGCGCTGTCGCGCGTAGCCGGGGCTGGTGTCCGTGTGGAGGATGAATGGCCAGTCGCTGGCCTCGGCGAGCATCAGTTCGCGGGCCATCTGGCACAGCACGCGGGCCGTCAACTCGTCCGGCTGGGGGAAGCGCCGCACGGCGTCGGTGAGCCGCTGCTCGGCCGCGCGCAGGTGCGGCTGGATCCACTCGTTCCGCTCGTTCAGCCAGACATGCAGGTGACCGCCTTCGCCCCAGCTTGACGAACTGGGCTGCACGACCTGATGCGTCGCGTGCTGGCGCAGGTAATCCGTCGGCGTAACGAGCGCCATCTCGCCGGCGAGGTCCAGCGCGCCGCGCACAAACGTGTCGAGGAACACCAGTCCTTCGTGCCACCAGTGGCCGAACAGTTCCGCGTCGAACGGCGCCACCAGCAACGGCGGCAGATCAATCACGTCGGCAATCCGGCGCAATTTGTCGCGGCGTCCTTCGAGAAAATGATCCGCGTGTCCCTTCGCTGCCAGCCGCGCAGCCACCGGCTCGTAAATCTCCTTGGCCGTGCCGGCGCGCGTGATGCGGTGATATTTGATGCCGGTGAAGCCGCGAAGGTCCGGCGACGGCAGGTAAGGTCGCAGGTAATCGAGGTCGAGGTCGAACCCGATGTCGCGGTAGAAATCCCGGTAACGCGGGTCACCGGGATAACCCTCGTTCTTGCTCCAGACCTGTTTCGCCGACTCCGGGTCGCGGCCGAACACCGCGAGGCCGTTCGCCGTGAACACCGGCGCATACACGCCGTAACGCGGCCGCGGCGTGGAGTGCAGCAGGCCGTGCGTGTCCACGATGAACCAGCGGATGTTCGCCTCCTGCAACGCCGGTTCCACCGCCGGCGAATACGCGCACTCCGGCAGCCAGATGCCCGCCGGGTCGCGGCCGAAGCAGGCGCGGTAGTGGTCGCGCGCCGTGAGCACCTGCCCGCGCAGGGCCGCGGGCTGGTCCGCCAGCAGGGGCAGCAGCGCGTGCGTCGCGGCGCAGGTGATGATCTCGATCCGGCCCTCGTCCTGCAGCCGGCGGAACGCGCCCACCAAGTCGCGGCCGTGGCCGCGCCACAGCTCGCGCAGCCGGTGAAAACGTTCGCGGTAGTGCTCGGCCAGCGGGTGCAGTTTCGGGTCGAAATGCGTGCGGAACGTTTCCTTCTCCGCCAGCTCGACCAGCCCGTCCAGCCGCTGCTCGTAGCGCGCCTGCAACAGCGGGTCCAGCAGCATGGAACACAGCGTCGGCGACAGCGAGAGCGTCACCCGCGCGTTGAGCCGGTCGCGCTGCCAGTCCTCCAGCAGCTCCAGCAACGGCAGGTAAGTTTCCGTGATGGCCTCATAAAGCCAGCTTTCCTCCAGAAAACGCGGGTGTTCCGGGTGGCGCACAAACGGCAGGTGCGCGTGAAGAACCAGGGCAAAAAATCCGGGCATGATGGCAAACAACTCGGTCGCGGTCGTCGGTCAGGCGATGTGCTCGGCGCGGGGCGACTTCAACGCCGGGTCCGCCGGCGTGGCGCCCACATCGCCGCGATACGCCGTGCGCCGGCTGAATTCCAGCGCCGCGCCGCGGGCGTCGTCGCCCGCCGCAGATACTGCCTCGGCCGTCAGGCCATAGTCGCCATCAGGCAGGGCAAAGCGCAGACTGAATGTCCCGTCCGGCCGCAGTTTCACTGTCCGGCCCGCCACGGTCAACGTGGCGTCCGGTTCGGTGGCACCGTAAATAACCAGTTCGGCGTTCACATTAAACCAAAAACTTCTCGCGGCCGGCGGTGGCGTCGGCACCGCACCGCTGGAAATGCCCGCGGGCGTCGGCTGCCCCGCGCGTTGCGCCGGGCCGGCCCAGGCGGCGGAGGAAATCCCCAACCGCTCCCGCACCATTTCTGTCAAATCCAGCGACCCGACCCACACGCGGCGCGTCTCGTCGAGGCGCGTCACCGCGGCGAGCGCCCGCTCCTGCGCGGGCGTCCACGCCGTCTCCGGCGGCGGCGTCAACAACGGCAGATCCGTGAAACCGGCTTCCCGTAAATGCGCGATGACTTCCACCAGCGCGGGCGCCGGTTTCCCCGGCGCCAGGAATGGACCCGGCGGCTGTGCGGCCACCGGCCGTTCTACCGCTGGTTGCGTGGGCGACACCGGTTCGAGCGCCACCACGGCCGTGGGCGCGGCTGGTCCGGCGGCTTGCGCCGATTCCGCCGCGATTTCCTCCACTTTTGCCAGGATTTGGCCGAACGGCACGTCCACGGGGATCGTGGCAAACTCTTCCGGCCGCGCCTCTGAAATCGTCTCCGGCGGCGTCACCACCGGCGCCGCGGCGGCCACCATCTGCCATTGCCCGGCCGTGTCTTCGTAACCCAGCTCGGCCGCGAACCGCGTGCTCGCACGGCCCACGCGGATGAACCACGACCGCGCCTCGACCGGCAGCGCGATCCTTTGGAACGGCTCGCCGCCGACGGCCTCGCGATACACCTGCAACGCCAGCCTGCCCTCGCGGGCAAAGGAACGGTAAAGCTGCGCCTCGTCCTCGTTCAGATCCCAATGCGCAAAGAGCCAGTGCGGGTCGCGCGCGGCCAGAAAAAGCCGGCGCGTGCCGTAGGCACCGGGCAGCGCCGATGACACTCCGCCGGCCGGAGGCGGCACCTTCGGCCCCAGGACAAATCGCTTTCCGGGTCCGCTCGGCAGCAGCGGCACGGTGTCATCGCCTTCCAGCAAGATCGGTGGAATCCCGACCGGTGGCACGGGATGCGGGGCCGGGTGGTGCGGCCGTGGATGGTGAGGCGCGGGAGCCGGCACCGGCGTGACCACCATCGGGGCGGCGGCGGGCGGCACCACCGCGGGGGATTTCTTCGTGGCAGAAACAGCCGCGCGCGCCTTGGTTGCCGGCTTGGCAACGGGACGACGACGGACGACGGCGGGCTTCGTGGCGGACGGCGGTGGTTGCTTCCGCAGCGAGGCGGTCGTGCCTGCCCCGGATCTGGCGGGGCTTGCTGCCGGGGCTGCGGCTTCGGCGACCGGCGGCGGCGGGGAAGCGGTCAGGGATTTCGCGCGGTGTGGCGCGGCCGGACGCGCCGGTCTGCCGGTCTTGGCCGGGGTCATTCGGGACGGCGCGGTTTTCTTCGGCGATTTCATGGAACCGGTGGGGATGAGGCGGTCGGCATCCCGCTGGCCGTCACCTTAAAGACACCGTTGCCGCTGGCGCAATGGAAAACATGTCCGGCGTCGTGAATTGCGCGCCGCCAGCGCGCCTCAGAGACCCGCCAGGATTCGCTCCGCGGCCGCGCGCGGATTTTCCGCCGCGCAAATCGGGCGTCCAATCACCAGCCAGGTTGCGCCCGCGGCGAGTGCCTCGCGCGGGGTCAGCGTCCGTTTCTGGTCGTCCATCGCGGCGTCGGCCGGCCGGATGCCCGGTGTGACGAGCTGGATTTCCGGCGGAAGCAATTGCCGCAACGCGGCGAGTTCGCGCGGCGAGCAGACCAGCCCGCGCAAACCGGCCTTCACTGCGAGGCGGGCCAGGTGTTCGACCTGCGCCACCGTGCCGCGCGCGAAACCGATCTCCGCCAGCGCCGCGTCATCCAGACTCGTCAACACCGTGACGCCGAGCACCAACGGCGGCGGGCGGCCGAGCCGGCGCGTCTCGTCCTGCGCCGCGCGTTCGGCGGCCTGCAACATCGCCAGCCCGCCGCTGGCGTGGACGGTCAGCAGTTGCACATCGAGACGCACGGCGGCTTCGACGGCCCGCGCCACGGTGTTCGGAATGTCGTGGAATTTGAGGTCGAGGAACACCGGGGCGCCGGTGTCGCGCAGGCGCCGCACGATGTCCGGCCCGGCGGCGGTGAAGAGTTCCTTGCCGATCTTGAACGCGCCCACGACCGGGGCGAGCTGGGCGGCGAGTGCGGCCGCGCGTTCCGCGGTCGGCACGTCCAGCGCGACGATGATTGGATTCCACATGGCGGCAGGATAACGACTGGTTGGGGGGAGGAAAACGCCATTCCACGTCGCCCGGCTTGTTTCTGGCGAACCAGACCCGGCGGGACGGCCTCAAACTCCCGCCGGCGCCGGCCTTCAAATCGAAGGCAACTGCGCGCGGTACAGGGTCGGGGAAAGGCCCGTGACCTTTTTGAAGACACGGTTGAAATGCGTCAGCGACTGGAAGCCGACCTCGAAGGCAATTTCGCTGATGCGAAGGTTCGGGTTCAGCGCCAGGTTCTTTGCCTTTTCAATCCGGATGCGCGAAACGTAATCGGTGAAATTGATGCCGGTCGTCTTCTTGAAGACCTTGCAAAAATAGAAGGTGCTGGTGTTCACCGCGCGCGCCACCTGGCTCAGGTTCAGATCCTCCGTCTGATGGGTGCCGATGTATTCTTTGGCGCGCATGATCATCGCCGGCTCCGGGTGCTCCTGCCGCACGACGACCTGGTTGCTGACCAGCGCGAGATGCTGGGCGAAAATCGCGAGCATTTTCACCACGGCTTCGTGTTCCTTCGCCGACAACACCCGTGTCCGCATGTAAGCCCGGCGAAGCTGGTCCGACTGCACATCCAGCCCCCATTCGGTTGCCAGTTTGGCGACCCGGTCGAAGTGCGCCGGCGTGGGCGGTTTGCGGAATACCTGGCCGGTCTGCAGCAGGCCGATGACCTGTTCTCCCAGTCGCACGGGCACGGCGGTTTCACTCAGCCCCGAACGGCACGTGACCGTTTTCGGCTCGTGCGTGGCCGTCTCGGACAATTGTTGCTGGGTTTGCAGGCAGGCCGCGCACGAACTGCTGCGGGACGCCATGAGGGCGCAGTAGGCGTTTTCGTTGTGGCGTCCGTGATAGGGCAGTTTCCAGGAGGCGGTTGACCGGAACGCCAGCGGCAAACCGGTCAGGTTGCTGAACGCGCGACTGTAGTCCAGAAAAACCTTGGAACTGCAGATCGCCTCGATGAGACCCTTGCCATTGCCATTCATGATCTGCCTTTCGCGGCGAACTCCCGCCGGCCCGTCGTCGCAAGTGACCGGGCCACCGAGCGGCACTTCTCCGGAATTGTTTGCACCGGGAGCAAAATATGGCGGGTCGCCGGCCATGTCAATGGACTTGTTAAGCACATTTCCGGGTCGCCGGGGCGGTGTCAACCTTTTTAGCGCGGCGGGAAATTGGTCACGTCGGCGCACGGCTCCAAGCGGGTGATCACGTCCATGATCTCGTCCGCCACCTGCTGGTAAACCGCCTTCAAGCGCGGTTTGGAACATGTTGCCGCTTCGGCCCGTAGAGCCGAAAAATCCATTGGCGGCGCAAACTTGACCGCCACCGGCCGCGGCCGGGGAAAGCGCAGATGCCGGCCAAACGCCTCATAAGTTCCAAAGACCCGCACGGGCACGACGGGCGCAGCGGATTTGATGACCGTGAGGCCAATGCCGGCGCGGGCCGGATGGAGCCGGCCATCCGGCGTGCGCGTGCCCTCGGGGAACAGGATGATCGCGCCGCCGGCGATCAACCGGTCGAGAATGGCTTTCAGCCCCGCACCGCCGGCGCCGCTGTCGCGCTCCACCGGCACCACGTTCCACGAGCGCAGCACCGCAGCCATGAGCGGATTGCGGAACAGGGACTTGCGGGCGAGATAGTTGATCTGCCGGTGCAGCGCGGCCCCGACCAGCGGCGGGTCCAGAAAGCTGGCGTGGTTGGACGCAAGAATCACGGGACCCGTCCGGGGCACGCGCCCGGCATTGAAGAAGCGGCACCGAAAATAGGTGGCAAACGCGGTGCGAAAGGCGCAGTAGCCCAGGAAGTAGGAGAGGTTCATGCCGCGGCAAGCATCCGCGGATCGCCGCGGTGAGTGGGGCGGAGCCGGGCCTGGCTGGGATGGCGGTGGCTCACGTTGGGGCGTCCGACGCCGCCAGCCGGCGTTGGATTTCGTTGAGAATGAGTTCGCTGGTTTCCGCCGGCGTCTGGCCGGAATTGTTCACCACCACGGCGCCGAGCGGGATCATGAGCGGCGCGGCCGCGCGCTGGCTGTCCCGCCGGTCGCGCCGGGCCAGGTCCTCCTGAACGCCGTCGGCCACGCGCCGGCGCGTGCGCTCGGCGAGCGAGGCGTCGAGGTAGAATTTGAAATTTGTCTCCGGAAAGACGTTGGTGCCGATGTCCCGGCCCTCCATGACCAGGTTGCCGAACTGCACGCACTCGCGCTGTTTCCGCTTCATCCAGTCGCGCACCTTGGGCACGGCGGCAACGTGCGGCACGGCGGCGCTGGTTTCCACGGTGCGGATTTCCTTTTCCGGAAAATAGCCGTCCACCAGCAGCCGCACCTGGCTGTCCACGCACGTCAGGCGGGTTTTCCACCGTCGGCACACGGCGGCCACCGACCGGACATTGTGGATGTCCACGCCGTGTTGCAGGCAATACCAGGCCAGCGTGCGATACATGGCGCCGGTGTCCACGTAAACATAGCCCAGCGCCTGCGCGACCAGCTTTGCGTTGGTGCTCTTGCCGCTGGCACTCGTGCCGTCAATGGCGATGACAATATTCTGCATCGAAACCAAAATGAACCGTGAAGACGCCAACCTGTCAGACCGCCGCGAGAACTTGTTCCGCGCGCCGGGTCGGCTTGCATCGCGACGCCTGCTGGCCTTTAGTCCGCAAACAGCTCGCCTGCGTCCAGCGCCCGGCCGGTTGCCGCGTCGCGGAACCCCACGCCCAGCCCGTGCGGCGGCTGGGCGGCGAGCTTCTGGAAAAAGTTCGGGAACGTCTTCTTCACGCAGGCGGGATTCTTGATTTTCATGCCGGGCACTTTCAATCCCAGAATCGTAAAACTCATCGCCATGCGATGGTCGTGGTAGGTTTCGATCTCCGCGCCGTGGAGCGACGACGGATACACCGTCAGCGTGTCGTCGTCCTCGACCACCTTCGCGCCGCACCTGGTCAACTCCGTCCGCAACGCCACAACGCGCTCGCATTCCTGGACCCGCAACCGGCCGAGGTCGGTGAACCTGGCCGGCAGCAATGCGACGGGCGAGAGCACGATTGCAGTCATGATGCTGTCGCCGAGGTCGCGTGTCCGTGACACCACGGCCGGCACCGGCAGGAAGCGGGGGAACCGTTCGTCCACCTGCCAGCCGGATTGCGGCCACCGGGCCACCCGCACGCTGGACGACACGGACGGCAACGCGTTTATCGCCCAAAAATAACTGCCGCCCGAAGCATCGGGTTCGACCTGGAACACCCCGCCACGCCTCGGAAACGCTCCGATCAATTGGGCGGTCATCGCGACGTAGGGCGATTCCTCCGCGTTGTCGCCAACCACCTCCACCTGCCAGCCGCCGACACCCGCGCAAAGCAGCAGTGCCGAAGCGAATTGCGAGCTTGCTTCGATGCTGACTTGACAAGATTTGGCAGGGACGCGCTGCCGCGCGTCCTGGCCGACCGGCAGATCGGCCCTACCGAAGATCTTCACCGGCAGCTTGTCGTTCCCGTTTTCCGACTCCACGCGGCGGCCCAATTCGCGCAGTGCCTGAAACAGCGCCGCCTGCGGCCGTTCGTGCATCCGCGGCACGCCGCTCACGCGATAGACGCCGTGGCCCAGACAAACCAAGGCCGACAAGAACCGCGCCGCCGTGCCCGCGTTGCCAACGAAGATTTCCAGCGGTTGTTCCGGCGTGCCGCCATTCGGAATCTTTCCGCCGAGCCCGCGAATCGTGATCGTGCGATTGCAGAATTCGTCCGGGTCGGCCTCCACCTTGATGTCGAAACCGAGCTTTTGCAGTGCCTCGATCATGACCTGCGTGTCCTCGCTCCAGAGCGCGCCGCGCAGCGTGGTTTCGTCGTCGGCCAGCGCAGCGAGGATCAACGCGCGGTTCGTGATGCTTTTCGAGCCGGGCACGGTGATTTCCGCCCGCGCCGGCCAATTGGCCGGCGGCACAACTTCGATGATCGCGGGCAGGGGCATGGCGTTACTCCGAGGCATCGTGGCTGGCGCCGTTGATCCAGCCGTCGCGCCGGCGCTTGGCGCTTTCGAGCAACGCGCTGAGGGCCGCGGCGTCACCGCGTTCGACCGCGGCGCGGAACTCCTCCAGGCGGCGGGAAAATTCCGCCAGCGCGCGGGCCAGCGGCTGGCGGTTGGCCAGCGCGATGTCCCGCCACATTTCGGACGAACCGGAAGCGATGCGGGTGCAGTCGCGAAAACCGCCGGCGCAGAGCGTCGCCTGTTCCGCGCCGCGGCTTTCGTCCAGCACGAAGTTCACCAGCGTCGTGGCGAGCGCCTGCGGCAGATGGCTGGAACGCGCCACCAGTTCGTCGTGGGATTCGGGCGAGAGCAGGAGCGGACGGCCGCCGACGCCAAACCAGAGTTGCTGCACGGTTTCCAGCGCGCCGGCGGGCGTCCGTGGTGTCGGGGTGACGACGCAGTTGGCGCCGGCAAACAAGTCTTCACGGGCGTGGGCGACGCCCATTTTCTCGGCGCCGGCCATCGGGTGGCTGCCAACAAACGTGGCGCCGGCGGCCGTGAACAGCGGTTCCAGCTCGCGAACAACTTCGCCCTTCACGCTGCCGACATCGGTGATGATGGCGCCGGGTTTCAGCGCCGGCCGCATGGCTTCCGCAAGCGGGCGCATCTGGCCCAGCGGCGTGCAAAGCACGACAACGTCGGCGTCCGCCACGGCGCTCGCGAGGTCGGTCGTGGCGCGATCCGTCACGCCGGCGTGTTCGCACTCGGCAACACCGGCCGCGCGACGCACGTAACCTTCGACCCGGCCGGCCAGCCCGCGCCGGCGCACGGCCAGGCCGAGCGAGCCGCCGAGCAGGCCGACGCCGATGAGCGTGAGTTTTCGACAGAGCACGCGGGAGTTTCAGAATTGGCACACCCGCTGGCAAGCGGCAACTGCGGCGGCCCGCTCAAGCCTTCGCCGGATCTTCCTGGGTGCCGAAGAGAACTTCGTAGGCGGCGAGGTTGGCGGCCACCCCCACCGGCAACGTGAGCAGCAGACCGACACCAAGCAGGAGGATGCCCGTCAGCCCCACGGCCGCGTTGGCGAGCATCAGCAGCATGATCTTCAGCCAGTGGCGGGTCACGACCTTGCGGCTCAGTTCAAGCGCCGGCCAGAAATCCAGGCCCTTGTCTATCACCAGCACCCGCGCGAACCACCACGAGACAAAGAGATAGACAGCGGGAAGGATCAGCACGCCCAGCAGTTCATAGAGAAACCGCAGGTCGTCGGCGCTGGCGCCGGCAAAGAGCCGGTGGGCGTTGCGGAGCAACCAGATGGCGAATTCGCGGGGAAAATCAGCGATGGCGCCGGCCAGCATCACGGGCACAAACAGCGGACTCAACGCCACGCGCAAATCCGCGAGCCGGGGTTGGTTTCCTCGAAGACCGCGCAGGAGGAACCAGTGGAACCCGCCGACCACCGCTCCGGTCAGGCCGAGCGACACGACGGCGCCGTAGTAGGGAGCCAGATTCGCAACGGTCCCGATCAGAAGCGTCAGCCCGGTGCCCGCCATGCAGGCGCCCGGATGGGCTTTCACCAGCCGCCACCCCCGGCGCAAGCAGGCGCCGATTTTGAGGTCCGCCGCGCGGGTGAGCAACAACCGTTCAAGCTGCTTGGGATCGCGCCCGGCGCGGGCCGCCGCCGCCGTGAACAAGACGGGATCGCTGTCGCCGCCCTCCTCCGCCACGTTGAAGACTTCGACGAATTCGGGCAGCGGCTTTGGGGGCGTGGTGGTGACCGGGGCGCAGCGCAGCTTGAGAATGGGGCGGATTTGCACATAGACCTCGCGGCTGATGCAAATGCCGCCGGGTTGAGCCATGGTCTGAACGCGCTGGGCAATGTTCACGCCGTTGCCATAAAGATCGTTGTCCTCCTCGACAACGTCGCCGATATGCACGCCGATCCGCACCTGCACCGGCTCCCCGGTGTCGCGCTCGACGTTGAACATGCGCATCCCCTTCTGGATTTCCAGCGCGCAACTGACCGCCTCGACGGCGCTGTAAAACTCAAGCATGACGGCGTCGCCAATGGTCTTGATGACGCGTCCGCCGTGGGTGAGGGCGGCGCCCTTGATCAACTGTTCGACGTGGCGCCGGCATTCGAGACCGGCGGATTCGTCCTCACTGACTCGCTGGCAAAAACCCGCAATGTCAGCGAATACAATGGCCGCAAGTTTGCGTTGAGCGGCCATAGGAAGGCTAGCCTCCGACCTGTTGCTGGATGGCGGCGGCGATCTGGGCGCTCCACTTCTCGATCACCGTCTCGTCGCGGCCTTCCAGCAGCAGGCGGGCCTTGGGTTCGGTGCCGGAATAACGGAGGAACACGCGGCCGCCGCCCGGTTTCACCTCGGCCTCGGCCTGGTTGACAAGCTGGAGCACGCCGTCCATCTGCTCGAAGGGCAGCTTTTCACGGACGCGGATGTTGACGGTCTTCTGCGGGAACCGGGTCCAGCACAGCGAAAGCTGCGACAACAGCGCGTTTTTCACCTTCATGATGCGCAACATTTGCAGCGCGGCCACGAGGCCGTCGCCCGTGCTTGCGTAGTCGCGGAAAATGACGTGCCCGCTCTGTTCGCCGCCCACGCGGTAGCCGTGGCGCAGCATCTCGTCAATGACGTGCTTGTCGCCCACGTCGGTGCGCACGACCCGGCCGCCGGCCTCGGCCACGGTGGCGTCAAGCCCGGCGTTGCTCATCACCGTGGCCACGATGGTTTTCTCGGCAAGCTGGTGGTTCGCCAGCAACTCGAGGCCGGTGATGGCCAGAATGTCGTCACCGTCCACGAGCTTGCCGTGTTCGTCGCAGAGCAGGACACGGTCGGCGTCGCCGTCGTGGGCAATGCCGAGCTGCGCCCGGTGTTCAACGACCTTCTGGCACAGCAATTCCGGGTGCATTGAACCGCAGTCCTGGTTGATGTTGGTGCCGTTGGGCTGGTTGGCGTAAACGACGACCTCCGCGCCGAGTTCGCGCAGGACGGCGGGCGTGGACTTGTAGGCGGCGCCATTGGCGCAGTCCACGACCACGCGGACGCCGTCGAGCGTCATGCCTTTCGGGAACGAGGCCTTGGCGTATTCGATGTAGCGGCCGAGGGCATCGTCAATGCGGATGGCCTTGCCGACCTCGCTGGCAACGGGCCGGATGTTTTCGATGGTGCCGCTGAAGACGAGGTCCTCAATCTGGGCTTCGATCGCGTCGTCCAGTTTGTAACCATCCGCGCGGAAGAATTTGATGCCGTTGTCGGCGTAGGGATTGTGGGACGCGGTGATAACGATGCCGGCGTCCGCGCGCAGGCTGCGGGTGACGTAGGCGACGCCGGGCGTGGGCAGCGGCCCGATGAACAACACGTCCACGCCCATGGAGAGAATGCCGGACGACAGCGCGTTCTCGATCATGTAGCCGGAAAGGCGGGTGTCCTTGCCGATGACAATTTTATGCCGGCCGTGGCCGCGGGCGTGGCTTTCCAGCGTTTTGAAGACGTGCGCGGCGGCGCGGCCGAGCTTGAGCGCGGTTTCCGCGGTGACCGGCTCGATGTTGGCCGTGCCGCGGACACCGTCGGTGCCGAAGATGCGTTTGAGTTTTTTCATGAGGAGGGCGCGGAGTTGGTTGACGGTGAGGGAGCGTTCGTGGACGGGCTGAGGACGGAAACCGTGACATCAGGCGGCGAAACCCGCTGCACGCTCAGGCCGGCAGGCACGGCCACCTCGATGTGCTGGCCTGGCGCCATCATGTTGGTGAGGCCGGTGACGTTCACAAAGACTTCGACGTCGGAGGCGGACAGGTTTTGCAGCGCCTCCGGCAGGCCGCGAACCGTGACGGCGACGGCCGGCGGATCAAACCGGAACATGCGGTCGTCCGTCGCGGCGGTCAGGGCACGGATCGGGAGTTGTTGGTAAACCTGCACCGGCACGCGGCCCATCGCCGTCTGGGAATACGTGCGCAGCCTCGGGTCGGAGCGCAGGGTTGTCCACGCCAGCGTGGCCAGCAGCAGGGAAACGAGTTTCCAGCCGAGGTTGTGGGTGAGCATTTCGCGCAGGTGCATATCAATCCTGCCTGGCGGGCAGCGGCGCGGCGGACACGGCGGCGGGCGGGCGGCCGAACCGGAAGCGCAACCGCTCCGCCAGCGACGGCGTGCGCGCGGCACCCACCAGCACGGAGGTGAGGAACGACCGCAGTTCCTCGAGCGTGACGCCGCGCACGAGCCGGCCCTTGTAGGCGTAGGAAATCGCGCCGGTTTCCTCCGAGACGGCGACCACCACGGCGTCGGTTTCCTCGCTCAAGCCGATGGCCGCGCGGTGGCGCGTGCCGAGGGACTTGCTCAAGTCCTGCCGCTGCGTGAGCGGAAAAATGCAGGCCGCGTGCGTGATGCGGTTGCCCTTCAACACCACGCCACCGTCGTGAATCGCGTTGTTCGGGAAGAAGATGGTTTCCAGCATCTCCGGCGTGGCCTCGCAATCCACCACGATGCCGGTTTCCACCACATCCTGGAGCTGCACCGTCTGCTCGATCGCGACCAGCATGCCGATGCGCACGTCCGCCAGGCGTTCCACCGCCCGCACGATGACCTCCAGGTTTTCGCGCTGCTCGCGCGACGCGCCCAGGAGCGGCAGGTTGCCCAGTTCCGCCAGCATCCGCCGCAGTTCCGGCTGGAAGATGACGATCACCGCGATGGCGAAAAAGGTGAAGAAATTGCTGAGAATCAGCCGCAGAACCTGCAAGTTGAGCACGATCGTGACGAGCGTCAATGCCAGCAGCAACAACAGAAAGCCGGTGACCACCGGCGCGCCGCGCGTGCCGCGCACAAACCGGATCACCGAGTAGATCCCCATCGTCAGGATGGCGATCTCCAGCACCGCCCGCCAGCTTTGTTGGAACCAGTCCATCAGTGCCTCCGCGCTTGCAGCGCCTCCATCATGCGCAAAGCCTGCGCCGTGGCCGCGACATCGTGCGTGCGGACGATCCGGACCCCGGCATGGGCCGCCCAAACCGCACAGGCCAGTGACGCGGGCAGCCGCGCTTCGATGTCCGCGCCCAGCAGTTTCCCGATGAATGATTTGCGCGAAACGCCCAACAGCAATGGCCTGCCTTGTTTTTTATAGGAGTCCAGGCGCGCGAGCAATTGCAAATTGTGCTCCAGCGTTTTGCCAAAACCGATGCCCACGTCCAGCGCCACCTGCTCGCTCGCCACGCCCGCCGCCGCCAGCCGCTCCAGCCGCTCGGTGAAAAAGCCATCCACCTCGCGCACCACGTCGTCGTAGTGCGGTGCCTGCTGCATCGTTTGCGGCGTGCCCTGCATGTGCATGCACACGTAGCCGGCGTGCGCGCCCGCCACTTCCCGCCACATGGCCCCGTCTGTGCGGTTGGCGGCAATGTCATTGACGATGCTCGCGCCCGCCGCCAGCGCCGCCCGCGCCACCGCCGGCTTCTGCGTGTCCACCGAAAGCGGGATGGTGACGCGGCCCGCCAGCCGCTCGATCACCGGCAGCACACGCCGAAATTCCTCCGCCTCGTCCACCGGCGCGGCGTCGGGCCGCGTGGATTCCCCGCCGACGTCGAGGATGTCCGCGCCTTCGGCCACAAGGTCCAGCCCGTGGCGCACCGCGGCGGCGGTGTCGAAAAAGCGCCCGCCGTCGGAAAACGAATCCGGCGTCACGTTCACGATGCCCATCAGCAGCGCCGGCCGGGGAAACGCGAATTCAAACTGGCGGCAGATCCATTTCATGGGTGGCCGTTTCGCCTGCCGATCAGCCCGGCCGCGCCCTCGACGAGCCGGCGCGCGATGGCGGCCACCAGTTCGTCCGGCACGCCAATCCGTGGATCGGCCGATTGCGCGAGCATGTGGCACTGGTCGTTCACGTAGTCAATCAGCACGAACTCGCCGGCGGCCGTCAACGCGATTTCGCTCGAGAAAAAGTTCATACCTGTCAACGCCGCCAGCCGGACGACAATCTCCCGCAGCGGCGCAAGCGCCAGGGTTCGTTCTTCGTCGGCCGTCAGCATCCGGTAATGGTCGGTGAAACAGCTCCACCAGCAGCACCAGACGGCGCCGAACACGAAATAAACCCGGAAATACGCGGGCTCGCCGCCGATCATCCGCGGCACGATGCGGCGTTGCAGAAGATACGCGCTGTCCGGCCAGGCGGCCACCGACCGCGCGAGGTCCGCCGTGCCGGTTGCGTCGAAAATGACGCCGCGCTTGCCGTAGCCGCGGGCGGGTTTGATGACAAACGGCGTGCCGAGTTGCGCCCGTTCGACCGCGCCCAGCGGGAAGTTGTCCGCCTGCTCCGCGGGCACGATGACCGTCGGCGGCACGGCGAAACCCGCCGCCAGCAGGCGCGGATGCAGCCGGGCCTTGTCGAAGGCCGCCAGCGCCACGTCCGGCGGGTCAATCACCTGCGTCCGCCGTTCGTGGGCCAGGCGCACGAGCCGGTGGTAAATCTCGCCCGGCAGGTGGTGCTCGCTGTGCATGTTCAGCAACGCCCTCGCCCAGACCGCGCCGCGCTCGAACTGCTCGAAAAACGGCTCCACCCAGTTTGGCTCGACCAGGAAGAAGTTCAGCCGGCGCTCGGCGCAATGCTGCTGCACGCGGTGAATGAAAAAGTCATCCGCGTCCAGCTTGTGCGTCATAATGAGGTCATACACCCGCGCCACGCGGCGGACTATCTGGTTAGGCCGGGGCCGGTGTCAATCCAGCCCGGAAGAATCGGTATTCCAATTGCAGATATCCGGAGTGCGGCTGCGCCCGCAGCGCCAATCACAGCACACGGATAAGCAAGAGCGGCGGCGGTTTCCGGGCCAGCCGCGGCGCACCAAATCAAGACACTGCCCGCAGTTGGCCTTCACCGATCCCGCGCATAAACCCACTCGGTACACGTTTCCCCCTTGAACTCGACTTCGCGCGAGTCCACGTGTTTCATACCGATTCGTTCAAGCACTCGAACTGAGGCCGCGTTTCTTGCGTCGGTGATGCCGATGACTCGTGGCACCGGCGTTTGCTCAAACAGGAACTGGAGTGACGCCAACGCGGCTGCCGAGGCATACCGCGACCCTGAGCCGACGGGGTGATGGTGAAGCCTACTTCCGCATATTCAAAGCCTTGGGCCACGAAAAGGCCTGCGTCTCCCACGAGAGCGCTGTCCTCTGCCCTTGCGATGGCCAGTTGGACCCATTCTCCAGGCTGAAACAGGGCGACGGATGCCATCTTGGTGATGAACGCGGCAGCCTCCGCCGCCGACATTGCTGACCAACCCTGGTATCTGCCGACGACTGGATCCAGACGGTACGCTTGAAATGACTGAAGGCCCTCAGCGCGGAATCGCCGTAGCAGGACCGGGCCGGCCCAACAAGGCAAGGGATCAACACGATGTGGCATGGTGAAGGTTAGCAGCCAAACTCAACGACCACTGCTGGCGACGACCGGCGAGTGGCTCCGCGAGTTCGATGAATGCCGTATAACACAAACCACCGTTAAGCTCAAGGGGCAGTCGCCGCCCGCTTCAGCGCGTGTTAGCGGCGTCATTTAATGCGCCTACCGCCGTTGTTCCGACTTGTAGCCGGCAGCATCCTCCGTGAGTGTGTAGGTGCCATTGATGAGTCTGGGAACCCGCTCGTCATCAATTTGGACATCCACCACAATCCTGCCGGCGTCCCGCGTGGTGATCGTAACCCGCCCACTCTTCGGATGGAAGCTTTGCTCGGACGGACGGAAGGACCTTTTAATTGTCACATCGCTTGCCGCAAAGGTGCTGTCGCCACTCTTGTTCGGCAAACCGAGCGAGTACGAACAGCGGTCACAGTTCCCGAAGTAATCCTTTTTCCCCGCCCAGTCCTTCCCCGCGTTGACGACAAAAACCAGCTCGCTCGTAAGTCCGGTTGACCGTTGTATGTAATGCACTCCCTCCAGGTACGGGACGACGAGGTTGGGGTCGTTGGTGATGACTTGCCTGGGCACTGTGCCGCAGCCGGCCAAAAGCGCACCGGCGAGCATGCCGACACATAAAGTTCCGGCGACAATGTACGAGCGTTTCATCAGATGAACATAGGCTGCCGACGAAAAGGCGAGCGACGTGAGCCAGCCGCCGATGATGTGGAACCTGTCTCTGAACGAATCGGCTGGATCGCGTTCCCTGCGCCGTCTGGCTCGCAGGTCATTCCTTCTTCACTTTCGCCGGAACGAAATAGAGCTGGAAGACCGTGTTCGTGGGCACCCGTGGAAACTCACTCGTATCCACCGCATTGGCCGGCGCAAACATGCTGAAGATCACCTCACTGCAACCCTGGTAGTTTGGAGCGAACTTGAAACTGTCGCCCTCCTCCAAGGACTCGGTGGCAACAATCCTGCCGGACGTGCGCTCTGCCAGAATGACGGTGCCATTCGCAGGAACCCGGTATTCGATATCCAAACCGCCGCCCACCAACCGTGCCCCCCTCGGCAAGTTGGTGGTCGAGCAACCCGCCAGGACGATACCAAAAGCGGTGATCCCAAGTAGTCTGATGTTCAGAGATAGAGCTGCGTGTTCTGCCAACGGCCACGCCCAGCGTGGCGTGTCAGAAAATAACCGCGACTGCAATAGTCGTGAGCACATTTTCTTGAATCGTTCGACTGCCCGGCGCAACGGCGGTTCGGTGCAGCCCGTTTGTTGGACTTCCCTTTTCACACTCGTTTTATTGAGTCTCGCATAATATGGTGACAGTTATGCGGATGCGTGCCAGGCTGTTGGCATGTCGAAGACCCGAGATCATGCCAAGCTGGAAAAACGCCGCCTTCAAGCGGGCAAACTGTTTGCCAAG
>JAJXZJ010000077.1 GCA_021780105.1 bacterium
TGGGGCGGGTTCTGTGTTGAACTGTTCATGTCATGCCTGGGTTGAATTGTGGTTTTCATATCCTGGAACGGGTGCCCGATCGGCCCGCGCCCGTCAACCCAGCATGGCATCTAACGCCGATTACGCCGGTCAGTTTGCGCTGCGGGTTTCCGGTTGGCGGGAGTCACCGGCGGCGTGGCTCAGCTTTTGGTCGTTAGGCCACATTACGCTTTATGAAAAACACAATCATTACTGGAATTATGGCGGCCACTATTTTGATAGCAGGCTGTGGTAAGCAGTCACCGAGCAGTTCCACCACGCCTCCGTCGGCACAAGCAGACGCTACATCGTCCTCACCCGTTGCGCAGCCACCAGAGCGCGCGATTGTCACGAAAGCCAAGAGCATTGTGCTGCCAGAGTTCAAGCTAGATGGCGTCACGTTGTCAGAAGCGGTTCACCAGCTACAGATCGCCGCGAAGCAGAATGACCCGGAAAGCAAAGGAGTCAATTTTATGATCAGCGGGTCAGGCAATGCTGCGGATAATCCGAAGATCACGCTCGACCTCAAGAGCGTAACGCTAGAGAAGGCGATTGATCGTGTTGCGGAGGTTGCCGTCGTTCGCGTCTCAGCCCAAGACTTTGCTTTTGTCTTCGACGCGAAGTGAGATAAACCATGACCATGTGGCCTAACAAGTCGCCGGAGCCAACCGCCGTTGACGCTGTCCGTTCCGCTGTCGCGGTTCACGTCGCAGGTCGGCGGTGGCTCAGCTTTTTTCGTTAGGCGGCTTTGCTATGAAGGCATTCCTTATTACCACCGGCATTTTTTTCGGGCTGATGTCGGCAGTTCATATTTGGCGAGCGATTGACGAGTGGCCGCGGCAGGGTGTGAGTCTTGGATTTGTTCTTAGCATCACTGCTTTGATCGTGGTGCCGGCAGCCTTGTCAGCATGGGCATGGTGGTGTTTCTGCCACCCGCCGAAAAACGTTGAGAAGAAAGATGTGGATGATTCAGCCGCCTAACACAACGCTGGAGCCCCTATGAGGGTTGTCAAGCGCGATGGGAGTAGAGGATTAGAGGTTCATGGTCATTCGCCCGGTGAGCCGCCGCGGCGCGGAGGCGAGGCCGGCGCGCAAGGAGTTGGTTGCACAGTCTGTTGAGTTGAAGAGCGCTGTTCCTACAGCGTTTCACCTGGCTGGCTACGGGGTTGCGTATGCAGCCGGTTTCCGGATGAAGGCGTGGCAATTCGGGTGCGGTGGCCGTGCATCGAGGTGGTCACCGGCATTGATCTCCTCTGCCAACCCTTCCTGCGCCAGGCACCCGCAGTGACATCAGCGCAGCACGTCTTGATTACTGGTGTTGGTCTGACACATTACTTCCATGACACTTACGGCGGTTTTGATCCCGGCGGAAGAGGGGGTTTCGTCGCCTTCAACCCCGAGACCGGCACCACGACTCAGGGTGAGTCGGTGTCGGAGGCCATCAGCAATCTTCGCGAGGCGACGGAGCTTTATCTGGAGGAGTTTCCTCTGGCACAGGCCGGACAGCCGCTGCTGACGAATTTCGAGGTGACGACTCATGGCTAAATTGCCTCGCATTTCGGGGCCGGAGGCAGTGCGTGCTTTACAGCGTCCCGGTTTCGAGGTCACACGCCAGAGAGGCAGTCATGAAGGGCCTTGGTCTGATCAAGGTAGGGCGGCGGTGCCTCGCCGCCCTGGAAAGACAGGGCGGAGCCGCAGCTCCGCCCTACCACACGCTCAGGACAATCACACTGCCGTCTCTGATTTTAGCCTGCGTTCTGAGGGAAGAGCAGACCCGGCCGCGCATGGTCACATTTCAACTTCGGGTTTCAGGCCAAACCGCGCATTCCCCTACTGCATCTGAGGGAAAGCGCGAATTCCCGGCTCTTCGTCTTACCGTGGCCGGTGCGCCGCCTGTGCGCTACATCCGCTCTGGCGTTTCGATGCCGAGCAAACCCAGCCCCTGCCGCAGCACGCGGCCGGTGAGGTCGCACAACGCCAGCCGGCGGGCGCGGTCGGCGCCCCCGGCCTTGAGCACCGGGCAATGCTCGTAGAACGCCGTGAAGTGGCCGGCGAGTTCGTAAAGGTAGTTGCAGAGGTAGTTCGGCCGGTATTCCTCCGCCACGGCCTCCACCACGAGGCCGAAGTTCAACAGGTGTTTCGCCAGCTTGAGTTCCTCCGCGGCAGACAACTCGGAATCCTGAATCCCGAATTCCGGATTTTGAATGTCGCCCTTGCGGAAAATGCTCTGGATGCGCGTGGCGGCGTATTGCAGATACGGCGCGGTGTTGCCGCTCAACGCGAGCATCTTGTCCCAACTGAAGACGTAATCGCTCTGGCGGTTCGGCAGGAGGTCCTGGTATTTCACCGCGCCGAGGCCGACGATCCGGGCGATCTCGCGCTGCCCGGCCGGCGGGAGGTCGGGATTCTTCTCACTGACCACGCGCAGGGCGCGTTCCTCGGCTTCGTCGAGCAGGTCGGCGAGTTTGATGGTGTCGCCGGAGCGCGTCTTGAAAGGCCGGCCGTCCTCGCCGAGGATCGAACCGAACCACACGTGCGCGAGTTTGGGAATTGCGGATTGCCAGCGGCCGAACGCGGCGAAGACCTGCCGGAAGTGCAGTTGCTGCCGGCCGTCGGTGACGTAGATGATCTCGTCCGGCGACCACGTTTCGAGGCGATACGCGAGCGTGGCGAGGTCCGTGGTGGTGTAATTGAACCCGCCGTCGCTCTTCTGCACGATCGTCGGATGCGCCTTGAGTTCGGGGAGGTCGTCGAAGAACACGACCTGCGCGCCGTCGCTCTCGCGGGCGATGCCTTTGGCGACGAGTTCGGCCACGACCGCCCGGAGGCGCGGGTTGTAAAAACTTTCGCCGAGCGTCTGGTCGAACTTCACGCCAAGCCGCGCGTAGATCGTGTCGAACTGCGTTTGCGAGAGCGCGATCATCTCGCGCCAGATGGCGAGGTTTTCGGCGTCGCCGGCCTGGAGCCTGACGAGTTCCTGACGGGCGGCTTCCAGCACGGCGGGATCGGCTTCGCTCGCGGCGTTGACGAGTTTGTAGAGGCGCTCCATCTCGGCGATGGCATCGCGCCGCAACGCCGCGGTATCGAGATGCCGTTTCCAGCCGATGAGCAGCTTGCCGAACTGCGTGCCCCAGTCGCCGAGGTGGTTGTCCGTGATGACGCGGTGGCCGAGCAGCCGCAGCGTGCGCGCGAGGCAGTCGCCGAGAATGGTCGAACGAATGTGGCCGACGTGCATCGGCTTGGCGACGTTCGGCGAACTGAAATCCACAACCACCGTGCGCGGCGACGCGGCGCGCGCCACAAACGGGTGTCCGGCGGCGCGGGCGGTGCGCAGCGCGGCGGTGACGGCGGCCGGGCGGAGGCGGAAGTTCAAAAAGCCCGCGCCGGCGATTTCCACCGGCTCGCACCACTCGCGCACGTCAAGTTTCGCAACCACGTCGGCGGCGAGCTGGCGCGGATTCATTTTCCGCGCCTTGGCGAGCGCCATCAGGGCGTTCGTCTGGTAATCGCCGAAATTCGGGTCCGCGCATGGGCGGACGAGCACCGCGGCGGTGGCGGCGTCCGGCAGGATTTGGCGCAAGGCGGCGTGGAGCTGTTGTTCAATCAAATGGTAAAGCATACGAACCTGCTGACCGCGGGGGACGACGGACCCGGCCGGCAGCGGTCACGGCCGGCGGGCGGAGTCATTGAAGCGCTGAGTTGTCGCGGATGATCTTCCACATCGCCGCGGCGTCAGGGGCTTCTTCGAGCGCCTGGCGGAATTCGCGTTTGTGAAGCAGTTTTGCGATGTCGGCGAGGGTGCGGAGGTGCTTTTGAAACTGCCCCTGCGGGACGAGGAAGAGCATCACCAACGTGACCGGCTGGTTGTCCAAGGCGTCGAAATCCAGCCCCTTGCGCGAGCGACCGAAGGCGGCGCTGACATCGCCGATGAGGTCGGTGGAGGCGTGGGGAATGCCGATGCCGAAGCCGATGCCGGTGCTCATGGAGGTTTCGCGCCGGCGAACCACGGCGGCAATGGCGTCGCGATTCTCCGGGCGAATCTTGCCGGAACTCACCAGACAGTTGATCAACTCGTCAATGGCCTCCCAACGATCTTTCGCGGTCAGGTCGGGAACGATGTTTTCCGGCTGTAGAATGTCGCCTAGTGTCATACCGCAATATGAGCACGCATTGGGCCGCAAGCCGGCAGGCAATTCAAGCGCGAACTGCGGTTCACGGCGTTTCGTTCACTTTTCCCGGCAACGCGGCGCCGGGAGCGGGCGCGGGCCGGGCGGTCAGAATGATTTGACCGCCCGCGTCGAGTGGTCCTGGAGCCAGAAAATGTCCCGGTTGTTCGGCGAGGACAGGACATCCATGATGAGCTTCCCGGACTGGAGCGGCGGGGTCGTCCGCGCATCGAGCCAGCGGTGGATTTCGGCGTGACCGTCGGCGAAGGAAAAACCGCACGCGCCGTTGTGGCCGTCACCGGGATAATCCCAGAACTCCGCGTCGGCGGGCCGGTCCGGATAGCCGCTCATGCTGGTGCCGAAATTGCCGACATCAATGCTGTCCGGCCGCATGTCCAGGAACACCCACGTCTGCGAAGGTCCCGGCTCCATCATGTCCGTGGTCCTGCCGTAAACCACCCAATTCGTGTCGGCGCCGGGCATGAGCCAGCCGTCGTAGCCGCCCACCCAGATGTTCATGGACATGCTGCGAACCCGCGGCACCACCCGCCCGGCCCGCGGGCCGGAGGCGGGCCGGATGGTGGATTTGTCCGCCGGACACTTGAAGAGGGCCGCAGAGTGGCCGCAGTAGGGCCAGAGCGGGCTTTGGGCGATGTCCTGGTTCACGTCCCAGTTCGACGGGTTGGCCGGGTCGAAGTCAATCAGCCCTGTCACCCAGGACTTGTTCGGATCGTCCGAGGTCGCCATGGGAATCCGCTCGCCGTTGTCCGCGGCATACATTGTCCAGGCAAACAACAGGCCGCGGTGGTTGTTCATGCAGAAGATGCCCAGCGCCTTGCTTTTGGCCGTGCCGAGGGCCGGCAGCAACAGTCCCGCCAGGATGGCAATGATGGCGACGACCACCAGCAATTCGATCAAGGTGAAGGCGGACTTGCGTCGCAGCGCGTTCATAACACTTGAACTTTCGACTGGTGTCGCAGCTTACCCAAGGCACCGGCAATTGCAAGGTGCGGGCCCGGCCTGGGAGTGTCCTTTTTTGAGGAGCGCGGCGTTTATGCCGCTCGGGCGGACCAAGACATCCAGGGCGTTGATGCGGACTGAAGTCCGCGCTCCGCAGAAAATTCAGGACACCACCTCCTGGCCGGGCAGGTGGACAGCGGGCGGAGCGTATGGAAAGTTCCCGGCAACTTGGCAGAATGAAAACCGTCCTCATCACCGGCGCGTATCGCGGGCTTGGCCTGGAAGTCGCGCGGCAACTCACTGAGCGTGGCTACCGCGTTATCCTCACCGCCCGGAAACACGACGCGGGACAAGCCGCGGCGGCGAAACTGAAAAACGCGACTTTTCTCGAACTCGACATCACCGATGCCGGCAGCGTCGCACGCGCCGCCGGTCAGGTGTCGCAACTCGACGTGCTGATCAACAACGCCGCCATCATCGCGGAAGGCGACGCGGACATCCTCCACCTGCCGCCAGAGTTGGTGCTGCGGACGCTGGCGACCAACACCCTCGGCGCGTTGCGCGTGGCGCAAGCGTTCCTGCCACATCTGCTGAAAAGTCCGGCCGGTCGAATCGTGAACGTCTCCAGCGGCGGCGGACAACTCAGCGAAATGGGCACCTGGGCACCGGCCTATTGCATCTCGAAAACCGCGCTCAACGCCGTGACCTGCCAGCTCGCCGCGGCGTTGAAGCCCCACGGCATCGCGGTCAACTCCGTCTGTCCCGGCTGGTGCCGCACGGAAATGGGCGGACCGGGCGCGCCGCGGTCGGTCGAGGAAGGCACCGCGGGCATTGTCTGGCTCGCCGCCGACGCGCCGCAGGAAAAGACCGGCCTTTTCTGGCGGGACCGCGAGGTCATTCCTTGGTAAACCGGCAGCCCGTCGCCCGCGAATCCTCCGGCCAGCGCACGCCCAAGACCTGCCGGCGTGGCGAACTTCTGAACCTCTTCAGCCGGTCGGTTACAGCAGCGGCAGTTGCGTTTCACCGGGACGACGAAACGCGGCGGTGGCTAATTCGTAGTCACGACCTGCGAGACCGGCTTTGCGCACCGCCACGCGAAACATCTGCGCAAGCTGCTCCGCAAACACGCCCTCACCGCTCATGCGCGAGCCAAAACGCGAATCGTTCAGCCGGCCGCCGCGCAGGGAACGAATGCGATTCAGCACGTTTTCCTTGCGACCGGGGAAATGCCGGTCCAGCCAGGCGCAGAAAATGTCCTTCACGGCGTAAGGCAGGCGCAGCGGCGTGAACGCCGCCCATTGCGCGCCGGCTTCCGCCGCCGCGGCGATGATCCGGGGCAGTTCGTGATCGTTCAGGCCGGGAATCATCGGCGCCGCCAGCACGCCCACCGGCACGCCGGCTTCGTGAAGCGCGCGAATCGCCGCCAGCCGCATCTTCGGCAGGGACGCGCGCGGCTCGAGTTTCGGAGGCAACTCCGCGTCCAGCGTCGTCAACGAAAGGTAAACGGCAACGGCCTTGAACCGGGCGAGTTCGGCGAGCAAATCCACGTCGCGGGTGATCAGGTGATTCTTGGTCACGATGACGACCGGATTGCGGAACTCCGCCAGCACTTCCAGGCAGCGGCGGGTGAGCTGAAGTCGGCGTTCGATTGGCTGGTAGCAGTCCGTGACGCCGCTCATGGCGATGACTTGCGGTTTCCATCGGGGCGAGGACAGTTCGTGCCGGAGCAGCTCTGGCGCCTGGTATTTGACGACGATTTTGGTCTCGAAATCGAGGCCGGCCGAAAAACCGAGAAATTCGTGCGTCGGCCGCGCGAAGCAATAGGCGCAACCGTGTTCGCAGCCGCGATAGACGTTGATGCTCGCCGCAAACCCGATGTCGGGACTGTCGTTGTGGGCGATGATCGTGCCGGTGGCGTCGGGAATCAGTTGCGTGGCCGGTGCGGCGTCCTCCGACGGATCGTAATCCTCGAAGCGCTCGGCGTGCGTCAGCGCGAACCGGTTCGCGGGGTTGATCGGTGCGCCACGCCCACGAACGGTGTCCCCGGGTCTGTTCATGGTCGCAGTTTAGCCGCGGCCGGCGGCTGACGCGAGTTGCCGGAATATTTTCCACCGGGGACGCGCGCCCGTGCTATGATCAACCCGATGAAAACGAATTTGCTTGGAAGTTCGGACCTTGCCATCACGCCGGTCGGTTTCGGCGCGTGGGCCGTGGGCGGCGACTGGAAATTTGGCTGGGGCGCGCAGGACGACACACAATCCATCGCCGCGATTCACCGCGCGCTGGAGCTCGGCGTGAACTGGATTGACACCGCCGCCGTTTACGGGCTGGGCCACTCGGAGGAGGTCGTCGCCCGCGCCTTGCGCGACTGGAAAGGCGCGCGGCCTTACGTCTTCACCAAGTGCGGCATGACCTGGGACAATCACGGTGAAATCGGTTACTCGCTGCGCGCGGCGTCGGTCCGGTGCGAGTGTGAAGCCAGTCTGCACCGGCTCAGGACGGAGGTGATTGATCTCTACCAGATACATTGGACGGCCGATGACCTCGACGAAACGATCGAAGGCTGGCAGACACTCGCCGCGCTGCAAAAGGAAGGCAAGGTGCGCTGGATCGGGCTGTCAAACGCCAGCGTCGAAGAAATGCAGAAGCTGCACACCATCGCCCGCATCACGTCGCTCCAACCGCCGTATTCGCTCCTCCGGCGCGACGTGGAAACGGCGCAGTTGCCGTGGTGCCGGCGCGAGGGCGTCGGTGTCATCGTCTATTCGCCAATGGCGTCGGGCCTGCTCACCGGCGCGATGACGCGTGAACGCATCGCCGCCCTGCCGCCGGCCGACTGGCGGACGCGCAACGAGCAGTTCAAGGAACCGAAGCTGACCGGCAACCTCAAGTTGGTGGAACGACTGCGCGCCGTCGGTGCGCGGCACGGGCGTTCGCCGGGCGAAGTGGCCATTGCCTGGACGCTGCGAAATCCCGCCGTCACCGGCGCGATCGTCGGCGCCCGGAATGCGAAGCAGGTGGACGGCATCATCGGCGCGATGGACTTCCGGCTGACACCGGCGGAAATTGCGGAAATTGGAGCGGCCTAGGCGCGCATGGCCGGACTCCATAATGACCTTGTCGAGAAGCATGTTTACGTTGGCGTGAGCCGCGCGCAAAGTTTTCTCGGTGTAACTGTCGAGCGGCAGTTTCCTCAACGTCACAAATTTATCCCTGACCATCTTGTGCAGAACGGCCATCGGGCGGGGGATCCGAACATCTGAACCAATATGCCGCGGAACACGGATCAGGCCTGCTGGCGCTGGCGCAGCTCAAAGCGGCGCGTCTTGCCGCTGGTCGTCTTGGGCAGCTCGCTGACGAATTCGATTTCGCGCGGGTATTTGTAGGGCGCGATCGTCTGTCGGCAGTGTTGTTGCAGGTCGTTTTTCAAATCGTCACTCGGCGTGGCCCGGCCCGTGAGCACCACGTAGGCCTTCACGATCTGGCCGCGGATTTCGTCCGGCGAACCGATCACCGCCACGTCCAGCACGGCGTCGTGTTCCAGCATGGCGTTCTCCACTTCGCACGGGCCGATGCGGTAGCCGGAACTTTTGATCACGTCGTCCTGCCGGCCGACGAACCAGAAACTGCCGTCGTCATCGCGCACGGCGCGGTCGCCGGTCAGATACCAGTCGCCGCGAAACCGGTTTGCCGTCTCGGCCGGGTTGCGCCAGTATTCACGGAACAGGCCCACGGGCCGGTTTGGTTTCACGCGCACCGCCACTTCGCCTTCCTCGCCCGCGGGCAGTTCGCGCAGCGATTCGTCCAACAACGCCAGCGAAAAACCCGGCGAGGGCTGGCCCATGGAGCCAGGCCGCACCGGCCGGCCGGTAGCTCGAAAATTGCCCGCCAGCACGACGGTTTCCGTCTGGCCGTAACCTTCGTAAAGCATCAGGCCCGTGGCGGCGTGCCAGCGGTGCAGCACCTCCGGATTCAACGGCTCGCCGGCCGTCACGCAGTGGCGCAGACGCGGAAACCGCCGGTGCGACAGGTCTTCGCGCATGATGAGCCGCAGCGCGGTGGGCGGCGCGCACCAGGTGGTGATCGGAAACGCGGCCAGCGCGTCCAGCGCCTGCGCCGGCCGGAAGCGTCCTTGAAATTCGAGGGCGAACACGCAGGCGCCCCGGTGCCAGGGACCGAAGAAACTTGACCACGCGGCCTTGCCCCAGCCGAGGTCCGAGACGTTCCAGTGAACATCGTCCGGCTTGAGGTCGAGCCACCATTCGCCGGTGACGCGGTGGCCGAGGCCGTAGCTGGCCTGCGTGTGCAACACCATTTTCGGATCGCCGGTGGTCGCGCTGGTGAAAAACAGCATTCCAGGATCGTCCGCACGGGTCGGTTCATCAACGAAGTCGGCGCTGGCGCGACGCAGTCCCGCATCGAAGTCAAGCCAGCCGGTTTGCCCGCCGCCGACCAACAGGCGCAGGCCGTCGAACCCGCCGACCTTGGCGATGCCGGTTTCATCGGTGATGACCGTGCGCACCCCGCCGGTGGTCAGCCGGTAGGCTACTTCGCGGGCCGTGAACAGCAGCGTCGCCGGCACCGGCACGGCGCCCAGCCGGATGAGGCCCAGCATTGCGATCCACCACTCCGGCACCCGCGGCAGCATGAGCAGCACCCGGTCGCCGCGGCGCACACCGCTGGCACGCAGAAAGTTCGCCGCCTGCCGGCTCAACGCGGCGAGTTCGGTGAACGCGAGCCTGAACTCGGGGCCACCGGCGGCTTGAACGCACCACAAGGCCGGCGCCTCCGGCTGCAAGCGTGCCCAGTAATCGAATACATCCGTGGCGAAGTTAAAATTAGGCGGCACTTGCTGGGTGCCGTAATCGGTTGTCCGCATTGCCGGACATGCCTTACCGGCAACGGCCGCCAAAGTAAAGGGCCGTTGCCGCCGGCACACCGGTCCGGCTCAGGCGGCAAACAGTTCCGCCATGGTCAACCGGAGCATGGGCAACAGCATCTCCTCCAGCATTTCCTGCCCGGCCAGTATGGTTTTCAACGCCAGGCCGTAGGCGCCGGCGTGATAAACCTCCACGTTATGGTAACGCGGGTCCACCATCCAGAGACGCGGCAGGTTGATTTCCTCATACAGCGCCTTCTTGGTCACCGTGTCAGGGCGGTGGTCCTCGGAACTGATGACCTCGGCGGCGAGCCAGAGTTTGCCGGTGGCGGTTTCCACGAGCGCGAGGTCGGGTCGCAGCAACGTGCCGGTTTTCACCTGGATGATGGTCCGGCGCGGCAGCAGGCGGATGGTGCTCCCGCCTTCGAGACTCCCGGCCACCCGTCCGTGGAGCCGGTCGCAGACCTGCTCGTGGCGCGCGCCGGGCGGCATGCGCAACCATACCTCCCCGCCCAGAATTTCTTCGTATGGCTCGCTCATTTCTGGCTCCGGACGCTACCGGACCGAGCCGGAGCACGCGAGCGCAAACTTCGGCTTTGAGCCGGCGCGGAGGGAATGCCCTTCTCCACTCGACCAAACGCGAATTCGCGGTAAGCTGTCCGCCCGGTGACGAGCAATGCCCCAACCGATTCCCCCGCGGCGCGGAACCCTTACGCCGTTCTGCGCAACGACGATTTTGTGCGTTATCTGGCCGGCCGGCTGGTGGCGGCGCTGGGTCAGCAAATGCTCACGGTGGCGGTCGGCTGGGAACTCTACGACCGCACCGGCTCCGCGCTGGCGCTGGGTTTGGTGGGACTGACCGAAATGACCGCGATGGTGCTGCTCACCCTGCCGGCGGGCCACCTTGCGGACAACTACAACCGCAAGCGCATCATCCTGACGGCCCTGCTCGTGGCCACGGCCAGCAGCCTCGGTCTCACCCTGATTTCCGCGCTGCACGGGCCGGTGCTGGCCATCTATGCCTGCCTGTTCACCGCTGCCGTGGCGCGCACGTTCCTCTGGCCGGCCAGCTCGGCGTTCCTGACCAGTCTCGTGCCGCGGCCGCAGTTTCCGCTGGCCGTGACCTGGAACAGCGGCGCGTTTCAACTCTCCTCGGTGGCCGGCCCGGCCCTTGGCGGGGCGCTGATCGCCATCATGGGCCGGCACGTCGCGCATCCGGCGGCGGTGGTCTATGCGCTCAACGCGCTGGCCTCGCTGTCGTGTTTTGTCCTGCTCTGGTTCATCCGCAAAACCCACGTCGTCGCCAACCCGGAAAAAATGACGCTCGCCAACCTGGCCACGGGCTTCCGTTTCGTTTTTGCCCAGCGGCTCATTCTGGGGATGATCACGCTGGACATGTTCGCCGTGCTGCTGGGCGGCGCCACGGCGCTGTTGCCGGTGTATGCCAAGGACATTCTGCACGCCGGGCCGGACGGTCTGGGGCTGCTGCAAGCCGCGTTGCCCCTCGGCGCCGTCACCAGCGCGCTGTTCCTGGCCCATCGCCCGCCGATGGAGCGGGCGGGACGCTCCCTGCTCTGGGCGGTCACGTTCTTCGGCGTCGCCACCATCGCCTTCGGTTTGTCCAGGTGGTTTTGGTTCTCGTTCGGGATGCTGGTGTTCTGCGGCATGATGGACAACATCAGCGTCGTGGTGCGGCACACCTCGGTGCAACTGCTCACGCCCGACGAAAAACGCGGCCGCGTGTCGGCCGTGAACAGCCTGTTCATCGGCACGTCGAACGAACTGGGCGGCTTCGAGTCGGGATTTGTCGCCTATCTGGTGGGACCGGTGTTCTCGGTCGTGGCCGGCGGCATTGGCACGATCGCGGTCGTGCTGATGGTTGCGTGGCTCTGGCCGGAGATTCGGCGTTACGGCCGCCTGGCGGGACCGTGACCGCGGCGGCGCCGCATCGTCACCAATCCGGGTAGTTTCGCCGCGCGTCGGTGAATTTGCGGGCCGCCTGACGCTGGCGTTCGAGCTGCGGCGTGCGCTCGCGTTCGTTCACCTGGCCGAGCAACGACGAGAGCGTTTCCGGCCGCTGGTGGTTCCGCTGATTCTGCCGGGCCATCGAATCCGCTTCCCGCGCGAGGCGGTCGCGCATCCGCGCCAGCTTGGGTTCCACCTCGCGCAACCCCTGCGCCGCCTGCGGCTGGCCGGGTTTCAAGCCCAAGGCCTGCTGAAAATCCGTTTCCGCCTGCTGGTAACGGAGCATGGCGTCGCTCGCCGAATTCCGTTCCGCGTGATCGCCGGCCCGCATCTCATCCTGCCCGGCCAGCGCCAGCGCGGCGGGCAGCAGCCGTCGCGCCTCCTCCGCGCCGGCCTGCGTGGCCAGGTTGTTCTCATTCAACTCCAGCGCGGCCTGGAAATGGCCCAGCGCCGTCGTGAGCGACGCCGCGGCCTGCGGCTTTTCCTGGGCGAGTTCCTCCCTGCCCTGCTTCAGCGTTTCGCGGCCCTCGCCGACGTGAAGCTGCTCCATCTCGGCGCGCACCTCGCGTTCGCCGCGCCGGGCGGCCTCGTGGTCCGGCTCCGCCTGCTGCGCGGCCTGGAAGCGATCGAGCGCCGTTTCGTAGTGATCCAGCGCCTGCTCGGGATTCGGCCCGGCCTGCTCGCGGGCTTCCTTCTGTTCGCGCTGGCCGATCCGCGTCAGCAGGTCGGCCAGTTTCTGGTTCACCCGCTGCTCCGCCTGCGTGACGGTTTGATCCAACGCGTCGGGCTTGGGCAATGAATCCGGCGGGCGCGGGGACGGCTTGTTTGCCGGCTGGCGGCGCGCATCGCCGAGGTCTTCGAGCGACGCACGATACTGCTCTTCCGCGTGGCGCTCCGCCCAGTCCTGCGTCTGCCGCGCTGAATCGTCGCCTCGGCGTTCGGCCTGCCGGGCGCGTTCGAGCAAGCGCGCCCGCAACGCCTGGTCCGCCCGGTCGCGGTCGGCGCGGAGGTCACGATCGGCCGGCGCGAGCGTGACGGCTTCGTTCAAATTCTCCGTGCTGGCACGCAGCAGGTTGATCTCCGTGTCCAGCGGCTTGTTGGTGGCGGCGCGGAACGACTCCATGCCCAGCCGGTGCACCAGACGGGCAAGCCGTTGCTCGACCAGGGCGAGATTGTGACGCGCGTCGGCGTCACGCGGCCCGGCGGTCAACACCACGCGGTAATCTTCGCAACTCCGGCGCCACGATTCGGCCGCCTGCTCCGGCGCCGTCGCTTCCAGCGGTTCGCCGAGGCGAAACTCCGCGTTGCCGAGTTGAAACCAGACCTGCCGCCGCAACCGACCCGGCAGCGGCTGAAGCGACAGGTCCTGCCACCGTTGCAGTGCGGCGGCGTAATCCTTCTGCGCGTAGGCGAGCACCGCGGTGTTGTAATTCGTCCAGACGGCCGTGGCGGCACTGGTGGAATCGCCGGCAAGAGCCGTGATCGAACCGATGGCCGGCGCGAGCGCAAACCAAGCTGCGGCCAAAGCCATCTTCAGCCTCCGCACCGCTTGCACTGGCCATGCCTCGTTCATGTATTCACGCTTCCCAATCCAGCGATTTCCTCGCGGCTGATCTTAGACCGGGCCTGCTTGCTTCGGCGGCGTTCGCCCAGCAGCCACTCGCCGCCGAGCAACGCCAATGCCCCGGCGAGCGGCCACTGGAATTGCTCCCGCGGCTCGTTGACGGTGCGCTTTTCCGTGCTGCGCGGCAAGGCCGCGGCAACACGCCGGAACCATGCGGCCAGGGCGCCGCTGCCAGCGCCTTCAATGCGCGTGTAAATTCCGTTCCCGGCCACGGCGATGCGTTGAAGCTGCTGCTCGTCCCGGCGCGACACCACCTCGCGGCCCGTCGCGCCGCGCAGGAAATCCCGCAATTCGCCCGCCCGCCGCGGCACCCGTGCGCCCATGGTGGAACCCACGCCCGCCGTGTGGACGTGAATCCCCTCGCGCCCCGCGGCCCGCGCGGCTTCCAGCGCATCGCCCTGAAGCTGCTCGCCGTCGCTGACGACCAGCAGCGCGCGCGGCCCTTGCGCGGCGCGGTCAAAACACTCGCGGGCGCGCTGGATGGCCTCGCCCAGATCGCTGCCCTGCTCCGACACGGAGTCGGGGCCGGCGGAATCCAGCGCGCGGTCCACGGCGGTGTGATCACGCGTCAACGGCGCGGCAGTGAAAGCTTCACCGGCGAACAAAACCAGGCCAACCCGGTCGCCACCCAGCGAGTCCAGCAACCGCCGGATTGCCATCGTCGCCGCCGTCAGACGGTTGGTGCCGCCCGCATCCGCGGCCAGCATCGAGCGCGACACGTCCAGCGCGATGACCAGGTCCACGCCGCTGCGTTCCAGCTCGATTTCGTTCCGTCCCCATTGCGGCCGCGCCAGCGCGAAACCGAGCGCCACGACACCCAGCGCCAGCAAAATTCGCTTCGCGCGGCGGCGCGCCGGGTCCACCGAGCGCAGCAGGCGGTCGAGCAACGGCGTGCTAAAAGCGCGCTGCAGCGTGGCGCGGGCGTGGCGGCCGGCCCACCACCACAAGCCCGCCAGCGCCGCCGCGACGACGGGCAGTGCGATCAGCCAGGCTGGAGCGCCGAACGTCATGGCAGCCGCCTCCAGCGCGTGTGGGCCAGCGTCTGTTCCACGAGCAGCAGCAGGAATGCCGGCAGCGCCAGCCAGGGGAACAGTTCGCGCCAGGCCCTTTGCCTGCGGTCGCTCAGCTTCTGCTTTTCCAGCTTGTCAATCTGCGCATAGACGGCGCGCAAATCCGCCCCGCTGCGCACGCGGAAAAAACCGCCGCCGGTGCGCGCCGCCGTGTGCGTCAGCAGGTCGCTCAAGTCGTTCCACGGATTGCCGGCCCCGGGGCTGAGAATTTGGACGCAGTGAACGCGGATGCCCAGCAGCCGCAGGGATTCGGCCACGGTTTCCGGATCCGGACCGCCGCTGAGGTTTTCCGCGTCGGTCATCAACACGATCACGCGGGTTTCGTTCGTGTAACGCTGGAGATGCTCCGCGGCGACGATCAGCCCGGCGCCGATTTCCGTTCCGTGGCCGTTCGTCTCGTGCGCCAACTGCTCCAGCAGCCAGCCGTGGTCAAGGGTCAGCGGACAGGCCAGGTAGGCATCGTGGTCGAACGTCACCAGGCCGATGCGGTCGTTCGGCCGCGAGCGGATGAACTCCGCGGAAAGGAGCGACAACCCCGCCGAGCGCGCCACGTGGCGGCCGTCGAGGAAGAAATCGCGGCTTTGCATCGAGCCGGAAAAATCCAGGGCGAGCATGATGTTGATGCCGCGGGCGTCTTCGCGCATCTCGGCCTTTTCGCGTTGCGGCCGCGCCAGCGCAAGTACCACCAGCACCAGCGCGGCAAGCCGCAGGGCGCTGAGCCAGCGGCCCGGCTGGCGGCGCACCGCCCGCGCCGCGGCGCCCAGCAGCGCGTTGGAACTGAAGGTCAACGCGGCCGCACGGCCGCGACGTCCGCGCCACCACGCCAGCAGGGCGACGCACAACAGCACCAGCAGCCACCACGGCGAGGCCAGCCGAAACGCGCCGGTCATGCGCCGGCCTCCAAGTTGGTGCCCGCGGAATCCGGCGATCGCGACGCGAGCACGAAGGCCACCGCCGCGGCATGGAGCTGCCGCAATTCCCCCGCCGCCGCCGCGTAGCGGCCGAACTTGAACAGGTCGCACAGTTCAAGAAACCGCCCCAGGCTGGCGCGATGTTCCGCCGGCAGAAGCGGCGAAGTTCCCGCCGTCACCAGAAACTCCTCGGTCGCCAGTTTCGGCGCGCGCAGACCGTAGCGGGTTTCGATGTAACCTCGCAGGATCCCGGTGGCCGCGATGCCGTAGTCGCGCGACCGCTCGGTGCAGAGCAACGGCGTCAGGTGCTCCAGCGCGGCCAGGGCGGCTGTCCACGGCGCCGGGCCGGCGGCCGCCACGGTGACGCGCGCCGAACGGCGAAAGGCGCGTGAAATCAGCGGCGCCAAAACAATGACAACCACGGCCGCAACGACGACCAGCACCCAGCCGTGACTCGGCGGTGAAAGCAGGCGCAGGTCTTCGATCAGGTTCGTGTCATTCATCGGCGTCGTTGCCGTCGTTCGAAAAACTGCAGCAGCGCGTGGTGGTAGGGCCGGCCAGTTTCGCACGGAATGGCGTCCACGCATGCGCCGCGAAAGGTTTCCCGCAACCGCGCCGTCCGCGCCACGCGCTCAACGTCAAACGCGTGGCGCACGGCGGAATCGCTGGTGTCCAATTGGAGCAACTCGCCGGTTTCGGCATCCTCGCAAACCAGCCAGCCAAGGTTGGGCAAATGGTGCTCGGCGCCGTCCGCGACGGGAATCGCAACGACATCATGCCGGCGTCCGGCCAGGCGCAGTGCGCGGTCGAAGTCCGCGTCGAGAAAATCGGAAATCAGGAACACCGTGGCGCGGCGTCGGAGCGCGTTGCCGAGCGTTTGCAGCAGGTGGTTCAGCGACGTGCGCGGCGAACGCGGTTCGTGGCCAAGAATCGCGGCCACGATGGCCAGCGCCTGGCGCCGGCCCGTCCGCGGCGTGAGGTGGCGCTCGACGGTGTCGGTGAAAATCAGCAGGCCCACGCGGTCGTTGTTGAACACGGCGCTGAGCGCCAGAACGGCGGCGAGTTCGGCGGCGAGTTCGCGTTTGCTTTGCGGCACCGAGCCGAAATCGCCGGATGCGCTCAGGTCCACCGCCAGCATCACGGTCAGGCAGCGCTCCTCGACGTTCTGCTTGATCTGCACCGTGCCGGTGCGGGCGGTGGTATGCCAGTCAATCGCCCGCACGTCGTCGCCCGGCTGGTATTCGCGGATGTCGTCAAACTCGATGCCGCGGCCGCGAAACACCGAGCGATACGGCCCGGCCAGCAAATCCTCCACGAGCCGCCGGGCGCGCATTTCCACCAGTCGCACCCGCCGCAGCACGTCGGCAGGAGTGGGCGACGCCGCGCTCATGGCACCGGCACCTGTTCGAGCAGGTGCGCCGCGATTTGCTCGGCGGTCACGCCGTCGGCATCCGCCTCGAAGGTCGTCAGGATGCGATGGCGAAGCACGTCCGGCGCGATGCTCTTCACGTCCATCGGCGTGACATGCGGCCGGCCGTGGAGAAACGCGAGCGCCTTGGCGGCGAGGGACAGGTTGATCGAGGCACGCGGCGAGCCGCCGAAGCGGATCAACGGTTTCATCTTCGGCGCCACCTGGGACGGGTCACGGGTGGCGAAGACCAGCCGCACGATGTAGTCGGACACCTGCTCGTCCACGAACACCTCGTCCACGAGCGAGCGCATGGCGAGGATGTCCTCCGGATGCAGCACGGCGTTGAGCGAGGGCCGCGCCGCGGTGCGGGCCATGAGCGTCATGATCTGCCGCTCCTCGGTTTCGTTGGGATAAGTCACCACCACCTTCAACATGAACCGATCCACCTGCGCCTCGGGCAGCGAGTAGGTGCCTTCCTGCTCGATCGGGTTCATCGTGGCCAGCACGAGGAACGGCGCCGGCAGGGCGAAGCTTTCCTCGCCAATCGTCACCTGGCGTTCCTGCATGGCTTCGAGCAGGGCGCTTTGGACCTTGGCCGGCGCGCGGTTGATTTCGTCGGCGAGCACGAGGTTGGCAAAGATTGGTCCTTTGCGGGTGTGGTAGGTGTTGTCGCGCGGGTTGAAAACGAGGTTGCCCACCAGGTCGCCGGGCAGCAGGTCCGGCGTGAACTGCACGCGGGCGAACTTGAGGTGCAGGCACTGCGCCAGCGCGTTCACCGTGGCGGTCTTGGCCAGGCCGGGAACGCCTTCAAGCAGGACGTGGCCGTTGGCGAGCAGACCGACCAGCAGACGTTCGATCAAGGCTTGTTGTCCCACGATGTTGCGGGCCATCTCGGCGCGCAGAACCTGAAGGTTGGGTTGGTGGCGGGCGATGGAATCCTGAAGCGGTTGCAGATCAGTATGCACGGCGGCTGGGAGTGTGCCGGTGAGGAGTGAACTTACAAGCGCAAAGGTCGCCACCCGGTGCCGCCGCGGCAGAAAGGCAACCGGCTGACGAAAACGTCGGATTTTGACTCGACCGCAGGAGCAGGCTGGAGCATCTTTGCGCGCCCGCAGCGGGCGCCGTGTGGCTGATCGCATGAAAAACGTCCTGCTCGTTGATGCCGTGGCGTGGTCCAACGCCTACGCGGCGGAGCATCCGCTTAAGAATGTCGCCCGCTGGTTTGTCCGCTGGTTTGGTGACTTCAACAACTTCACGCTGGCGCGCGTTTCCGCGGAAGACGACCCGGCCGCCATCCTGCGGCACCAGACGCACGGCGTCATTGTGAGCGGCTCGCCGCGCGACGCCTGGAGCGACGATCCGGTGAACGCGCGGCTTTGCGAACTGATCGCGGCGTGGCGGGATCGCGGCGTGCCGGTGCTCGGCGTTTGCTACGGCCACCAAATTTTAGGCCGCGCGCTGGGCGGTCGCGTGGGACGGCATCCCGCCGGCCTGGCTCTGGGCAATACGACGGTGGAACTGACGCCGGCCGGCCGCGAATGCGCGCTGTTCGCCGGCTTGCCGGATCGCTTCGAGGTATTGTCGAGCCACGCCGACGCGGTGTTGCAGATGCCGCCCGGCGGCGGACTGCTGGCGCGCAGCGGACACACGGAAAACGAGGCCTTTCACTGGAATCACCAGCTTTTTGGCGTCCAGTTTCATCCGGAAACCGATCCCGAAGTCCTGCGCTTTCTCTGGCAGCCGCGGCGCGAAATGTGGCGTTCCCGCGTCAGCTTTGACCTGGATGCGACCCTGGCCGCGCTGCGTCCCACACCCGCCGGGGCCGCCATTCTCCACAATTTTGTGCAACGAATCGTTCCATGAATCTGACGACTTTTTCGTTTCCCACGCGAACCGTGTTCGGCGCCGGCGCCGTCCGCGAACTCCCCGCGCAACTGCCGCGCCTTGGCATCGCGCGCCCGCTGGTCGTGACCGACCGCGGGCTGCTGAACACCGGGGCGTTTCAAATGCTGAAACAGGCGCTCGGCCCCACCGGCGAAGGCACGGCGTGGTTTGTCTATTCTGGCGTCCATCCAAACCCGATCGAGCAAGACGTGACCGAAGCCGCCGAGCTGTGCCGCCGGCACGGCTGCGACGGCGTCATCGCGTTCGGCGGCGGCAGCCCGCTGGACGCCGGCAAGGCGGCAAGGCTGCTGGTGAAAAAGCCGGATTTGAAACTCGCCGATTTCGACTGGACCGCCGACTGGTCCGGCCTCGCGCCGCTGGTGGCCATTCCGACGACCGCCGGCACGGGCAGCGAAGTGGGCCGCAGTTCCGTGATCACGCTCGCCGCCACGAACCGCAAAAAAGTGGTTTTCCACCCGGAATTGCTGGCCAAGCTGGTGATCCTCGATCCCGAACTCACGCGCGATCTGCCGCCCAAGCTGACCGCCGCCACGGGCGCGGATGCGCTGACCCACTGCATCGAGTCGTTCACCTGCCCGGTGTTCCATCCGATGTGCGACGGCATCGCGCTGGAAGGCATCCGGCTGATCATCGGTGCCCTGCCGGCGGCCTGCCGGAACGGCGCGGATCTCGAGGCGCGCGGCCACATGCTCGTAGCCGCTGCGATGGGCGCGGTCGCTTTCCAGAAGGATCTCGGCGTGGTCCACTCGCTGGCGCATCCGCTTTCGACCGTTTGCGGGCTGCACCACGGGCTGGCGAACGCCTTGTGCCTGGTGGCCGGCATGAACTTTTGCGCCGCGCGCAAACCGGGCATTTACCGCCGCGTCGGCGTTGCCTGCGGCCTTGACGCGTTGCGGTGCGATGACGCCGAAGCCGACCGGCGGACGATCAGTTTCATTGCCCAATTCCTCGCCGGTCTGGGTCTCAACACGAAGCTCCGCGAACACGGCGTCACGCCGGCACACCTGGACGCGCTCGTTGCGCAGGCCTGGGACGATCCGTGCCACCGAACCAACGTTGTGCCGGTCACGCGCGACGACCTGCTCCAACTGTATCTCCAAGTCCTATGAACCTGCCCACTCGACTCTTCGTGGATGGCGCCAGCCGCAGCGCTGCGAATGGCGGCCGTTATCCCCTCACCAACCCGGCGACCGAAGAGGTTTTTACCGAGGTTGCCGCTGCCGGCGTTGCGGACGTTGACGCCGCCGTCATGTCCGCCCATCACGCTTGGGAAGCCGGCTGGCGCGATCTGGCGCCGGGCAAACGCGCGGAAATCCTGTTCAACGTGGCGCGGACGCTGCGCGACCACGCCGAGGAAATCGCCCAACTGGAAACCCTCCACATCGGCAAGCCGATCAGCGACGCCCGCGACGAAGCCGGCCTGGGCGCCAAGGTGTTCGAGTATTACGCCGGCGCCGTGGGCAAGTTTTGCGGCCAGACCATTCCCGTGAGCCGCGGCGGTTTTGACTTCACCCTCCGCCAGCCGATGGGCGTGGTGGCGTGCATCGTGCCGTGGAATTTTCCGTTTCCCATCGCCTGCTGGAAGTCGGCCCCCGCGCTTGCGGCCGGCAACTGCGTCGTGCTCAAGCCGGCGTCGCTCTCGCCGCTGACCGCGCTGCGGCTGGGCGAACTCGCCTGCCAAGCCGGCCTGCCCGCCGGCGTCCTGCAAGTGCTGCCCGGCGCGGGCAGCGTCGTGGGCGACGCGCTCGTGACCCATCCGCTCGTGCGCAAGGTGTCGTTCACCGGCTCGACCGAAATCGGCCGACGCATCATGGAACTTGCCGCGCGCGACCTGAAACGCGTGTCGCTCGAACTCGGCGGCAAATCGCCGAACATCGTTTTTGCCGACGCGGACTGGCCGCGCGCCGCGGCGACCTCGCCGATGAGCGTGTTCGCCAACACAGGCCAGGATTGCTGCGCCCGCAGCCGCGTGTTCGTCGAGCGCAGCATTTACGAACCGTTCGTCGAACAATTCGTCGCGGCCACGAAAAAGCTCGTGGTTGGCGACCCGGCAAAGAACGAAACGCAGCTTGGCCCGCTGGTTTCCGCCGGGCAGCGCGCCACGGTGGAGGCGTTTCTCGCCGACGCCCGCGGTCGCGGCAGCCAGTTTGCCAGCGGCGGCGGACGGCCGCCGGCGAAAGGGTTTTACCTCGAACCGACGGTTCTGCTCGGCGTCGGCCGCGAGGACCGCTGCGGGCGCGAGGAGATTTTCGGCCCGGTGGTGGTCATCGCACCGTTCGACGACGAGGCGCAGATGCTGCGGGACGTGAATGCCTCGCCCTACGGCCTGAGCGGTTCAATCTGGACCAACAACGTGTCGCGCGCGCTGCGCGTCAGCCGTGCCGTGCAGAGCGGCGTTCTGAGCGTCAACTCGCACAGCAGCGTCCATGTGGAAGCGCCGTTCGGCGGCTTCAAGCAAAGCGGCCTCGGCCGCGACCTGGGCATGGCGGCGATGGAGGGCTACACGGAACTGAAGAACGTGTATGTGGCGGAGTAAGCCGTTTCAACCGCGCCGCGCCGCCTGGTCACCATCGGCCAGACCGTATCGGGTCGCGCCATTGGAACCACCGCCACCCGATGGCGACAACTTGCCGGCACGTCTTGGAAACGCCCCCCGGCCGCAGCCCGCTTCGCGTTTCACACTTTGCCCATGACCCTCACCCAGCTCAAATCTCTCGTTCAGTCCGGCCAGATAGACACCGTTCTCGTCGCGGTTCCCGATCCCTTTGGCCGGCTGGTCGGCAAACGCTTCCGCGCCGATTTCTTTCTCGACCACGTGGTCGAACACGGCACGCATGGCTGCAATTATCTCCTCACCGTGAACCTGGACATGGACCCGCTCGACGGCTTCAAGCTGGCGAGCTGGGAGACCGGCTTCGGCGATTTCGCGATGCGGCCGGACCTGGACACGCTGCGGCTCCTGCCGTGGCAATCCGGCGCGGCGCTGGTGATGTGCGATTTTGTGCGGGAAGACGGCGTGCTCGTGGCCGAGGCGCCGCGCTCGGTGTTGCGGCGGCAACTTGACCTGCTGGCGCAGCAGGGTCTGACCTGTTTCTGCGCAAGCGAGCTGGAGTTTTATCTGTTCAACCAGACCTACCATTCGGCCTTCCAGTGCGGCTACCGCGAGCTTCAGCCCTCCAGCGATTACCGCATTGACTACCATCTCATGCAGCCCACGCGCGACGAACCGCTGATGCGCGCCATCCGCAACGGCCTCAGCGCCGCGGACGTGCCGGTGGAGAGCAGCAAGGGCGAGTGGAGCCGCGGCCAGCACGAGATCAATTTCACCTACGCCGAACCGCTGCCGATGGCCGACCGGCATGTGCTGTTCAAGCAGGGCGTGAAGGAAATCGCCGAGCAGCATGGCAAGGCGGTAACGTTCATGGCCAAGGTGGCGCCAGACGAAGCGGGCAATTCCTGCCACATCCATATCAGCCTGTGGAAGGCGGGGCGGAATCTGTTCTGGGACGCGAAACGCCGTGCCGGCTCGAAACTTTTCCGCCAGTTCCTCGGCGGGCTGATGAGATACTCGCCGGAGTTGTGCCTGTTCTTCGCGCCGACGATCAACAGCTACAAACGCTACCAGCCCGGCAGTTGGGCGCCCACGCGGATGGCCTGGGCGACCGACAACCGCACCACCGGCTTCCGCATCGTCGGACACGGAAATGGCTTCCGCATCGAGAACCGCATGCCCGGCGCGGACGCGAATCCATACCTGGCCTTCGCGGCGATGCTCGCCGCCGGCGCCGCCGGTGTCGCAGAACAACTGGATTGCGGCGAGGAGTACCGCGGCAATGCCTACGTGGACGCGCAGCTCGCGCGTCTGCCGGCCAGCCTGCGCGAGGCGGCGGATCTGTTCGCGCAGTCCGCGCTGGCCCGCGCCGCGTTCGGTGCCGATGTCGTGGATTTTTACGTCCACCACGCGCGGTTGGAACTCCAGGCGTTCAGCGATGCCGTGACCGATTGGGAAAAACTCCGTTACTTCGAACGCATTTGACCCCATGCCTGACACCCCCACCACCCAAACCGACCTGCGCGCGTGGCAGTGGCGCATCTTCTGGCTGCTCTGGGGCGCTTACGCCGCCTACTACCTCTGCCGGGTCAATTTCGCCGTGGCCCAGCCGCTGCTGCTGAAGGCGTTTCCCGACTGGACCAACGCCAAGGTCGGCTCCATTCCGTCGGTTTACGCCGTGTTCTACGCCGTCGGCCAGATTGTGAACGGCACGCTGGGCCAGCGTTACGGCGCGCGGCGCTTGATGACCGGCGCCATGGTCTGCGCCGCCGCGACCAACCTGCTTTTTGCCTTCGTGTCGTCCTATCCGGCCATGCTGGCCTTGTGGGCGCTGAACGGCTTCGGCCAGTCCGCCGGCTGGTCGCTCGTGGTCCAGACGCTCTCGAACTGGAACACGTCGCAGCGGCGCGGCACGTTGATGGGATTGATTTCAACCTGCTACACCGTCGGCAACGTGATTTCCTGGCTGCTCGCGGGCTATTTGTGCGACACCCTCGGCTGGCGGGCGGCCTTCATGGTTCCCGGCCTGGTGATGCTGCCCTGGCTGGTGCTGTTCTATGCGTTCTTGCGCGATTCGCCGGAGGAAGTCGGCTTTCCACCGGTGCGCGATGATAACGTCGTCACCCCGCACGCGGAAAAACAGGTGGTAAAGACGGCTTCCGATGCCTCGGCGGGCTGGGATTCCACGTGGGCCATCCTGCGGCTGACCCTCGCCAACCGCATTCTCTGGATTCTCACGATCGGTTTCTTCTGCCAGAACGCCGTGCGTTACAGCTTCATGAACTGGAGCATTCAATACATGGCGGATTTTCAGGGCCGCAGCATCAAGGACAGCGCCATCACCGCCGTGGCCATCCCGCTGGTCGGCTCGCTGGGCGCGATCAGCGCCGGCTGGGTTTCCGACAACCTGTTCCAGCGCCGCCGGGCGCCAGTCTGCGCCATCATGCAAATCGGCCTGGCGATCACCTGCCTCGGGTTCGCCTCCATTCCGAAAGGCCAGTGGGTGGTCGCCACCGCCGTGCTGGGCCTGGCCGGCTTCCTGATCTACGGACCCGACATGCTGATGAGCGGCGCCGCCACCGTGGACATCAGCCACCCGAAGGCCGCCTCGATCGCAACCGGGCTGACGATGTGCTTCGGCGCGCTGGGTGCCATCTTCTCCGGCGCCGGCATCGGCTGGCTCAAGGACCTCACCAAGGGCAGTTGGTCGCTGACTTTCTATGTGCTGGCCGGTCTGGTGCTCGTTTCCGCCTCCCTCATGATTTCCATCTGGAATGCCAAACCGAAACTCGCCAAATAACCGGCCACTGCCGCCAGCGCGTCGCCGGACACCGCCGCTCCTTCAATCACCCGGCTGGAGCGATGAAACCCGCCGCGGTCTCGAACGTCTGATCCGCCGGGGCACGGGCCGGCACCTGCCGGTGGTGTTTGACTTCGACAATTCGATCGTCTGCGGCGACATCGGTGAAGCCACGCTGGCCGTGCTGGCGCGCGACCGCACGATTACGCCGCAAAACCTCGCCGCGATTTCCCCGAAGTTCAACCGGCCGGATGGCCTGGCCGTGGAACTCGCGAACTGCGCCGACGCCACCGAGTATTACGAGCGGTTGCTCCAGCCCGCCAACGGCGCCGGCCAGGACCCCGCGCCGCTGGCCACCGGCTATGTCTGGGCGGTGGAAGCCCTGGCCGGCCTTAATGTCGCGATAGTGACCGCGGCCGCGGCCGCGGCCTTCGCGCTCGCCCAGCCGGGCAGCGAATGCGACATCGAGGTCACGCCGGGGCGCACGGCATATCCCGCGCCCTGGTTTTATCCGGAAATGGTCGAGCTGATCGCCACGCTGCTCGCGCACGAATTTGACCTGTGGGTGGTTTCCGCCAGCAACGTCTGGAGCGTGCGCTGGCTGGTCTTGAACGGACTGAATCCCTTATTGCAGGCCAGCCAGAAGGGCGCGGCAGTTCGCGCTGACCACGTCGTCGGTGTTTCGCTGCTGCTGCGGGACGAGCGGGGTTCGCTGTTGAAAGATCCGCTGCTCGTCACCGCCGACGCGCCCTACGCCCGCATGGAGCGCGACGCGATCCGATCACTCCAGCTCACCTTGAAACTCCATTTCCCCGTGCCGGTTTATTCCGGAAAGGTCGCGGCCATCCTCGACCTCATCGGCCGGCGGCCTTTCCTGGCGGTCGGCGACAGTCCCGGCGACCACGCGATGCTGACGTTCAGCGAACATCGCCTCTGGATCGCGCGGCTGGAAAAACCGGACTACCTGCGCGCCACGATTCGCTTGATGCAGCGCACCGGACCGGCGAACTGGCTCCTTCAACCCACCCTTTGCCGGACCTCGCCCGGCTTCGTCCCCGACCTCGCCGGCCTCGCCGCGCGCCCGTCGCCTGTTCCGGAGAGGGTGCGGGCCAGCCGGCAACTGCTCGCCGGTCTGGCGCGAAACAACGGCGCCCATCCGCCGGCCAAGTGACGCTGGCTGGTTCACAAGAACGCGCCCGGCCCGATTCATGTCGGTGAAACAAGCCGACACCTGCATTACCACTGTCCCACCGCGCCTTCACACGCCCGCAGATGCGGAGGACGTGCTTCGTCTCAACGGCCCGCCCGCCCCGGTTGTTGGTTTCGCGTCGGGATCGCTTTGGAAGTAGAGCGCAGGGCGGCAACCCTGTCGGAGCGCGCTGACCGGCCCTCGATAATGAGGTTTCTTCGATTCTGTGGAGAGGGGTTCCGGGTGTAGAACGAACACAATGAAAACCCAAAGTAAATTCGCCCGGCGCTATGACGCCGAGTTCAAGCAGAACGCCGTGGCCCTGGTGCAGTCGGATCGCAACCTCTCGGAAGTCTGCCGCGATCTAGCAGTCCCGCCAACGAATCCGCAAGCAGGTTGGAGCATGCATGGGGGGCAACAATCCCGGATTACAATCGCTCACGACTGTGCGCGGTCCAGGGCGGCAAACGCGTTTTCCAGGCTGTTCAAGCCTGCTTCGTGCGTCGGCGCGGGGCCGAATGTCTGGCGCAGGAAAGTGATTGCGTCCGGTATCTGGCGGACGGAGCGTGGCAGCGTGGCGCCCGCGGCGTTCGGGTGGCCGCCGCCCATGAGCTTTTCCGCCGCCTTCAACGCCTCGCCGTTCTGGCTGCGCAGGCTGGCGATGATGGTGCCATTGCCCTTGCGGAAGAGCGTGAGCAGGACGGGATACGGCGTGACCTTCTCCGTGAGCAGGCGGTGGACGATGAGGTTGACGTTGCCCACGACGGTGTCCACGTAGCCGACTTGCGGGCTGATGGCGGTGACATGCTCGCGGCTCCAGTTGAAGCCGAGCGGGTTTTCCACGCGTCGTTTGACCGCCATGACTTCCAGCAGCGGGTGGTCCAGCAGTTTTTCCAGGCGACCTTCGATGAGTTCGATCAGATTCCAGAACTGGTAGCTTTTGACGAGATTCGCGTAGTCGCTGGCCAGTTCGAACTCCGGATCGTCCACGAGAAACATGTCCGCCGTGTTGCTCAGGCGGACCAGCCGGTCCAGCTCCGGTGAACCGAGTTCCTGCTGCTGGCACAGTTCATAGCAGAGCAGGCCGGCGGATTTGGTCGGGTCGTGGATCAACTGCGCCCGCTGCGCCCGCGCCTCGATGGCGTGATGGTCAATGACCGCCCAGTTTGGCCGGTCCAGCCGCGCCTCGAAGGAAAAATCCGCCACCCAGGCCGACTTTTCCGGCAGGCCGCGCTGCCGCCAGTCGTGGTTGTGGAACGCCTGCAACGGCACCTCGGCGCCAAACAGCGCCGAGGCCAGCCGGCGCAACAACAGGCCGGAAACAAGACCATCGAGGTCGCTCTCGTGAGTGAGAATGACCTCCGGTTTGGGTAAACACGTCATCGTCTGTTCATGCTAACGCACCGGCAATCCGGCCGCCAGCGGTGTTTTTACTTCACCGTCCCTCCCGGCTGGCCCAGAGTCTGCGCATGAACCTGTTCGATTTGCAGGACGAGGTGGCGGTGGTCATCGGCGGCACCGGCGTGCTCGGCGGCGCGTTGGCGGAAGGACTCGCGGCCGCGGGCGCGAAAGTCGCCGTCGTCGGCCGCAATGCCGAACGCGGCCAGGCCCGCGCCAAAGCCATTGTCGCCGCCGGCGGACAGGCGGATTTCTTCGCCGCCGATGCGCTTCAACGCGAGAGCCTCCGCGCCGCCAACGAACGCATCGAGCGCGAACTCGGCGCGCCGACGATTCTCGTCAACGCCGCGGGCGGCAATGATCCCAAGGTGACGGTCACGACCGAGCGCGCCTTCGCGCAGATTGCGCTGGAGGACTGGCGGGCGAATTTCGATCTGAACCTCGTCGGCGGCGTGCTGCTGCCGTGCCAGGAATTCGGCACGACGATGGCCGCCCGCAGATGCGGCAGCATCATCAACCTCGCCAGTGCCGCGGGGCATTTGCCGCTGTCACGCGTGGTCGCGTATTCCGCGGCCAAGGCGGCGGTGTTGAATCTGAGCCGGTTTCTCGCGCGCGAATGGGCGCCGCGCGGCGTGCGTGTGAACACGATCACGCCCGGCTTCTTTCCGGGCGAACAGAACCGCCGGCTGCTGTTCAACGCCGACGGCTCCCCCACCCCGCGCGCGGCGGCGATCCTCACGCACACGCCGATGGGCCGGCTGGGCGAGGCGCACGAGCTGGTCGGCGCGGCGTTGTTCCTCGCCAGCACGCGGGCAAGCAGTTTCGTCACCGGCGCGGACATCGTCGTGGACGGCGGTTTCCTGGCGCAAACGATTTGACCGCCACGGCGGAGCGGAATGGTCATGCCACCCGACACCAGCCTCGTGCAATGGCTGCCCCTCGCGGGAATGCTGCTGGCCGGCGCGTGCCTGTTTGGCGCGTTCCGGTCCGGCCGCCGGCGGCGGTTGATCGAGAACCTGCCCACGTCGAAAACGACCGGCGTGTTCATCGGGCTGGTGGAGTTGAAGGGGACCGCGGAATCGGCTGTGCCGTTAACCAGCTACCTCGCCGGCCAGCCGTGCGTGTTCTTCGAGTGGACGGTCGAGGAACACTGGTCGCGCACCGTGACCGAAACCTACACCGACGCCAACGGCAAACCCCAGACCCGCACGCGGCACGAGAGCGGCTGGACGCGTGTCGCCGACGGCGGGCAAGGCGAGCCGTTCTACCTGCAGGACGATTGCGGCGTCGTGCTGGTGCGTCCCGAAGGCGCGAAGCTGGAGCCGGCGACCATCTTTGACGAAACCGTCGGACGCGGTGACGCGCTTTACTACGGCAAGGGACCGGCTCGCGCCGTGGGCAACTCGGATTACCGACGTCGGTTCGTGGAGCGGGCGATCCGGCTGCACGCGCCCCTTTACGTCGTAGGCCAGGCCCGCGAGCGCGCCGACATCGTGGCGCCGGAACTCGCCCGGGATGCCGCCGCACCGTTGTTTCTCATTTCCACGCGCACAGAGAAACAAGTGGAATCTGGATACAAGTGGGGTGGCCGCGGCTGGGGACTCCTCGGCCTGGTGTTGTGGGTGGCCGGTTTCGTGGCTCGCGGCGAAGCATTCGGAAACCCGCTGGAAAACCGGCTGCCGCTCTACTTTCTGGTCGGTGGCGGCTACCTCGTGCTCGGCACGTTGGTGTGGGCGTGGATGGTTTACAACAGCCTTGTGGACGTGCGGCAACGCGTGCGGCAGGCCTGGGCGCAAGTGGACGTGCAGCTCAAACGCCGGCACGACTTGATTCCGAATCTCGTCGAGGCGGTGAAGGGATTTCGCGATTACGAGGCGCAGATTCAAACCGAGCTGGCGACGCTGCGCTCCCAGCTTGAAGCCACGCCGCCGGGCATCGCCGGGCCGGATTTCCAAGCCGTCACGCCGGTGAGCCGTGTCATCGCCGAGCGTTACCCCGAACTCAAGGCCAGCGAACTCTTTCAGAAGCTCCAGCAGAACCTCGTGGACACCGAGCAGCGGATTGCGCTGGCGCGGGGCTATTTCAACGAGATCGCCACGCACTACAACACGCGTCTGGAAACCGTGCCGGAACGCTACCTGGCCATGCTGGGCGGCATGAAACCGCAGTCGCTCATGGCCGCGAATGATTTCGAGCGAGCGCCGGTCAGGGTGGAACTGGCGACAACGACTTCCGGTCGGTGACCGGCTGCTAAATTTTGTTAACGGCTTAATCCAGTATAACCAAAAGTCGCATCCATTCCGCTGATCATCCGTTTCAAAATTCATAATTATTTCACTGGGTGTGCCGGAAAAGTCGGTGGCCATGATTCACTGACCACTTCCCGGCGTTGCGCCGATACTCTTGGACGAGAGAGTATTGCGCTCACACGTCGGGATCAGCCGGCGCCCAATTTCGATGGCCGCGAAGCCACCTCCACCCGGCAGCCAGTGCGGGTCCAGTTTCGCGTGGCGATGATCTATGGGAAACCCGCGTTGGCCGATCCAGCCACCTGTCAAATGCCGCACATGCCCGTGACATGTCCGTGGTCGTGGTGACCGGCGTGGACTGGTCCTTGTAAAACGTCTGCCAGAACCGCAGCTCGTCTAAGGATGTCTGCGTCATGGAAACCAGCTTGGTTGTCCCCGAACCGTCGTCGGGGAAGACACGGGTTTGGGAGCGGCGGACACGTCATAACCATGGTAGGTGACCACGGCATTGGTCACCCAGGTGATCCGGTTGGTGCCGCTGAAATCAATGGCGAGGCTCTGATTGAGGTCGGCGGTATAAATCCGGCACCGTTCAAATCATACAGGAACAGGGTGGCCACATCATCTGGGTCCACCTGTGAGGTCATTTGCAGGATATTGTTCCCTGTCAGACTCGTGGGAGTAGAACTCCCGGCGGCGCTATACACCTTCTTATACGCCCAGCCGATACCGTCCGAGCAATACGAAGAATGGATGAAAGGCAGCCGCTATCTCAATGCCGGGCCGTTACGTGAACACATCAAACTCGGAAAACCCATGCTGATGACCGCCAGACACTCGACCGGCGGCGCGGCGAACTCGATGACTCGCTATCCTGCGCCACCTCGTTTTACCTCGTGCTCATGACCGCAAAAACCAATTTGCTGAAACTGACCCACACAACTCCATTGCCGATCCCTTATTGCCCGCTCACCCAGTCGGTGAAGGGATCCCAGGGCGGCAAAAGGATCGGTTTCTGTTTGGTCAGGGCCAGCAGCTTGGGCGGGACGAAGCGGCGGTCTATGACAACCTGGAAGACGTGCTTTTCAAACCATTTGCCGTCAATCGTGAACCAGCCCTTGTCGCCGGACTTCTCCCCCCAGGAGTTCTCAACCTTCCACTTGACGGGAATCCCCTGCTGCACGTCCACGCCGGTGAACACCATGGCGTGGTTGGGCGTGCCGTTGTCATAGGCCAGGGTGTCCGCCTTGCTCATCGAAAAATCAATACCAAACAAATCCTCCTTGTCCTCGATGCCCTGCAACCAGAGACCCTTTTTGACATCGCCCTCGGCGGAGGCATTGGCACCAAACCAGACGGGTTGGTCCGCCATGATGGATTTATGCACCATGGCCACCATTTCCTTCATCTGGATGTTCACGGCGTCCATGTTCGGCGCGTCAGCCATGTTCCGTTCCCACGCCCATTCCAAGTGGGTGTGCATCGGCTTGCCGGGGTAGTTGACGAAGCTTACGTAGCGGTTCAGATCGTCGCCCAGGAATTTCCGGCGGAAGGATTGGGGCGTGTAGGTTTCCAGGGGAGTGATTTTGCCGTCCTTCGTTTCGTAGCGCCACTGAAAGGTTTCCGGCGGTTTTCCCAAGCATAGCACCAGGATCTTGTAAACGTCCTGGAGCGCGACCATTTTCAACTGGCGGAGTTCGGTCAGTTCCGTCCCGTCACGGGCCGCGCGGTGAATCTCCGCCACCGCCTTGCGCAAACGGGCCGCCATCAACGCGACCATTTCGTCCGAATGGGAGGCGGCGTAATCGTCCGGCATCACCGAGGCCGGAACTGCGCCGTATTTCTGGATCAACGCCCGGACGTAGTTCCAGTTGCCGCCGTCGGTGATCAAATGCTGGAGGAAGGTGTCCATGCGGCGGCTGTGAATGGGTTCCTGACGCAAACCGATGGCCAACTCGAGCGACCGGTTGGCCGCTTCGAGTTTTTCGTAAAACTGCTCATAGGCCTGCGAGAGCATGAACTCTTTCATCTTGTGTTTGGCCATGACCTCGGGCCGCAGCACGTTAAGCCCGGCAAAAAGCCAACAGCGGCCGGACTGCTGCTGGTCGGCAATCGAGCCAGGCTCCTTGATCACGTGCGTGAAGAACGTGTCCGTGCGATTCACCAAGTCGGGGTTGATCGTCAGCGAGCGGACGCTGTGGTCTGCCAGCGCGTTCCGGCCGGCCCGTAGTTGTGGCGTCATGGGCGCCGATTCTTGCAGGGTCTTCAACATCGGAGGAGTAAGTCCCGCTCCGGCCGAAGGACCCTCACCTTGCACCGGCTTATACTGGCCAAGGACCGGTGCCGCGGCCAACACCGCCCAGAAGAACAGAGATTCAACAACGATTTTCATCGCGTGAACGCCCCGGGACACACGTCCGGACCAGGTGACAGCAATCCGAACGGGCCGGACATTGTTTGTTCGACTCCCCGCACATTTCACGGAGCATTGTTTTCCCATCAGGTTCATTGCCCGCGATCTTCTGTCGCCGTCCGTCAGGTTGCAAGCCTTCGTCAGCCGGCAGGTTCGGCCTGTTGGCCTCCAAGTCTGGCGGTGAGGTCACAATTCGACGCACATCGCGAGATGCTGGCCGGCGGCGGCAAAGGTGCGCGGACAGCAATACGGGAGGTTGCACGCTTGACAGATGATGAGCGCCACAATCTGGTGCGGTTGGGCAAGCTGATGGAGGCCACCCCTTTGGTGGCAGGGGCGGCCTGAATAGGCCGCGGCGAGTGAAGCGTCCCAGATGGCAGAAAACACCGGTTCCAAACGCGCTGGCCTCGGAAAGCAGACCGGCGTTCGTGGCCAATTCCCGCCTGCCGTCGCAAACAGAAACAGACGAAAAAGAGCCTTCGCTCAAACATTGGCTTTTCCCAATGGACTGTTAAGATTCGCACGCGATGAAAGAACAACAAGGGGCGGCTCGGTGGTCGGTCAGGTGGAAGCCAAATGCCGGGGCGGCGGCGCTGGGCGTGATGGCTCTGGCGCTGCTGGGCGCCGGCTGCGCCGGGCCGCGCCCCGATGACATGCGCACGGCGGCCGGGCCGGCCTTCGGGTTGCCCAAGCCGCCGGAGTTTGTCGGGGGCTACTTCGCCGTGCTGCTGACGAATGTGGACGGTTTCAGCGCACGGGTGACGCTGGAGACACGGTCGCGGGCCACCGCCACCGCCTGGAGAACCGTTTCCGGCGAACTGGTGGGCCGTGGCCCTCATCTGTTGTTCGCCCCCGCCGGCGGGAATTCCGGCAAACGGGATCTGGGCACGGCCGGCAACGCGTTCGTCTGGGATGTGGCGGCCAACCACGGCTTTGTGATCAGCGATGCGCTGCAAGGGGTCGCGCCGATGTCCGGCACCCGGAGCGTCACCAACATCGTCGAGCAACCCGCCTCCGCCGGCCTGACCCCGCAGAATGTGGACGGCCACCTTTGCGCACCGACGGATGTCACGGTGCAGTCGAGTGACGGCACCAGCGTGACGCTGCACGTCTGGCGCGCGCCGGACCTGAACGGGCTGCCGTTGCGGGTCACCCGCGAAACCGAGATCGCCAGCGTGGTCCTGAATCTCACGGGCGCGCGGCTGGAGACGCCACCGCTCAAGTTGTTCCAGCCGCCGGACGGGTTTACGAAATATACCAACGCGGAAGCAATGATGAGCGAACTGGCCACACGGCAGCAGACCATTCGCACCCGGCCCATCAAGCGCCAGGACAACGACGACAACGACAGGTTTAACTTCGGGAACGGCCAATATCCCGGCCAGGATCCGGGCCTGTATTGATCGCGAACACCGGCGCGGCCGGCCCGTCCGCCAGCCGTCGGAACCTCGTTTTGATTGCGAGCGGGCGGGCGTCTGCTTACGCTGCCTGCGTGAAACTATCCGTCAAAAGCGACTACGCCGCCCGGGCGTTGCTGGGTCTCGCCCGGTCCTTTCAAACGCGCGCCGTCCGCCGCGCGGAGGATCTCGCCGACGAACAGGGAGTGCCGGCCAATTACCTCGTCCAGATTCTGATCGAGCTGAAGGCCGCGCATCTCGTGAACAGCGTCCGCGGCAAGGAAGGCGGCTACCTGCTGGCGCGCCAGCCGGCGGAAATCACGCTGGGCGACGTGCTCCGCGCCATCCACGGAAACATCTTCGACTCGCAGGCGCTCACCGACTCGCAATGTCCGCCGGTTCTGCGCAACGCCTGGGAAAAGATGCAGGAGGCTGTAAGCCGGACCGCAAACGCGATCAATTTTCAGCAACTGCTGGACGAGGCCGACCGCTCGAAGATGTATTACATCTAGGCGCGCCCGATGAACCCAGTGACCGCCGCCATTCGTCAGGCCATCCCGGCCGGCGGCGCGATTCCGTTTGCCCGGTTCATGGAACTGGCACTTTACCACCCGGACGCCGGCTATTACGAGCGCGAGGCAACCAACGTCGGCCGCGGCGGCGATTTCTTCACAAGCGTCAGCGTCGGCAGCGTGTTTGGTGAACTGCTGGCGCACCGTTTTGCCGGCTGGCTGGAGGCGTTGCCCGGCGCCGGACAATTGGTCGAAGCCGGCGCGCACGACGGCCGGCTCGCCGCCGATGTGCTGGGCTGGTTCCAACGCTGGCGGCCCGCGCTGTTCACGCGGCTGGAATACTGGATAATGGAACCGTCGCCCCGGCGGCGCGCGTGGCAAAGCGCAGCGCTGCGGGAATGGGCTGATCATGTCCGGTGGTATGACGGTTGGACGGCGCTCCCGGCGACCGGCATCCGCGGCGTCATTTTCGCGAACGAACTGCTCGACGCGCTGCCCGTCCGGCGCTTCGGCTGGGACGCGGCGGCGAAAACTTGGTTCGAGTGGGGCGTGGGTTGCACTGGTGAAGGGTTCCACTGGCAACAGCTCCCGCCGGCACACCATGTTTCGCTTTCCGAGCTGCCGCCGGCGTTGCTCGCCGTGTTGCCGGATGGCTACGTGGCGGAAATCTGCCCGGCGGCCGGCGCGTGGTGGCAGGCGGCCGCCGCGGCCTTGCGACAGGGCAAGCTGGTGACGGTGGACTTCGGCCACCTGCCGGGCGACCGCTTCCGTCCGGAACGAACGCGCGGCACGGTGCGCGCCTACCGGCATCATCAGGTGAGCGACGATCTCCTGGCCTCGCCGGGCGAACAGGATTTGACCGCGGACGTGGACTGGGGCGCAGTGCAAACCGCCGGCGAGCAGGCGGGATTGAAGACGGATGGACTCTGGCGGCAGGAACAGTTTTTGACGCGCATCGTCGCCGAGATCGAACAATCGCCGGCGGGTTTCGCGCCCTGGACGCCGGCGCGCCTGCGCCAGTTGCGCACGCTGCTGCACCCGGAGCATCTCGGCCGCGCGTTTCGCGTGCTCCAGCAAAGCCGCGGCTGATTTCATGGAGACGAGCGCCATCACGCTGGTGTGTTTCGCCCTGCCCGACGAGGCGCGGTCGTTTCGTCCGCTGGCACGGGGACGGCCCGACGTGCGCATCCTCGTCACCGGCATGGGCCGGCGCAACGCGGAGGCGACGATCCGCGCCTGGTTCGCGCAGAACCGGCCGGCGTTGGTGCTGACGTGCGGCTTCGCTGGCGGACTGGATCCAGCCTTGGAACACGGCGCGGTCGTCTTCGAGGCCGAAAGCGGTTTCGCGCTTAAGGACACCTGGCTTGCCGCTGGCGCGCGACCTGGACGGTTCCATTGCACGGAACGGGTCGCCGTTACGCCGGAGGAAAAACGCCGTCTGCGCGAGACGACCAGCGCGGACGCGGTAGAGATGGAATCCGGCGCCATCCGCGCCGTTTGTCACGAGCACGGCGTGCCGGCCGCGACGGTGCGGGTGATTTCCGACACCGCGGACGAGGCGCTGCCGCTGGACTTCAATCAGCTTGCCACCCCGGCAGGACGCATGGATTTCGCGAAGCTGGCGTGGGCCATCGCCCGCGCTCCCGGCAAAATCAGCGATCTGATGCGCCTGCGGCGGCGCACCCGCGCGGCGGCGGACACGCTGGCCGGGGTGCTCGCGCGGATCACGGCCGCTTGACAGACTGGCCGACGGCCGGTGTCGCGGCGGGCGGCAATTTCGGGTTGGCGTGTTCGCTGTAACTGATGAAGCCGGCGCCGATCACGATCAAAACCACGCCAATCCAGCGGCCGGGGGAGACGTGTTCCTGAAGAAAAATCATGGCGGCGAAGGTCGCGAACACGAAGCTCAAGCCCGTGAGCGGCCAGAGAAAGCTGATGTCGCTTTTCGACAGCAGGATCAACAGGCAGCCGAAGAACAACGCCTCGAAGAAGACACCGCCGAGGATCGCCGGGCTGGTGACGCCGCTCTTCACGACGCGGGCAATTTCGCTGACGCAGACACGCTGCATGTCGCCAATCTGGGTCATGCCTTTCTTGAGCAGGACGACGCCGGTGGATTCAAAGGTCAGACCGATGAGAAGGATGAGGAGCAGTCTAAGCATGTTATAAATCCTGGTAGCGGATCAACCGGATGCCGAGCCGCGCGACCAACTCGCTCACGCGCGGGCTGACCAAGGCATCGAACTCGGGTCGAAAATCGTCCAGCGACGGGTGCGAGTAAAGCTCGGAATCACCCGCCGGCAGCCGCGGCAACAGGCGCAGCACAAACGCCTCGCCCACCCGGCCGTTCTGAAGCAGCCCGAACACGGCGCGGGTGAAGCGAATGCGGCGGCGGCGCAGCGCGGCGCGCGCACCGGCGGAAAGCAGGTTGAAAATGATCGCGTGGGTGACGCGATACGGCCATTCGCCGCCGGCCAGGCGCGCGTTCAGCCAGAAGCGGTCGCGCGTCAACCGCACGGCGCCGACGCGGCGGACGGCGGTTTCGTCCAGCAACAATCGAAAAATGGTCGGGTGCAGATGCAGGTTGAGATGACCGTTGACGTGATCGAGCGGCAGGCCGGTGGTCTGGAACCGGTCGAACTGGGCGGCAATTTCCCGGCGCAAGGCGTCGCGCAAACCGCGGTTGAAAAAATAGCGCAGGCCGACGGCGACCGGATTTTCGCTGAAGCGGCCGCGCTCGTCCACGAGGCCGGGGATTTGCGCCGGCGGCAGCGTCGAGGCACCGAACGCGAGACTCAAGTGCAGGCCGACGCCGAGCCGCGGATGGGCGTGGGCCAGCTCCACCGCCCCGGCGAAGGCCTCGCCGTTCACCATCAGGCTGGCGGTGGTCAGAATGCCGTCGCGATGCGCCTGCAGGACGGCGGCGTTGATGGACGCCGACTGGCCGAAGTCATCGGCGTTGACGATGAGCCGGCGGACGGGGCGGGCTTCAGCCATAGCCGGGCGCGAGGCCGCCTAGTTTCAGCCGGCACCAGGCGCGCAGAATGAGCGCCAGCTTGTGCGGTTTGCTGAGGCGCACCGGCTCAGGCTCAAAGACGTTGTAGCCGCGGCGTTCCAGCTTGAGCAAAAGCTGCCAGTAAACGCTCGCCATCAACTCGGCGGCAACCATCGCACGGCGTTCATCGTGCGGCAGCACTTCGCCGGCGCGGCGGTAGAATCCGCGGGCGCGTTCGGCCATGCTCGCGGCCAGCTTCTGATACTGCGCCGAATACTCGTGCCGCAACACGGCGTCCTCGCTCACGCCGAATCGGGCCAGTTCGGTTTGCGGCAGGTAGATGCGCCCGCGATCGGCGTCGCCGGCCACGTCGCGGAGAATGTTGGTGAACTGGAGCGCCTTGCCCAGTGCGATGGCATACTCCGCACAGTGCTCCTGCCGGCAGCCAAAAATCTTGATGCTCAACAGGCCAACCACGGAGGCGACGTGATAGCAATAGGTTTCGAGTTGGGCGTAATCCGGATAGCGAAGCGTGTCGAGGTCCATCTCGCAGCCGCGGATCAACTCGTCAAAACGCTGGAACGGAAGCCGGTAGCGGATGATGACCGGTTGCAGCTCACGGTTGACGGGGAACTGCGGTTGGCCGCCGTCGCACGCCGCCCGGACATCCTCGCGCCAGGCCGCCAGCCGGGCGCGACGCTCGGCGACGGGCACCGTGTCCTCGTCCGCCACGTCGTCCACCTCGCGGCAGAACGCGTAAAGTGCCGACATGGCGGCGCGCGGCTCGCGTGGCAGCAGCAAAAAAGCGAGCGCCAGATTGGAGGCGCTCTTGCGCGTGATGGACTGGCTGACCGGTGCGCTCACGGCACGGGCGGCGGCGAGCCTTCCGGCCGGGGTGGCGGCAAACCGCCGGTTTCGGCCAGTGTCGGGTTGCGGCCGCGATGTTCCCGACGCACGCGGCGACGCCGATGGTGGTGGTGCGTGGTGGATGTCGTTTCCGTCGCATCCGCCTCATCCACCCGTGCCGACGGCGTGCCCGGCGCTTCAGAACGATGATGGTGGTGGTGACGATGATTGTGCGACCGGCGACGCAGGTAAACGGCCCAGACGATCAACAACACCAGCAGCACCAGGCCGGCACCCAGCACCATCAGAATATCCTGGGCGTAGCCGGTCGAATGAATCAACCCCGTCGGCTCGTCGGGCGAGGCCGTGGTCGTCGTTACTTGCGCGAGCAAGGTGATCATTGGCCGGCGTCCTTTCCTTCGGCGGTCGTCTCTTCCTCCGGATCAAGGCCAGCGGGAAGATTGAGACGCTGCATCCGGTAACGCAACTGGTGGCGGGTGAGCCGGAGCTGTTCCGCGGTGCGGTTCAAGTTGTAGTCGTTCTGTTCCAGCATATTCAAAATGACTTCGCGTTCGTAGCTGGTCTTAAGCTCCTCCAGCGACGTGGCGGCGAGGGCGGTCGGATCGATTTTGCGCAGGCGGGTTTCCAGGCGGAAGTCCGGCAGACTGGCGGCCTGGATTTCGTCTGTCGTCTCCAGGATGACCGCGCGTTCCAAGGCGTTGCGCAACTCGCGCACGTTGCCGGGCCAGTGGTGCATGATGAGCTTCTGGCGGGCGGCCGGGCTGAGGCCCTGGACCGGCTTGTTCATCACGAGGGCAAAATGCCGCAGAAAATACTCGGCGAGGAGGAGGATGTCGGCGGCGCGTTCGCGCAGCGGCGGCGGGCAAAGCTGCACCACGTTCAGGCGGTGGAAGAGATCCTCGCGGAAGTGCTCCTCGCTGATCGCCTTGATGATGTCGCGGTTGGTGGCGGCGATCAGGCGCACGTCCACCTGCAACTCCTGATTGCCGCCGACGCGCGTGAACGTGCCGTCCTCCAGGAACCGCAGCAGTTTGGCCTGCAACGGCCGGCTCATGTCGCCGATCTCGTCCAGAAAAATGGTGCCGCCGTCGGCCTCCTCGACGCGCCCGGGCTTCTGCCGCAGCGCGCCGGTAAAGGCGCCTTTTTCGTGGCCGAACAGCTCGCTTTCCAGCAGGGATTCCGGAATGGCCGCACAGTTGATGCGGATGTAACTGCGGTCCCGGCGTTCGCTCAACGAGTGCAGCGCGCCGGCGATGAGTTCCTTGCCGGTGCCGCTTTCGCCGAGGATGAGCACGGTCGCGTTGGTGGGCGCGACGGTCTGGATCAACTCCCGCAGTTTGCGCATCTCCGACGATTCGCCAATGATTTGTTCGATGCGGTAGGTTTCGTTGGCGCGGGCGCGGAGGGAGGCGTTCTCCTGCAACAGCCGGTAATCCCGCGCGCAGCGGTCCACGGCGTGCTTCAGTTCATCGGGGTCGAACGGTTTGCCCAGGTAGTCAATCGCGCCGCATTTGATGGCTTCCACGCCCTGCCGGGTGTCCGAGTAGGCGGTGATGACGAGCACGGGCAACTGCGGCCAGCGCGCGCGGATGGTCTTCAGCAGGTCCAGCCCGCTCATACCGCCGAGCCGGACATCGGTGATGACCATGAAGAACTCGCCCTGATTCAGGAGCTTGAGCGCCTGTTCGGCGGATTCGGCCGGGCGCACTTCATAACCGTCGGCGGACATGATCGTCTCGCAGGTGAGACGCATGTTCTTTTCGTCGTCCACGAACAGCAGTGGTGGCAGCGGCAGACTCATTTACGCAAGCGCATCAAAGTTTTGGCCGGGAACTCTAGGATGAACCGCGTTCCCTTTCCAAGCTCAGATTCGACGCGCACGCGCCCGCCGTAAAGCTCCATGTTGTGCTTGACGATCGCCAGGCCGAGGCCGCTGCCCTTTTCGCGGGTTGTGAAGTAGGGTTCAAAGATACGTTCCAGATGCTCCGGCTCGATGCCCGGACCGTCGTCCTCCAGGGTGACGATGATGGCGTGCGCCTCGCCGTAGGCGGCGCGAATCCAGATGTTGCCGCGGCCGTTCATCGCCTCGCGGGCGTTTTGCAGGATGTTGATGAAGATGTCCAGGATGTGGTTCTGTTGTGCCAGCAGGCTGGGCAGCGCGTCCGCGAAATCCCGGTGGATTTGAACCTCGTATTTCACCGCCGGCGGAAACACCTGGAGAATGGCCCGCTCCAGTTGTTCGCGCACGTTCAACCGCTCGATCCGGCCATCCGCCAGTTTCGCGTAGCCCATCAACTCGGTGATCAGCCGGTCGGATCGCTCCACCTCCTCCCGGATGATTTGGATCTGCTGCGTGATCGTTTTGCCCTCCTTGACGGTGCGTTGCAGCGTGTAGGAGGCGTTGTTGATGATGGCCAGCGGGTTCTTGAGCTGGTGCGCGATTTCCGCCGCCAGCCGGCTGGAAAGCTGGAGTTGCTCGCGCCGCAGCGCAAGTTCGTTTTGCTCCTCCAACTGCCGGCGCTGCCGGTCCAACACCAGTTGCAGCCCGTAACACCACGCCGCCACCGCCAGCAACAGGGCAATGCGCAGAAGAAACGGCCCGAACGGCACCGGAAAGCCGCCCGCGTCCGCGGTCTCGCCGGCGTCATCCCCCGCCAGCAACGCCGCACGATCAGGATCCAGGAGGGACGACTCGGCCAGCACGGCCGCCGCGTAAATCACGCACATGAGCGCATTCAGACTGATCTGCGGCAACGCCTTCGCCATGCTGATGCAATTGCGGAGGATCAGCACCGGGTAAAGCCAGAAGAGTGAACTCTTCAAACCGCCGGTGATGAGAATCAAGGCCGCAAGGAATGCGCCGTCAGCGGCGGCGATGACGAACACCGTCGTCTGCACCAGGCGGAACGACACCTGCCGCATGCCAAGAAAGACAAAGGCCGCGCCGATGTTGAGCGCCAGATACGCCAGAAAGCCATATTGCACCGCGCGTTGCGTCAGCGCCCAGACCGCGCTCACCGACGCCACCGACGAGCCGCTGGGCGACTGCGAGGTCCAGTTCGACCAGTAGAGGAAATAGAAAACGACCGCCAGGATGATGCCCTTGGACGCCAGGCCCACGTCACGCTCGGCGATCTGAATCCGCCATTCCTGCTGATCCAGTTCCGGCGTGGCCATCACGCCCTGCCTGAGGGCCAGTTTGATTGATTGCCAAAGCGAAGGCATGAGCCATCTCCGCCACGAGGCGGTTCACCCACCATGCTAAACCAGCATTTCCAATGCCCGTGCGGCAATTTTCTCCACGCCCCACATCCGGCCAATCCCCTCGTAACCGCACGCCAGCATGCCCTCCTCGGGTCCGATGAATGCCACCCCGCGCGCCCGCAGCGTCGCCGCGTTCTGCTGCGTGGCCGGATGCTGCCACATTTTGCCGTTCATGGCCGGCGCCACCAGGATGCGCGCCTGCGGATTCAGGGCCAGGGCAATGCAACTCAACGCGTCATCCGCCAACCCCAGCGCCATCTTGGCCAGAAAATTCGCCGTCGCCGGCGCCACGAGGAACAAATCCGCCTCGTCCGCCAGCCGGATGTGCGCCGGCTGCCAGCCCTCGGTCTCGTCATACAAATCGGTGACCACCGGGCGCCGGGTCAGCGTTTTGAACGGCAACGCCGTGACAAACCGCTGCGCGTCCGCCGTCATCACGACCTGAACGACCGCGCCGGCCTTGGTCAACTGACTGGCCAGGTCCACGGCCCGATGGGCGGCGATGGAGCCGGTCACGCCCAGCACAACGGTTTTGCCTTCGCTCATGGAGTTTCGTTTCGTGTCTGTTCCGCGGTGGTGGCAACGGATTTGGCCACGGGCAGCACGGCCCGGAACTGCCGCATCTTCTCGGCCTCGTAAATGGCCTTCAGCCGGCGCAAGGTTTCGGGGATGCCATCACTGACAATCAGATAGTCGAACTGCCGCCAGTGCGTCATTTCTGAGCGCGCCGCCATCAACCGACGATGAATGGCGTCCGGCGAATCCTGCCCGCGGCCGACCAGCCGCCGCTCCAGTTCGTCCAGTGACGGCGGCATGAGGAACACCGACACCAATGACCGCCGCAATTCCGGCTCCACCGCCGCCAGCGTGCGGACGCTTGCCGCCCCCTGCACGTCAATGTTCAACAGCAAATCCTGGCCCGCGCGCAACCGGCCGAGCACCTCAGCCCGAAGGGTTCCGTAACGGCGGCCATAAACCGTCGCGTACTCCAGAAATTCCAGCGCGTCAATTCTCCGCTCAAACTCCTCTGGCGCGAGAAAATGATAGTCCACACCGTCCCGTTCCGAGCCGCGCGGCCGACGCGTGGTGCAGGTCACCGCGCGGGTCAAACTCGGCGTCGTCGCCAGCAACTGCTCGCACACGGTGGTCTTCCCGGCGCCCGAAGGGGCGGAGATCAGCAACAATACCGGCACGGGTCTGGCGTCGCTCATTCGACGTTTTGCACCTGTTCGCGGAATTTCTCCAGTTCCGCCTTGAGCTGGACCACCGCCCGCGCGATCACGCCGTCGTTGGCCTTGGAGCCGACCGTGTTCACCTCGCGGTTCATTTCCTGCGCCAGAAAGTCGAGCGTGCGGCCGACCGGCTCGGCTGACTTGAGACAGTCGTCAAACTGTTGGAAATGACTCTGCAACCGGGTCAGTTCCTCGGAAATGTCCGATCGGTCGGCAAAGAACGCCACCTCCTTGAGCAACCGTTCGTCATCGGCCACCAGTCCCGCCAGCCCGGCATTCCGCAACCGTTCCTGCAATTGCTGTTGATAACGTCTCGCCACCTCCGGAGCGTGCCGTTGCACCTGGCCGGCCAGCCGGCGCATCGCGGCGATCCGCGCCTTCAAATCCTTCCCCAAATGCGCGCCCTCGCGCTGGCGCATCTTCACCAGGCCGGTCAGCGCCTGGTCCAACGCCGCGGAGACAGCGGGCCAGAACACCTGCGCTTCCGTCGGGGCTTCCTCCGTTTCAATGATCCCCGGCAGCCGCAGCAGCGTGTCCAGGCCGAGCGTCGTTTCGAGTTTCAATTCCTTCGCCAGCCGCGTGGCTTCACGCACATAGGCCCGTGCCAGCGGGGTGTTCAGCCGGACCCGCAGCGCGTGTTCCGGGGCCGCCGCGTGCCAGGCCACCCGCACCGTCAGCCGCCCGCGCGCCACCCGCCGGTTGACTTCATCCCGCACCGGGGCCTCCAGCGGTTCCAGCTCCCGTGGCAGGACCACGACAATCTCGCTCTGCTTGCGGTTCACGGAGCCGACCTCAACGGTCACTTTGTAACCGTCTTGCGCGCGTTCACCCCGTCCATAACCTGTCATGGATCTCATTGCGCGGGACTATGGGAAAAGCCGCGCGGGCAGGCGAACAAATTCTTGCTCCGCCGGCGCGGCACGATAGACTGGACGCATCTTCGGCGGTGCAGGCCTCGCGGATAGTTCACCGCTGACGAATTGAGACATGGCGACTTCAGGGCAACATTGGGAACCTCGTATTGTTCGCGGTGGGAATACCTTCCCGCCGTCCCTCCTCACCCGGCGTCCGTCCCTCTCCGCCAGTCTGATCCGGACTCGCGCCAGCCTCGCGACCACGCCCTGGCTGACGCAGGCGCTCAACTCCGTGCCGGACCTGGTGATGATCCTCAACCGCGATCGCCAGGTCGTTTATGCCAACCACGCGGCGGGAGCCTTTACCTCGACCGCTGACTGGAAAGGCGCAACCTGCCTGGGCCCGGGCGACCTGTTCGATTGCTGCCATGCGCAGTCCGCCCCCGGCGGCTGTGGCACGAGCGAAGCCTGCCATCTCTGTGGGGCGTTCCGCAGCGTGCTGGAGGCGCTGGAGGGCCGCCGCGCCAGCCACGAATGCCGCATCCTGCGCCTGCGGCCGGGCGCCGAGGCTCCGTTGAACCTGCGCGTCTGGGCCGCGCCCTTTGACTGGCACGGGGAAAGGCTCATTCTGCTCTTTGCCGGCGACACTGACAGCGTCAGCCGCCGCCACACGCTGGAACGCATCTTCTTCCGCGACCTGCAACGCGAGGAGCCGCGCGGCCACTAAAAAGCACGATCGGAAACCGTGCCGGCTTACGATGTGCCTGGTTGATCGGAACGTGCCGTTCGCGGCCCGGTTCCAAGCCGGCTGGAAGCCGGCGCTCCGACGTAGTGTCAAGTTGCACCCGTTTCACCGGCGCCGCGGCGTTACCTCTTGCCCGGTAAAGGGTCGTCCCTATAATGCGCCGGTGCTCGACATCAAATTGATTCGTGAGCAGCCCGATACCGTCCGCCAGCGCCTCGCCAGTCGCCGCGCCGGCGACGAGGCCAAAGTGGACGAGCTGCTGACCCTGGACGAGCAGCGACGCAAGCTGCTCGGCGAAGTTGAAATCCTGAAATCCCAGCGCAACCGTGTATCCAAGGAAATTGGCGCGTTGATGGGCCAGAAGAAGCTGGCCGAGGCCGAGGCCAAAAAGGCGGAGACCCGGCAGATCGGCGACCGGATCGCCGATCTGGACAAGGCGGTGGCCACTGCCGAGCAGGCGCGCGACCAAATCCTCATCCGGCTGCCCAACCTCCCCCACCCCACCGTTCCGCCGGGTGCCAGCTCCGCGGATAACCCGGTCGTGCGCACCTGGGGCAGCCAGCCGGCGTTCGGCTTCAAACCGAAGTCGCACGTCGAATTGTGCGAGCATCTGCGGCTCGTGGATTTCGCGCGCGGAGCGAAGCTTTCCGGGAGCGGCTTCCTGCTTTACACCGGCTGGGGCGCGCGGCTGGAACGCGCGTTGATTCAACTGCTGCTCGACGTGCATGTCCGCGAACATGGCTACACCGAGGTTTCGCCGCCGTTCATCATCGGCCGCGACTGCATGTTCGGTGTGGGCCAGTTCCCGAAGTTTGAGGACCAGGCCTACGCCGTGCAGGAAGGCCAGGACGGCAGCACGCTGGGCAAGCTCTACCTGCTGCCCACCGCCGAGGCGCCGGTGGCAAACATCCATCGCGAGGAAATCCTGAAGGAAAGCCAGCTTCCCATCAACTATGTCGCTTACAGTCCGTGCTTCCGCGCGGAGGCGGGCGCGGCGGGCGTCGGCACCCGCGGCATGATCCGCGTCCACCAGTTCGACAAGGTGGAGTTGATCAAGATCGCCACGCCGGAAACCGGCTACGCGGAACACGAGCAGATGCTCGCCCACGCCGAGAAGGTGCTTCAGCTCCTCGGCCTGCATTACCGCGTGGTGCTTCTCTGCACCGGCGACATGGGCTTCGCCAGCGCCAAGACCTACGACATCGAGGTCTGGGCGCCGGGCCAGGGGCAGTATCTCGAAGTGTCGAGCGTCTCGAACTGCGAGGATTTTCAGGCACGCCGCATGAACCTGCGCTACAAAACCGAAACCGGCGAGAACCGCTTCCCGCACCTGCTCAACGGCAGCGGCACGGCCCTCGCCCGGCTGTTCGTCGCGCTGGTGGAAACCCACCAGCAGGCCGATGGCAGCGTCAGCCTGCCGGAACGACTCCAGCCCTACCTCCATGCCGACCGCATCCTGCCCGGCTGAAGCAGTGGCCGCGTTGCCATGAATATCCTGCTCGCCAGCGCGGAGGTTCATCCGTATTCCAAGACCGGCGGTCTGGCCGACATGGTTGCCGCGTTGGGCAAGTTTCTCGCCAAGGCCGGCCATCGCGTCGGACTGGTGACGCCACTCTACCGGGGGATTCAAGGACGGTTTCCGGACCTGCGGCCGTTCGACCTGCCGCTGACGGTTCCACTTGGGGGAAAGATGGTGCCGGCGCAACTGTGGACGCTGACGCCCGTCGCGGGACTGACCCTCTACTTTGTGGATCGGCCCGAATTCTTTGACCGCGCCGGCCTCTACACCGAGAACAAGGTGGAATACCCGGACAACGCCGCGCGCTTTGTCTTCTTCTCCCAGTGCGTCGCCCACCTGGCCCGGCAACTTGACTGGCGGCCGGAACTGATCCACGTCCACGACTGGCACGTCGGCCTGGTGCCGCTGCTGGTCCGCCATCAAGGCTGGCACGACGCGTGGGCGCGCCCGCCGCGCACCGTCCTGACGATTCACAATCTGGCTTATCAGGGCATCTATCCCGCCGAAACCTACTCGCTCACGAACTTGCCGTGGTATTACTTCCATCCGGACGGCGCGGAGTTTCACAACCGGTTCAACCTGCTCAAAACCGGCATCGCGTTCGCGGATGCGCTGACCACCGTCAGCCCGCGTTACGCCAGCGAAATCACCACGCCGGAATTCGGCTGCGGTCTGGACGGCCTGCTGCGCTCGCGCCGGAATGTGCTGACCGGCATCCTCAACGGTGTGGACTACGAGGAGTGGCGGACCACGGACAATCCGCATTTGCCGCACCCATATTCGGCGGAGGACATCGCCGGCAAGGCGGCCGACAAGGCGGCGTTGCAGAAGGAGATGAACCTGCCCGTGCGGGCGGACACGCCATTGTTCGGCACCATCACGCGGCTCGAAGAGCAAAAAGGCGTGGACCTGCTGCTGGGCGCGTTGGAGGAAATACTGACCAACGACTTTCAATACGTTCTGCTCGGCAGCGGCCAACAGGCGTTCGAGGACGCGTTCCGTGACCTCGCGGCGCGGCATCCCACGAAAGTGGCGGTGCGCATCGGTTACGACGGCGGGCTGGCTCACCGCATTGAGGCCGGGAGCGATTTTTACCTCATGCCGTCGCGGTTCGAGCCGAGCGGCCTGAACCAGATGTACAGCCTTCGCTACGGTGCCGTGCCGGTCGTCCGCGCCACTGGCGGCCTCGACGACGCCGTCGTGGACGTGCGGGAAAACGCCCCGGCCGCCAATGGCATCAAGTTCTCCGAAACCAGCACGAAGGCCCTCGTCAAAGGCATCCGCAAAGCGCTGACGCTCTACCACTCGCCGGAATGGCTGCGACACTTCCGCGCCAACGGCATGAAAACCGACTATTCCTGGAAGCGCGCCGTGGCGGAATACGAGGCCCTTTACGCGAGGTTGCTGGGCGTGCCGGCAGACGCTTGATCAGCGGTTATGGTGCCCGGCGCGCCGTGACGTGACATCAAACGAACCTCCCGCCTCATGGCCAGAGCGCGCGAACCAGTTCCGGCAGCATTGTCCCCGCCGGACCGGTCAGCGCAACATCGGCACGCGCCGTCAGCGGCGTCGGCTCCGGGTTGATTTCCACCAACATGGCGCCGGCGTGTTGGGCCAGTTCAGGCAGCAACGCCGCGGGCCGCACCACGGCCGACGTGCCGATGACCAGGCACACGTCGCAGTCCTGCGCCGCGTCGGCCGCGGCTTCCCACGCCGCCGGCGGGAGCATTTCCCCGAACCAGACCACGTCCGGCCGCAACGGCTCGCCACACTGCGGACAACGCGGCGGCACTTCGTCGGTGGCGGGCCACGAATCCACGAAATGCCCCGCCCCGGAACACCGCGTCCGGGTGATGTTGCCGTGCAGTTCAATCACCCGGCGGCTGCCGGCGCGCTGATGCAGGCCGTCAATGTTCTGCGTCGCCAGCGTGAATTGCGGCACACGTTGTTCCATTGCCGCCAGGGCGCGGTGACCGCCGTTCGGTTCGGCCCGTTCCACCAGTTGACGGCGTGACGCATACCATTCCCAGATCAGCCGCGGCTGGCGGTGAAAAGCCTCCGGCGTCGCCAGTTCCTGGGGCAGAAACCTGGCCCACAAGCCCGTTTGCGGATCGCGGTAGGTGGCCAGACCGCTCTCGGCGGAAATCCCCGCCCCGGTCAGCGCCATGACATGACGCGCCCCGGTCAGCCGTTCAACCAGAGGCCGCGGGAGCTTCATGGCGGCGCAGCGTTGGTGGCCGTCACAGCCGCACTCACGGCGTAAATCGCCCGCGCCTGCTCGCGGACGGTGTCCCCTTCGTTCAGCAGGAGTTTGTCCAGGTCATCGGCGCTGTAGTTGGCGCGCAACCAGGCCGCGGCCGCGTTCTGCACTTCCGCGTCCTCGTCCAGCAACGCGCGCGCCATCACCGGGGCGCTCCGGCGTTTGTAGGCCGGAAGTTGCTCCACGACCGAAATGGCCTCCCGCCGCGCGGTCACGGACAGACCGGGAAACGCGCTCAATATCGCGAGAAACGCCGAGAAATGGTCGCCTGCGACGGCCGCCAGACCTTGCCCGGCGCGGACGCGCGTGGCCGGCTGGTCCGACGCCAGCAGATCGAGCAGCGGCGTCACGGCATCCGCCCCCACGTTCTGCATCGTTCGGGCGGCCAGCATGAACACGTCGTTGTTCTCCGTGCTGTTGAGAATGTGCTGCAACACCGGGGCCGCGGCCGCGGGGTCCGGCTTGAGCCGCCCAAGGGCCGGTAAAATGCTCCTTTTGGCGGGATTGGCCGCCGATGGCAGGGCGCTCAGCAGCACCGGCACCGCCGGGCTGCCAATGGCCGCCAGGGCATCCGCCGCCGCCACGCTGACCATCATTTGCGGGTCGGCCAACGCGCGTCCAAGCGCCCCCGCCACCGGGACAGCTTGCGGTCCCAACACACCCAACGCGCGGGCTGCGTCCCGGCGATCCAAGGCCGCCTGCTGTGGCTTGACCCGCGCATAGAAAAACCGATAGAGCCGCCGCGGCAATTTGTTCTCCGCGCGGAGAACCGTCGGGCCAAGCCACGGATCGCGACGATCGAGAAAACCCACCAGGGCGGGCAGACCGTTGGTGCCGATGGCGCGGACGGCTTGCTCCGCCGCCGCGTGCCGGACCGGATCAGCCAGGTTCAAGTCCGCGGCCCAGGCCATCAGCGGCCGGCCCTGGTATTGCGGCTGCCGGTCGCGGGGAAGAAACATCAGGGCGCCGAGCAGGAAGAACACCACGGCCGTCACCGCCAGCCACCAAACCCATCGCCGCCCCGGCCGCAGCGCCGGCTTCACCTTTGCCTTCTCGTCGTCCATGTGCCCACGCCAATCCCACCAGTTCGACTGGACTCAGTCGAACCATTGGGATGACAGGATTGACCGCCGGAGTGGACACGTCAACGCAAGAAGGATCGTTGCTCCGGAACACAGGCGAGCAAACGCCAGGCGCGCAACGTTTCGGTGACGCTCCAGGCCTGCGCGTCGCAGCCACGCTGGGTGTGCGGCGCGTCGCCGTCCACGATTTCCGGCAGTTGCCCGACGCAACCTTCCGCCAGCAGACGATCCGCGCTGCCGAGGTAGGCGCGGGCCGCGGCCACCGCCACCGGTGAGAAATCCCACGCGCGAGCCAGCGCTTCGCAAAACGTCGGCAGGGTCCAGACCCACGCCGTGCCGTTGTGGTAGGCGGGCTTGCGCCGCGTGTCCTCGTCGCCTTCGTAACGGCCCCAATACGGACGGGCCGGATCGTTGAGCAGCCGGCCGTCGGCACCGTGAATCGGCAACGGCACGGCGACCGGCAGCGGCGCCAGTGACCGCAGCGCGCCCGGCACGAGGAGGTGCCGCCCCGCGGCGGCAACGCACCGCCGCGCACGTTCGCCAACGACGAGTCCCAGCGCGACGGCCAACAGTCCGTTGCTCCGCAGCGCGGAGTCCGCCACGGCCTGCCTGGCCGGTTGGCCGGCGTCCGCCAGCAACACGTCGGCGAGCCAGCCGCAATCCTCGCGCCAGAAAAGTTGTTCCAGCGAGGCTTGTGCCTGATCGGCCAACGCGCTCCACCGTTCCTTCACCGGCGGCAGTCCCAAACGATCGAGCTGCCGGAGCAGCCGGATCCAGAGCGCTTGAATCTCCACCGGGTAGCCCGCGCGCGGCGTGCCGGCCGGGTAGTTTGTGTCCATCCACGTGAAATGGCCTGGACTCCAGACCAGCGCCGACGCCGCGTCCACGTGAATGCCATTCGGCGTGCCCGCCAGCAGACCGGCGGCAATCGAGCGCAACACGTCGGCGATGGCCCGCCCTTCCGCGTTCACGGGCGTGGAGCTGATTTCCGGCCCAAATTCCTCGCACGCCAGCCCGAACCACAGCGGCGCGTCCGAGGTGTCGCGGTTCGACGCGTCGTCGCCGTGGATCGTGTTCGGCAGCGTGCCCCCCCGCTCAAACCGGCCGAACGCGCGCAGAATCTGCCGCACTTCCTCGCGCAGACCGGCGGCCAGAAGTCCGCGCGCGCAGATCAGCGTGTCGCGGCCCCAGTCGAGGAACCACGGGTAACCGGCGATGACCGTTCGCGCGTCGTCGCGACGGACTACGAACGCGCGCGCCGCGGCGGCCAGTCGGGCGTCAAATGCGGCGGCGGCGTCTGCGAACATGACGCCGTCCAACGTGGATGCTCCGGCGGATGCGCCCTCCGGATCTGCGTTTTCCGGTTCGGCCGGTTCGACGACTGCTGGCTGCCAACCGCTGGTTTCGGCCGTGACCATCAGCGTTACAGTCGCGCCCTTGACCAACGGCAGTTCAAACCAGCCGGGGCTGTAGGCGTCGCCACTGCCCGTCTGTCCGCGGCTGGCTTCGACCGGATGCGCGATGTTTTCACACCATTCGGGTTGCGGGTGATATTCGCCGGCGTCGGCGAACACCCGGAGCTGCCGGTCGGCCGCGGGCGTGAACGCGAATCCGCAACGTTCCTTCACCCCGGCGTCGGACTGGCCAATTCCAGCCGGGCCCAACGGCTTCGTGTGCGTGCCGAAATGAAACTCCGCGCCGCCGTTGCGTCTGGTCTCCCCGTGGAAATTACGGTCCTCGATGTCCACCCGGACGGTCAGCCGCACGTCGGCGCTGGCCGGCAATTCGTGGCCCGTTGACGGCGCGGCAGCCGGCCGGTGGAACCGCAGTCGCGTGGTGTTGCCTCCCGGCAACATGTCCGCCGTGAGCTGGATTTCCATTGTGCGACCGTCGCCGGCGTGGACGAGGAACCGCCATTGCGCCGGCGGGCCGGCCGTGAAAGCGGCCAGGTTGTCCGCGTCGAGCGGCGACAAAAAACCGTCGGCGTTGACCCAGACCCGCGCCCGCTTGGCGAGCACGTGGCGGTCCACCGGCACACGCGGGTGCAGATTCGCGCCGAGCAGGCAGTCGTATTTCGACCCGATGGCGCCGAGGTCCACGCGCAGCCGCGCCATCCCGCCGATGCCGTTGGTGAGCAGCACCACCTGCGAATCGCGCGCCACGGTCTGCGGAGCCGGGGCGGCGGGTGTGGCGGCGAGAAAACGGAGCGTGGCCGTGACGTGTGGATCGGCCGCGGCGAAACGTTCCAGCGTCAACTCGGCGTCGGACGCAGTCGAGCGTGGTGGAAACGCGGCGAAATACCGGTCCTGCGCCGAAATTGATTCCGCGCGGCGGGCGCGCGGTTCACCCTCGGTCTGGAGTGTGGCGCGAAACGGCGTTTCGTCTTCAACCAGCAGCCAGTGGTCCGGCGGCACCGGCGTCGTCCGCCGGCGATCCGGCAGGCGCCAGACGACGACGCGCGGGAACTGCGCGGCCGCCGCGCGCAACGCCGCGGGCAGATTGGCGGGCGGCGCCGCATCGTCAAGATACGTGGCCGCGCCGAGAAATTCTGCCGGGGCGCGTTGCACCCACTCGCCGAGTTCGCCCAAGGCGCAGGCGGGAATGTTTTCCACCGACAAATGCCGGCTGAGCGCTTCGAGCGCGAACGACTCCGCCGCGCGCCGTCGCCGATACGCCTCGCCGGCCGGCCCGTGCGGTTGCGCCGTTTCCGCCAGACAAAACACCGCGCCGGGGGCGAGCACGGCGCTGAAGCCGTGCTTCGTCGGCTTCCAAACCGGAGGCGTCTGCCCGAGCAAATCCACCACCGGCGGCGTTTTCCAGCCGGCCGCGGCCAGCGCGGGCGTTTCCAGCGTCACGGGCTGCGGCCGTTCGGCGTCGGAGTTCACCAGCACGAGCACCGCATCCGCTTTCCCGGCGGAAATCCGCGCCAGCGCGTAAACCGGCGCCTCCGGAGAACTGAGCCGCACGGTGTCGGCGGCGTCGAAAAAGCACGGGTGGTCGGCGAGCAGACGGTTGAGCCGGGCCAGTTCGGGGACGAGGTTTTCGGCGGCACCCCAATTCAGACCGCGACTGGAGTGGACGTTGACCTTCTCGGTCGCGAGCCACTCGACGCCGCAGGTAAACCCAAAGGCCCCGCTGACGCTGGTGAGCGCGCAGAGCTGGTTGCGCAGCCGCGACCATGCGCGGCCGCGGGCGGCGAGGCGGTCGTTGTCGTGCGTTTCGCTGTAATGCGCCAGCAGGCCGACGCGCCGGCTCTGGCGCAGGGCGTGGTCGAGGTAGGAGGCAACCTGTCCGCTGGAGTAGTTTTGAAAAAGTTCGGAATAGGCCCACTGGAGGCCGCCTTCGGTGAGCAGCGCCGCGGTGGCGTCCCAGGCGCCGCCGAGGCCTTCGAGGAGAAAAACCGTGTTGGGAAACTCCTGCCGGACGCGGGCGGTGACATATTGCCAGACCGGCTGCGGCACCATGTAACCGGCGTCGCAGCGGAAGCCGTCCACGCCGCGGCGGCACCATTCGAGAAACACGTCCGCCAGGTGCTGACGCAGATGCGGGTTCGCGTGGTCGAGTTCCACCAGATCGGCCCACGTCACCCCCCAGGCGCCGGGGCTGACGAACGCACCGTCCGGGCTGCGCTGGAACCATTCGGGATGGTTTTCAAGCAAACGGGAAGCCCAGCCCGTGTGGTTGGTCACAATGTCCAGAAACACGCGGCCGCCGCGGGCGTGCGCGGCGTGGGTCAGTTCGCGGAACTGGTCCACACCGGTGGTGCGCCGGTCAAACTCGACCAGCGCCGGATCAATCGCCAGCAGGTCGCCGGCGGCATAGGGACTGCCAAAGCGGCCGAAGCGGGCGTAGGTCGTCGGCGTCGGATTGACCGGCAGCAAGTGGAGGATGCGGCAGCCCAGCGTGCCGAAAATGTGCGGCAGTTCGCGGATGAGATCCCGCAACCTGCCCGATGGCGGAATCACCGTGTAACCCTGTTCGTCCAGCGGCCGCAGCCGTTCTTCACGCACGGGACTGACCGCGGTCGCCTCCGTCTTGGTCGGGCCGAACAGGCGCGGCCAGGCGCAGTAAATTGTGTTGGCCGTGCGGCACCAGTTGGGCTGGACGCTGAGGCCGAAGTCCGGTCCGTCCGGCCAGTGCTGCCAGCCGCGTTCGTCCACCGCGTAAGCCTTCGCCCGGAAAAAGCCGACCTCGGCGAGCGGCAGTTCGGCAGTCCACACTTCGCCGGCGCGCCGCAACGGCACGTCGCGCCAGGAGGCAAGCGTGGGCGGCTTTCCGGCTTCAACCGAGGCGATGATTTCCTCGCGCACCACAGCGGCGCGGCCGAGGTTGGTGCGCAGGCAGGCGCGCCAGCCGCGCGGCCAGGATGCTTCCCCGGCGAGACGGAGCGAAAACCGCACCGCATCACCGACAAAACGGACGCAGCGTTCCCCCGGAGCAGGTTCCTGAATCAATGTTGGCATGTGGTCGTTTCGCTGCGTTTATCGGCGAAACGGGGAGCGAATTCAATGGCGGAAAAGACCGGGTTTAACTGCCGGCGACCGGCGCGGAGTCGGCGCCCACCCGCCATGCCGAGTCTTGCTTGAGGTAGAGGGTTTGCGTCGGGAAGGCAAAGCCGATGCCCGCGGCATTGAAACGCTCCAGAATCTCGAGGTTCAGGTCATTCATGCCGCGCATGTAGGCGGACCAGTCTTCGCCGTTCCAAAAGTGCAGCACGTAGAGATTGAGCGCGGAGTCCGCGAACTTGTTGAAGCTGACCTGCACGCTCGCGGTCTGCGGGTGACGACGAAAAATCTCGTCGAGGAGCACGAGGGCCTGTTTCACCTTCGGCAACGGCGTGTCGTAGGTGATGCCGATGTTCAGCTCGGTTTTGATGTTGGGACGGCGGGAGACGTTCGTGATGGTGGCGTTGCCGATGGTTTTGTTCGGGATCGTCACGAGGTGGCCGTCCAGACTCCGCACCCGCGTGCTGCGCATGCCGATATCTTCGACCGAGCCGTCCACGCCCTCAAGTTTGATGCGGTCGCCGATGTGAAACGGCTTGTCGAAGAAGATCGCCACCGCGCCAAACAGGTTGGCCACGCTGTCCTGCGCCGCCAGGCCGAGCGCCAGGCCGCCGAGCGAGAGGCCGGCCAGCAGGCTGGTGATCTTGATGTCGAGATTGTCCGCCGTGAGCAGGATGGCGACGACCACGATGAACGCCTTGACGCTTTTGCGGATGACCGGAAACAGGTGGGCCTCCAGAAACTTGTCGGCGCCCTTGGCCGCGCGCTGGCGCCAGAGGCCGAGCAGCAGGTCCACGGCCTTCAACACCACGTAAGTCAGTGAACAGGCGACCACCACCTGGAGCGTCTTTGACACGTAGATTCCCGCCCAGCCGGACCAATCGAACGCCCGCAAGCCGGCGTGCAACAGCAGCACGAACGCCACGACCTTGATCGGTCCGTGCAACAGGCTCAGGAGCAGATCGTCAAGCTGCGTCTTGGTCCGCGCGGCCCAGCGCTTCAACCGGGTCGAGATGAACCAATCCAGCAATTTCGCCACGCCGAAGGCCAGGCCAATGTAGATCAGCGAGGCGAAATACTTCCACAGCGGCTGGTCGAACAACTTCTCCCGCAGGAAACCCACGCGGTCGAGACCGAAGGTCATCACGTCTTCGCGGAAGGCGCCGGCACTGTTCGTGTCACCCGAGGCAGCGGCGGCAGGATGGACGATGGCGGCGGTCTGGTTTGTGCCCGTGGCAGCCCGCGCTGAAGCCCAGACCGACCACACCAGCACAGCCAGCAACAACCCCTGGCACCCGTGGTAAATCAGCTTGAAGCGCCGGTTCATGGTTTTCCCCGCCAGCGGTCGGCAGCACGAATAACAGTGTTGAGTTCTCGATTAGAAGCTGCGCCGGGGATCACTGTTCCGGACGTTTGCGGGCGATCGTGTGCGTGGCGTGTCCGTAAAACACTTCCGCGCATTCCATGATCGTTTCGGACAAGGTCGGATGCGGATGCACCGCCAGCGCGAGATCCTTCGCCGTCGCGCCCATTTCCAGCGCCACGACGCCCTCGGCGATCAATTCGCCCGCGCCGTGCCCGACGATACCCACGCCGAGCACGCGCTCGGTTGCCGGATCAATCACCAGCTTCGTCATCCCATCGGGCCGGTCAAACGTCAGCGCCCGGCCGGACGCGGCCCATGGGAACTTGGCGACTTCGACGGGAATGCCCTTCTGGCGCGCCTCGGCCTCGGTCAAACCGCACCAGGCCAGTTCCGGGTCGGTGAACACCACCGCCGGAATGATGAACTCGGGAATCGTGCCCTCTTCGCCCAGAATCGCCTCCACCGCGATGCGGCCTTCGCGCGTCGCCTTGTGCGCCAGCAGCACGCCGCCGGCAATGTCGCCGATGGCAAAAATCGCCGGGTCGTCGGTCCGCTGCATTTCGTCCACGACCACAAAACCCTTTTCGTCGCGCGTCGCCTTCGTGTTTTCCAACCCGAGGTCGTCGCCGTTGGGCACGCGGCCCACGGCCACCAGCACGCGGTCGTAAAGTTCCTCCAGCTTCTGGCCCTCGAACTCGATGTCCACCTTGATCTGATGGCCTTTGGTGGCCATGCCGAGCACCTTGGCCTTGACGCGGATTTCCTTGAAGTTCTGCCGGGCGCGGGCGGCGATGGGCCGGGCGAGGTCCGGATCCGCGCCGGTCAGGATGTTGTCCAGCGCCTCGACGACCACGACTTCACTTCCCAGCGCGGCATAAACCGTGCCCAATTCCATGCCGATGTAGCCGCCGCCGATGACGAGCAGCTTCTTCGGCACTTCCTCCACCTCCAGCGCCTCGGTGGACGTCATGATCCGCGGGTTGCCGAGGTCAAACACTTTTGGCATCGCCGCCTTCGACCCCGTGGCGATGATCGCGTGCTCAAATTGAACGAACTGCTGGCCGCTGGCCGTCTCGACGCGCAGCATGTGCGAATCCTCGAAATGACCGCGGCCGGCGAGCACGCGGACGTTGCGCTTTTGCGCGAGCTGGGCCACGCCGTTGCCGAGCCGCTGGAGAATGGATTCCTTCCACGCGCGGAGCTTGGCCAGGTCCACCTGCGGCGCCGCGAAACTCAGTCCCATGTGCGCCGCCTCGCGGCTCACGGTGATGGTCTCCGCCGCGTGCAGAAGCGCCTTCGAGGGGATGCAGCCGCGATTCAGGCAAACGCCCCCCAGGCGCGGTTCACGCTCGACGAGGATGACCTGTTTGCCGCAGTCCGCCGCGTAGAACGCCGCGGCGTAACCGCCCGGCCCCGCGCCGACGACCACGAGTTCAGTTTTGATTGGTTCCATAAAAAAGGTTTGGGCGTTGCCCGAAAGGCGGTCGTCAGATGCGTGCCAGCGCTTCGTCGAATTGTTCGATCGCCTGCACCAGGTCCACGATGAAGCGGGCCGCGCTGCCACCGTCAATGACCCGGTGATCGTAGGACAGGCCCAGTGGCATCAACGTGCGCGGCTCGAACTTGCCCTCGCGCCAGACCGGCTTCACCACGCCGCGGCCGATGCCCAGGATGGCCACCTCCGGCAGATTGATGACCGGCGTGAAGTGCGCGCCGCCGATGCCGCCCTGGTTCGAAATCGTGAACGTGCCGCCCTTCAAATCGTCCGCCGACACCTTGCGTTCACGCGCCTTCTTCGCCACGTCCTCCAGTTCGCGGGACAACTCGACCAGGCTTTTTTTGTCCGCGTCCCGGATGACCGGCACGATCAGGCCGGCCTCGGTGTCCACCGCGATGCCAATGTGGAAATAGGACTTCAACACGAGGTTCTCCCCGGTGGCGTCGAGGCTCGCGTTGAGTTGCGGGTGCTTCTGCAGCGTGTTCACCAGCGCCTTCAGCACAAACCCCGTCAACGTCAGCCGCACGCCCTTTTGCTCGTAGGCGGCAACAAATCGCTTCCGCAGGTCCAGCAGACGCGTAACGTCGGCGTCGTCGAACTGTGTAACACGCGGCACCTCGGCCCAGCTTTCCGCCATGCGCCGGGCGATGACCTGCCGCAGTGGCGAGAGCGGCTTCACCGTCACCGGTCCCCACTTCGAAAAATCAACCGGCTCCTTCGCCGGCTTCGCCGCCGCCGGTTGTCCTGCCGCCGCGGTGGCGCGGGCCGCAAGCTTTTGCAGCCGCTCGATGTAGGCGCGCACGTCGGCCATCACGATCCGGCCGCCGCGTTGCGAACCGCGCACCTTGGCCAGATCAATGCCCAGTTCCTTCGCCATGCGCCGCACCGAAGGCGACGCCGCGGGTGGCGCGGTCGGCTTGCCTTCGTCGCCTTCCTCCGCCGGCGGTTCGACCGGCTCCGGGGTGGCGGCGCGCGGGACCGGTGCCGCGGCGACAGGTTTGGCCTCCGGCGCCGGCGCTTCCGCCCGGTCGGGCGCGGCTGTGGCAGCGCCGTCGTTCAGCGCCAGCAGACGCTGGCCGACGCCGATTTTATCGCCGGGTTTGACGAAGATTTTTACGACCGTGCCGGCCGCGGGCGACGGGATGGAGGCCACCGCCTTCTCGTTTTCGATTTCAAGCAGGGGCTGGTCTTTGGCGACCGCGTCGCCTTCCTTGACGAAAAGACTGACCACAACGCCGGCATCGGCGCCTTCACCAAGTTTGGGGAGTTTAACGTCCATAAAATTTGAGCAGTCGAAGCCGGGGCTAGACGATCTGCGGGTGAACCTTCTCCGGATCAACGCCCAGGTCGTGAATCGCCTTGGCCGCCACCGAACGCTCGATCGAACCCTTTTCGGCCAGCGCGTGCAAGGTCGCAATCACCGTCAGCTCGGCGTCAATTTCGAAGAACCGGCGCAACGCCGGCCGGGTGTCGCTGCGGCCGAAACCATCCGTGCCGAGCGTCGTCAAGCCGCCCGGCACCCACGGCGCAATCATGTCGGGCACCGCGCGGACGTTGTCGGAGACGGCGACGAACACGCCCTGCTCCTTTTCGAGGAGCGCCTGCACATGCGGCTTTTGGGGCGGCGCGGCGGGATGCAGCATGTTCCAGCGGCGGGCGCGGAGGGCGTCGTTGCGCAGGAGCTTGTAGTTCGTGGCGCTCCAGACATCAGCGGAGACGCCGTAGCGTTCAGCGAGGATTTCCTGGGCGCGCAGGGCTTCGTTGATGATCGGACCGCTCCCGAACAGATGAGCCTTCGGTTTCCGGCCTGCCGGACCGGCCTTGAACCGGTAAAGCCCCTTCAGAATGCCGTCGGTCACGCCTTCGGGCATGGGCGGCATGATGTGGTTTTCGTTGTAAAGACTGAGGTAGTAAAACACCTCCTCGCCTTCCTGATACATCCGTCGCAGGCCATCGGCGACAATGACCGCCACTTCGTAGGCAAACGCCGGATCGTAGGCCAGCAGCGTCGGAATCGTGCTCGCGTGCAGCAGGCTGTGGCCGTCCTCATGCTGGAGTCCCTCGCCGTTGAGCGTGGTGCGTCCGGCGGTGGCGCCCAGCAGGAAGCCCTTGGCCCGGATGTCGCCCGCCAGCCACATCAAGTCGCCGATGCGTTGGAAGCCGAACATCGAATAGTAAATGTAGAACGGGATCATGCTGACGCCGTGCGTCGCGTAAGCGGTGCCGGCCGCGATGAACGACGCCATCGAGCCAGCCTCGGTGATGCCTTCCTCCAGGATCTGGCCGTCCTTGGTTTCGTTGTAATACAGCAGTGACTGCCGGTCCACCGGCTCGTAAAGCTGTCCCCGGTGCGCGTAAATGCCGATCTCGCGGAACAGCGCGTCCAGGCCGAACGTCCGCGCCTCGTCAGGGATGATCGGCACGATGTTCCGGCCGACCGCCTTGTGCCGGAGCAGCACGCTGAGCAGCCGGACAAACGCCATCGTCGTCGAAACTGCCAGCTTGCCGGAGCCTTTGTAGAACTCGCCGTAGAACTCGCTTTTTGGCACGTCCAGCGGCGGGGCCGCAACCTTGCGCTCCGGCAGAAATCCACCCAGTTCCTTGCGCCGCTCCAGGAGGTAAACCGTCTCCGGGCTGTCCGCCGGCGGGCGGTAAAACGGCGTTTCCGCCACTTCGTCATCGCTGATGGGCACGCCAAACCGCGTGCGGAACTCGCGGAGTTCCTTTTCGTTCATCTTTTTTTGCTGATGCGAAATGTTCCGCCCCTCGCCGGCTTCGCCCAGCCCGTATCCCTTGATCGTTTTCGCCAGGATCACGGTCGGCGAACCGCGATGTTCCACGGCCGCCTTGTAGGCGGCGAATACTTTCGCCGGATCGTGCCCGCCGCGGGCCAGCCGGTGAATCTGGTCATCAGTCAGGTGATTCACCAGCTGCAGCAATGGCGGGTATTTGCCGAAGAAATGCTTGCGCGTGTAGCTGCCCGGCTCGACAGAGTATTTCTGGAAGTCGCCGTCCACGGCCTCTTCCATCCGCTTGACGAGCCACCCGTCCTTGTCCGCCGCCAGCAGCGGATCCCAATCCGAACCCCAGACGACCTTGATCACGTTCCAGCCGGCGCCACGGAAGGCGGCTTCCAGCTCCTGGATGATCTTGCCGTTGCCGCGCACCGGACCGTCAAGGCGCTGGAGGTTGCAGTTCACCACCCAGACGAGGTTGTCGAGATGTTCGCGCGCCGCCAGCGTGAGCGAACCGAGCGTCTCCGGCTCGTCCGATTCGCCATCACCGACAAAGCACCACACCCGCGGCTCCGGGTCCTTCAGGATGCCGCGCGCCTTGAGGTAGCGGTTGAACCGCGCCTGGTAGATGGACATGATCGGGCCCAATCCCATCGAAACCGTGGGAAACTGCCAGAAATGCGGCATCAGATACGGGTGCGGATACGACGACAACCCGCCGCCCACGGCCAGTTCCTGCCGGAAATGCTGGAGGTGATGTTTCTCCAGCCGGCCCTCCAGGAACGCCCGCGCGTAAATGCCCGGCGAGGCGTGGCCCTGAAAATACACGATGTCCGCCGGGTGCCCGTTGCCCGCGCCGCGGAAGAAATGGTTGAATCCGACCTCGTAGAGCGACGCGCTCGAAGCGAAGGTCGAAATGTGTCCGCCCAGACCGTTGTGCTGGCGGTTGGCGTTGACGACCATCGCCATCGCGTTCCAGCGGACGTAGCTCTTCAGCCGCCGCTCCATCTCGCGGTCGCCGGGGAACGGCGGTTGCTGCGCCATCCCGATCGTGTTGACGTAGGGCGTGCTGACCGTCTGCGGCGCGGCGATGCCCGCCGAACGCAGACGGTTCAGCAGGTCGCCCAACACGCGCCGCGCGCGGTCGGCCGGCTGGCCCGCCAGGGCCGCTGCCAGCAACTCCTGGTGCGCTTCAAACCACCCCTGCCCCGCTGCTGGCGACGCCGGCGCGGGGTTCTTTTCCGGATCTTGATTCAACGAATTCACGGTCAATTTCGAGCCTTTCCCGTCTGGAAGGTCCGCGCGACGCGGCAAAACCATTGCGTGACGCGCGCGGCCTAAAATACATTGGAACCGCTGGCGCACAACATGAAATACCTCGACCTCACCCTGCCCACGCCCGCCGAAAACCTCGCCCTGGACGAGGCGTTGCTCGACGCCTGCGATGCCGGTGCCGCCCCGCCCGTGCTCCGTTTCTGGGAGGCAGAGCGACCATTCGTCGTGCTCGGTTACGCCAACCACGCGGCCACCGAAGTGAACCTGGCGGCCTGCCAGGCCGCCGGCATTTCCGTCCTGCGTCGCGCCAGCGGCGGGGGCACGGTGGTGCAGGGACCCGGCTGCCTGAGCTACGCGCTCGTCTGCCGCATCCCGGACGCACCCGCGTTCGGCAGCATCACGCAAACCAACGTGTTCATCCTCGGTCGCCACCAGGTTGCGCTTCAGAACCTCCTCGGTCAACCGGTCCGCCGGCAGGGCGACACAGACCTGGTGATTCGCGACCGGAAATTCTCCGGCAATTCGCAGCGCCGCAAGCGTGACGCCCTTCTGTTCCACGGCACATTCCTGTTGCACTTCGACCTGACCGCCATCGAGCACCTGTTGCCCCTGCCCTCGCGCCAGCCCGCCTACCGCGCCGGCCGGCATCACGCCGATTTCCTGATGAACCTGCGGCTTCCCGCGTCCGTCGTCAAAGCGGCGTTGCGCGCGCTTTGGCAGGCGGACGACCCGCTGGGTGAGCCGCCGCGGGCGCGCGTGGAAGCGTTGGCGCGGGAAAAATACGCACAGGACGGCTGGAATCTACGGTTCTAACCCGCCTGCCGGAGTTGGCAAACGGCTAGCTCAGATCGGGTGACTCGGCGGTGGTTTCGCCCGAAAATCCGAGCTGCTCCAGCAACCGGCGTTCGCGCTTCGTTGGCCGGCCCGCGCCTTTCGGCCGGTGGAACAACGGTTCGACCCGTGGCTCGCGCCGCTTGGCGTATTCCTCCGGCGGCGTCAAATCCTCGGCGTAACGCGGCACCGAGGCCGCGCCGACGCGCTGCCCCAACAGACCGACAACTTTCAGCGTGCGGGTGATCTCGCCCACCTGGACGATGATCGTCTCGCCGGGGTGCGGGACACGCGCGGGCTTCACGCGCTGGCCGCCGATCTTGACGTGCCCGGCCTGGCAGGCGGCCGTGGCGAGCGACCGGGTCTTGAACACGCGCACGGCCCACAGCCATTTGTCCAGACGGATTGCGTGGACAGGTTCAGCCGACATGATCCAACGTCGCGGCCGGGACGTAGCCAAATTGCTTCGCTCCATCCGCGAAAACCGTGCGCTGTTCGTAGCTGCCCTTGCCCAGGTCCACCTCGATCAGCTTCGCGCCCTTGCGCAACCGGTCGCCGCCGTAACCGGCGTAGCCGGTGGACCGCCCGAAGTTGAGGTCCACCGCGCCGGTCTTCACCACATAATCGTTCAGGTGATTATGCCCGCAGAAGCAGGCCCGGATGGTTGTGGCGCCGACAATGAACGGGAACATTTCGCCGTGTTCCTGGTAGTGGCTCACGGGTTCGAGTTTCAAACCGGTGAAATCGCCCGCCGTCAGCCGCGTCCCGTATTCCTGGATCGGCACGTGGAAAAACAACAGCGCCGGCGCGGCGTGGCTGCGTGCGGCGGTCCGGGCCGACATGGTCGCCAGGGCGTGTGCCTGCCACGCGGTCAAACCTTCGTCGCTGCTGTTCAGAAAAAACAGGTTTAACGCGGGCGAAGCGTCCGGGCTGCTGCCGGCGGCGCGGACTTCGATCCGGTAATCGCCGTGCGTCGCCGCGCCGCGGTAGGCGGAATGCTTTCCGGCGGCGAGCGTGTCGTGGCCTTTTTGAAAGTCGCCGAGCAGGTCGTGGTTGCCCCAGCAGGTGGCCCACGGCACGCCCCAACCCTCAAATTGCCGCACCGCGGTTTCGAGATATTCCTGGCCACGGCCGTTCGGGTTCTCGTGCCAGATGTCGCCGGTCACGACCACGAGGTCCGGCCGGTGTTGTGCAACCTGGCGTGCGCAATCGCGGAACGTGTGGCGGTCATCCGCCGCCGTCGTGTGGAACAGGTGCAGATCGGTGAACTGGAGAATGCGGCAGATTTTGACCGAGGCGGTGGAAATGACCGCTGGTTGCAGTGCGGCAATGTCGCCGGCGCGCGTGCTGAAACCAATTTTCGGCGGCTTCGCGGCCGGAATCACGCCATCCGCCTCGGCCGCCAGCAGCCAGTCCAGTTGTGCCAGTGCCGCCAGCCCCAGCGAACTGCTGCGCAGAAACGAGCGTCGCGAGATCATGGCTGGTTTACGGCGTGGTGTCGGGCGTCACGCGCGCCGCCGTGGAAAGGCGATACGTGTGGCCGTCGGGCGCGAGCAGCGTCGCCTCACCGAGGCACGCGCGGTAGCCGGTCGCCGGCCGGGGCACTTCGACGCTCGTCGTGTCGCCCGGTTCGACCGCCAGCTCGCGGCTGGTCCACTTGTCGTCGCGAAAGTCGCGGTCGGTCGAGTCCGCGGTCCAAAGCGTGAATTGTTTCACCGGCTGGTTCGCCTTGACCGTGAGCTTCACGCCGCCGGCGTCGTAATGGAACTGCCAGTCAAGCTTCGGCAACGGCCGGCCTTCCACGATGAATTCGTAAAACGCCGCCAGCGTCTGCAGCGCCGCCTCGCCGCCGCCCAGGTCGTGGCCCGCGTTTGGAGTTTGAAAAACGATCTTCGGCGAAGGCAGATCATCCCAGTAGAACCGCAGCGCATCCACCGTCCAATACGGATCGTTCGTGCCGAGCAGGATCAGTTTCGGCAGGGTGTAGCGCCGGCGATAGGAATACGGGTCCACCCAGCTCCGCAGCTTGATCATCGGCGGGTCGTCCATTTGCAGTTGGAGGCCGATCTTCGTGTAGTCGGAGATTTCGTCGCTCTGCTTGCCATAGACCTTCTGCGCCCAGTTCAACTGCGCCTTCATGTTCAGCATGTCAATGACCATCGGCGCGATGGCCTTGACGCGCGGGTCCACGGCACCGGTCAGCCAGGTGGTCCAGCCGCGCTTGGACGCGCCGGTGACGACGAACGAATCCACCTTCTGCCCCCATTCCTGCTGCGCGAACTGCTGCAGGGTGTCCATCGCGCGCACGGCGCTTTTGACCATGGGAAACAGCAGCGGCCAGGTGCGGTCGCCCGTTTTCAGGTATTGCTGAAATGTGTAGGCAATGAGCGCGTCCTCGCGCCGGCCGTCGTAGAGCGGCTGGTTCGGCACATGGTTCAAAATGCCCACCAGCGCGCCGGCGCGCTCGGCGACCATTTTGAACATCAGCGCGTCCTTCGCGTTCGGCCCGTCGTAGCTGCCGCCGGTGATGAACAGCAGCGCAAAGCGCGGATGCCGCACGTTGTCCGGCCGGATCACCAGCAGGTGGTGGCTCCAGAACTGGCCGCGCCAGGTCTGCGACACCAGCTCCAGATGCGTCAGCGTGGCGTTGGTGAGGTTCACCTGCTCGTCACGCTTCCAGTTGAAACTGTGATCCGCCTTGTGGACGTAATCTTCCAGCGCGCCGGCGAGGGCTGACGAGCCCAGCAACCCCGACACCACGATCAACAACAAGGCCGTGTTCCGGCGGAACACCCGGCGGGTGAATAGTTCAGGCGTGCGCACGGCGCGATTAGCTGGCAAAGCAAATGGGCTCGTCAAGCCGGAAATATCACCGCGTTCAACCGGCGTTGCCGGCAATTCGAACAACGCTTCGCCGCGCTTCCTCGACGCTGTCAGCCCCACGCCGCGATGGCCAACGCGCCGGCCGAAACCGTTTCGTTGGCCACGGGAAGGCAACCGTTGATCTCCAACACCGACCAAGGCAGCCCCAGCGAGGCGTTCTTGGAGGCCGTGGAAGCGGCGGGAGTGGAGGTGAGCATGGAAGGTCGGGGGCGCTGGCTCGACAACCGGTTCATCGAGCGGCCATGGCGCAGCGTCAAGCAGGAGGACATCCACCGGCAGGACTATGCCGACGGGTTGACCGCGCACCGGGGATTGGCCCGGTGGTTTGGCGATTACAACACGGCCCGACCGCACCAAGCCTTGAGCTACGCCACACCGGCCGAGCTGTATCGTTCACCCGAGTCGGAGGGCGCCAAGCCGGCGGCGTGGCGGTGGCGATAGGGCGAGACACCGCCGGCGTCCAACCCTCCGTTCAGACGACAACTTCCCGGATGAACCAAGAAACCTCACTTCCTGGCTTCGCAACCGGCCGCGCAGACCACGCCCCGCCGGGTGGGCGGAGCCCCGACAATGACCGGCCTGCCCCGCCACGCCGCGTGGTCACGCTGCCCGACCGACGCGTAAACCGCATCCATGTCGAGATGGCCCATGACGCGAAACATGCTCATGGCAGGATGCCCAACTTGCGGGTTGGCGCTAGCCAAACCGCCCATCCCTTCGGTAGTCTCTGAATACAACTTTGTGAAGAGATCGCCCTTCATATTACGAGTTGGCCGGACATGTCTGGGCATGCTTCTGCTGACCCTGGCCATGCTCTGCGCGTCCGCCACGACTCCCAAGCGCGTTCTGCTCATTTATTCGTTCGGGCGCGACTTCGCGCCCTACAATACTTTTTCGGGAGTCCTTCGCACCGAACTGGTCAGCCAGTCGTCGGGGTCGGTGGACATTTTCGAGGTGTCTCTCGACTCCGCGCACGGCGGCGACACGGCGCAGGAGGGGCCGTTGTTGGATTACCTGGCCGCCCTGTCCGCTGGGCGGCCTCCGGACTTGGTGATCCCCATCGGCGGGCCGGCGGTGCAGTTTGCCCAACGCCACCGGCAGTTGCTGTTTCCCCGCACTCCGTTGCTGATCGCCGGCACCGACCAACGCCACATCCGGCAGGCCACGCTCACGCCGAACGACGCGGTGGTGGCGGGGCGGATTGATCTGTCACGCGTCATGCAGAATATCCTGCAGGTAATGCCTGAAACCACAAATATTGCGGTGGTCGTTGGCGCCAGCCCGCTGGATACATTCTGGGTCAAGGAGATCCGCGCCGAGTGTCAACCGTATACCAATCGGGTGAATTTCCTGTGGCTCAATGAGTTCTCCTTCGCGGAAATGCTCAAACGTTGCGCTGCCCTTCCCCCAAGGTCCGCTATCTTCTACGCGCTTCTGGTCATGGATGCCGAGGGCGTCCCGCAATGGGAAGAGGGTGCCTTGACCCGGTTGCACGATGTCGCCAATGCGCCCATTTTCGGGGTCTTTCAAACCCAACTGGGGCGGGGGATCGTGGGCGGCCCGCTGATGGACATGGAGGAGATGGGCCGGAATACGGCGGCGGTAGCCACGCGCATCCTTCGCGGAGAGGCGCCGGCCAGCCTCCGGATCCCTCCACAGGAGATGGGGGTCCCGCAATTCGACTGGCGGGAACTCCGGCGCAGGGGCATTAGCGAAGCGCGGCTGCCGGCCGGCAGCGTGGTGCGTTTCCGCCAGCTTGGGATCTGGGAGCGTTATTGGTGGCTGGTTTGCGGAGGGATACTGTTCTGCGCCGCAGAAGCCGCGTTGACCGTCGGTCTGCTGATCAACCGGGCCAAACGCCGGGAAGGGGAGGCGGTAGCGGCGCGGGTCGCTGAGCTGTCATCGAGGTTCATCAACCTTCCTGCCGGGACGGTGGACCAGGAAATTGAGGAGGCGCAACGTGGTGTGTGCGAAAGCATGGGGTTGGATTTGAGCGCGCTTTGGCAGTGGACAGACGGTTCGCCGCGCTATTTCAAGATGACCCATCTCTATCGTCCGCTGGGAGGCCCACCGATTCCGGAACGATTTGATGCGCAGGAGGTTTTCCCCTGGTGCCTGGAGGAGCTGCTGGCAGGAAAGGTCATTGTGGTTTCCTCGATGGACGCGTTGCCGCCGGAGGCGGGCCGCGACCGGGAGTCGTGGCTGCATTTCGGCATTAAGTCCAACCTAACGTTTCCGCTGTTGATCGAGGGCGGGCAACTGATTGGGGGCTTGAGCTTCAACACCGTGCGGAAGGCGCGCTCGTGGCCGAAGGAACTTGTAACCCGGCTGGAATTGGTCGCGCAGCTCTTTGGCAATGCGCTCGCCCGGAAGCGCGCGGACCAAGAGTTGCGCGAAAGCGAAGCCCGGCTGAGCCTGGCGGCGGATGCGGCCGCGGTGGGTTTGTGGAGACTGGATCTTGCCACACGCTCGTTTTGGGTCACCAAGAAGACCCGGGAGTTATTCGCGTTTGGGGCGGACGAAGTGGTGACCTACGACCGATTCCTGAGCGCGGTCCATCCTGCGGATCAGGAATTGGTGCGCCAGGCTGTGCAACAGGTCCTGGCGTCCAAGGGGGAAGTCCAGGTTGAATACCGAATCCTTCAGCCCGACGGGCGGGTGCAGTGGATGCACTCGCGGGGCCGCGTCCATGTCAATCCTGCCGGGCAGATCGATTACCTGATGGGAGTCACGGTGGACGTGACTCCGCGCAGGCAGGCCGAGGAAGCGCGGCGGGAAAGCGAGGCGCGGCTGGCCTCGGCGGTGGAGGTGGCAATGCTCGGGTTTTATGAAATGGGTTCTGATCCCGGGCAGATTTTTGTAGATGAGCGCCTGCGCTCGCTGCTGGGCTTGACGCCGCAGGACAATCACCGCGTGCAGGAGTTTTGGATTGAACACATCCACCCGGATGATGGGGACCGGGTGCAGGAGTTGAGTCGCAGGGTGTTGGGCGGCGAGCTTCAGGGGGTGGCGGTTGAATACCGCTACCAGCATCCAGAGCGGGGTACTCTGTGGTTCAGCCACGTCTCGCGGGTGCAGGAGCGGGACGCGACCGGCCAAGTGGTTCGCCGACTCGGGGTGATCCGGGACATCACCGAGCAGCGGCGAGCGGAGTTGGAAGGCCAGCGGCTGCGCAATAATCTGGCGCATCTGACGCGTGTGCATACGCTGGGTGCGTTGTCAGGCTCGTTGGCCCATGAGTTGAACCAGCCGCTGGGGATCATTCTCAGCAACGCCCAGGCGGCGCAGGAGCTGCTCACGCAGGAACCGGCGGATACGGCCGAAGTGCAGGCCATCCTCGCGGACATCGTGAAGGCGGATCGCCGGGCGGGCGAGGTTATCGAGCGGCTGCGCGCATTGTTCAAAAGCGGGCAGACTTCACTCCAAAAACTCTCTCTCAACGCCGTCATTGAAGAAGTGTTGTCCCTGACCCACGCGGAGATCCTCGGTCGCGGCGTCACCATCATTCGTGAACTGGCTCCCGACTTGCCGCTGGTCGCGGGGGATCGAGTGCAGCTCCAGCAGCTCCTGCTCAACCTCATCCTCAACGCGGCCGACGCCATGGCCGCCAATGCGCCCGGAACGCGTCGGCTTCATCTGCGGACGGTGCTACACCTGAACCACGTCCGCGTCTCCGTGCGGGATGAGGGGGAAGGTCTGCCTGCCGATGTGGAGCGCCTTTTCCAGCCGTTGCACAGCACCAAGCCCCAGGGGTTGGGCATGGGCCTGGCCATCTGCCGGTCCATTATTGGCGCCCATGATGGCCGGCTCTGGGCGGAACTCCACCCCGAGCGCGGTGCCGTTTTCCACTTCGAACTGCCTCTGGACGGGGCGGCGGGTAAGTCATGAGCACCCCGACCGGCATTGTATATGTTCTGGACGACGAGCCGGAGATGGTCAAATCGCTTGCACGTTTGCTGCGAGCGAAACGTTTCGATGTCCGCGGCTTCGTCTCGGTTGGCGATTTCCTCAAAGCCTATGGCCCCGAGGAAAGCGCGTGCCTCGTGCTCGATGTGGCCATGCCGGAACTGGACGGCCTGGAGTTGCAGCGTCGTCTCAGCCGACAAGAAGTGCCGCTCCCCATCATCTTTCTAACCGGTCACGGTGACATTCCCATGAGCGTGCGCGCCATCAAGGCCGGGGCAACGGATTTTCTGACGAAGCCCGTGGATGCTGCCGCGCTGGTCGCGGCGGTGCGCGTGGCCCTTCATGCGGCGGAAACCCGGCGCCAGACCTTCGCTGAGGCCGAGATGTTGAAGGCCCGATTGGCCAGCCTCACGCCGCGCGAGCGGGAAGTAATGGAGCACGTCGTCGCCGGGCAACTGAACAAGCAGATTGCGGCTGACCTGGGCACCGGGGAACAGAATATCAAGCTGCACCGCGCGCACATCATGGAGAAGATGGGCGTCGAGTCGCTCGCCGATCTTGTCCGTGCAGCCGAGCGGTTGGGTGTCAGAATACCCGCGAAGTAGCCAGTAATCAGCAATCAGTGATGAGGCGCGTTTGCCGCTGTTCAACGGGGTGGACTGTGGTGGCCTGAGGCCGTGAAGGAATTGGCGCAATTGCTCACTGAGATGCAGCGGGCCGGCGTGATCCGAAATTACGCCCCCTGTTCGGGGCGGTCGCGCAAATGCGCTATCCCGAACCGGTGGCGACGCTCGATGCCGATGTGCTCGTGGCGGTGCCCGCGGCCGACTGAATCGATGCGCTCAGCGGCATTTATGAGTTTTGCGCCGCCAGGGGCTGCCGGCCCGAAGGCGAGGCGATTCGTGTGGGCGCGTGGCCAGCGCAGTTTGTGCCCGCGTTCAACCCCCTCCTCGGCGCCAACCTGGCATTGCCGCAGGGCAAAGGTTTCAGCCCCAACATCCGCGGCGACACGGGCGGATTCGGCGTCGCCTCCGATTTGACCTGGCAGGCCTTCCCATACGTGAGCTGGCGATTCACCAAATCGAGCTCGCTCCAGCTCGGCTACCGCTGGCGTTACATGGATTACGAAACCGGCAGCGGCCATGACCGCTTCAAATACGACGTCCTCAACCAAGGCCCGCAGCTCGGCGTCACCTTCACCTTCTAACCCGCTCCGAGCGCCGCACCACGCGCGATTCCGCGACGACGACCCCGAGTGGGGGCTGCGCTTTAACGTTACTTTCCTGTTCCCGAGGTAGTCGGCCGCAGTTGGGCACGGAATGACGCAGGAATGTTTTCGCCCCTCGTCCCTCGCCCCCTCCCTCCTCTGGGCACTATACCAAGGTCTAGTAGCACCACATCGCGGGGTTGCTCCATGATCCCGTTGCGATGCCCATAGCACGATCAACGATCGGGGTGCTGGATGACGAACCGGAGATGCGCAAGGCGCTTCACCGATTACTCACCTGCCGGGGCTACCAGGTGGAGGAGTATGCGCGGGGAGAGGATCTCCTCGACACCGTAAGTGCACATCGGCTGGACTGCCTGTTGCTGGACCTTCAGCTCGAAGGGCTCAACGGGTTTGAAGTGCTTGAAGCTTTCCTGGACCGGCGGATCAGCCTGCCGGTCATCGTCATTACCGCCCACGACGAACCCGGTACGGCGGATCGGGTGCGCGGTTTGGGCGCCGTCGCTTACCTGAAGAAGCCGGTCGATCGGGATATTCTTTTGGCCTCCATCTCGGCCGCACTGGCTCACCACGGAACATCGGCGCCATGATTTAGGCCCACAGGCCGCAAAAGCCAATACTGCAATGAATACCACTCCGGATAAACCAACCACAGCAACGACCACCCCCCCTCCAGCGCTCTCCGCCCAGGAAGCCGCCATCGCGAGCGGGAAGAAGATATTGCACGGCACGGTTACCAACCGGATCCTCCGAATGTTTGAAGCCATCCGTACCGCCGGTCCGCCCCGCGTGGCTCTGGAACGGGCGCTCTATTTCACGGAATCCTTCAAGACCACCGAAGGTCAGCCGCTGGTCCTGCGCTGGGCCAAAGCGCTGAAGAACATCGCAGAGAAGATGTCTGTCGCCATCTTCGACGATGAGCTGATCGTGGGCCGTCCCTGCACCTGGTTCGGACGGTACTCGCTGGTGTACCCGGAGCTTGACGGCACGATCATCCAAGAGGGAGCAAAAGCTTTCATTGCGGCCAAAGAGGCCGGAGCCCCGGATGCGGTTACCGTGACCGAGGAAGACAAGAAGATCATTGATGAGGTCCTTTTCCCTTATTGGAAGGGCAAGGACTTTACCCCTAACTTCATCAAGGCCCTGCCTCCTGAAACCCGACACTTCACCTGGGGTTCTGATCCCAAGAATGTGGGGACCACGCAGACGTTCGTGATCGTCTCTACTTCAACCATGCGCCATTCCCAGAATTGGGTCCCTGATTTTGAGAAAATGCTGAAGCGGGGCTGCAAGGGCTTGCGCGAGGAAGCCCAGGCGCGGTTGGCCGCGCTGGAAGACCCACGCGACCTGGCCTTCAGGAAGCCCTTCTACGAGGCGGCCATCATCACCTGCGACGCTTTGAGCCTCTTCGCCAAACGCTATTCCGAGTTGGCCGCAGGGATGGCAGCCAAGACGCAAGATCCGCAGCGCAAGAAGGAACTGGAAGAGATCGCGGCCGTCTGCGCGTGGGTTCCGGAAAACCCGGCGCGTACCTTCCGGGAGGCGGTTCAGTCGCAGTGGTTCACCCAGCTTTTCTCGCGTCTGGAGGAGATGGTAGGAGGGCAGGTTAATCAGGGCCGGATGGACCAGTACTTCTACCCTACCTACAAGAAGGACCTCGAAGAAGGCCGGATCACGCCGGAAGCGGCGCAGGAGCTGTTCCAGTGCCTCTGGCTGCACATCATGCAGAGCATCGAGTCGCAAATGTCACCCTCCGCAGCCAAGGGCCGCGAGGGATTCTCTCACCACGAGACGGTGACCATCGGAGGCCAGACCCCCGACGGCTTCGACGCCACGAATGAGCTTTCTTACGTGCTCCTGGAATCGACCCGACCTCTTCGGAGCAGCTACCCGGAGCTGGGGGTCCGGATCCACGCCGGCACGCCCGACAAGTTCCTGCATGCGGTGGCCGAGACCATCAAGGACGGCAAAGGCTCGCCCAAATTGATCAACGACGAGTTCGAGGTGCCGTGGTTCATGAGCAACGGGATCGTGAAGCGGGAAGCCCTGGATTACGCCATGTCGGGGTGCTCGGAATCGCGCCTGCCCAACCGCGAGACCCACAAGACCGGCAACGGCGGCATCAATTACGGCGTGGTCATGGAGATGACCCTCCGGGACGGCAAGATGAAGATCTATAAGGACGAGCAGTTTGGCCTGAAGACGGGCGACCCGAGGACTTTCAAGACATACGACGACGTGTGGAATGCCTTCCGGCTGCAGTTGGAGAACGTCGTCAAGCACATCATGATTCAGAACTACATAGCGGCCGCGCAGAAGCCAAAGTATATCGCGGCTCCGCTCGCCTCCACGCTGCATGATCTGTGCATGGAGCACGGCCGGGACCTCCACACGCACGCTGAGTACATCCCCGGCGCGCTGGATGCTTCCTGTATTGACGGGCTCGGAGGGTTCGCGACCTGCATCGATTCGCTAGCGGCCATAAAGCACCTCATCTACGACACCAAGAAGCTGACCTGGGACCAGTTGCTGGATGCCCTGGAAAAGAACTGGGAAGGCAAGGAGGCCATCCGCCAGATGTGCCTCAACGCACCCAAGTACGGCAACGGCATCGAGTGGGTGGATACCATCGGCTACCACATCCAGCGCACCGTTATGGAGTATGCCCACAGGCATCCCCGGCCCCATGGCCAAAGCGCCAACATGCGCATCATTCCGATCACCTTCCATAACCCCTGCGGCAAGGTGACCATGGCGACACCGAACGGCCGGCCGGCCGGAGAGTATCTTTCTGACGGAATTGTTCCCTCGCACGGCTGCGACACTAAAGGGCCTACGGTGACCCTGCAGTCCATCGCCCGGGCGACCTGCCAGATTTACAGGACGCATCGTGAGGACCTGCTCAACATGAAGATGGCGCCCGCGAACGTGGCCGGAGAAGAGGGGACGCGCCGGCTGATGCAGCTAATCCGCGTCTGGAGCAGCCAGAAGCATGCGCACATCCAGTTCAATATCCTCAATAGACAATCCCTGCTGGAGGCGCAGAAGAACCCTGAGAAGTACCGGGATCTCGTCGTGCGGGTCGCCGGCTACTGCGCCTACTTCACCGACCTGTCGCCCTCACAGCAGGCGGAGATCATCGCGCGGACAGAAGAGCAATGAACCGATCCGACAGCAGCCTGAACCCGATTGAATGACCGATCCTATTGTTAACTGATTTACGGGCTCCCGGCGCCAGATGGATTGTCGTCGGGAAAGAGATCCGCACCGTGAATCCTGCCCAGGAGAGCGGCGCCATTAACGAAAGACATACCAATGAAAGACAAAACCGTGTTACAAGGCCGCACCAAAGCCAAGGGAAGAGCGGAAGGCGAGGCGCTGGTCAGCCAGATGCCTCTGAGCTGGGCCCCGTGTTCCATCCTTAACGACGGAACCATCAAGCTGGTCGGAAACCCAGTTAGCGGTCAAAACGTGAAGGGCAAGATCGTGATCTACCCGACGGTGACTGGCTCCACTTCCGGAGCCTTTGGTTTGCTGTTCAAGGTCAAAGGCTCCCAAAAGGGGCCCGCAGGCATCATCTGCCAGGCCGTCCATACAATCGACGTCTCCGGCGCCATCGCCAGCGGTATTCCCGCCGTGGACGGTCTCAGCGCCGATCCATTGAAGGCGATCAAGAGCGGCGACTGGGTGAAAATCGAGGCCAATGAATACGGCAAGCCGGCCATCATTACCGTAACCCCGAAGAAGTAGCCCATCCCGACGAAGTTAAAGCGACCACTGCATATAAGAATATGAAAATGAAGCTTACAAAATACGAACAGGAAATGCTCAAAGGAACCCACGGCGAGGCCAAGAAGCTCGCGATGGAAGGGCTGGTAGCATTCGGCGAGGCCGTCGAGGCCAAGGAAATGGTCAAGGTGTCCTTCATCCACTATATCGGCTGCCAAAAAGGGCTGCCGAAGGGGTCGAAGGAATACCAGCAGTTCGAGTGGGGGCAGGGACTGGTTCTGGAACCCTTCTGGAACATGGGTGCCAAGGCCACCAAGGATCCCAACGTCGTCTGCTCCTGCGACCCCTACGTTGCCCAGGTCGATGCCTATGAGAAGGAGGGCATGCCCTGGAACAACAAGTACTTCAAGATGTCGCCAAGGGTGTTCAAGGCCGTCAAGGACGGCTACAAGCACCTGCAGGACACGGGGTGGCTGCCAACCTACTCCTGCACGCCCCACTTTAACAGTGCCTTTCCGATCCACGGAGAGTACGCCGCGAGCTGCGAATCCAGTTGTGCCTGCTACCTGAACTCCGTCCTGGGCGTCAAAACCAATCGGGAGAGCGCCATTATCGCTCCCTATGCGACCATCACCGGCTGCATTCCGAAGTACGGCATGCTGCTGGACGAAAACCGCGTGGCGAAGGTGATCTACGAGTTGGATGACGACATCAAGGAGAACATCGTGGACGATCCGGCCGACTGGGCTGCCCTGGGCGGCGCTATTGCCAAACGGGCCAACAATCGGATTCCGGCGGTCCTCAATCTGCCTCCCCGCATGATGCCCTCCGCTCTCAAGGCCTTGACCGCCTGCGCGTCCCCGGGCATGAACGATCCCCTGCTGCACCTGATCGGCAAGACTCCCGGCTCGCCCACTTTAGAGGCCGCCTTCGGGGGCAAAGTGCCCAAGGGCGTGGAGCGAATCCACCTGACCTTCGCCGATGTGAAGGCGATGTATGCGGAGCTGCGCACCGCCAAGACCGACAAGGTGGATATCGTCCACTTTGGCTGTCCCTTGCTCATTTACGAGGAAATCCAGCAGATCGCCCGTGCCATCAAGGGCAAGAAGGTGCACAAGGACGTCATGCTCTGGGTGCAGACCGACACGCCGAGCTATTTCATGGCGAAGCATTACGGTGACGCCAAGATCATTGAGGATGCCGGGGGGAAGATCTATCACCAGACCTGCTGGGGCATGAACGCGCTGAGCGTGGACTGGGGCAGCGACTTCACCGTCGCCACCAACAGCTTCAAGCAGTTCAAGATCTTCGGTGGCCTGGGACACAAGGTCATCTACGGCAGCTTGAACGAACTCATCAACGCGGCGGTGACCGGCAAGTATACTTCCACCCGGTTTAACGAGCCGCTCCAATACGCCGCAGGACTCAATCCCGGCATCGAGGACATTGAAGAGTTCAAGGGCCACACTTGGGCTCAACATTGACGAGTGAGGGATCCCCTGCGTGACCCGGCGGGGAGCCAAGAAGGTCTTGATCGGGTCCCTGCCGAGCGCCCCCGGTTCGCCGGGGGCGCTCCGGTCCGAGTCATCGCGAGCACCGAAGGGACGATCTGGCAAACGTGAACAATTTCACATACCAAGCCCAAAGAAAATGAATGTCGGGTGCATGGCAACCCTGGGTTGTGGCGCACTCGCTTGCGTGCTGGCCGCAAGCGCCGCACGGGCCGAGGCACCACCGAAGATGACTACCGATACGAGAGGATTAACTATGAATAGTCCTAAGATGAGAACGCAGATTCCGGCGTCCATCACCACGCCGGACACGGTTGACACCTCGCTCGGTACGTTGAGGTATTTCGACGGTCTTCCAGACGCCCGCACCGTTCGGAAGGTCTACGACAACCTCGATCTGATGCGCGGAGTGGACGTCTTCCTCAATACGATGTCAGCCGCCTCCGCCCTCGCCAACATCGAAGGATTGAAGAGTGTGGGTTGCGATATGTTCTCGGCGGTCATCCACGAGAATCGGGTGGACGCCAAGACGCTTCTGCTCACCCCCAACACTCAGACGGCGACGCTCTGGGCATTCTTGAACCTGAAGGACGGTCCCATCGTTGTCGAAGTGCCGCCGGGCGTGCTCGGCCTTGCTGACGATCTGTGGATGCGCTACATCATCGACCTGGGTCTTGCCGGCCCGGACAAGGGCAAAGGCGGGAAGTACCTCTTCCTGCCACCGAGCTACGACGGCCCAGTGCCTGAGAACTACTTTGTGGCACGATCCCACACCTATCACGTATGGTATGGTCTGCGCGGTTTCGCGGTCAAGGGCGACTTGGGTCCGGCGGTGAAGGCCTTCAAAGAGCAGTTTAAGGTTTACCCGCTCGCTCGCAAGACGAACCCACCCGCCATGAGGTTCATCAATGGCTCCGGTCTGTACTTCAACACGATCCATTCGACCGACTTCAATTTCTTTAAGGAGATCAACACCGTCATCCAGGAGGAGCCCGTCGATGCAGCCGACCCCGAGATCCTTGGACAGCTCGCGGCGATCGGCATCGTGAAGGGCCAGCCGTTCGCGCCGGACGCGCGAATGAAGAAAATCCTCACGGAGGCGGCGGCGATCGCAAACGCCACGGCTCGCGCGCTCACCTTCCGCCCACGGGACACCGCCAACTACTTCTATCCGGGCGAATCGTCGTGGACCGAGCCCTTCGTTGGCGGCAGCCATGAGTTCATCCGGAACAACGTCCGGCTGCTTGATGCGCGCGCAGGTTTCTTCTTTTTCGCGAGCGGGATTTCTCCGGCAATGGCCGTGAAGATCGTTGGCGGCGGGTCGCAATATGCGATGGCCACAGTGGACGCGGAGCGCAACTACCTGGACGGTGGAAAGACCTACTGTCTTCATCTGCCGCCAAAGATCCCGGTCAATAATTTCTGGTCGTTGATTCCCTACGACACGCAGACGCGCTCGGTGTTACAGACAGATCAGCGCGACACGGCGCTGACCAGCGAATCCGGGACCGTGCAAGCCAACGCGGACGGATCCGTAGACGTGTACTTCGGACCGAAGGCCCCGGCCGGCAAGGAAAGCAACTGGATACAAACCGTTCCCGGAAAAGGCTGGTTCACGATGCTCCGTCTTTACGGCGCGCTCGAACCCTGGTTCGACAAGACGTGGCGTCCGGGGGAAATCAAGCTATTGCGTTGAGACGCAGTCCGAGATCATCTCGCGGGGTGATCGCCCATGAGAAACATGAACAATTCGCCGAAGACCATCACCAGCGCCCTCGCGGAACTAAGCGCGGACCTTGGCATCTCGGTAGCGGATTTTGGCGGTACTATACCAAGGTCTAGTAGTCGCGCCGCGGAGGCTCGCGTTAGGCTCTCGTTCCAATGGTTACCGTGGCACCCATAATTGCAGTGCTGGATGACGAGTCGAAAACGCGCAAGGCGCCTTGCAACGTCGCAGCGGTGCTCCATGCCAAGCATAACGATTTCAGCGCCAATGAAGGCTCTTCCGACGGCCCGAACAACCCGCCGACTTATTTACTCAACGACGTGATGGCAGGCATCGAGGCCGCCATCGGCATGCTTGAGGCCTTGCGCCGTCGTGCGCGCGAAGGCGGCAGCTACCGGGTCCGGGCCTCGCTGGCCCGGAACTGTTGCTGGGTCCAGGACTTCGGGCTGTTTCCGGAAAACGAAGTGCGTGGCGAGGGACTGCCCGAGTCCATGATGACCGCGCCAGGGTTGCAGGCCAGAATTCGACCGGAGTTTGACCTGCCGTTGGTGACGGCAACCGGCCCGCTGGGTGAGGTGTCGGTGGTTCCGCCACAAGTCGAGCTTTCCGAGTTTCAGTTGGGCCCGCGCTTCAGCGGCGAACCCAACGGCGCGTCAAAGCTGGATTGGTCCGTGTTCACACAGGGAATGCCCGAAAAGCGGGGGAAGAAATGAGCGTCCAGGGCGCGTCCACTCATCGCCTGCGGCAGCATTCACCACGCGCCGCCCAGCGCGGCTTAGCCACGACCATTGCGTGTTGAAGGCGAACGCTTATGGAAATACTCAATAAACTGTTCAGCATTACGGTGGTCGTCTTTATGGTGGGCAACCTGCTGGACATGGGCCTCAAGCTCAATCTGGCGGAGGCGGGCAAAGCCATTCGCCATGTGCGTTTCCTGGTCCTGAGCCTGCTGTGGAGCTTCGTTCTGGGTCCTGCCCTCGCGGTATTGCTGACGAAGATCGTACCGCTGACGGAACCGTATGCCCTCGGGCTCTTGTTTCTGGGCATGGCGCCGTGCGCTCCCTTCGTCCCGAAGGTCTCAGAAAAGGCGAGGGCAGATCTCAGCTACGTGGCGGTGTACATGGCTGTGGCCGCAGTGGGCACGGTGATCTTCATGCCGCTGGCCGTCCCGGTCCTGGTGAAGGGCTTTTCCGCCAGTGCCTGGACGATCGCCAAGCCCCTGCTGTTTTTCATCGCGATACCCCTGGTGATCGGAACGGTTATTCGCCAAACCGCGCAGCCTTTTGCCGCCAAAGCCCAGCCCATTGTCAGAAGACTAACCGACATCGACACGATCATCCTCCTCGTCGTGATTTTGATCCTCGATGGCAAACCGTTTCTCAGCATGGTTGGCAGCTACGCGATCGGGACGCAGTTCCTCTATTATGCGGTACTGATGGCCGCTTCGTACGGACTGGGCTTTGGTCTCTCCCCTGGGCAGAAGAGCGTCATCGCCCTGGGCATCGGCACGCGCAATACGGGCGCCGCCCTGGCACCGCTGCTTGCCGTGGCGGGCACCGACCAACGCGCCGTCGTAATGTGCCTCCTCAGTATATTCATCACCGTCATCACAGGATTCAGCGCGGCGGCTCTCTTTGCCCGGTTGGCGCGGGCAGAGGTGCCGAAGGGTGCGCCAGGGTACAAGGAGGGCGCGGAAGTGGAGATGAAGTCACAATGAACCGCAATTGTGACAGGGGCAGGCACCCGCGTTGGCACATGAAAGCCGGGATGTTCCATGGCTGGCGGGCGGCAGTCATCTTGTGTTTCTGCATGGGCGTCACAGGTCTGGCTCAGTCGCCAGCCAAATCTGACTCGGAGCGGCTGCGGGAACTGGAGGAGATCGTGCGGCAACTGCGGCAGCAGAACCTATCGCTCCAAGAGCGTGTGGGGCAACTGGAGCGCGACAGGGGGAGGGCGCCGGCTGTGGTCAGTAATCAGTCATCAGTGGTCAGTAATCAGTCGGGCACGAACTCGGCCGGAAAAAGTTCGGCCGGTCTTGCTAAGCTGCTCACGACATCACCCGAGGCCGAGCAACCCATCGGCCGGCAAAGCCAGGTGGCGGATCGCGGTGCCTTCGAAGACGAGCAGGTCAGTGCGCCGAGGCCCGGGGACATCACGCTCGATCCGAAATACCGCGGCTTCTTCCCCATTCCGAACACACCAGTCCTGGTAAAAATCAACGCCAAACCGCGGGTGGATTTCATCGCCGATACTCACAACCCGGGAGACCCATCCCGCTTTCGACCGGGGCAATTTCCGACCGAAGGCAGTCCGGGCTACGGCGGCCCCTCGGAATTCAATGTCACCGCCCAGGGGTCGCGCCTCATGCTGGACGTTCGCGCGCCGGAAACGTCCGGCAGCCCGCGTTTCTACTACGAAAACGATTTCTTCGGCTCTTCGGGCAACTCCATGTCCCTGCACGTGCGTCACCTTTACGGCCAGGTCTATAACGTGGTCGTCGGTCAAACCTGGTCCACGTTCACAGATCCGGACGCGATTCCTGACACGGTGGATTATGAGGGGCCTAACTCAACCGTCCTGACCCGCCAGCCATTGGCCCGCTACATCCTACCGCTGACTGAGCATTGGCAGTTGAACTTCGGCATCGAACAGCCCAATTCGCAGGTGGACGTGGGGGCCTCCGGAGGCTCCGCCGTGAACCGTGCGCCCGATTTCGGCGCCAACGTCCGCTGGGAGAAGGCCGGCCTTGGACATGTTCAATTGTCCGGGGTGGCCCGCCTGCTGGGGATCACCGGCGGGACGAGCGGCAGCCAGGAGGTTTTCGGCGGCGGACTCAATCTGGCCGGGGCCCTGCGAGTCTTTGGCCAGGATACTGTGATCGGGCAAATTATGTACGGCAAAGGCCTCGGACACTACGGCCACGACAGCAGTGCATTTAACACCGATGCCGCGCTGGATGCGGCTGGAAGCCTGGTTGCGCTGCCCTATTTAGGGTTGGCAGGGAGTTATACGCACCATTGGAATGACCGGCTGCGGTCATCGCTGACCTACGGTTACGTCACCGTGGATTACGAGGCCGGTGAAGCCGCGACCACTTACCACCGTACCCATTATGGCGCGCTGAACCTCATCTGGCAGCCGTTCCCGTTCAAGAACCTTAGCCTCGGCCTTGAGGGCTTGTACGGCGTCAACGAAGTGAAAAGCGGAGCCACGGCCGACGATTGGCGTGTGCAATTAGGGATCGTGTACTCGCTGTTCTAAAAAGCGCCATGACTACGAACCGCAAAACGCCATTAGAACGCCGCCTGAATTACACGACATTACGAAACACTCAAACCTCAACAAAGCATAAAGGGTTGGCGCCTCAGGCCGTCCTGGCCCCGCCAGCCATCAATAAACAAAACCAACGAAAAGGAATACGAATGAAACGACAGACCAATCAAATAATGAACACATTCTTCGCGACGATCCTGGCCGCCAGCGTTGCTGTCCCGGCCTTGGCCGAATCGAAGAACAAACTCGACGCGCGCGTCCGCGACCTGACCGACTACTTCGAAAAGGTGCAGAAGGACCCGGACACCGCCGTACCTGCCGAAATTCTGAGCAAAGCGGAGGGTTTGATCGTGATGCGCACCTACAAGGCCGGATTCATCGTCGGGGTGGCCGGCGGTCACGGGGTGGCCCTCGTCAAGAATAAGACCACCGGCAAGTGGGGCCCGGTCGGCTTTCTCAAAAGCGGGGAAGGCAGCTTCGGCTTCCAGGCCGGCGGACAACGGAGCGACGTGATTCTCGTGCTGATGAACAGCGACGGCGTCAAGGTCCTGACCACTCCGAACCTGAAGCTGGGCGTGGACGTGCGGGCCACGGTGGGACCGAAAAGCGGCGGCGACCAGGCCAACTTCAAGACCGACCAGACCCCCGTTCTGGTTTACAGCGATACGCGGGGCGCCTATGGCGGTGCGTCGCTGGAGACCGGAGGCGTATTCCCGGACTCGGGCGACAACGAGGACTACTACGGCAAGAAACTCACCATGACCGAAATCGTCGTGGATGGAAAAGTCGAACCCACGGAGGCGGCCAAGCTGCTCGCCGGCAAGATCGAAGAGTACGCCAAACCGGCCAGGAAGTAGCTTCGTCCCAGGCAGCACTCAACCGCCGCTCTAGAAATACAGCGCAAGTCGGCTGGACGCCGGCACCGCGAACAGGAAGATTTGCCGCCCTTCGGGCTTGGGCAGAACCGGAGTCCCGGGCGGCATGGCAACCAACAAAAGAACTTAAACATCAAGAAAGGATAGTATGAAAAAGCAAACATTGTTCACAATCGTCACGGCGACTCTGCTGGCTTCCGCCACGCAGGCCTACACCCAAGAGCAACTCGCCACCAGCATGAAAGAGGTCCGCCTGGAAGCGGGCCAGACCCGGGATCAATTGGCGACGACCCTGGCCGCCCTGACCACACTCACCAAGCAGGAAAAGGGCGATCTCCGTCCGGCGTATGACGCCTTCACTGCGGAGGTCGCCAAGACCGAGACGGCGGCGACCACGACCCGCACGCGGGTGGCTTGGATGCAGGGAGACGGCATGAAGTATTTCGAAGACTGGCAAAAAACCATCAGCAGCATCAACAACGCATCGCTCCGGAAGAAGTCGCAGAAACGGCTCGACGCCGTGAAGAAGAGTTACGGCAAGGTGACCGATGAGTTCAAGGAGGCGGCGGAGAAGTTCAAGCCCTTCCTGGCCGACCTCACCGACATCCAGAAGGTGCTGTCCACCGACCTGACGGCCAAGGGGGTCAAGGGCCTGCGCAGCACGGTCAGTAGCGCGAACTCGAACTACAAGAGTGTCAACCGGACCATCAACAGCGCCCTGGAGGAGATGAAGGGCATGGAGAAAGAGCTGTCGCCAGAAGCCAAGTAAGTTCCAAACAAACCTGCCTGCTCACAAGCAACGCCAGGATCGTTGGCGAGCAGTGCAAGCCGCCCTCCAGAACTAACTGGTTACTAAAACGGGAAAACTATGACCGCACAAATGAAGCGCATCGCCATCAATGTCGGCGGCGGGTATGTCGCGGGCCTCAACGCTGTCATTACCGGCGTCGTCCTCGCGGCCAACGAACTCGGGTGGGAAGTCGTCGGCATTCGCGACGGCTTTGACGGCCTGCTCGCCCCCGAGCGCTACCCGGACGGCGGTCTGCTCAAACTCACTGCGCAAATGGTGCAGAACCTCTCCGCGGGCGGTGGCGCCATCCTCGGTGATGCCACACGCACGGATCCCTTCCGCGTCCGGCAGGTGAACGCCGAGAACATGGTCGAGGAGGTGGACCGTTCCAGCGACCTGATTGCCAAGACCGCTGCCGAACAGATTGACGCGGTCATTTCCGTCGTCGGCCCGCAAGCCTTGAGCATTCTCTTCCGGCTGCACCGGCAAGGGCTCCGGACTGTCGGCGTGCCGACTTCGGTCGAAAACGACGTGGCCGCGACCCAACTCTCCTTCGGATTCAACAGCGCCCTGAGCTTTGCGGTGGACATGCTCGAGCGCGTTCGGCAGGCGGCGCAATCGGCGCAGAAGATTGGTGTGGTCGAGGTCCTGGGAGAACACGCCGGCTGGCTGGCCCTGCAAGCTGGCATTGCCGTGTGCGCCGATGCGGTGCTGATCCCAGAGATTCCCTATGACCTCCAGCACGTTGCCGCGAAGCTCAGGGAAAAGCTCAAGGCGGGACGCGCCTCCGGCCTGGTGATCGTGGCCGAGGGAGCCCTGCCGCAAGACGGACGGCAAACCGTCGGAGAGGCGGCTGCGCCAGACTCACTCAAAGCCTTGCTTTCTCCGAGGGCCACTGGGGAGGGAGGCTCGCACGTCATCGAACGCTCCGGGCATGCCGCCCAGACAGTAGCGCTTCAACTTCAGCGGTTGACCGACCAGGCAACCTACCCGCTCGTCCTGGGCCCGTTAGTCAAAGGCGGACCGCCTACCGCCGTGGATCGGCAGCTCGGGCTCGCTTACGGTGCCGGGGCGGTGCGCGCGCTCAATGAGGATAAGAGCGGAGTGATGGTGGCCTTCCAGCCGCCGGATCTGAAATTCGTGCCCCTGGCCGAGGCGATCAACAAGGTGCGCACCGTGCCCGACAATAGCGTATTCGTCCAGATTGCGCGGTCGCTGGGCATCTCACTGGGCGAAGGCGAGGTGAAATCATGAATACACCAGCCGCGACCACCACGGTCCCCAAAGGCATCGTCCTGAACATCCAGCATTTCTCCACGCACGACGGCCCGGGAATGCGGACCACCGTTTTTCTCAAGGGTTGCACGCTTCGCTGCAAATGGTGCAGCAATCCCGAGAGCATCAACCCCAAGCCTGAACTGGGCTACAATCTCAACAAGTGTATCGGCAAGGACCAATGCGGCTTTTGCCTCAAGGAATGCCCGGAGTCGGCCATCTTCAATGTGGATTCCGACACCAAGGTACGGATCAATTGGGATTTATGCACGAACTGCGGCAAATGCGTGCCGGTTTGCCCGCCCCAGTCGCTCTACCTCTTCGGGCAGGAAATGACGGTGGACCAGGTGCTCGACGAGGTGGAGCAGGACAGCAGCTTCTACCGCGAATCCGGCGGCGGCCTCAGCCTCAGCGGCGGCGAGTGCCAGCTCCAGGCCGATTTCGCCGCGGCGTTGTTGGCCGGCGCCCACCAGCGCGGCATCAACACCGCCATCGAGACCGCGTTCAATGTCCCGTGGTCGCACGTGGAGAAGGTCCTGCCGCACGTGGACGTGGTGCTCCATGACCACAAGGTGACTCTTTCGGAGCGGCACAAGAAATGGACCGGCGTGGACAATAAGCGGATCCTGGAGAACATGAAGCGGGCATACGAGACGTGGCCCGACAAAACGTTCATCGCCCGAACCCCGCTGATCCCGGGGGTGAACGACGACGAAGAGCACATCCGCGCGGTGCTGGCCTTCATCAAGCCCTACAAGAACGTGGTGGATTACGAACTCCTGCCCTATATGCGCTTCGGCGAGAGCAAATACGGATTCCTAGGCAAGGTTTACGAAATGCAGGACTTCAATCCTCCTTCGCCAGAATTGTTGGCGCGTTTGCGGGTGATCATCGCCGAGGCCTTCGGCCGCAGCCCCGGGCGCAAATCTTCCTAACCAAAACCATCCATCTTATGCAGACTTTATATCTACCTCGCCTCGCCGGCCCTGAATCCACCGTCTGCGGGCAGATGCCCGGACAGCCTGAGTCTGGAAGCTCGTTCCCCAGCGGCCCCGTGATCACCATCACCGAGAACGCCCTGAAGTATATTTGCGAGCAGAGGGAAAGTCTCGGACTCCCGGTCAAGGGGATCCGGGTGAATGCCATCCCGCGCTCGGCGCTGCGGGCGGCTTATTCCTTGCGGTTCGTGCCGGCGGAGGAACCGGAATCCCCGACGGATTCCATCCAGTCCTTCGATGGCATCAATCTCTACGTCGCTCCGGACAGTGCATCCTATCTTGAAGGCGCGACCATTGACTTTGTGTTTCGATTGATCGGCAGTGAGTTGATAGTGGAAGCCCCCTTGCGGAAGTTGGACACGCCCGAAGGCCGCATTGCCGCGCGGATCCAACATGTTCTGGATGGGGTCGTCAATCCGTCGCTGGCCACGCATGGCGGCGGGGTCACCTTGATCGACTTCAAGGACAGCATCGCTTTCCTTGAACTGACGGGCGGTTGCCAGGGTTGCAGCATGGCCGACGCCACCTTGAAGAACGGCGTCGAGACCGCCATCCGGGAAAGCGTCCCGGAAGTTCGGGAACTTAGGGACGTCACCGAGCACGCACAGGGAAGACATCCGTATTTTCCGCAGTGAAAGCCCATTCCAACCGACACACCAACATGAAGAGACACACTATGAAGCTCATAACTCCCAATTGCACCGCACTCCTTCTGGCTGCGCTGGGCTTCGCCGGCATCGTGCCGTCCGCCTGTGCTCAAGATTCCGTTAACTCCTCCCGCCCACTCACCCTTGCACCCGCCGACGCTTCTTCCTCCGGCGGCGGCGCCTCGGGGTCTGCGGACGCGAAGGCCACTGAGGCCGAACTGGCCAAGAAAACCCTGAACCCGATCGCCGACCTGATCAGTGCGCCCTTCCAGAACAACTGGGACTTTGGGATCGGACCCTCCGATGCCATGAGATATACGCTCAACTTCCAGCCGGTCGTCCCGATTTCGCTCAACAAGGACTGGAACCTGATCAGCAGGACAATCTTGCCAACCATCTATCTCGAATCCACCGCGCCCGGCATCGGCTCTAAATTCGGTCTGGGTGACACCCTGCAAAGCTTCTGGTTGTCGCCCAAGCAACCCCCCGGCGGCTGGATCCTGGGGGCGGGACCGGCTTTGCTGCTTCCGACCGCCACGGACGGCGCCCTCGGCCAAGGCCAGTGGGGGGCGGGCCCGACTGTCGTCGTGCTGCGCCAGGACAAGGGGTTTACCTATGGCGTGCTGGCCAACCACGTCTGGTCATACGCCGGCTGGGGTGAGCAGAATGTCAACGCCACCTACCTCCAACCCTTCTTTGGCTACACCACCAAGACTCTGACCAGTTTCTTTGTGAACACCGAATCCACCTACGACTGGCAAGGCGAGCAATGGACCGTGCCCGTGAACTTCATGGTCAATCAGATGGTCAAGGTGGGCAAACAGCCGATCAGCCTCCAACTGGGCTACCGCTATTATGCCGAGGGGCCCAGCGGGGGACCCGACTGGGGCCTTCGTTTCACGGTCACTTTCCTGTTCCCGAAATGACCAAGCTCCATGGTGTGGCTGGTCAGGTCCAAGGAACGACCACATTGAGCCCCGTGACTTTGTGAGCTGGCTTCAGCGTTATCGTCTTTCCGATTACTTCAGAAGGTCGATCTGGGTTCTTCCTGTGCTGGGCATGGTGGTGGCCCTGGGGACCGTTCGGATCCTCCACGGGATCGAAACGGCGATGGGTTGGGAATCCTCGTTCGATCCGTCCACCACGCTGACGCTGCTGGGAACCCTGGCCTCGGCGATGTTCACGCTCATCGTCTTTGTTTGTTCCGCACTCCTTATCACGGTGCAGCTCGCCGGCGCCCAGCTCACACCCCGTGTTATTGGTGTCGTGTTGCAGAACCGCTTCATGAAGCTCTCCGTGACGCTGTTTGTCTTCACCTTTACTTTCACGCTGGCGGCGCTGGTCCGAATCAAGGACGGCGTCCCTGCGCTCACCGCCCACGCCGCCGTTTACAGTTGTCTGGTGAGCTTGGGCGTCTTCTTCTACCTGGTGGACCGCGTATGTGCCGCGCTTCGACCGAGCGGGGCGTTGCGGTCGGTAGCCTGCTTGGGGCGCGAAGTGATCGAGGACGTCTATCCCCGGCGCCTCTCCGAGCCGCAGCGCGCCACACCGCCACCCGCCAAAGTCCTGAACGGGGAACCCCGATCCACGGTCCCTAACCTCAGAGAAGGGGTCGTCCTCGCATTTGACCTGGAAGGACTCGTGTCCCTGGCCCAACGCGCGGACTGCGTGATTGAGATGGTGCCGCAAGTAGGCGATTTCGTGGCGGCTGACCAGCCCCTGTTCCGAATCTTCGGCGACGGAGCACCGCCACCAGCGGCGGTGCTTTACCAATCGGTGGCCGTGGGTTCCGAGCGAACCCTGCAGCAAGACCCGGCCTTTGCCTTCCGAATCATGGTGGACATCGCCTCGAAGGGGCTTTCCCCCGCGATCAACGACCCGACCACCGCGGTTCTGGCCATTGATCAGATTCAATACCTGCTCCGCCACATTGGCAGCCGCCACTTGGATACGGGGCATGCACAAGATGCGCAGGGCTCGGTTCGGCTTCTCTACCGGACGCCCGGCTGGAAAGACTTCGTTTACCTGGCAGTCACGGAGATACGTCAGTTTGGCGGCACGAGCATCCAGGTGGCTCGTCGGTTGCGGGCCATGCTGGAAAGCCTGATTCAGATTCTGCCTGAAGAGCGCACCGCCGTGCTTCGGCTGGAGCTGGACCTCCTGGATCGTTCCTCCAAACGATTCTTCGCCGACGCCGAAGACCGGGCGATGGCGGATGTCAGCGATGTTCAAGGTGTGGGGGGAAAGCCGGCCCTGAACGATGAGCGCCAGGAATACCGACCGCTCCCAGGCACGATACGCACAAGCTGACCATTATGGAAACCGTCAGAACCTTTCTCGAACAACAGTCGTTACTCTCGATGTTTCTGGTCATCGCGCTGGGCTACGCGATCGGCTCGGTGAACATCCGCGGCTTCAACCTGGGCATTGGCGCGGTGCTGTTCGTTGGCCTGGGGGTGGGCATGCTGGCACCCAAAGCCGCGCCCCCCGCGCTGCTGGGTTCGCTCGGCCTGGTCATGTTTGTGTATGGAATTGGTATCCAGTATGGGAAGCAGTTCTTTAGCGGGTTGACCAGCCCTTTCGGTCTCAAGGTGAACGCACTGGCGCTGGCATCCCACCTGGTCGCCCTGGGGGTCTGCTATGTGGCCTATGCATTCTTTTCCGTCGCGCCGGCCCACGTGGCCGGATTGTTTGCGGGCGCCCTGACCAGCACCCCGGCCTTGCAGGCCGCCATTGGCGCGGCCGGCAATAACGATCCGGCCCTGGGCTACAGCGTGGCTTATCCCTTCGGTTTGATTGCCCCCATCTTGTGCATCTATTTCGCCAACGTGCTGCTGAAGCCGAAACTGGCGGCCGCCACGGGGACCGGTGTCGAACTCCGGGAAATCGTAGTGCGCAATCCGCAGGTGATTGGGCGTCCACTGTCGGAGCTGACCGCTGCCTTGCCCTCAGGTGTTCATATTTTCGTCGTACGCCAAGCCCGTCAGAACTGCGTTCCCACTCCCGAGATCGTGCTCAATAAGGATGACGTGCTGGCACTGGCAGGGGAGTCGGAAGATGACCTCGAAAAGGCCCGCCTGCTCATCGGGGAATCGGCGGTCGGCCGGATTACGAAGGACCGGGTCAATCTCGATTATTTCCGCCTCTTCGTTTCCAAGGCGTCCGTGGTCGGCGTTTCTCTTGCCGACCTCCAGATCCCGGGGGTGCCGGAGTTCTCCGTCATGCATGTGCGCCGGGGCGACGCGGACCTCCTGCCGCGCCCGGACCTGGTGCTCGAATTCGGCGACCGCGTTGGGGTGATGGCCAAGCGCGAGGCGCGGGATGCGATGCGGGCGCATTTTGGCGATTCCATCAAGGGCACCGCCGAGTTTAGTTACGTCTCGCTGGGCGTAGGCATGGCGCTCGGCGTGCTGCTGGGCGTGCTACCCATTCCCGTGCCCGGGTTGGGCACCCTCAGCCTGGGTGTCGCCGGGGGGCCGCTCCTGGTGGCGCTCATCCTCAGCCGCTTCGGGCGCACGGGGGGGTGGGTATGGACCATGCCGCTCTCGGCCAACCTCACGCTACGAAATTTTGGACTAACCATCTTTCTGGCGCAGATTGGGATGGTTTCAGGGCCAAAGTTCATCGCCACCGTCCAGCAGTTGGGGCCGCTCTTTCTGGCTGTGGGCGCCGCCATCATTCTCATCCCGGTGCTTTTCAATCTGTTCGTGGGGCATTTCCTGCTGCGGCTCAGATTCGACGATCTCCTCGGCGCCAATGCCGGCGGGGTCGGCGGCAATCCGGCCATCCTGGCGTTCGCCTCCAAGCTCGTGCCGACTGATCGCACGGACATCACCTACGCCACCACTTTCCCGGCCGCGACCATCACCAAGATCATTCTCGTCCAAATCATGCTGGCAATGATGGGAAAATCATGAACCATAACCTGACTGCCGACGAAGCCCTGCAGCGGCTGATCGAGGGCAACCAACGGTTCCAGCGGGGCGAGCCGCATTCGAGCGGCGTCGCGCGTGAGACCCTGGCGGAACTGGCTCACGGACAGCATCCGTTTGCGACGATCCTGGGTTGCAGCGACTCGCGCGTGGCGCCGGAAACGATCTTTCATGCTGGCCTCGGTGAACTGTTTGTCGTGCGCGTCGCCGGGAACGTCCTTTCGGCGGAGGTGGCGGGCAGCATTCAATATGCAGGAGCCCACCTGCAAACGCCGTTGCTGGTGGTGCTCGGACATGAGGGCTGTGGAGCGATTCAGGCCGCCCTGGCTACCATGTATCAGGGCGTCCACCAACGTTCGCGGATTCAACTGCTCGTCGATAGCATCTTGCCGGGACTGGAGGGGTTGGACGCCGGGTTGCCGCCCGCAGCGCGGCTCGCGCAGGCGGTCGAGATGAATGTCCGCTGGACCCTGCGCACCATCCTCGATTCACCGGAAGGGCGGGCGCTCCAGGCAGAAGGCCGCGTGAAATGCGTCGGGGCCATCTACGAAATCGAAACCGGCCGGGTGCGTTTCCTCAATCCCAATACCCCATGAAACACTTGCTCCACGAAATCCGGCACAATCCGCTGCTCTGGCTGCTGGCCCTCGTTCCGGTCGTGTTTGTCGCGGAGAAGCTCTGGCACGAGGCGCACACGCTGCTCTTCGTGTTGTCGGTCCTGGCCATCGTTCCGCTCGCGGCCCTGTTGAGTCACGCCACCGAATCCGTGGCGGCCAAAACCGGCGATGCGGTGGGCGGGTTGCTCAACGCCACCTTAGGGAATCTGACGGAACTGATCATCGCGCTGGCGGCTTTGCGTGCCGGGGAATACATACTGGTGAAAGCCTCAATTGCGGGCGCCATTGTCACCAACACGTTGTTCGTGCTGGGGGCGTCCTTTCTCCTCGGCGGGCTCAAGCACCACGTGCAGGAATACAACCGCGTCGGCGCCCGCATGCAGGCCGGCCTGCTCTTCCTGGCCACCATCGCGCTGTTGATTCCTTCGGCGGTCTCCGAGGCCGATTCCGTCACGGTGGCTGCCTTCACCCGGAAGTTGAGCGTGGGGCTGGCGGTGCTGCTCATCGTGGCCTACGGGCTGGGCATGCTGTTCTCGCTCAAAACCCACCGCGAACTGTTTGCCAGCGCGGAATCCGGCGAGGCCGGCGAGACGCCGTGGCCCATCGGCGTGGCCCTGGCCACCCTGGCCGGCGTCACGGTGCTGGTCGCGCTGGTGAGCGAAGTGTTCGTCGAGTCGGTGCAGAAGGCGGCGGAGGCGTTCGGGATGACTCCTGCGTTCGTGGGATTCATCGTCGTGGCGCTCGTGGGCGGCGCGGCGGAAATGGCTTCGGCGTTTTCCGGCGCGCGCAAGAACCGGCTGGACCTGAGCGTGGGCATCGCCCTGGGCAGCGCGTCCCAAATCGCGCTCTTTGTCGCGCCGGTGCTGGTGCTGGTGAGCTATGTCATCGGCCCCTCGCCGATGGACCTGCAATTCTGGCCGGGCGCGGTGGTGATGATGCTCATCGCCGCCATCACGGCCGCCTTCGTGATCAACAGCGGGCGCTCGGCCTGGTTCGTCGGGACGTTGGTGCTGATGGTCTATCTGGTGTTCGCCATGACGCTTTACCTGTTGCCGCCACGCGCGCACTGAATGTCCGTCCCATGAAGGACATGCTTAACAGCCCAACTCGCGTCGCCTGTGACCAACCGACACCTTGCTCAATTATTACTCTTGGGTGCCGCCACTCTGCTGGCCCCGCCCACCGCCGACGCGGGCGAGGCGAACCCATGGACGCTCGACGCGTCGCTCTACGGCCTAGCCGCCGGCATGTCCGGCAATGTTGGCATCGGGCGTGTCAACGCCGACGTGGACTTCGGCTTCGACAAGGTCTGGGACAACCTCGAATTCGCCATGATGGGCAAGATCCGGGTGGGCTATGATCGGTGGGCGCTCAGCACCGACGTGGTCTACATGGGATTAGGGGCGTCCAAGAACGGCGTGAGCGTGGACCTGGACCACCGTTCCGGTGAGTGCGGCTGCTTCATCGCCACCGAGACGCATAAGGGACACAATTATCTCCGTTGCACCAAGCGCGTGTTGCCTCGCACGGCAGCGCGAAAAAGTGAAAATCTCAAACTGGCGGAGAGGGGGGGATTCGAACCCCCGGTAGGGCTTTTGACCCTACAACGGTTTAGCAAACCGCCGCCTTCAGCCACTCGGCCACCTCTCCCGCGCTGGAGCGGGTGATGGGAATCGAACCCACGTGGCCAGCTTGGAAGGCTGGAGCTCTACCATTGAGCTACACCCGCGACGCTGGGCATCGTAACCGCGAAGGCCCCGCTGTCAATGGCGCATCACCCGCGCGCTTGCAATTCGCGCCGGTCCGGCCAGACTGTCCGCACTCGCCGGCGGCAACGATTCGCCGCCCCGGCAGTGAACAAATTGATACCAAGAATTTCATGCGCACCACGTTTGTTGCCCCGCTGACCGCCGAAACGGCCAAAGAAATCCAACGCAAGCTCAATCCCGGCCTGGCGTTCGCTGAGACCGTCAAGCCCCCGAAGGGTGATACCTTGCTCGTCGGCCTGGACCTCGGCACCAACGCCTCGTGCCTGAAGGCCGCCTGTCCCGGCGCAGCGGAACTGTCCGTGAACGACATCGTCCCCACCGTCGTCGGCTACGCACGGGAAGGCATCGTGGAAAATCTGCTGCCCGACAATGCCAAGGTCCTCTACGGCCAGCTCGCGGTGAAAAACCGGCTTTACCTGCGGATGGTGTCGCCGCTGGTGAACGGCGTGGTGGACGACATGGCCGCGGCGCGGGACTTCGCCGCCCACCTGCGTTCCCTGATCAACGCCCCCGCAGGCATGGAGTTGCGCGCCGTCGTCGGCGTGCCCGCCAGCGCGGATCGTTCCGCCCGCGAACATCTCTGCCAGGCCGTGGCCGGCATGTTCCACAAGGTCATTCTGATTCCCGAGCCCTTCCTGGCGGCGCTCGGTTTTCGCGACGAATCGCGCCTCGCCGACCCGGCTTACCTTGATCCGGTCCGCAATTCGCTGTTCGTGGACATCGGCGCCGGCACGACAGACGTGTGTCTCGTGCAAGGGTACTTCCCGACAGCGGACGACCAGATCAGCGTGGCCTTCGCCGGCGACAAGGTGGATGCACACCTGCAGGAGGCGATTCGCCGCGCGTATCCGGACGTGAATCTTTCCCTCGCCCGTGTGCGCGATTTGAAAGAGCATTATTCGTTCGTCGGCAAATATGAGTCGCCGATCAACATCAGCGTGGTCATCGGCGGCAAGGCCCGCAAGCTCGACCTCGGCGAGGCCGTCGGCACTGCCTGCCAGCAATTGCTGCATCACGTGCTGGAGTGCGTGAAGACAGCCATCAGCCGGGCCTCGACCGACACGGTGGCCGAGTTGCTGCAAAACATCATCCTCACCGGCGGCGGCAGCCAGATTCGGAACATTGACACCGAGCTGCAACGCCTGCTGGCCGAGGAAGGTTACGAAAAGCCGCGCGTTCAAACCGTCGGTGAGGGTTACAAGGAATACGTGGCGAAGGGAGCGTTGGTGGCGGCCCGTCAAGCGAAGGACGGCCAGTGGCAGACCCTCGCGGATTAGGCCGGATTTTCCACGCGCGGCGACTGGAGTTCGTAGCTGAGAAACGAGAGACAGTAAATCGCCGCCGTTTCGCTGCGCAGGACCAGCGGTCCCAGCGTGATGGGCTGCGCGCCGGCCCCGCGGATCGCACCCAGTTCGGCCGGCGTGAAATCGCCTTCCGGCCCGATCCAGACGGCAAGCTGCCGCGGCGGGCGACCGTGTTCGATCTGGAAATGCTGCAATACTTCGCGCGGATGCACGGCGCCAGGTTGTAGCGAGGCGACAAGCGTCAGCTCGAATTTCTCGTTGCGCGCCAGCCACGCGCCCGCCTTGAGCGGTTCCTCGATCTCCGGCAACCACGGCGAGCCGCACTGCTTGATGGCTTCGATCGCAATGCTCCGCCACTTCTCAGTCTTGCGTTCGGCCGCCTCCGATTCGAGCTGGGCGACGCTGCGCTCGGACAGCACCGGCACCAGCCGTGCCGCGCCCAATTCCGTGGCCTTTTGCACGATGATCTCCATGCTTTTCGCCTTGGTGACGGCCTGGATCAACGTCAGCCGGTACGGCAGCACCGCCAGGCGATTGCGTTGCTGGACAGCGAGGAAAACCTCGCCGCGCGAGGTGTCGCGAATTTCGCACAGCAGCTCATGGCCGGCGCCGTCGAGAACGACGACCCGCTCGCCGCGGGCCACGCGCAGGACGTGCAGCGCGTGGTGCGCTTCGGTGCCAGCCAGCGTCAGCGTGGTGTCCTGGCATTCTGAAGGTGACAGATAGAAACGGTGCATGGTCGGCAATCAGGTTTGGCCGCGGGGCGCCGGCGTCGGGCCTGGCTCAACTGAAAAACTCCCGCGCCTTCTCGAAAAAGCTTTTGCTACGTGGATTCACGCTGGCGTCGCAGGTGGCGGCGAACTCCTCCAGCTTCGCCCGCTGCGTGCTGTTCAGCCGGGTGGGCACCTCCACCACCACGCGCACATGGAGGTCGCCAAAACCGTAGCCCTGCACGTTGCGGACGCCCTTGCCCTTCAGCCGGAAGATTGTGCCCGTCTGGGTGCCGGCGGGAATTTTGATGTGCGCCGTGCCTTCGAGCGTCGGCACGGCCATTTCCGCGCCCAGGGCCGCCTGCACAAAACTGACGGGCACCTCGCAAAGCAGGTCGTCGCCGTCCCGCTGGAAAATCTCGTGCGGCTTGACATGCACCACCACGTAGAGGTCGCCGGCCGGCCCGCCCCGCAGCCCTGACTCGCCCTTGCCCGTCAGGCGCAGCCGCGTGCCGTTGTCCACGCCGGCGGGAATGCGCACCGGAATCCGTGACGACCGTTCGGCCCGGCCCGTGCCGTGGCAGACGCGGCACGGCTTCTCCACCACGCGGCCGGAACCGTCGCAACGCGGACAACTCTGGCGGACCCGCATGAAACCGCCCAGCACCTGGTCCACCTGCCCGCGCCCCTGGCAGGTCGTACACGTCTTCGTGCCGGAACCGCTTTCCGCGCCGGTCCCGCGACACTTCTCGCAGGCTTCCGCCTTGGTGACGGTGATTTCCTTCTCACAACCCAGGGCGGCCTCCTGGAATTCAATCTCCATGTCGTAGCGCAAGTCGGACCCGCGCTGGGCGCCGGAGGCATCGCGGCGCGATTCGCCGCCAAAAAACTCATCGAAGATCGAGCCGGTTCCGCCTCCGCCGCCAAAGACTTCCCGGAAAATGTCGAACGGATCGTGGAACCCGCCGAAGCCGCCGCCCCCGGCCCGCGCGCCCGCCGCCGCTCGCGCCCGGGCATCAAACGCTGTGTGGCCGTATTGATCGTAGGCGGCGCGCTTCTGCGGGTCGTTCAACACTTCATACGCCTCGCCCAGTTCCTTGAACTTTTCCTCGGCAGCTTTGTCGCCCGGATTGCGGTCCGGATGATATTTCAGCGCCAGTTTGCGGTAGGATTTCTTGATCTCCTCCTCGCTGGCGGCGCGTTCCACACCGAGGACTTCGTAGTAATCACGCTTGGCCATGGGTCGAATGATTCGCGGTTTGCGCGGGCGTCGTCAGGCCGCGGGTTTTTTGGCCACGACCACTGTCGCCGGGCGCAGCAGCCGGTCGCGAAACCGGTAGCCCTTGCGCAGTTGTTGCAGCACGCCGCCCTCGGCCACCTCGCCGGATTCCTGATGGGATACGGCTTCGTGGCACTTCGGGTCAAATGTCTGCCCGGCGGCGTCAATTTCTTCCAGCCCGGCTTCCGCCAGAATGGAGCGCAACTGGCTGCCCACCATGGCCACGCCGGTCTTCAACGACTCGGCGGCCGGGCCGGAGGTGCTGTTGGCCGCGGCCAGCGCCATGTCAAAGTGGTCCAGCACGGGAATCAGCCGGCTCAGCAGCGCCTCGCTGGCCGCGCGCGCCGCGTCCTGTTTTTCCCGGGCCGCGCGTTTCTTGTAGTTCTCCAAGTCAGCCACGGCACGGAGGTAGCTGTTCCAGTGCTCCTCGGCCTTGGCTGCGCTGACCCGCAATTCCGACACCTCTTCAGCCGTCAAGAAAGCCGCCGGCTCCACCGGCAGCTTTTCGGAAGCCGGTGCGTCCGTCATGGTCGTCGGTGGCACGGTCACATTATCATTATTGTCTGTCGTTGATGCTGTCTCGCTCATGGCAATCCAATCGAAGCCGGCACCATACACAAAAGCCACGGGAGGGGCAACTGGTCAACGCGCGGATCGGTCGTTGGCGGACAAACCGCCTTCACGCCAACACACCAGCCTCGGACTGGCGTGCCAGCGATCATCGGCTGATTGCCCCGGCGCACGTTGACACGCACGCGATCGGCGGGTTTCCACCGGTTCGTCATCCCCTGCCCTTTCCGCCCGCCGGTCAATTCGCACCCGCCAGTTCCAGCGGTTCCTTCGACTGCTCGGCTTCGTCTTCGGGTTCTTCCACCGCTTCGAGCGGGACCGGCGGGGCTTCGGGCGCGGCAACCGGCGCCGGCGCCGCCTCGACGGACTTGTGGAATTTCACGCTGACGATCTTGCTGACGCCGTGCTCCTGCATGGTGACGCCGTAGATCACGTCACCCATCGCAATCGTGCGCTTGTTGTGCGTGATGACGATGAACTGCGAGTGCGCCAGAAACCGCTGCAGGATACGCGTGAACCGGTTGATGTTCGACTCGTCGAGCGGCGCGTCCAGTTCGTCCAGCAGGCAGAACGGACTTGGCCGCACCTGATAGATTGCGAACAGCAGGGCCACGGCAGTCATGGTTTGCTCGCCGCCCGAGAGGAGCGAAATGCTGCGCAACTGCTTGCCCGGCGGGCGGGCGACGATTTCAATGCCGCTCTCCAGCACGTCCCCTTCGTCCACGAGGTAAAGGTCCGCGCTGCCACCGCCAAAAATCTCCACGAACATGGCGCGGAAATTCTCGCGGATATGGTTGAACGTGTCCGTGAACATCTCCTTGGTCTGCGCGTTGACCCGGTTGATCACCTCGACCAACTGCCCCTTCGCCTTGATCAGGTCCTCGTGTTGCGTGGTCAGGAACTGGTGCCGTTGCTCGGTTTCCTCGTATTCCTCGATGGCCACCAGGTTCACCGGCCCCATCTCGTCAATCTTCTGCTGCAACGTTGTGACCTGCCCTGCCACCGCATCCCAGTCCGTGGAGACACCCGCCGCCGCCATCTCCTCCGGCGTCAGCGTGACAATCTTTGCCGGTCCTTCGTCCGCAAACGTGATCGTGATGCACTCGCTGCGGACGTCGTCGAGGTTCATCTGATATTTCTGCTGAATGCGTTCGCGCAGGTTTTGGACGCTCATCTGCTTCTGCGCCACCTCCACTTCGAGCGCGCCACGCTGGTCCTGCCATTCGGTCAACTGCCGCCGGTGACCGCGCAGCGCCTCCTCGCGACCGTTCACTTCGGCGGACAACGTGTCGCGCTGGCGGCCAAGTTCGGCCGTCTGGAGACTCTGCTGCTCACGCTCGTGCGAGAGCGAATCCATCCGGCCGCGCGACTCGGCGATCTCCGCCTCTGCCTGCGCCTTGCGCTGAATCACCGCGTCAATCTCACGCCGGCGTTGCTCGACGAACTGCGTCAGCTCGCGCCGGCGTTGTTCGAGCGGCGCGCGCTGGTTGCGAAACGACGCGCACAGTTGCTCCTCGGTCGCCAGCGCCACCTTGGCCTCGGTAAGCACGCCGTTGGCCGCGTCACGCTGCTGCCGCTGCGCCTCCAGGCTGTTGTTCAATTCGGCCAACCGTTGCTGCAACGCCGCCTCGCGCGTTTCGAGCTGGCCAAGTTGGGCCGCCAGGCTGGCTCGTTTTCCTTCGCCTTCGCGCTCCTGCACGGCGAGGCTTTGGATTTCAAACACCACCGTGTCAATCTTCTGGTGCAGGACGCGCTGGGCGTGTTGGAGCGCGTTGAACTCGCCCTGCCGCGTGGCAATCGCCACCTCCTGCGCCCGCAACTCCGTCTGCGCCTGTTGCAGGCTCGCCTGCAGCGCGGTCTGTTCGCTCGCCAGCGCGCCCTTGCGCCGGCTCGCGTCCGCAATCTGCTCCGCCAGCGCAGCCAGTTGCTGTTCCAGGTCGGCGATCTCGTTCTTGCGCCCAAGGATGGACGATGGCGTCTTGCCGGAACCGTTCGCCGAGCCGCCGGTGAAAATGCCGTGGCGGCTGAGCAGGTCCCCGCTTTGTGTGACAAAATCCACCGCGCCGTGGGTCTCGCGCCACGCCACGGTCCCGGCCGCGAGGTCGGGCACAATCTGCGTGCCGCCAAGCAAGCTGGCCAGCAGCGGACGCACCGAGTCCTCCGCCTCCACCGCCTGGAGGGCGGGCACGCACTGCAACTCGGCCAGCCGCTGCGCCGTCTCCGGCGGGAGCAGCGGCCCGGCGGGCGTGCCGTTGCCGTGGCGCAACGCGAGTGAGGCGATGCTCGCCCGGCCGCGCTTGTTCGTGTTCAGATCGGCCAGGATCTGCTGCGCCGCCTCCGGCTGCTCGGCGAGCACCACCTGCAAATGGTGTCCGAGGGCGGCTTCGACCGCGGACACGAACTGCGCCGGCACGCGGATGCGGTCGGCCAGCGTGCCCAGGACACTCTGTGCGCTTTTCAACGCGGCCAGCGTGCCGGAGCCAAAACCCTCGTGACTGGCGTCAAGCTGCTGCAACACGCTGCGGCGCGAATGCTGTGTGGCCTGCTGGCGTTGGAGCAGGTCCAGTTCCTGTCCGATCTGGCCGAGCTGCTGCTGGATTTCACGCAGCCGCTGCTGCCGCTCCTCCACGCTGAGGCGGCGCGCCTGCACATCGAGTTTCTCGGCCGCGGATTCCCGCGCAAACTCCGCCAGTCGTTGCTCCAGCCGCGCGCGTTCCTCCTCCAACTGCACCTTCTCCGCCGACAGCTTTTCGAGCCGGATCGCGTTGCCCTGCTTTTGGAGATCAAGGGTGTTGATTTCGTTCCGGACCCGCGTGAGTTGCTGGGCTGCGGCAAAGGTGTCGCTTTGGGCCTGGCGCAACGCGTCCTGCTGCCGGCGGAGTTCCGTCTCGATCTGCTCCAACACCTGCCGGCGTTGGGCCAGTTCCTCTCGCTGGGTTTCGAGTTTCGCGCTGGAAGCGTCGAGCCGTTCGGCCAGCGCCGCCAGTTCCTGCTCCGCCGCGAGCCGGCGCTCCTCCGCCTGGGAAATGTCGCTCAACGCCTGCGCGTTCTGGCCGGCCAGCTCGCGGAGCCGTTCCTCGTCAAAATGAATGCGGCTTTCGTGGCGTTCGCTTTCCGCCTTCAATTCCAGGCCGCGCTGCTGCGATTCGCTGATCGCGCGTTCCAGACCGGCGAGCTGGGCGCGCAGCTCGGCGAGTTCCTGTTCGCCGCGCCCGACCTCGTCCACGCCGGCGTCAATCGCCCGCCGCAACTCCTCGAGACGCGCCTGCCGCGTGCCGATTTCCGTCTGCAACAAATCGAACTGGTGCCGCGCGAGCTGCGTGTCAAGGTGCTGCAACTCGGCCATGTATTGCTTGTAGCGGCGGGCCTTGCCGGCCTGACGCTGGAGCGAAACGATCTGCCGTTTCACCTCGCGGATCAGGTCAACCACGCGCAGCAGGTTTTGCTCGGTGCTCTCCAGTTTGCGCAGCGCCTCCTTCTTTTGCGCCTTGAACCGCGTGATGCCCGCCGCCTCCTCAAAAACGAGCCGCCGATCATCCGGCTTGCTGGAAAGAATCTGGGTTATGTTACCCTGCGCCATGATGCTGTAGCTGGCGCGCCCCATGCCCGTGCCCATGAACAACTGTTGAATGTCCTTCAGCCGGCAAGGCGTCTTGTTGATGAAATACTCGCTGCCGCCATCCCGAAAGACCCGCCGCGTGACCGTGACCTCGTCGTAGGCCAGTTCCACGCCGGCAGCTCTCAAGTGCTCCTGGTCCACCCCGCCGATGGTCAGCGAAACCTCGGCGAGGCCCAGCGGCTTGCGCTGGTCGGTGCCGTTGAAGATCACGTCCGCCATCTCGCCGCCCCGCAACGCCTTGGCGGATTGCTCGCCCAACACCCAGCGGATGGCGTCGGCAACGTTCGACTTGCCGCAGCCGTTCGGCCCGACAATGGCCGTGACGCCGGGCAGGAAATTCAGCGAAGTCCGGTCGGCAAACGACTTGAAACCGAACACCGTGAGATTCTTCAAATACATTGCTGCTTCCTTATCGCCAAACACATGGTTTGTAAAGCTGAAACCACAAGATGCTGTGGCTGTAATTGAAAGCCGGCACAACTAATAGAGCTTGACCGGGGTATGCCGGACTATCCGCCGTTCGCGTTCCGCGCGCAAGCGTTGTTTCGTCGAACCGGGCTTTGCGCCCTGAGTCGAAGGACTTTGGTTTCACCGGATGCTTGTTCGCGGACGTCAACCGTCGTTGCCAAATCAACCCAATCCGCTAACCTGAACGCGAACCGAGCATCAATCCGCATTGTCATGAAATTCGCCATCTGCAACGAAATCATCCAGGACCGGCCTCTGGCGGACGCGATGGCCCTGGCGGCCCGCATCGGCTACGACGCCATCGAGATCGCTCCGTTCACCCTGGCCCGCCGCGTTACGGATATTCCGCCCGACCAGCGGTGCGAAATCCGCGAGTCGGCCGCGCGCGCCGGCATCGCGATCTCCGGGATTCACTGGGTGCTGGCCCAGACTGAGGGCTTTCATCTGACGCATCCCGAAACGGCCGTCCGCGAACGCACGGCGGATTACTTTCGCGCGCTCGTGGATTTTTGCGCCGACGTGGGCGGCGGTTGCATGATTGTGGGATCACCCAAGCAACGAAGTCTTCTGCCCGGCGTCAGTCTGGAACAGGGCTGGGCCTGGGCGACGCAGGTTTTCCGGGACGCGTTGTGCCAGGCGGAGGATCGCGGCGTTACCCTTTGCCTCGAACCGTTGTCGCCGGTGGAAACCAACTTCGTCAACACCGCCGCCGAAGCCGTGCGATTTGCCCGGCAATTCAACTCGCCCCGCTTCAAGGTGATTCTCGACGTGAAGGCGATGTGTTCCGAAGCCGTGCCGATACCGCAGATCATCCGCGCTACGTGGCCGGATTTTGCCTACGTCCATGCCAACGACCGGAACTTGAAGGGGCCGGGCTTTGGCGACGTGGATTTCCGGCCCATTGCCGCGGCCTTGAAAGAAGTCGGTTACGCGGGCTATGTCTCCGTGGAGGTTTTTAACTTCGACGAGGGGCCGGAAATCATCGCCTCCCGAAGTCTTGAATACCTGCGTCGGGTATTCGTGTGACCGGCTTACCCGCGGAAACGAACCGCTGATGCGGCGGTTGCCACGGGTGAGACCGTCCGGTAGCGACGCGCCGCCCGCTCAGAGTATCGGCACCTTCTCTGGAACCGCTTGGAAGAAGCGGGAAAGGTCGCGATCCGAGTTGGGAACCGCTGGTTTCATCACCGTCCAGTCATTCATGCCCGCGATCTGCGCGGTATTCGGCTCCAACCAACGCCAGAGTTCGGCGTGACCGTCGGCGAAGCTCAACGTCCCGGCATGGCCGTGGCGCGTGGCCGGAAAACTCACCCAGGTCCAGAGCGAACTGCCAAACAGGTTGAGCGAATCGGGCGCGTTGATGCCGTAGGCGGCCTGCTGGATGCTCTTCTCGTTCTCGTCAATGAACACAGCCGTTCGCGTGGGGCTGGGACTTTGAATCTGCCCCAGCTTGTGCCAGCAAGTGGAGTAGGCGGCATCTCCAGGATCCGGCTGCCAGTTCATGTAGATGCTCATCGAAACACTGCGGGTCCGGGGCAACCGGCCCTGGTCGCGGACGGTGGACTTGTCCGCCGGGCAGCGGTAAATGGCCGGCGACTGGTTGTAGCGGAACAGCACTCCGTTTTGAATGTTCGTGAGGGTGGTGTCGCTCCAGGCGTTGCCCTGCAACCACGAGCCGGCGTCCGCGCTCCAGTTGCCCCGGTTCCCCAGATCGCCCGGATTCATGGCGACGTTGTGCGGCAGGTTGTCGTCGTAGTCGTCGGCATACATCTGCCAGCAGAGCTGGAGCTGTTTGAGGTTGTTCAGGCAGCCAACCGACTGCGCCTTGGCCTTGGCCTGGGAAAGCGCCGGCAAAAGCAGCCCGGCCAGAATGGCGATAATCGCGATGACGACCAGCAATTCGATGAGCGTAAAGGCGCGCACGAAGACTGCGCCGTGACCGCCATGCACAACGGTCGCGTCCCGACTGCTGCCGTGTGTAGTTCTCCTTTCAAGGTTCATTTCCATTCCCCCCACTTTTGGCCAACTTGACGAGTGGCACAACATCCGGCCCGCCCTGCCCGGCGCCGCTGGTATCCGGGCAGGGCCGCCGTGAGCCTTCTTGCGCTACTTGGCCTTGTTGTAGGTATCGGCCGCCACGTCCTCGCCGTCCCGGCTGCGGTCGAAATTCACCGCCACGGTCAGCGTATTCCAGCCCGTCGAGTAAATGATCGTCCGATCGTCGTCCACGGATTGAAGGTTGGAATCAGAGTTGCCGCCTTCGATGTCCGTGAGCTTGACGACATTGAAGGGACCAAGTTTCTCCACCTTGGCCTTGCCCTTGGCGTAGAGGAGCGTGTCGCCTTCCTTGCTGGTGACCTTGTAGGTGAACGCGTTGTCCTTGAATTCGACCGTCTGCGTCGCATCGCCAAAGCGGTCGGTCTTCTTATTGAGCGTCCACTTGCCCTGGATGTCGGAAAACGACTGCCCCAGAGCGGAGCCGGCGGCCAGCGCGAGCGCGCCGGCCAGGATGGTGGTGAACAGGTATTTCTTCATGTTGCTATGGTGTTTTGGTTTTGTCTATTCGTTGCACTCACAACCGGCGGCGACGACATATCAGAGTCATTCGATTGTTGCTGTCGCGCGCCGGCTGTCAGATTCTTGTCATTCCCCCAGAAAGTCCTTCTCCAGAAATTCCTGGTTGAGTCGCTGGTGGACATTGCGCTCGCGTTCGGCCTCGAGCTGCTTCAGCCGCTCCGCCTGCGCGGGTGTCAATTCGCGGGCAATGCGGGCGTTGGCCGTTTGCACAAGCCCGCTGACCCGCTGGACGGTTTCCAGCATCACGCCGCGGTACTCCTCGCAGGCCTGGCGGACGACCGGCTCGACACGCTGCGTCTGCCGCGGCGTCAGATTCAGCTCGGATTTCAAAATCCCCATCAGCGTGGATTGAAAGTGATCAATGCGCAGCCGCTGCTCGGCCAGCCGTTGACCAACGCCGATCGAGTTCACGCTGCCGGTGACCACACCGGCCAGAAAGATCGCGGCGACGACCAGAATGTTTTTGACGCGCGGTTTCATCGGGGCAAAACAAAGTGAATGACCGATTCCGAGGCGAGCTGCTCCGGGGAATCCGGATGCCACCAGACGTGGATGTTCACGGCGAGACTCACCACCATCGCCGCGCCCGCCCAGGCCAGCCCGCGGCGGCTCACGCGGATCCACGACCCCGGCCGCGCGCCGGCCGGTTCCTCGGCCAGCCAGCGTTGAACCACCCGCCGGGCGAACCACGGCGACGGCGGGGCCGCCGGCAACGGCTCGCTCCGGCGCGCCAGCGCAAGGAGACGTTTCCATCTGGGGTCAGACAGGCTCATCGCTTTTCAAAAGTTCGTTGAAAATCCGGCGCAATTTGCGGCGCGCGCGAAACAGCCGGACGCGGATGTTCACGGCGCTCCAGCCGGTGAGGGCCTTCACTTCCTCCCAACCGCGCTGCTCGACATCCACCATTTCCACGAGCAGCCGCTCCTTCGGCGGCAACTGCGCCAGCAACGTTTCGATCAAGTCGCGTCCGCCCGCCTGCTCCGCCGGCGAGGTCGCGGCGGTGTCCGCATGGACGGCTTCCAGCGCCGCAAGCTGTTCCTCCGGGAGGTCGGCCCAGCGCAACTCCGGCCGGCTTTTGCGCCAGCGGTGGTGGTTGAGGCAGGTCGTGAAGGCCGTGCGGCGAACCCAGGCTCCCAGCTCCGGCGCGCCGCCGCGAAACCCGTCGAGGTGCTGGAAGAGCTTGCCGAAAACCTCCTGGGCGATGTCCTCGGCATCCACGCTGCGGGGCCGCCGGCGCTCGACGACCGCCATGACAGCCGGATAAAGCAACTCCACCAGCGCCTCGGCCGCCGCCGCCTCGCGCGCCCGCACGCGGGGCAGCAACACGGCAACAGCCTGGTTTGATTCGTCCATTGACCTGACAGCCCGACAAGGCCATACAGCCCCTCAAGACACGGCAGACGCGCGAAGTGTTACACCGCCGGCGAGTCTTGCGGCAAGATTTCAATGCCGGCGCCGGGCGCGTCCGCCCTTCCCGTCATGGCAAACGGTTCGCGATGCGCGGTCGCTGAACTCACCCAAAAAATTGAGCGGGGCAGCCGCTGGCCCCCTGGCCACTGCTGCCCCGCTCGTATTCGACGACGCGCTTGAACCCGCACTCACGCCGTCTGCGTGCCCATCAACCAACCGATCGGAAACAATCTATTGAACAACCCGGTAGAATTTCTGCTGGGCCAGGCTCGCCGCCGGAATCGTAACCGGACTCACGGCACCGGTAACATTGTTCCACGGCCCAACCACGGTGTCGGCCTGCTGCAACGTCCCGGTGCCGGTCCATGAGATCAGGATGTTGCCATTTTGGCTGGCGATGGTCATTTGCGCCGGCGTGATGGGCGTGTTCGACCCGGAAATGGTGACGTTGTCGAAGTCAGCAGTGATTGTGTCGTTCACGGCCCGTCCGGCGGCCATGACGGCAAACTTCAATCCCGTCGAGAATGGGAACGGCACTTCCACCCCGAACACACCGTCCAGATAGAGGTCCGCCGTCTGGCCGTTGGCGACCACCTTCATGTGATGTTGGCCGTAATCCAAGTAGGCGGCGTCGCTGAACGCCGCGATGATCGTGCCGGCACCGGTCGGATTATCGCCCGCCTGGCCGATGCTGCGGTTGTAATTCCAGCCTGGGGTTTCGCTGTCGTTCGCAAACAGAACGAAATTCGTTCCCGTGGCGTCGTAGAGATACACGCCGGAGCGCGTGCCCGTGCCACCGTTGGCGATGTTGTCCAGGTGATCCACCCGGTCCATTTCGAAGATGACCGGATCCACCAATGAAGCCTGGAAGTTCGTGGCCGTGGTGACGGTGATGCCGGGCCAGTAGTTGGAAACGACGGTGAGGTTCAACTCCAACCAGCCGCCCATCACCGCCGCCGAAGCCGTGGCGGAACAGTCCCAGCTTGTTTCCACCTTGAAACTGTCGTTCACGAGCCACTGGCTCGAAAGCGCTCCGGCATTGAAGTTGTCGGAGAACAGCACGGTGGGCGACCCGTTGGGCGCCACCACGGTGAGCGTGTTGGTCGCCGGCACACCCTGGTCGTCCGCAAACGAGAAGACGGCGATGCCTTGGCCGACGCGTGACACTTCAAACGTCTTCTGATCCGGATCGCCCGGTGCGAACGTGAGCGTCAGCGAGCCGCCCGTGCCACCCACTGGAATGGCCACGGCGGGGCTGCCGCTCGTGATGGTGACGTGCGCGGTGTTGGTCTGGTGCATCTGTGACGGCACCGTCAGGGTCACCACCGAATTCGTGGTCTGCGTCGCCTCGATGGTGAGGCTGGCCGGCGTCGTAAAGATCGTCGGAATTGGCCCGGTGACCAAGGCGTTGTCGAACGTGCCCAGGATCGAATCCGGATAACTTCGCGCATACCCGCCAACCTCGAACTTGATGCCCTGGGTGTAGGCAAAGGGAATTTCGGTGCCAAGCACGCCGTCCAGGTAAAGCTTCACCGTGGACCCGTTGGCCTCCAGTTTCATGCGGTGATCGCCCAGGTCGTTGAACTTGGGATCGGCGAAGGCGGCAATGGTGTTGTTGGCGCGCAAGCCACCGGCTGACGTGTTGTAAACCCAGCCGCCGGTCAGGTCGTCGTCGGAGAACAGCACCCAGTTTTGCCGCGCAGCGTCGGCAATCATGATGGCCGTGCGCCGGGCCGCCCCCGTGCCCACGTGAGAAACGCGGTCAATCTCAAACGAAACTGGCGCCGTCGGGCTGGCGGCGAACAACTCCTTGGTCGCCAGTCCCAGACCGCCCCACCACAGCCCCGCGGCGTCGCTCATGCCGCCCGATACAGCATACACCTGCAACACACCGTTCGTAACAACGATGTAGGAGTTGTTGGTGAGGGAGCCGTTGACTTCGAGCGGCTGGGTGTCCACGTCCCATTTGGAGGTGTCAATCGTGCCAGCCGAGAAATCGTCGCTGAGCAGCGTGTAGAGCGGTTCCGTGACCGTGACGCTCAGACTGTTGGCCACCGCCACGCCGAGCGTGTTGCTGACCACGAAAGTAGTCGTGCCCACGCCGACCGGCGTCACCTGGAAGGTGTTCGTCGCCGAACCACCCGCGGGGAACGTCAGCGCCAGCACCCCGTTCACCGCGCCGGCGGGGATCGCCACTGTTGGGTCGCTGCTGGTGACGGTTACGGTCACTGAATTGGTGTAGATCAAGGCCGGCGAAATGACCACCGAGGCCGTCTGCGGCGCTTGATTCATGGCCGAGGTGATGGACGCCGGCGTCACCGCGATGGGCGAATAGATCGTCGAAATCTGCGCGTTGGCGTAGGCGTCCTGCACGGTGTCGCCCTGAGCGCGGGCATAGGCGCCGATCTCGAAGTAAATGCCGCTTTGCACCGGGAAGCCGACCTGCCCACCGTAAATGTTGTCGAGGTAAAAGCTCACGGTGGAGCCATCTGCGATGAGCTTGAGGTGGTGGGCATTGCCGTCGTTGAGCGCGCTGAACGCCGCGATGGTGGTGCCGCCGCCGGTCGGATTGCCGCCGCTGGTGCTGTTGACTTCCCAACCGGTTTCGCCGTCATCCTGGCCGACAAACACAAACTGCGAACGGTCGCTGGTGGTGATGAAAACACCGCGCCGGCCGGCAGTGCCGGTATAGGTGATCGAATCGCAGTCCAGATCGAAGACCAGATTGAGGTCCTTGGTCGCCACGTAGCTTTGAGTGGTTTTCAGCGAAATTCCACCCCAGTATTGCGCCGACAGACCACCGCCGATGATCAGTTGGTTGTTGGTGACGGCGATCGTCATGTCCCCGGTGCCGGTTTCAAAACCCTGGTTGTTGATCTGCCACTTCGAGGCGTCGAATGCAGAGCCGGGGAAATCATCCTGGAACACCACGCCGGCGCCGCTGTAAGGAACCAGCACCTGGAGGCTGTTTCCCACCAGCACACCCGCGCTGTTTTGCAGCGTGATGGTCGCGCCACCGGTGGTCAGCGCCTTGAGGGGCACCGCCTGGATGTTCGACCCGCCGGCCGGGAAGGTCACGGTCAGGGTGTCGCCCACGGCGCCAACCGGCGCCGCCACCGTCGGATCGCTCGTCGTGACCGTCACGGTGAACGGCTGCGTGGCGTTCTGGCCGGCCGGAATGCGCACAAAGATGTTCGTCGAGGTCGCGCCGGCCAGGAGTTGGGCCGTGTTCTCAATGTTGCCGCCGGCGTCGCTGAACATCACCGTCTGGGCCGCCGTGACGCTGACCGGCCCAAACATGCTGCCGACCGTGTCGTTCACTGCCCGCGCATAACTGGCGATTTCAAAGACGATGCCGGTCGTGAACGGGAACGCCACCTCCGCGCCGAAAACGTCGTCCACATACAACTTCACCGTCTGGCCGTTGACGACGGCCTTGATGATGTGATCGCCCATGTCGTTGTAAGGCGCCTGGTCCAGCGCCGGAACGGCCGCGCCGGTGCCGTTCGGGTTGTCACCCGTCGCCCCGATCATGCGATTGTAGTGCCAGCTTCCCTCGCCTTGATCGTCGCCGAAAAAGACGTAATGCGTGCGCGTGGCGTCAGTGATCCAGATGGCACTGCGATGGGCCGTGCCAGTGCCAAATTCGCTCGCGCGATCCACGGTAAAGACCAGGTTCGTCTCCGGGGAGGCATTAAACGTGGGGATGGTGGCCACGGCCGCGCCTCCCCAATAACCGGCCGTGTCCGTGCCCGCGAAGGTCAGGTAGCCGCCCGCCACGCTGGGGACGACATCGGTGACTCCGCTTTCAAAGGGTTGCAGATCCACCCGCCATTTGGTGGTGTCGAGTGTGCCTGCGCCCCAGTCGTCCGAAAACAGGATTTGCGCCTGCCCTTGGTAACACACCAAGGCGCTCAGCCAAACAGCGGCCCCGCCAAAGAGTTTCGTTATGGATTTCATGTTGTGTTGTCGTGGGTGTGGGGTTCTCTATCGAATCAAACGTGTTCCGCCGGCGCGGTCAATAGGGTTTGCCGGGGATTTGGAGGATGGCGTAGGCCAGGCGGACCCAGTCGCGGTCGTTGACGCCCTTGGGGGACTTGTAGTCCAGGGACTTGATCGTCGCGGTGGTCGGCT
>JAJXZJ010000011.1 GCA_021780105.1 bacterium
GGCGAGCGAGGCGTTTGCCGTGCATCCACAGGCTGGCGCTCCGTAACCGACAATTTGTGGATGGATCGGATGCGCCCGCCCAAGAACGTGGACGAACTTTGTTCGTGCATTGAAGCCACCGACGCCATATAATCACGCATGGTCGTTGAGGACCATCTTGCCGAAGTGAAGGAAACGGGTTCCGCAGCTTTCGCCACCACACATTGGAGCATGGTGCTGGCGGCCAGCCGGGAAGAGTTGCCCGGAGCGCGCGACGCTCTCGATCAATTGTGCCGCACCTACTGGTATCCGATTTATGCCTACGTCCGCCGGCGTGGCTATGGGCGCGAGGATGCGCAGGATTTGACGCAAGAGTTCTTCGCCCAGCTCTTGCGGAAGAATTACCCGGCACGGGCGGATCGGGCCAAGGGCAAGTTTCGCACGTTTCTCCTGCACACGCTGAAAGAGTTTCTCGCAGACCAGCGCCAGCGTGCCGCCACGCTCAAGCGCGGGGGCGACCGGACATTCATTTCACTGGATCAGGAATCACTTGAGGACCGTTACCGGCTCGAAATCCCGGACGAGCTGACGCCGGAGAAACTGTTCGAGCGCCGTTGGGCGCAGACGGTGCTGGATCGGGCGCTGGCCCGGCTGCGCCGGGAATTTGTGGCTGCGGGCAAAGAGGCCGCCTATGCAGTCCTACAGAGTTTCGAGCCGGGCGAGCAGAGTTCGCTTTCCTACGCAGAAGCCGCCATCCGCCTGGGCGTGAGTGAAAGTGCGGTGAAGTCCATGATTCATCGGCTGCGGCAGCGCCACCGCGACCTCGTGCGGGAGGAAATCGCCCAGACCGTCCCTACCACGGCCGAGATCGACGAAGAACTTCGCTACTTGGTGTCGGTGCTTAGGAGTTGAAGAGGATCACCCGCGCAACTTGCGAAAACCTTTGCTGGAGTACGGCGTAGAGTGACGAGCGATTCCGCGGATCGGCGGTCGCTCAGATCGCAAGCGTGCCGTTCGAGTGAGAAAGACTCCGCGGCGCAAACGGCGTCGGAACAGTTTTGAGGTGACCATGAATCCGTCCAGTCCAGCCGACGGTGGCCGGTGCCAAAAATGCGGCGCTGCCTTGGCCAGTGGCCGAACCCGCGACGTGTGCCCGAGCTGCGCCCTGGAGAGCGCGCTGAACGGGGGGGGCGAGGCGGCGGTTGGCGGGGCCTTGGCGTCAGAAGGGCCGGACTCTGGCGGCGGATACCCCTCCGGCGCCGCGGCGGGACAGAGGTTCGGCGACTATGAACTGCTGGAGGAAATCAGCCGTGGCGGCATGGGCGTGGTCTTCAAGGCGCGGCAGGTGAGCCTGGACCGGTTGGTGGCCATCAAGATGCTCTTGTTTGGCCCGCTGGCGAGCGCGGAGGTGCTGCAGCGGTTTCGGACCGAAGCGGCGGCCGCAGCCAGCTTGCAGCATCCCAACATCGTCTCCATCCACGAGGTTGGTTTTCACGAGGGACAGCATTTCTTTGTCATGGACTACGTGGCCGGCCGGAGCCTGGCGGAGATCGTGCGGGAAGGTCCGCTGCAACCGAAGTGGGCTGCCACCTACGTGAAGATCATCGCCGAAGCGATCCAGTACGCCCACGGGCGCGGCATTCTCCATCGGGACCTCAAGCCATCGAATGTGCTGATCGATGAACACGACCAGCCGAGGGTGACGGACTTTGGGCTGGCCAAGCGGTTGGAGAAGGAAACTGAGTTGACACTCAGCGGTCAGGTTCTGGGCTCGCCCAACTACATGCCGCCGGAACAGGCGGCCGCGCACCGGGGGTTGGTCGGAAAACGCAGCGACGTCTATTCGCTGGGCGCCATCCTTTACCACCTGCTGACGGGGCGCGCGCCGTTTGTTGCGCCCACTGTAGCCGACACGTTGGCGCAAGTGCAAACGACGGACCCAGTATCGCCGACGGTGTTGAATCCGCACCTGCCGCGGGATCTGAAGACGATTTGCCTCAAGTGTCTGGAGAAGGAGTCGGGCCGGCGTTACCTGACGGCACAGGAACTGGCGGACGACCTGGGACATTTCCTCAACGGCGAGACGATTGTGGCCCGGCCGGTGGGTCCGGCGGGCAAAACGTGGCGTTGGTGCCGGCGCAAACCGCTGGTGGCTGCGCTGAGCGCGGCGGTGGCGCTCGTCTTCCTGCTTGGTTTCGCCGGCGTGGCTTGGCAGGCGAAGCGGGCAACCCAGGCCCGCGACCTGGCCCAAGGTCGCCTCTACGCCGCGCAAATGAAGCTGGCCCACGCGGCCATCAAGGAGGGAAAGACAGGCGGTGCGCTGGCGATGTTGCGGGCACTGCAGCCCCGTCCCGGCGAGCGCGACTTCCGCGGGTTCGACTGGCGCTATTTATATCGCCTGTGCCTGGACAGTCCAAGTGAAGTGCTGGCCACCAATGCCGTTGGCTTCCAGTCGGTGGCCTTCTCGCCGGACAGCCGCACAGTGGCCCTCGGCACGGTGGACGGTTGGGTGGAGGTGGTGGACCGACAGAACCGAAAAGTGCTGAATCGTTGGCCCGCGCATGCGGAGGCCGTCGATCACCTGGCCTTTTATCCGCGAAACAACGACTGGCTGGGTACCATCAGTGGCAGCGGCCGCGGCACCCTGAAGGTGTGGGACATCCGGAGCGGAGCCCTGCTCTTGTCAATCCCAGTTTCCCGAGGCCAGGTGGTGGATTTTGCCTTCAGTCCTGACGGAAACTTTCTAGCTGCCGAAGCGACGAATACCGTGTCGGTCAACCTTTGGGAATTCCACGCGGGGGCGCTCGGCGGACGACCGACACTGACACTCAAGACGAACCTGGGCTTTTTGGGGCCGGTGGCCTTTTCGCCGGATGAGCGGACCTTGGCGCTCTGCAATGGAGCCCGCGAGGATGTGGGCCTGTACGATCTGGTTGATGGCAACCTGACGAGTCTGCCCGTGGCCCATGTTGATGCCGTTTACGCGGCCGCCTTCTCGCCGGATGGGAGCCTGTTGGCCACCGGCGGGGCGGATGAACGTGTTGTGTTACGGGACGTGAAGCGACGAGCCGACCTTTGGACCGGGCGGAGCGATTTCATCTTCGCGACCTCCATTGCGTTTAGCCTGGACGGTCGGCGTCTGTTCGCCAGCGGTTATGACCAGAACATTCGCTGCTGGAACCTCGAGAGCCCCCAGGAAGTCCAGACTTGGCGCGGGCACGGTGCGCGCATCAATCGGTTGGCCATGGCGGCGGACAGAAGCTCCCTGGCTTCGGCCAGTGATGACGGCACCGCCCGGATCTGGCCGCTGCAACCGCCGCAGACCACGTCCGCCGTTCCGCCCGGCGAGCCGTTCAACATGCTGTTTTCCCCGGCCGATGTGCCCGCGATGAAACCCGAGGAAGTCATCGTTTATGGCGTCGCCGTTTCGCCCGCCCAGGATCGCGTGGCCGCGACGGAATACCACCGGCTTCTCCTGTGCGACGTGAGAACCGGGACGGTCCTGACCCGCGTGACAGCGGGCGACATTTTCTCTCCAGGGCGACCCCAACTGATGGGGCTTGCCTTTTCGCCCGACGGCCATGAATTGGCCGTGGGAAGCAGCGATGGCCGGGTCGCCTTCCTTGATGCGGTCACCTTGCGCCGCCTGCGGGAACCCATCCAACTTCACAGGAGTCAGATCACCCACATCGCCTACGCCCTAAACGGTTCCGTTCTGGTCACCGGGGGCGGCTTCGGAACCGGGATCAAGCTGACGGACGTAGCCAGCGGCCGGGTGATTCGAGAATTCAGCGGATTTGCGGGGTTCTTTCCGCAGCAACCGCTGGCTGTTTCCAGCGATGGTAAACGATTGGCCACGGGCAGTCCGGAAGGGCGTGTGCATATTCGCGACATCGCCTCGGGCCGAATCGTGGCCAGCAGTCCGATGAAACTGGGTGTATTCGGCGACCTGGCCTTCTCGCCCGATGCCAAATGGCTGGCCATACCGGAAGTGCGGGGTCCGATTTTCCTCTGGGACCTCCATCGGCCAGGGCGCTGGCGGAAGCTCGTCGGACACGCCGGCGCAGCGGTCAGGGTGACGTTCGCACCGGATGGCCGCACGCTGGCCAGCGGGGGCATGGATCACACCATCCGGCTCTGGCATCTGCACATTGACCATGAGGTGGCCATCCTATCCGGCCACACCGAGTGGATTTGGGCTCTCGCCTTCGCCGACCACGGCAATGCTCTTCTCTCCGGCGGTCGCGATGGCACGCTGCGGCTTTGGCGCGCGCATTCGCTCGATCAGATCCAGGCGCAGGAGCGCCCTGGTGCTGGAGACCGCCGCCGGTAGAAAGACGTTCGTCAGCCCGAGGAAGACGGGGAAACCAAGTGGCCCTGTCACACCAGACCATTCTCTCGAAACAAATTCCGCAACTCCGGGCTGCCTTTCCCGGAGAAGCGAATGGAAGGCGTCCGCGGGACGGTCCTTCCGCAAACAAAACAAGTCAGGCGCTCACCGCCTAAAAGACGAAAAGGATTACGATGAAAAGTCCAATAGCCAACCAGTCACTCGCAAGCGTGGCCAGAATGGAACGAGTCTTTGACCCCACCGGTTGGGCGGTGGCTGCGGTAGCGGCCAGCCTGTTGCTCGGTGGGACAGCCGCCAGTGCTGGCCAGAAGACCGATCGCTCGGTCAACATCCGCCCCATCGAGGACTTCCTGGAAGCGCAAGGCAAAGTCTATCCGCCACCGTTTTATATGCTTACCTGGTCGGATCCAAAGGCAGGACTGTTTATGGCGGTGGACTATGCGGGCCTCGCCGCCCAGTGGCTTGAAGAACAATCCGGAGGCGAGATTTCAATCAGACCTGAGATCGATGGGACTGTAATCGAGCGCCCGCTGCCCAATGGCTGCGCGGAAGTCACCGTGCTGTGCCACACCCGGAACACCGATATGGGCGTGGCGCCGCTGGACGACACCTTGACCTCACTTTTCGGTCACAATCCGTTGGAGGTGCTCGCCGGGGATGAACCGGCCTTGGGCGATTCGTTCCTGAAGTGGGTGTTCATCAATGAGGCGCCGGGGGCGCCGCTGCCGGATCTGCTCGTCGCGTATTCTGAACACCCGCAAAACATGATCATGCTCTCCATCGAGGCGAATGGGACGGGGCCACTGAGCGAGGCCTTCGGCGTGCCGGACGGCACCCCCGGACGTGCGCAGATGACCCAGGTGGGAGTATTCCGCTCTCCTGGAATGGGCGCCACGGCTGATGGATGGCCTGCCGAGCACATCAAATTGCAGGTGCTAGGCCATTAGAGGTTGGAGAATGGCTGCCGGCCAGGGAGACGTTGAGCAAGGTTTGCCGGACCTGCCGCCGTCCATCAACGCTTAAGCATAGGAAGGAGAAAGCTATGAGAATACGCTCACGAAGGATGGACAAACGCGTTAGAGCAGTCCTCGCCGCCCTGGCCTTGGCCGGCGCATTTCCGGCGGCTGCCCGCGCCCAAACCAATGGCCCGCTGGTGATCCAGTGGGACAAGTCCTACGCAGCTCCGGGCAAGGACGATATCCTGTATGACCTGGTTGCGGCCGATGACGGCGGCTTTGTCCTGGTCGGCTGCTATGTGCCTTACAGGGTTCCGATCAATCAGACTACGTGGTTCCCGCGGCTTGTCCGGGTGGATGCCGAGGGCAACCAGCTCTGGGATAAGCGATACGAGGGATCGAGCATCGATGTTGGCGTGAGAGCGCTGCCCATGTCCGATGGCGGATTGGTCATCGGCGGGTTCACCGGCTCGACGGCCTGGTATGGTGTCTTGGATTACTGGGCCACGCGCCTGGACTCGGACGGGCAGAAGCTCTGGGAGGCAGCTTACGGCGGCTCCGACGTGGACCGCGCATTGTGGATCGAACCGACCAGCGATGGTGGTTTTCTGCTGGCTGGCGAATCGTTCTCGCCTGCGAGCGGATCCAAGGCTGCTGCCAAATATGGAAGTGGGGATATGTGGATCGTCCGTGTGGACGCCAAGGGCACCCAGATGTGGGACCAGTCTTTCGGCGGGTCAAGCGGTGATGAAGCGAGGGTCGCCCTGCAAACCGCGGACGGTGGATTTCTGCTGGCGGGCTCTTCCATGTCTCTGCCGGGCACCGGCAATAAGACCAGCCCTTACTTTGGGCCGGCGGGAGGCCAACTGTATCAGGGCAGCGACGTCTGGGTCGTGCGCCTGGATGCCAGCGGCAACAGGATATGGGACCGGTCTTACGGCGGCACGGGACGGGAGCGTGTGTTTGTTTGCCACACCACCGTCCAAGGGGGCTTTGTGCTGGCTGGTTTTTCCTCCTCCGCGCCGGCGCCCACGCCCACCGCGGGCAACAAGACCAGTCGCTGTTACGGTGGCAACGACTATTGGCTGGTGTGGATTGATGCCGATGGCAACGTGCTGCGCGACCGCTCGTACGGCGGCGGTTCTGACGATCGGTGTCTCTCGCTGCTGCCGATGCCCGACGGGGGATGGATTCTCTGCGGGCAATCGAACTCGCGACCCGGCGGCACCAAGACCAGTCCGAACTTTGGCGGCTATGATTACTGGCTGGTGCGCATCGACGCCGAAGGCAACCAATTGTGGGACCAGTCGTTCGGCGGCAGCAACACCGAAGGCTACGACCTGGCACAGTATCCGCCGGACATGTCGGTGACGCCGTTCAAACCGACGGCGGATGGCGGCTTTGTGCTGGCCGGCTATTCCAAATCTCCCCCCAGTGGCAACAAGACCGCGCCGCTCGACCTGGGCTGGGACTACTGGCTGGTGAAACTCGGTCCGGAGCCCCCCTTCCTGCGGACAGGCCCGCTGCAACCGGATGGTCTGCCGCTGACGCTCATTGGCCCGACGAATCGCGTGTTTACGCTTCAGTCCTCCGCTGATCTGGCTCAGTGGTCGGAGCTGGCCAACGTCACCAACCTGACCGGCAAGGTGGAGTGGAAAGACCAAAGCGCCCTCGGCCAACCGGCGCGCTTTTATCGGGCGATCATGAAATGATACCATTTCTCACTATAGCAGTTCAACAAAAGCTATAGCCGCAGTGGGCGAACCAATTGAGCGCATCTTGGGGAGTGATACGGGCGAGCGCTTGGCGGATGGCCGTGATCAAGTCGGCGTGGGTTCGGGCCTGGACGCTG